>NZ_JBIBKW010000021.1:0-201047 GCF_042959465.1 Streptomyces sp. NPDC007901 | reverse complement strand
GGGGGGGCGGGGCCCGGGGGGGGGGGGTGGGGGGTGGGGGGTGCCGGTTGGTCGGGGTTGGTGCCCTCTCCCGGGGGGGGCGGGACGGACGCTGTCAGGGCGCGTCCGTACCGCCCGGCTGCTGGATGGCTACGACAGCGGGTAGCCGTCGTTGTCCGAGAAGTCCTGGTCGATGGCGCGGGCGGCCTTGGCCAGGGCGGTCTTCGGGTCGGCGCCGCCGTAGACGTCGCTCAGCGCCTGGCTGAACTTGGCGGTGACCGTCGGGTATCCGGCGGTGATCGGGCGGGTCACCGCGACGCAGGACTTGGTGATGTCGCTGGCACCGCAGGGCTTGGCGAGCTGGTCGGCGAAGAGCTGGAGCGGGCCGCCCTTCTTGTACAGCGTGCTCGCGGCCAGCGCGGACTTGGTGCCGGCCGGGGCGCCGTTGGCCGTGGTCATCGCGGTGACGTTGGTGTCGTTCAGGAGGGAGTCGAGGAAGGCGCCGGCGGCCTTGCCGTTCTTGGTGTCGGCGCCGATGCCCCACTCCCAGGAGCCCTGGCCGGTCTTGGCGCCGTTGCCGAAGTCCGGCAGCGGCAGCACGACCAGGTCCTTGCCGAGCGCCTTGCTGTACGCCGGGTAGTTCCAGTGACCGCCCCAGCTGAGCGCGACCCGGCCCTTGGCGAAGGCGTTCCCGTCGGTGTTGGGGTCGGTGTACTTCTTCCAGGACTGGAAGGTCTTCAGCGCCGAGGCCACGGCGGAGGTGTCGAGGGCGCCCGCCGCCTTGCCGTCCTTCAGCAGGGAGCCGCCGGCCGACCAGACCACGGGCGCGAAGGCGTAGGTGCCCCACTCGCTCGCGAAGCCGTTGTTCTCCTGGAGGTCCAGGCTCTTGCCGTCGGAGTCCTTGGCGGCGAGCTTCTGCACGGCGGCGGTGAACTCGGCCGCGGTCCAGTCGTCGGAGAGACCGGTGGGGTACTTGACGCCCGCCGCATCCAGCAGCTTCTTGTCGGCGTAGACGCCGAGCCCGGAGTCGTACATCCCGAGCCCGTACTGCTTGCCGCCGATCCGGCCCTCCGCCTTGATGGCGTCGGTGGCGTTGGACAGGGTCTTGGCGGAGACGTAGGTGTCGATCGCGGCGAGCTTCTTGTTGTAGACGAAGTTCGCCATCGTCGGGCCGTCGAACTCCATCACGTCCGGCAGCTTGGAGGCGTCGGTCGCGGTGATGGTCTTGGTGTAGTCGGCGTCGGGGATCAGCGTCAGCTTGACCTTGACCTTCGCTTGCGAGGAGTTGAAGGTCTTCACCGCGCTCTGCAGCGCGGCGGCCTCGCTGGCCTGGCCCTGGTGGGCCCAGACGGTGATGGTGCCCGTACCGCTGCCCTGCTCTGCGGACGTGCCGGTACCGCTGCCGCCACCGCAGGCGGCCACCGCGGTCAGGGGAAGGACGAGGGTCAGGGCGGTCAGGGCCGTACGGCGGGACCTTCTGCTGCCGGTGTTCATGAGCGGTGTGCCTCCGGAGTGCGGTGCGGGCGAGGGCGGGTGGTGCGGAGGTGCATGGGGGGTCTGTGGGATCGGCAGGTGGGGTACGGCGACATGGCCGACGGGTCGGTCATGTGCGCTGCCCCTGCTGCGGTTCGGTCTCGGCGCTCGGCTCCTTGACCACGAGCGGGAGCAGCTCCCAGGCGTCGACCGCGTACCCCAGGCGCGCGTCCGGCGCGGGGCGGGCCTGCAGTCGCCAGGGGGCGTCCCCGGTCGGGTAGAAGCGCAGGGTGAGCACCTGGCCGGTGGTGGTCAGGAAGAGCTCGGCGAGGGAGTGGTCGACGACCAGGCGCAGCTCGACCGGCCGACCGGCCGGGCAGGGCATCCGGTGAGCGCCGCCGCGGGCCCGGGCGTCCAGCGAGGCGTGGTCGCGGTCGACGACCAGTTCGCCGGTGGTGGCGTCGAGGCGGATGTCGAGATACTCGGAGCCATCCGCCTCGTCCGTGCCGGTGAGCAGCCGCAGGCCGGCCGTGCCGGTCGTCTCCAGGCGGGCCGTCAGATCGAAGGCACGGCCCACACCGCCCAGCTCCACGGGCTCCGGTCCGTCGGTCGTGCCCTCGGCACGGACGACGTGCTCACCCCGCAGGGCGAGCAGTTCGGCGGCGGGCTCCTGCCGCAGCGTGCCGTCGTCGCCGACCGCGATCTCGCGGGGCACGGTCAGCACGCCGGACCAGCCGTCCGCGACCGCCCAGGACTGCTCCCGGGCCTCCTCGGACCAGCCCCACAACAGCCACCGGTCTCCCGGTGCGCGCAGCAGCGCGGGTGCGTAGCAGTCCGGGCCGTGGTCCACGAGGACCGCCGGGCCGGCGTCGAGGGTGGTGCCGTGTTCCGCGCCGACCAGGGCCGCGACGCACCGTACGCCGTCGTGGTGGTTCCACGCGCTGAAGACGAGGGCGCCGGGCCGTCCGGCCTGCGCGGGCAGGTACTGGGGACACTCCCAGCCCTCGCCGGTGTGCAGTCCGGTGCCGGTGCCGACCGGCTGCTGCTCGCGGGCGTCGAAGGGGCCCAGGTACGTCCAGTCCTCCAGGTCGGGCGACTCGTAGAGCAGGGCCGCGCCGCGGCCGTCCGCGAGGGCGGCGCCGACCAGCATCCGCCAGCGGTCGCCGTCCCGCCAGACGTACGGGTCGCGGTACATGGTGCACTCGTGGGGCCATTCGGGGATGACCAGCTCACCCCGCGGGCCGAAGGTCCGGCCGCCGTCGAGGGAGGTGGCGGAGGTGACCGGCTGGTGCTGGGGCGAACGGTCCTCGCGGTGCGCGGAGTAGAAGGCGACCAGCCGGTCCCCGTCGGAGACGGCGTTGCCCGAGAAGCAGCCGTCGGCGTCCACGCCGCCCGGGGCCGGGGACAGGGCGATCGGCAGCTGCTCCCAGCTCAGCAGGTCGGGGCTGCGGAAGTGGCCCCAGTGCATGTTCGCGTGGGTCGAACCGTACGGGTTGTACTGGTAGAAGACGTGGTAGTGGCCGTCGTGGAAGACCAGCCCGTTGGGGTCGTTGATCCAGTTCCGGGGCGGGCGCAGATGCGCGACGGGCCGGTACGGATCGCAGGGCGCGGTGGACACACACGTGCCTTTCGGTATGTGCGGGGAGCAGGAGGGGACGGACGTCCACCGGACGGGGCCGGTCGTCACGATCCCCTCGTGGGACGTGATGAAGACGCCTTCCACCGGCACGGTTCGCGGGCCGCGGCGGCAGGGCGGCGGTGGCGGGGCGCGCGGAAGGCAGGGCGGAGTGCCGGCGAGGAGCGGGCGGCTCAGCACCCTCGCGGCGGGGCGGCCGGGGTGGTGGAGGAGCGCGACGGACGCGCGCGGACCGGCCCGGCCACGCCTATGCGCGCACCGGCGGCCGTAGGGGATTCAGCCGGCTGCGCCGGTGCCACGGCTCGCTGAACGTGTCGGCGGACATATGTGTACCCTCACTTTGTTCGAAGAACTGACAGGGATGACGACCGGTCGCAACGGTCGCCTGTCATGGTGTGAACTGCTTCGCCGTCCCGGGGTCAGAGTCGGGGCGGCGAAGCGACCGATGCCCGCGCCACCAGCGGGCAAAGCAGCTTCTCCTGGGTGTCCGGGCCCGGTGGCCGGCCCGGTGTCCTGGTGAGTGCGAGCAACTGGGCCACGGCCCGTGCCCCCATCTCGTAGTGCGGCAGCCGAACCGTGCTCAGCTGCGGGTGGACGGACTCGCAGACCAGTTCCTGGTTGTCGAACCCGATGACGGACAGGTCGCCGGGGATGGAGAGTCCCAGCTCGGCGGCGGCCCGGTAAGCACCCGCGGCCATCCGGTCGTTGAAGCAGAACAGCGCCGTCGGGCGGTGCTCCGCGGTCAGCAGCCGGCGGGCGGCCCGGTAGCCGGCGTCCACGTCACCGCCGACCGTGTTGAAGGGGACCGCGGTCTCGTCGGCGACCAGTGACGGGTCGTACGCCACCCCGGCCTCGGCGAGCGCCCTGCGGTAGCCCTCCAGGCGGCCCTGCCGGGCGGGGAGGTCGACGGGCTGCACGGTCACGCCGATCCTGCGGTGCCCGTGGTCGAGCAGTTCGCGCACCGCCGCGTACCCGCCCTGGACCTCGTCGGGCACCACGGAGGGGACGGCGGGGTCGGCGGAGCGGGCGTCGAGCAGCACGGTGGGCGTCGAGCGCAGGCTCTCCGGGAGTTCCACGACGCGGTGGTACATGGCCGCGTACAGGACGCCGTCCACCTGGCGCTGGAGCAGCATCTCGATGCTCGTGCGCTCCAGTTCGGCGTCGCCGCTCGTGTTGACCAGCAGCAGCACCAGGCCCTCGGCCGCGGCGGCCTCCTGGGCGCCGAGGATCATCCGGCCGGCGTGCGGGGTGGTGGCGATCTCGTCGCTGATGAGGGCGATGGTCTGCGAGCGCTGGGTGCGCAGTCCCCGGGCGAGTCCGTTCGGCGCGTAGCCGAGTTCCTCGGCGACCTGGAGCACCCGCTGCCGGGTCTCCGCGCTGGCCCGCTTGCCCTCGACGCCGTTCAGGATGTGCGACACGGTCGCGGTCGACACACCTGCCGCCGCGGCCACGTCCTTGATCCCGATCCGGCGCGCCATTGCCCCTGCCCAAAGTAGTGGATACCGGGTTGGTAAATCGTTTAGCCAACCGCGTTCCCATGAGGGTGCCCACGGCCGGGGCTCATGTCAATGGCTCGTTACGAACTCTTGGCCACGGGATGTCGGCCCCCTGGGCTCCGACCCGGCACCGACAGGCACCGGGGCCCTCGCACAGCCCGCGCGATCACCGACTGCCGGCCCGTCTCCAGGAGGGGGTTTCCCAGCAGGTCCCGCGGGGCTCAGCCCCAGGCCGGCCCGCATCCGCGACCGGGCAGTTCCGAAGACCGGCGCCGGCGCCGGACCACAACGTCCGCATGGGTGGGAGCGATTGGAATGAGAGCCGACGGCAGCGGCGTCGAACTCATGAGTAACGGATTCAGCCCGTTGGCCCGAAGCCCAGAACCCACGGCCGACGGATCACGAGTCCTTCGAGGATCTTGGCGGGCTTTGCCGATCAACGTCGATCCGTGAAGTATTCCCAGGTCAGACGCGTTGATCGCGGTCAGCCCCGCACGGTCTTTGTCTGTCCGCGCCTGCCCTTGTGGCCCCTGTTCGGCCCCTGAGGATGAGGCTCCGGTCCGAGTCGCTGGACTGGAGCCTCAACAGCCGTTCTGGCAGGGCAGGACGTCCGTGCAACGAGCTACTGCCCGGCAACGAGACAAGAGCTTCCTTCGGAGGCATCGAGGCGG
Source organism: Streptomyces sp. NPDC007901 (assembly GCF_042959465.1). Classification (NCBI taxonomy): domain Bacteria; kingdom Bacillati; phylum Actinomycetota; class Actinomycetes; order Kitasatosporales; family Streptomycetaceae; genus Streptomyces; species Streptomyces sp. NPDC007901. The sequence continues at coordinate 195,792 of NZ_JBIBKW010000021.1, read as the reverse complement.
GCGCGGACCTCAGCCGTGGTACAGCACGCGGACGGCGTAGGCGTCGGCCGGAAGCGCGTCCAGGTAGTCGTTGAAATAGTGGCGCCGCTCGGCGTTGGCGATGTCCAGCCAGCGTCCGTCCAGGGTCAGCAGGGCGTGGGAGGGCAGGGCGGAGTCCATGGCGTGGCGTACCAGGGCGTCGAGGTCGCCGCTCAGGCGGGCGATCGGGTCGCCGCCCACGATCTCCTCCAGTTCCGGGTTGTCCAGGAACGCCGCGATGACCGGCTGAGCGCGGTAGTCCTCCACGGCCTGCATCGGTGAATAGCTCCCGGGGTCGGCCAGGTGCCGGGCCCGGAAGTCCCCGAAGGCGCGGCCGGGCGGGTAGGCGGCGGCGAACTCCTGCCATGCCCCGAAGGCCCTGCGGGCCCGGGCGGCCGCCCGGGCCCGCGGCGTTTCGAGATCCAGCAGCGCTCGCGGGCCGCCGTCGCACAGTGCCGGCGGCACGTTGCGCGGCTCTCCGGACAGGGTCTTGGCACCCCGGAGGAGGCGCGGGTCGTCCTCGTGCCCCGGGACGACCAGGAACTCGCAGCCCCCGCCGTCGACCTGCCAGTAGTCCCACCAGGTCTCGCCGTCCGGATCGCCGACGCCGGCGTCACGGTTGTAGTCGTACGGCGCCATCGCCGCGGTGATGGCCCGGACGACGTCCCCCGGGTCGCCCGGGGGGACGCACACCGTCACTCGCTCTTTCGCCATAGCCCTTTCCTCGGTCTGTTCCCGACGCTCATGGTCACATCATCGGCGGCGGGTCACAGGACACGAGCCATCCGTCACAGCCCCGCTGCCACGACCGGGTGGCGTCCCAGATCATGTAGAGGTCACCGATCACCCCGAGACCGCCCATGAGCTTGCCCACCCGGCTTCCCGCCCCGCCCGTCCTGGGCTCGGACGGCGCATCGGGCATGCTGGGAGCCTTCTCGGTGACCTCGCCGGGGGTGATCCGGACGGTCCCGCCGTTGACCTTGCGCACCAGCGGCTGCACGCGTTGCGTGTCGAAAGCACCGTCCGGCCAGATCACGCGCACGTGCTTGTTGCCGATGAACCTGTCCCGGATCGCCTCCGCCTCGGCCTGGCTCTTGGCGACGTAGACGACGTTCTGGGTCTGCCCCTTGCCGGTGCTGGTGGTGTTCATCTTGTTGGAAACCGTCTTGGCGACGTCGTCGGCGTTGAACACCTTGGCGTTGCTCTCGTTGGCGTCCCAGGTGTCGACGGCCACGATCTTGCCGTTCTTCCACGTGACCTTGATGTAGTCCGCCGTGGTACCGGCCGCGACATGGTCGCCGTTGGGGCCGTGCATCAACCCCTTCCTGGGTATCACGCCCTTGTCGTCCTGCCACAGGTACCGGGAGCCGCTGCCGTTCTTGGAGCCGTCGTAGTACTTGCCGCCGTTGCGCAGGTCCGCGTTCATGTAGTCGAACGCGACCTTCTCCGAGGCGATCTTCGACTGCCCGCCCAGTGTGTGCGGGACGCCGCTGTCGTCGTAGATGACCTGGCGGCCGCTGACCGTGCGCTGGGTGAGCGCGTGAGCCGGTTTGATCTCCTCCGGGGGGTCTGCCGCGACGGGCACTCCGTTGCGGCACACCGCCGTGCCCTCCCAGCACTCGACGGCCTGCAGGCCGTCCGGGTCGCTCTTGGTGACCGGGTTGTTGTCGGCGTAGGAGTAGCCGTTGATCTGCAGCGGGTCGGACGGGTCGATGAGCGGGTCGGCGGAGAGGAAGCGGCCGGTGGACTGGTCGTACTCGCGGGCGCCGAGGTGGGTCAGGCCGGTGGCCGTGTCCTCGATTCCGGTGCGCAGGTAGGAGCGCCGGTCGGGCCAGCTGGACGGCTGGCTGCCGCGCGTCTCGCCGAAGGGCTTCGAGAAGCGGCGGGTGACGGGCTGTCCACTGGACTCGTCCACCGTGGTGGTGGCGGTGCCGAGCTGGTCGGTGAGCAGGATGCTCAGCCGGTGACCGGTGGTGCTGCCGTACTTGGTGGAGCGGACCACGGTGGGCGCCCCGGAGTGGGAGTAACCGCGCGAGGCGGCGACGATGTTGCCCTTGCTGTCCGCGCTCACCTCGGTCTCGCCGAGGTAGAGCACGCTGCCCGCGGCGGTGTGCTCCAGCAGCCGGTTGCCGGCGGCGTCGTACACGTACGTCGTGCGGTCGGCCGGCGTCCACTGCTGGGCGGTGCTGCCGTTGCAGGTGTAGAGCTGCAGGTCGGTACCGTCCGCGTCGTTGGAGCTGGGCACGTCGACGCACTTGCCGGAGGCGGGGTTGTAGAGGCTCTTGTCGGAGGTGCGGACGGTGAACTTCTGCGCGCTGCCGCCGTCGCAGGCGGCCAGCAGGATCTTGGTGCCGTTCGCGGTGCCGGAGGCGCTCGCGCACTTGCCGAAGATCCGCAGGGTGTCGCCGGTCGTCCGCCACTGCTGGGCGCGGGAGTTGTTGCACCGGTAGAGCTGGACGGGGTTGCCGTCGGCGGTGGAGGCGTTGGCGTCGTCCAGGCACTTGCCGGACAGGCCGACGACCGCTCCGGCGCCGTCGCCGAAGCCCTTGACCTCGGTGACCTTGTCCTCGGCGCTCCACAGGAGGCTCTGGGTGCCGCCGGGCAGAGTCCGGGTCTCGGCGTTGCCGACCGCGGTGTAGGTGTAGCTGGACGCGGTGCCCGTGGCCGGGGTGACCCTGGTCAGGGTGTGCGGCTGCGCGAGCGTGCCGCCGGTGCCCTGGGTGCCGTAGCCGTAGACGCTCTTGACGTCCTTGGCGGTGTCGGCGGGGTCGTGCTCGGTGAGGCTCGCCCGGTTGCCGATCGCGTCGAAGGTGAAGGACTGCCAGTAGCCGGTGGTGTCGGTGGAGACCGTGCCGGCGGCGGGTGCGGCGGCGGTCAGCGAGGCCGCCATGTCGCTGTCGGGCGCGGTGGCGTCCGCGGCGGAGTCCGGTGCCTCGGCGATGGGGCCGGCCGAGGACTGGCCGTCCTGCCGGTAGCCCCAGGCAGTGCCGCTCGCGGACTTGCAGCCGGTGCCCGCGGTGCCGCGCGCGGCCGCCGCGTACGAAGCCCATCGCGCCGAAGCCGAGCACTTCGGTTACGTCGGCGAACGCGCTATCGCCCCAGCCCACCGAGCCTGGGCGCCGGCATTCACCGACCCTGGCGTCGCCGACGACGAACTCGACCTCGCGCGACGGCTTCTGACCGGACACGACGAACGCGCCACCACCCTTACCGCTCAGATCGCTGTACTTGTCCGTGTCGCCGGAACGCGCGACACGGACGTCGAGAACCATGCCCAGCGGCTCCGCACGCAGATCCATAACGCCGGCATCAGGGCAGCTCAGACCTCCCTCGAACTCGCCCTCGGCTTCCACCACGCGGTGTGCGGCAATCCCGGTCAGGTGGAAGACGTCCTCGCGCGACTCCAAGTGCTGACCCATGGCGGCGACTACGCGTACTACATCGATCTCGTGTCCTTCATGGCTGGCCTACCGCTCGCCTCCGGCCGCCCCGACCCACCGCTCTGGCTCGATGGGAGACAAGCACGCGGGCACGATGGCGTTCGCTGGTCACGGCACGCCGGGAGTGGCACGGCATCACGTAGCTCCGCACCGTCGTCATGCCCGGTTCCCTCCGGAGAACGCAGATGATCCGTCTATGCACACTCGCCAAAACCGCCGACTGTCACACGCCCGTGGGGACTGGGCACCCGTCGACGGCCCTGTCCTCGTGGCCACCGACCTCGGGACGGCCCAGCAGAACAGGCCTCCCGAGCGGTCGTTTCCGCCAGTTCATAGGCCTAGTCGTGGTCAGAGCCCAGGAGTGAGGATCTCCGCGGGCGCGGTGCGGACGTCGTCGCCCGGTCGCGGGGGCTCGGCCGTCGGGCAGGGAGACGAAGGCGCTCTGCCCGCGCATCAGGATCATGAGATGTGCCACCGACCGCCCGGCGGGTGCGGATCGCACGGCCGCCGCACCGGGCGTCCAGGTCGTGTGCCGTGACCGCACCGGGGCCTACGCGCAGGCCCCAGGCGCAGTTGACGTCCCAACGTCCAAAAAGACGCTTCCACAGGTCACAGACCCGCACTGGTGGGGCGGGGGGGACTCGAACCCACGGCCGACGGATCACGAGTCCTTCGAGGATCTCGGCGGCCCTTGTCGATCAGTGCTCATATTGGCCGTTTTCCCAGCTCAGACTAGGTTTGACGCCTCAGTCCCTCTCGGCCCTTGTCAGTCTCTTCCGATCCTTGTGTCCAACCTGCGTCCCGAACGCGTCCCGGATGGACAAGTCAGGCCGCAGCGGGGTCCGTCCTCCCGGTTCGGCGCGAAGTCGTACTGGTGAAGAGGTGTTCTTGACGTGCGCGGTATTCCAGGCGCCGGCCGTCCCGGGGCGACGGCCGACGACCGTGCGTCACCCGTCGACGGGCTCGCGTCCGCCGCGTCGGGCTCGTCCGCATTCGGGCCAACCCACCGGTCGTACCGCAGCCTTTACGATGACTCCTGTTACCGCGGCGCAGAAGGAGACGCAGGGCATGCGACGGCTGGGTGATCTGGAGGCGGAGATCATGGACCGTCTGTGGAGGTGGAGGCGCTCGGCGACCGTGCGCGAGATCGTCGACGACATCAACCGGACCCGGCCCGTCGCCTACACCACCGTGATGACCGTGGCCAACATCCTCCACAGCAAGGGCTGGCTGGTGCGCGAGCAGAAGGACGGCCGGGCCTGGCTGTACGAACCGGTCCGCACCCGGGAGGAGTACGCGGCCGCCCTCATGGAGGACGCCCTGAGCGCCAGCGAGGACCGCCCGGTGGCGCTGACCCACTTCGTGGACCAGATGTCCTCCGCCGAGATCACCGCGCTCCGCAAGGCCCTGCGCAACGCGGGAAAACGCGCCGACACGTGACCGGCGCTGCCCGGAGATCGACCGCCACGTGGGCGTGCGCGAACCGCTCGGCATGAGTTGGCCCCGCGGACGGCCGTACCGCTGTGAGCCCGCCGGAGAGTCGTCGTCGCCGGCGGGATCACCCGGTGGGTCGAGCAGGACGAGATCCACCGGGCGACGCAGGTCCGCGGAGGCCCGGAGTTCCTCCCCCGGCGTCGACGCAGGGCATGCCGACCGATCCTGCGGCGCCGCCGGGAGCGGGGACCTGCCGACCCGGGGCGGGGTCGGGATCGCCATGCGCGAACGCCCGATGTTCGTCAGGCCTGGTAGGCCACCAGCGCCATCATCCCCGCCTCGCCGTGGTAGGCGTTGTGGCAGTGCAGCATCCACTGGCCCGGGTTGTCGGCGTCGAAGTGGACGGACACCGTCTTCTTCGGCAGCACGATGGTGGTGTCCTTGCGCGGGCCGTCGGTGCCGAGCTGGTAGGTGTGGCCGTGCAGGTGCATCGGATGCCACATCGTCGTCTTGTTCACGAAGTCCAGGCGGACCCGCTCGCCCTGCCTGACCAGGATGGGGTTCGCGGTCGGGTCGCTCATGTCGAACCGCTTGCCGTTGATGCCCCAGTTGTACTTGCCCATGCCTCCGGTCAGTTCGATACGGTGCACCCGGTCGGCCTTCTTCGTCGTCGGCCGGACGTCGTCCGCCGCCTTCAGCCGGGAGGCGGTCATGATCATGCCGTCGAGTTCCTCCGGGCGGACGGTCGGCATCGGGGCGCTGCCGGAACCGGTTCGGACCAGCGCCATACCGTTGGCATCCTTGCCCTCGGCGAGGGCGACCAGCGGGAAGACACCGTCCGCGAGGGTGACCAGGACGTCGTACCGCTCCCCCATGCCGACGAGCAGGGCGTCGACCTGCTGGTGCTGAACGGGGTATCCGTCGGTGTGGGTGATGGTCAGCTTGTGCCCGCCGAGCGCCACCCGGTAGGCCGTGTCCCCGCCCGCGTTGATGATGCGCAGCCGCACCCGCTTGCCCGGCTTGCCGGTGTACACGTCCGGGTCCGCCGGGACTCGTCCGTTGACCAGGTGGTACGGGTACTTCACGTCGCCCGCGTCGCCACCGAGCAGCTTGCTCCGTGCCCCCATGAGCGTGAACTTCATCGACATGCCGCCGGAGCCGGACGGCGAGGCGCTCGCGTCCGAACTCCCGCTGTTCATACTCATGTTGCTCATGCCGCTCATGTCCATGCCGTCCATGCCGTCCATGCCGTCCATGCCGTCCATGTCCATGCCGCCCATGCCCTGCTTGAGCTCGGCGTAGACCTCGTCGGGGGTGCCGGCGACTCCGTCGACCCAGTCGTCGAGTACGACGACCCACTCGTCGTCGTACCGGAGCGGTTCCCTGGGGTCTTCCACGATCAGCGGGGCGTGGAGACCCCGGTCGAGCTGGACGCCGACGTGCGGGTGGAAGAAGTAGGTGCCGGGGGCGTCGGTGACGAAGCGGTAGGTGAAGTTGCGGCCGGCGCGTACGGCGGCCTGGGTGGCCGGGGGTACCCCGTCCATGTCGGCACGCAGGGCTATGCCGTGCCAGTGGACGGAGGTGGTGGTCCTGTCCGGCAGCTGGTTCGACAGCTCGGCGGCAAGGGTGTCGCCCACGGACAGGCGCAGTTCCTTGCCTGGGGTCCGGCCGCTGAAGGCCCAGCTGTCGGCCATGACCCCGCCGCCGAGGTCGAGCATGGCGCGCGCGGCGGTCAGGGTCACCTGCTGCGTCCTGCCAGTGGTCTTGCGCTTCTTCTCGGCGGCGGCGACCGCCGCGTCATCGGGGCTGACCAGGGAGGGGGCGGAGCTGCCGGAGCCGCTGCTGCAGGCGGCGAGCGCGCCCGCGCCCGCGACGCCGAGCCCGGCCAGCAGGACGGAGCGGCGGTTGATGCTGTTCATGTGGTTCACGTGGGGAGTCCTCTACTCGATGTGCCGTCGGCCGGACCGCGCGCGGGCAGCACCGCTCACGTACCAGGGGGACGCGGCGGCGGCTCGCGGGATCCGGCCTAGATCAGCAGCCGGGAGAGGACGGAGAGATCGGGTGGCGCACGGTAGGACGTCCCGGTCGGATCGCGCTGGGCGGACACGGAACGGAAGGCATCCGACCGAAAGGCGGTGACAGCGGCAGGCGGCGGCAGGAGTTTCGCCATGCCTACGTCCCCGGCCGAGCAGTGCTGCATGCCGGGCCCCGAGCAGGCGCCGCCGTCATCGTCCATCGCCGTGTCCACGGCCTTGAGGACCGTGCCGTGCGCGGCCGGGGCGGCCGTCGGGGCCATGGCGGCGGAGGTGTGATCCAGGCCGGCCATCGCGCTCATGGAGTGGGCGGGCGTGACCACGGACGTCGTGTCGTGGTGGACGAGTACAGCGAGTGCGGCGAGCAGCGCGACGACCACGGCCCGCGCGCAGCGCGCTGCACCGCCTCGCGGTCCGGCCTGCCCGTCTGTCACTGTCGCCATCGCTTTCCGCGCTCTGTTCTGTCTGACACGACCCGCCCACTATACCTACTGGGGGTATATGGTTCTACTAAGTGAGCCACGTACACAACATCGGCCGATGACCGGCCTCCGCAGGGCACGCGGCAGCCGTCACCCCGAGGCGGCCGTGTTCTTGCCCGCCGGCGTCACGGCGAACCACGTGCCGTTCTTGCCCTGGCCGTTCATCTCGCCGGCCTTGGTGTCGCCCATGTAGCGGTACAGCGGCCAGCCGGCGAGGGTGACCTGCTTCATGCCGTCGTCGCGGGTGAGGACGCCGACCTTGGCCTGCACACCCATCCCCTGAGGGGTGCCGTCGGCCATGACCGGCATCCAGGTCTCCGCACAACTACCGGTGCACATCGACATGTTCACCTGGTCCTTGCCGTAGCGGTAGAGCGTGAAGCCCTGGGCGTCGGTGACCACCGCCCCCATGCCGGACATCGTCTTGGACATCAGCATGTTCGTGCTGACCATATGGCCCGTGCCGCTGCTCGCGGTGGACGTGCCGCCGTCGGCGGGTGCCGTGGTCTCGGCGGATGCGGAGGCCACCGGTGCGGCCGCGCCGGTGTTCGCGGAGTCGTCACCGGACGACCCGCACGCGGTGAGCAGCAACGCCGAGGCGACGCCCGAGGCCATGACGAGGGCAATGCGGTGCGGGGACACGGAGTTCTCCCTTGTTGTCGCGTGAGTTATCTACTGATGCCCTTAGTACGTTCGTGGACGGCGGACCGTTCAGGCACAGGAGACGCACATGGCGAGACCTTTACCGTTCCCCTTCACGACGCCACCGCCGTGAGCTCCCGTCCGGGACACGCCGCCAGGCGACCCGAGCGCGCCAGCAGTGCGACGCAGCCGGCGCAGAACGCGCCCGTCGCCGCGAGCACCCACCAGGTCAGTTCCGGACGTCCCAGACGGTCGGCGGCGTCCCAGACGGCGCCGGTGGTCAGGTTGCCCAGCGTGATGCCCAGACCGGCCACGGTGTTGTACAGCCCGTAGTGGGTGGCGACGAGGCGTCCGCCGGCCAGGGAGACGACGGTGTCCATCTCGAACGGGTAGACCAACGCTGTGCCCAGGCCCAGCAGGACCACCGCCGCGAACAGCGGTGCCAGTGCCACGGCCCAGGCCGCCGGGCCGGAGGTCCCGGTAGCCGTACCGGTGTCGACGAGCGGCGGGAGGAAGGCCGTACTCATGAGCGTGATGCCGTAGACGATGGCGCGCCGGGACGACCAGCGCGCCCGTGCCCATGCGGTGATCTTCAGCTGACCGGCCACGGCGACCGCGGCCGAGACCGCGAACAGGACGGTGGTCACCGCGTCACCCCGGTCCGGGGCGATGCGGTGCGCCTGCAACGGCAGTGCCAGGTAGACCTGGAAGGACAGGACGTACGAGCCGATCATGGCCAGGGCGAAGAGCAGGAACGGGCGGTTGGCGACGACCGTGCGCCAGTCGGCCGGCACCCCGCCGCGGTCGGCCCGCGATGTGCCCCCGTGGGCGGGCAGCATGCGCAGCTGAATCACCGTCAGGGCAAGGAACAGCAGGGCGGCCACGGAGCAGACGAGCCGGAAGTCCGCGGACAGCAGGGCGAGTCCGACCAGCGGGCCCACGAACATCCCGGCCTGGTAGAAGACGTTGAAGGCGGCGAAGGCCTCCACGCGCCGCTCCCCCGCCTCCTGCGCCAGATACGCACGGACGGCGGGATTGAACAGAGCGCCCGCGAACCCGGTCGCCGCCGACGCCGCGACCAGGGCCGGCAGTGAGCCGGCGAAGCCGAGCAGCCCGAAACCGGCGGTCCGCAGTACAAGCCCCGTCACGATCACGGGCTTGTAGCCGAGCCGGTCGGCGAGCGTGCCGCCGACGAGGAACATGCCCTGCTGGGCGAAGTTGCGCACCCCGAGTACCAGGCCGACCGCCCAGGCGGCCAGGCCCAGGCCGTCCGCGAGGTGGACGGCGAGGTAGGGCATGAGCATGTAGAAGGCGGAGTTGATGGTGAACTGCTGGATCATCAGCAGCCTGCTGCATCCGTTGAACGAACGGAACTGCGCGGCAAGGGACTTCATCGCGCCGCCCCTTCCGGCACGGTGACGTCGGTGCAGCGGGTCCACCGCTCCACCGTGCGCTCACCCGGGTGCGCGATCTCGTCCGGCTCGGCGGCGGGGTGGCCGCGGACGAGGTCGTGGGCGCGGCAGAACCGGTCGCTGTAGACGGTGTTCCAGTAGCGGTGCACGCCGTCGGGGAAGATCGCGGCGATCCGGGTCCGCTCCGGTTCGGTCCGGGCCAGCCAGTTCGCGACGAGTGCGACGGCGCCCACGCTCCAGCCGCCGCTGGCGTAGTGGCCGCGGGCCAGTCGGCGGCAGGCCCACACCGCCTCGCCCGGGGCCACCCAGTGGACCTCGTCGAAGGCCGCGTGGTCGACGTTGCCGGGGTGGATGCTGCTGCCCAGGCCGCGCATGAGACGGGGTCCGGCGGGCTGGCCGAAGACGGTGGAGTTCACCGAGTCGACGCCGACGAGCCTGAGTTCCGGGATGAAGCCGCGAAGGGTGCGGGCGATGCCCGCCGAGTGGCCGCCGGTGCCGACTGCCGCGACCAGGACGTCGATCCGTCCGAGCTGCACGATGAGTTCCAGTGCCAGCGAGGCGTAGGCGGCGACGTTGTCGGGGTTGTTGTACTGGTCGGGACACCAGGCCGACGGGGTACGGGCGAGCAGCTCGCGCACGCGCTCGCGGCGCGCCTCCTGCCAGCCGCCCACGGGACGCGGCTCGGTGACCACGTCGACGTGCGCTCCGAGCGCGCGCAGCTGGTGCACCATCAGCGGCTCCATGCCGGGATCGGTGACGAGGGTGACCGGATGGCCGTACGTGATCCCGGCCAGGGCCAGGCCGAGGCCGAGGGTGCCGCTGGTGGACTCGACGATCGGCGCCCCTGGCCGGAGGCCACCCCGTTCGCGGGCCGCGGCCACCATGTGGAGCGCGGGGCGGTCCTTGATGCCGCCGGGGTTGGCGCCCTCCAGTTTCGCCCAGAAGCCGCGGCCCGCCGGGTTGAAGGGCTCGCCGATCCACAGGACGGGGGTGTTGCCGACCATGCCGGCCGGTGAGCGTCGCGGCGCCCCGGCCGGTTCGGGAAGTTCGTGTGCCGCGAGGAACGAGGTGATGTCGTGCGACGTGACGTCGCGCAGGGCAGTGCTCATGTGGGGGTCCTCTCGCGGCCCCGCTCGCGCTGGGGCCGCGTGTCCGCCGTACGGGTGGGTGTGCCGGAGGGCCCGGCGGTGCGCGCCGGGCGGCACGGTCACGTACGGCTGACGCAGACCAGGTTCAGCAGATGGGGGCCGGCGGAATGCGGCACGGCTGCCGGGTCGCCGCCCCCTGGCGGGCCGCCCGACGGCACGGGATCCACCACGCGGTGCCGCAGGGAGAGCAGCGCGAGCAGCGTGAGCGCCAGAACCAGGGTCTGCGCGGGCACCCGCGGGCCGGCGGGCCGGTCAGCCGGATCGCAGCACAGGGTGCAATGCCCGTCGTGTTCGTCCGCCCCGTGGTCCGAGGCACAGTCCGCCACCGCCCACGCGGAGCGCGGGCTGTTCGCTCCGGCCTCCGGATGCACCGCCGGCGCGGCCACGGTCGTTGCGTGCGGATAGCCGTCATCCAGGTCCGCGGCGCACGCGACAGCGTGGGCCAGGAGCATCAGCACCAGACCCACGAGGAGGGCGAGGGCCGGCCTGCGCACCCTCGCGCAGCCGGCAGATTCCTGCGGCATGCGACAGATGGTAAGCACATCGTCACGATCCGGCAGCTTTCCTGCGCATATGGGCGAATCAGCCGGAGGCCACAGCGCGGGTACGCGTATCCGGCCACCGTCCCGGACGAGGCCGTGATCGCCGTGCGTGAGGTGTCGCGAGCCCGGCAGCAGGGGCCCGCCTGTCCCCCCGAAGAGCCGCCCGAGCAACTCGTCGAGGCCGCCGAAAACCGGCGAGTTCGGCACCGACGTCGCCGCGGGAGGACTGACGATCTACCGCCTGCACGCCCACACCGCGGGCGTCGGACCGGCGCCGCCGACCACGCAAGAGGATCGCCTGCGAGACCTCGAGTGAGCGCCGGAGGTCCTGGTTGTTCGTGCGCTTGGGCCGGTCGGCGTCTTCAGAATGGCGGTGGGGACCCGGCCAGGCGTTCCTGCCGCGCCAAACGCACAACCGTCGCAAACGGCGCGGGCCTTGTCGGAGTCATGGCACGCACGCCACCGTCAGGGGCAGCAGCGGAGCCACGACCGTGGCCACCACGATGCCCAGCCGGGCCACGCGGTGCGGCCGGGGCTGCGGCGCAAGGACGCGCCGCAGCCGGACGAGAACTCCCGATCCACCCGCCCCCAGGGCCGCCGCCGGCGCCCGTCCCGCCGCGACCTCGCACATCGCCGTCGCCAACGCCGCCCTGGAGTGATGCCGCAGGGCACGGTCGTCCGCGATCATCTCCAGCAGCAGGTTCGTCTGCTCCTTGGCGTGCCGGGCGAGCGGCAGACCGCCGAACGCGCGCGAGAACGCTGCCACCAGGATCTTCAACAGGTGGTGCCTGCCGGCGATGTGGGCGCGCTCGTGGTCCAGTACGGCGCGTAGTTGTTCCTCGGTGAGGACGTCCAGCGCACCGCTGGTGACGACCACGCGGGCGCGGCGTCCGCCCAGGCAGTACACGGCGGGAATGCCGTGGTGGACGATCGTGGCGCCGTGCTCGGGCGCGGGTTCGCCGACGAGTGTGAGCATGTCCAGCTGCCGGTTGCGGGCACGTCGCGCCCGCCAGGCGCACCGGACCAGCCATCCGGCCGGCAGCAGGACGACCACGACGGGTGCCGCGATCGCCAGGGCGTCGTCGAAGGTGGGCGGCGCGTCGCCCGCCGAGGAGGCGTCCGCGGGCAGTCCACACGCGGTGAGCAGCCCGATCACCCCGTCGTGCACGTGCTGTTCGGCCGTCACCACGTGGTACACCGAGAGGGCGGTGGCGACGACGAAGGTGACCATGAGGCCCTGCCACGCCAGGACCGCGGCAGCCGGCGCCCGGTGCGCCCACGGGGCCCTGGCCAGCAGGGGCGGCGCCACGGCACCCACCAGGGCCGCGTATCCGGCCAGCCCCGCGGCTGTGATCATGCGCTGCTCCGCCTCCTCACCGCTCGGAGCGCCGAGCGTAGCGCGCCTCCGCTTCCACCGTACTCATCTGCTCCACGAAACCGGCCGACGCACCCGCCGGGTCCGGCTTGTTCGGCTTGTTCGGCTTGTTCGGCTTGTTCGGCTTGTTCGGCTCCGAACCTCCGCTGCCCGCCGCCCTCGCCGGGGTCTCAGTGGACGTGCGGCCCTCCGGTCGTCTGCGGCTTCCCGCGCGGTACGAGCGCCAGGGCGGCCAGCGCGGTCGCCGCGGCCGCGACCGCGCTGAGCGTGAAGGCGTCCGGGAAGCCGCCGACCGCTCCGTGCTCGATACCGGCCGCGGCGACCGTCGACATCACGGCCACGCCGATCGAACCGCCCACTTCATGGAAGGTGTTGACAACGCCCGAGGCCAGTCCGCGTCGGCACGGGCACGGCGTCCGAGGGGGCCCTGGGCCGCACGGTGAGGGCGAACGGAACTTCGCAGAGTGGCGCACCGGCGTGCCGCGGTGCGATGGCCGAACGGGTCACCGACGGCATCGGCCCTCCCCGGGCTCGACGAACGGATGGCCGCGGAGTGCGACCGGTCCGGGCACACGGCCCGTCGCACCACCACAAGAAATGAACTGTACGGCACAGTTCATATGAACTGAACCGTTCAGTTCAGATGCGAGTACACTCCTGCCATGAGTCCCGAGAACGCCGTGCCACCCGCCAAACAGCCGCCCGCCGGACCACGGGCCGAAGCCAAACGCCGAGCCATCGCGAAGGCGGCCCGCGAGCTGTTTCTCCGGGACGGGTTCGACGTCAGCGTCGAGGCCATCGCCGACGCGGCGGGCGTGTCCAAGGTGACCGTCTACAACCACTTCGGCACCAAGGCGGACCTGTTCATCGGCGTCGTCAAGGACGCGCTGGACGCCCCGCTCGGCGGCACCCTCACCGAGGCGATCGACCGGATCATCGGCGCCGACGACCTCGGCGAAGCCTTCGTCGCCACAGGCCGGGCCTGGATCGAGGGCACCCGCGACAATCCGGACGTCCTCGCCCTGCGCAACCTCGTCGCCCGCGAGCTGCGCCGCTTCCCGGAACTGGGCGAGGCATGGCACCAGGCCGGCCCCGACCGCCACCACCCCGCGGTCTCGGAAACACTCAGACAGCTCACCGAACAAGGACGCCTCGACATCCCGGACATCGACGTCGCGGTCCTCCAGCTCTACTCGCTGCTGCCCTTCCCCCACCTGGTCTTCAGCGCGTACGGCACCGGCATCGACGACGACCTCACCGAACGCCTGCTCATCAGTGGCGTCGACATGTTCCTCGGCCGCTACGCACCACACCCGACCCGGGCGTAGCGGACCGGCCCCCCGCCACCCGCGGAGCCCTGCCCGACGACAACGGCGTCGAACCCACGAGCGACCCTTGCCGGCAAACGCCCTTCCCCATGCTCCCGAGATTCCCTCCCGGGCCCGGATTCGCCCGCCCGCTTCAAAAGCTTTCGCACGGAACACGGATCGGTACACACCGTCACCCGAATTCCCGCCGCAGAGGCCTCATCGAATATCCGCGTCCTTGTCCATCCGCATCCTTGTCCACCGGCCCACCTCCATCGCATCCGTGGGGATTGCAGCGCCGACGCGGACGCGACTAAAATTCAAGATCATCGGTAGCCGACCGTTTCAGCCTGAGCGGCGGCCCCATCGATGGAGGACGGCCATGGCGAAGATCCTTGCGGTGCTCTATCCCGACCCCGCGGGTGGTTATCCTCCCGATTACGCCCGCGACGAGATTCCGGTCATCACCGAATATCCGGGCGGTCAGACAACGCCGACCCCGCACACCATAGATTTCGTCCCGGGACAGCTCCTCGGCAGCATCTCGGGAGAACTGGGACTACGCCGGTTCCTGGAGGGCCGAGGCGACACCTATGTCGTCACCAGCGACAAGGAAGGGCCGGGCTCCACCCTGGACCGCGAGCTGCCCGACGCGGACGTGGTGATCTCACAGCCCTTCTGGCCCGCTTATCTGACCCCCGAGCGGATCGCCTCCGCTCCCCGGCTCAAACTCGCGATCACAGCGGGGATCGGGTCGGACCACGTCGACCTGCCGAGCGCCATCGACCACGGCATGACGGTGGCGGAGGTGACCTACAGCAACAGCATCAGCGTGTCCGAGCACGCCGTCATGCAGATCCTCACTCTGGTCCACAACTACATGCCGGCCCACGACTGGGTGACCGCCAAGAAGGGCTGGAACATCGCCGACAGCGTCTCGCGCGCCTACGACCTCGAAGGCTGGGACGTCGGCGTCCTCGGCGCCGGCCGTATCGGCCAGGCGGTGCTGCGCCGCCTCAGGCCGTTCGACGTCACGCTGCACTACTGCGACGTACACCGGCTGCCCAAGAACGTCGAGGAAGAGCTGGAGCTGACCTGGCATCCCGACGTTCGTTCGCTGGCCACTTCGGTCGACGTGCTGTCGATCCACACCCCCCTGCATCCGCAGACGCAGAACCTCTTCGACGACGACCTGATCGGTGCCATGAAGCGCGGTTCGTACATCGTCAACACCGCACGCGCGCTCATCGTCAACCGGGATGCCGTGGTGCGGGCCCTCAACAGCGGCCGGCTGGCCGGTTACGCCGGTGACGTCTGGTATCCGCAGCCGCCACCGCCCGACCATCCCTGGCGCACCATGCCGTACGAGGCGATGACGCCGCACGTGTCCGGTTCGACCCTCTCGGCGCAGGCCCGCTACGCGGCCGGTACCCGGGAGATCCTGGAATGCTGGTTCGACGGGCGCCCCATCCGTCCGGAGTACCTGATCGTCGACCGCGGTGGGCTTGCCGGGACGGGAGCGCGCTCCTACACGGTCGCCGGATAACGCATGTCGAGCCGGAGCGGCGCAGTTGCCCCCCTCGCGCTGGTCTTCTCGGTCGCGGTCCTCGCTCTCGCCGGTCCGCTCGCGGTCAAGGCCTCTGGGTGGCCCGGTGCACGAAAGCGGGCGGCAGATTCGCCCACACCGTCCTCGAGCGTCCCAACCGGTCGAAACGGCAGGCCAGTTCGGCGGTGAAGTGACGGGCGGGCGGGGTCCAGGCCGCGTGCAGGTGGGCGAAGGTGGTGAACCGGCCACCGGGCGCGAGGACTTCGGTCACGGCATCCAGGATGTACCCGCGCCGGTCCTGCGGCATGACCGTCCACGGCAGCCCGGAGACCACCGCGTCGACCGGTTCGCCCACCGCGGCGGCCAGCTCGGCGGCCGAGCCCTGGACCACGGTCAGCCGTGTGTCGCGCCGGGTGGCCGACAGCCGGGCCGCGAGCACCGGGTTGAGCTCGACCGCGACGAGCCGTGCGTCGGGTGCGAGCCGGGCGAGGACCGCGTCGGTGAACGCCCCGGTCCCCGGGCCGAGTTCGACGACGAGCCGGGCCCGCTCCAGGCCGATGCCCTCGGTCATCGCGTACGCCAGCCGCCGTGAACCGGCCGCCACGGCACCGGTCATGAGGGGCCACCGGCCCACTGACGTGGTGCCTTTCCCGTACGAGGACCTGGGCTCCCTCCTGCTGACTGTGCGGCGCAGAGGCCGGCGTTTCCGCCGCCGACCACGATGACGTCCCAGGGCGCCGCCATGAGTGGGGGTGCGCCTGAACACGAGAAGGGGCCGGTCCGGAGCCCACGGCTCCGGACCGGCGGTGAGGGGTGTGTCAGCCGGCGGCGGGCACCGGCTCACGGCCGCCCCCGGTCGCCGCCTTCGGGGCGGCCTCTTCGACCGCCTCGGGTTTCGCGTCGAGTGTCGGTTCCACCTGCGGCTCGGGGGTGTGGTCGTCCTCGGGCGCGGCGGAGAACGGGAGGTCGCCGCGGAAGACGGCCTTGGCGCGCTCCTCGTCCAGCTGTCCCTCCCACTTGGCCACCGCAAGAGTGGCGACGCCGTTGCCGACCACGCTGGTCAGGGCGCGGGCCTCGGACATGAACCGGTCGATGCCGAAGATCAGGGCCAGGGCGCCGACGGGCACGTGCGGTACGGCGCTGAGGGTGGCCGCCAGGGCGATGAAGCCTGAGCCGGTGACACCGGCCGCGCCCTTGGAGGTGAGCAGCATGACGGCGAGCATGGACAGCTGCTGGGTGAGGCTGAGGTCGATGCCGAGGGCCTGGGCGAGGAAGACCGAGCCCATGGTCAGATAGATGGCGGTGCCGTCGAGGTTGAAGGAGTACCCGGCGGGCAGCGTGATCCCGACGACCGGCTTCGAGGCGCCCGCGTGCTGGAGCTTGGCCATCAGACGCGGCAGCACCGGCTCGGAGGACGAGGTACCCAGGACGATCAGCAGTTCCTCCTTGATATAGCGGAGGAAGGGCAACAGGCGCAGGCCGTTGACGCGCATGACGGCGCCGAGCACGACCAGGACGAAGAACAGGGCGGTGAGCCAGAAGGAGCCGACCAGCAGGAACAGGTGGCGCAGGGTGTCCAGGCCGTAGTTGCCGATGGTGAAGGCCATGGAGCCGAAGGCGCCTATGGGAGCGAGCCGCATGATCCAGCGGATGAGCGTGAACAGGACCTTGGACAGCTTCTCGATGCCCTGGGTGATTCCCGCGCCCGCCTCGCCGGCGGCGTTCAGGCCGAAGCCGAACAGGACCGAGACCAGCAGCACCGGCAGGATCTCGTGGCCGGTCAGCGCGCTGAGCAAGGTGTCCGGGATCATGGCGAGCAGGAACGCAGAGAGGCTCTCGTGGCTCGCGGTCGCCTCCGGCGGCAGCCCTTTGGTCGACAGGGTCGAGGGGTCGACGTGCAGCCCGCTTCCGGGCTGCACGACGTTCACGACGACCAGCCCGATCACCATGGCGACGGTCGTCAGGACCTCGAAGTAGATCAGCGCCTTGAGACTGACCCGGCCGACGGCGCGCGCGTTTCCCATGGAGGCGATGCCGTGGACGACGGTACAGAAGATGACCGGCGCGATCATCATGCGGACCAGCGCGATGAACCCGTCGCCCAGGGGTTTGAGATCGGCTCCGAAGGAGGGCCACAGCCAGCCGACGGCAGCCCCGGCCAGGACGCCGATCAGGCACTGGACATAGAGCAGGGACAGCAGCCTGCGAGGGCGGCTCGGGGGAGCGTTGACGGTACCCGGGGCAGCGTCGTTGCGGCTCATACGGGGCGTCCTTCCAGGACGGGAACGAGGAGTTCGGCTCGGGCGATGCGGCGGGCGGCGCGGTGCAGCAGCACCGTGGGGGACGCGCCTTCCTTCGCGGGGACGGCTCGGGCGGTGATGACACCGGCCGGGGTGCCCAGGCGCAGCGTCCCGTCGGCGGTCTGCCGGGCGACACGGTGGGCGAGGGTGCCGGGGGTGGCGGCTGCGGTGGCCAGGGCTACGGCCGAGGTGAGACCGATCGCCGGGTGGGGTGCGTGCATGGAGACCATGCGGACGGCCAGGTCGTACTCGTCCTGTGGGACGAGGGTGCCATCGGTGGTGCGGTAGGCGACAGGGCGGGCGACCACTCCGACCTTCGGGACGGCGTGGCTGATGGGGTCGCTCTCCCGGACCAGTCCCATGGCCAGGGCGGCCTGCCGGCGCAGCACGGTGAGGGCGGGCACGGCGGTGGCGAAGTCGGCGAGGGACTCGGTGCCGTCGAGTCCGAACGCCTTGGCCTCGAACAGCGCGGCCGGGGCGCCGGCGTCGACCAGCGACGCCTCGACGGTGCCGGTGGGCCCGGTCAGTGTGTCCAGGGCGTGACCGGTCGGCAGGGTCCGGCCGGTCGAGGTACCCGCGGGGTCCTCGAAGCCGAGGAGCACCGGTACGCCGAGCGCGGCGGTGCCCGGCACCCGGGCCGTCCCCGCGTCGGAGGCGGTCCGCCCCGGGGTGGGGATGGTGCCGCTGAGCCGGGCTCCGGTGTTGATGTTGAGCATCCGCACCGTGGTCGAGTCCGACGTGAGAGGCACAAGGTGGTTATGGACGGCGTACAGGGCGACTGCGGTGGCGCAGTTGCCGCAGTTGCTGGTCCACTCCACCCGCGCGTCGCCGATGCCGACCTGCGCGAAGGCGTACTCGACGTCGACGTCCGGCTTCGCGGAGGTCCGGACGATCGCCGCCTTGGAGGTGGTGGAGGAGGCACCGCCGACGCCGTCGATCTGGCGGGGGTCGGCGGCGTTGTAGGCAGCGAGCAGCAGGGTGTCGACGTCCACGCCGGTCGCCACCACGTCGTGGTGGTCGAAGATCCAGCACTTGCTGGTACCTCCGCGGATCATCTCGCCCTGCAGACACAACACAACAGACTCCTCGTGAGAACCCGGCCCCGACGGCACTTCCGTGCGGGGTGCGATCCACAGTGGACGCGAGCAGCGTGAAGTACAATCTCGTAAATCTGCATGGGTATTAAGCTGTACTGAACGCTGGAGGTGGCGAGATGCTCGACATCCGGCGCATCCTGCTCTTCGCCGAGGTCGCCCGCCGGGGTTCGGTCACGGCGACCGCACGTGCCCTCAACTACACGCCTTCAGCGGTGTCGCAGCAGGTCAGCAGGTTGGAGACAGAGGCAGGACAGCCCCTCCTCGAGCGTCATGCGCGGGGGGTCACGCTCACCGACGCCGGGCGCGCGCTGGCCGAGCGGGGAGAGCGGATCAAGCGCGAACTGACGGCCGCGGAGAACGAACTCGCCGACTTCGCCGGACTGCGAGCGGGCACGCTCCGGGTCGGCACCTTCCCCACCGTCGGCGCGTCCCTCCTCCCCCGCGCCGTGATCGCCTTCCGCCACACGCACCCCGACGTACGGCTGACGGTGCGCAGCGCCCGGATCGCGGGGCTGTGGGCGATGCTGGAGAACCGCGAGATCGAAATGTCCCTGATGTGGGACTACGACTGGAACCGCATCGACCGCGAGGACATCGTCGTCACCTCTCTGGTCAACGACCCGCCGGCACTCCTCGTCGGTGCGGACCACCCCCTCGCCGGCCGTGCTTCGGCCGCCCTCGCCGACTTCGCCGACGACACCTGGATCACCCGTGCCGAGAACCACCCGGTGGCCGAGGCCCTCGCCCGCAGCTGCCGCACGGCCGGTTTCGAGCCACAGATCGCCTACGAGGCCCACGACTACCAGGAGGCCCAGGCCATGGTCGCCGCCGGCATCGGCGTCGCCCTGGCCCCCACCCTGGCCCTGGAGGGCATCCGAGGAGGCGTCAGCGTCCTGCCGCTGCTGCCCCCGGCCCCGGTGCGCCGCATCCTCCTCGTCCGCATGGGCGACCACGCCCTGACCCCGGCCGCCGAGGCCTTCACGGACTACCTGCGGGACAGCGCGGCGGTCGCCGGGGGGCGATGAAACGCCGTGCCGGTCACCGGCCGCGCTCACCGAGCCGTCCGCGTGCCGGTGCCGTAGGTGTGCGGGTCGACAGGCTGGTCGGCCTTGGGCAGGGGCAGATCAGAACCTGGTGGCTGAGCGCGGGAAAGGCGCGGTCGCGGGCGAGCAGTGCGGTCCCCGCCGCGAGGCCGCCGCCGGCACTGATTCCGGTGATCATGAGTCGCTCGGGGTCGATACCGAGCTCGGCCGCGTTCTTCGCCGTCCACGCCAGTCCCGCGTAGCAGTCCTCGACCGGCGCGGGGTCGGGGTGCTCCGGCGCCGGTCGGTACTCGACCGACACGACGACCGCGCTCCCGTCGATCACATGGGTGAGGAGATGACTCAAGTGCGCCCGGCGGTCCCCCGTGATCATCCCGCCACCGTGGATGTGGACGATGCCTCCCTTGGGGCCTCGGTCCTCGACGGGGCTGAGAATCAGCAGAGTGATGTCCGGCGCGCCTTCCGGCCCGGGTACCTGGCGCTCCTCCACCCGAACTCTGCCGCCCGCCGTCAAATCCTCCGGTTCCACCCCGGGGAGTCCCTCGGTCACCTGCCGTCGGATCTCTGGCAGGGTCTCGTCCGACACGGGCGGAAAACCGCGCCCAGCGTCTCCTCGACGGGCGCGAGCTCCGGGTCCGACGGAGGCCGGATGGTCGTGGCACCGAAAAAGTCTGCTGCTGTCTGGTCCGTCATCTGTTCTCGCCTGCTCACTGCGCACGATGTGCGGGTTCGAGTGGATCGACTCGTTGTGTGCGATGACCTTGTCGCGTCCCACGACCAGTTCCTCGAGGCCGGGTCGAAGTAGCTGACTTCTCGGCGCAGTTGTGGAGGCAGCCGCGGTTGTCGCCGACGCTCCACCGTTCGTCGAAGGACTTCTTCAACTCCAGGATGACCGTGCTGATCTCCACCTCGTCGGCGCCCGTATTCGGTTCCTGCGCCGGTTCCTCTGCCGGTTTCTCTCACGGATTCCGTGGCCGGCCGTTGTCGGCCGTCGCGCATCGGGGGTGGTTGGTTGCCGTTTCTCGTTGCCCAGGTCTCAGTCGTCCAGGACGACGACGTGCTTGCCCGGCGTGGTGCCGGACTCGACGTCGGCCTGGGCGTCACGGACCTGTTCCAGGCCCTGGTAGACCTTCGCGACCGGGACTTTGAGGCGCCCTGTGGCGATGGCCCGGAGCTGGTGGGCGAAGACGTCGGCCGGGAGGTCGGCGGCCTGACCGCCGTAGGACGTCAGCCGCACCCCGCCCGGGATCATGAACGGGGTGAAATCGGGGATCGTCCACTGGCCCGCCAGGGCTCCGGTGAAGCAGACCGTGCCGTGCCGGCGGACGGCGTTGAGGGTGTCGGCGAGGACCGAACAGCCCACCAGCTCCAGTACGGCGTCGACGCCCTCCGGCATCAGCTCGCTCACCTGGTCGGCGATCGTGCCGCTGTCGACGAGGGGATGGTCGACGCCCGCGGCCCGCAGTTCCCCGGCTCTTCCCGGGGTGCGGGTGGTGGACAGCACGGTGGCTCCGAGGTCCTTCGCGATCGTGGCCGCGCTCAGCCCGACCGTGGAGGTGCCGCCGCGGAGCAGCAGCGTCTGCCCGGCCTTGAGGTCCAGGCCGGTGGTCAGCGTCAAGATCGATCAGCTTGTCGGGGTTGCCCGCGACACCGAGTTCGGTGACGAACCGCTCCGCGAGCTCCTCGGCCCACCAGGCCGGGACGAGACGCGAGGGCGCGCCGGAGAACCCGGCCAGCCGCCGGTACAGGCCGTCCGCGGAGGAGGCCCCGAGCAGCCGAGGGTGGAGTAGGCGCCGGCGCTGTGGCCGAAGACGGTGACGTTGTCAGGATCGCCACCGAAGGAGGCGATGTTCTGCTTGATCCAGGTGAGCGCGGTGATGACGTCCTGCAGGCCCAGGTTGCTCGCCTCGGCGAGCCGCCCGCCGTACTGCGACAGCGAGAGAGCGCCCAGCGCGCCGAGCCGGTAGTTGACCGACGCACTCACCACGCGCCCCGTCGCAGCGAGACCGGCGGCGTTCGAGGTGGTCTGCGTGTTCGCACCGAACTCGAATCCGCCGCCATGGATGTACACGGCCACCGGCAGCCTCTTCCCGGCCGACTCCTCCGGAGCCCACACGTTCAGGTTCAGGCAGTCCTCGCCCGTCCCGCTGTCCGCTTCGAGCCAGTCGCCGCTGTCGGGCTGGACAGAGACGACACCCTTGCGGTCATAGGGACGGTCCGGATCGAAATCCGCGACCACGGGGCGGCGGTATCGCTCGGCGGTGGCGTACGGGATTCCCCACCAGGACCGCACCCCTGGTGCACTCGGAGCCTTGGGCGCGGTCATGGCGTGAGATTCCTTCCGGTGCGGTTCGGGTGTTTCACACGGCGTGTCGGCGGCTGATCGCTCGCGGGGACGCTCTCCAAGCATTCCCTGGACTCCGGTCAATCGCCGGACGGACAGCGGTCACCTGATGGTCACCAGGCGACAGCTGCCTGCCCCTCCTCTTCTCCTGGCCCGTCGCCGAGCAGGCGAGGGCGACCTGAGGCACTGCCGTCAGCGGGTTCCCTGACTCGACACGCCGACTTGCCCAGGAAGGCCGGTGCAGCTCGCGGGCCCGAGCATGCCCGCTGATCATGCTGTCGCATCGGGCGGTGGTCTTCTTGGCCTCGCCCAGGAACGCGAGCCGGCTACAGAAGGCGACGGGTGTGGTGTGACATGGCAGGGGAGGGCTTCGTTGATCTTCTGAGGTTCGTTCCCGGGGGGCCTGTCCCTGCCCTGGAAACAGTGCGGGGGCGACTGGCGGTTTCCTCTTGGGGTAGTTTCCCCGCCCCTGGACGTCATCGCAGATCGAACTACGCGAGGGCGACAGTGTCTGCACAGCGCGATGGCGGCCCCTGCCGCGCAACCGGCACATGGGACAACGAATCGCCCCGTAGACACCGTCGACTGGACACGACCGCGCCGTCCCGGCCCCTGTACGGCCCCTGGGACTTGTCCGCGGCCTCAAGGCAGCCCGCCCGTATCCCGAGCGACACCCTCGATCATCCACTCCGCCACAGGTCAGAGGGTTGGAGCTACCACGACCACCTCCGGACCCCACACCCACGAGCAGCGGATTCAGTCCGTCCAGGCAAAGTTGACGATCCGACACCCAAAATTGAACGTTCCCGCAGGCCGGAGACCTGTACAAGTGGGGCGGGTGGAACTCGAACCCACGGCCGACGGATTATGAGTCCTTTGAGGATCTTGGCAGTCCTTGCCGATCAGCGCCGATCCACGCCGTCCTCGCAGGTCAGACGTGCCACCCGAGGCCGAGCCCCACGGCTGAGGTTTCCTGCAGTCGGCCGGCCACACCATCGCGCGCTGCACCTCCATCCGCCAGGTGTATCCGGGGGACTGCTCTTCCACGACCGTCGACACCACCCGCCGGTCGTAGACCTCTGTGTGGAGGAATTGCCGCAGCCCTGCGCGCGGGTTCAATTTCGACCCTCCTGGTCAAATCAGGCCATGAAATCCTTAAGTAACAATCATGGAATGGCTGGGCAATTTGTGTAAGCCACTCTCGGCTTGGTCGTCCGGCGAGTCGCAGTCGGCGCTGAGCATGGAGGGAAGTGCGATGAGCTTCGCCAGCAAGTGCGTCACGGATCTCCGTTGCCGTGTCCATCAGTCGGCCTGGACGCGTGGGCGTGTGGCGCACGGTTCACATTCGGCATCCGAGCGGTCTGACGCCTGACCGCGTACCGATCGACCACGTACCGATTGTCTGAGGCCGGAGCCCCGCCCGGTCAGCGGCTCCGCAGGTGTCGCTCTTCTGACATCGGCCTGCCACCCGCCGCCTGTTCCACGCGTCTTCCTGTGCCGCCGACCTGGACTGTGCGCCCTGCGCGCGCCTGCCAGGCCGTGCCGGCCGCGTATCCGTAGAAGGACCTTCCGCATGACCACTGCTCTTCCCCGTCCCGCCCCGCCCCGGGACTGCACGTTCGACCCCGACGACTGGGCCGTCCTTGCCCGACACTGGTATCCGGTCGCCCTGTCGGGCGAGGTCGGCGACGCACCGACCGCCGTACGCCTGCTCGACGAGCCCCTGGTGGCCTACCGAGTGGGCGGCAACGTGATCGTGGCCCACGACATCTGCCCGCACCGGGGCGTACCGCTCAGCCTCGGCGGCGGCGACGGGAGCGGCATCACCTGTGCCTATCACGGTCTGCGCTTCGGTGACGGCGGGCGGTGCGTGCATGTGCCGGCGCATCCCGAGTCGAAGATCCCGTCGCGGCTGAACCTGCGGACCTATCCCGTCGTCGAGCGGTACGGGCTGGTGTGGACCTGCCTGCGGCCCGCCCCGGACGCCGACCCGGTGATCCCAGCCATGGCCCACTGGGACGACGAGGGATTCCAGCGGATCAACTGCCCCAGCATCGACATCGCCGCGTTCGCCGGCCGCCAGCTCGAAGGCTTCCTCGACGTCGCCCACTTCGGCTTCGTGCATCTGGACTCCTTCGGCGACCCCGACGACACCGTCGTGCCCGACTACACCCCGGTCCGCCACGATCACGGTTTCTCCGTCGACTACTGGAGCACGGCATCCAACTACCCGCACGGCAGCGACAAGCAGGCCCCGCCCGGCTTCCGGTGGCTGCGCCACTTCGACGTCCACCTGCCCTTCACCGCCACCCTGGTGGTGCACTTCCCCGGCGGCGGGCGGCTGAACATCATGAACGCCGCCTCGCCGGTGTCCGCACGCCGGACCCGTATGTTCGCCCCGATCGCCCGGGACTTCGACACCGATCAACCCGTCCAGGCGGTATACGACTTCAACCGGACGGTCTTCGAGGAGGACCGGGCCATCGTCGAGGTCCAGAAACCCGAGAACCTCCCCCTGGACCCCAGGCTCGAAGTACACATCCCGGCCGACCGCAGTTCGATCGCCTACCGGCGCGGACTGCGCGACCTCGGCCTGAGCCACTTCTTCACCGCGTAGGCGCCGGCCGTGAAGAGCATGCAAACCCTCGACGTCATCGTCCACGCGATCTCCCTCGCCTCCGCCACCAGCCGCAGCTACGAACTCCGGGCAGTGGACGGAGCCCTACCGCCCTTCGACGCCGGCGCTCACATCGACGTCCATCTCGGCCCCTCCCTCGTCCGCCAGTACTCCCTGTGCAACTCCCCCCAGGAAAGCGGCCGTTACCTGATCTGTGTGCGGCGCGAGGATGCCGGACGGGGCGGCTCCCGCACCCTGCACCGCGACATCACCGTCGGCCGGCGGCTGCGGATCTCGCCCCCGCGCAACCACTTCCCGCTCGTGACGGCGCAGCGCCACGTGCTCGTGGCGGGCGGCATCGGCATCACGCCCCTGCTGTCCATGGCCGAAGCCCTGGCCGCGCGGGGAGCCACGTTCGTCCTGCACCACTACACCTCCAGCACGGCGGAGTCCCCACTGCTGGAACGGCTCCAGGTCTCCGCCTTCGCCGAACGGACGACGGTCCACCACAGCGACCAGGGAGACACCATCCGCACCGGACTGCCCACGGAGCTGCTGACCCCGGCCCCGGACACGGCCGTCTACGTCTGCGGGCCCGACGGCTTCATGACCCACGTCGTGGCCGAGACAACCGCCGCCGGCTGGCAACCGGGGCAGATCCACACCGAACGCTTCGCCCCCAAGGCCCCCACGGCCGCCGGAGACGAAATCGCGACCGAATTCACCGCCGAATTCACTGTACGGATCGCGAGCACCGGCATCGGCTATCCCGTCCCTGCCGACCGCACCATCGCCGACGTCCTCACCGCCAACGGCGTCGAGGTCGAACTCTCCTGCGAGCAGGGCATCTGCGGCGCTTGCCTGACCCCCGTCCTGGCCGGCGAACCCGACCACCGCGACGAGATCCAGACCCCCGACGAGCGCGCCGCAGACAACCAGATCACCATCTGCTGCTCCCGCGCCCGCACCCCCGAACTCCTCCTCGGCCTCTGACCTCGGTCTCCGGCCGGCCCGAGGCCAGCCCGGCGGCGCTCATGCCCCGCCACATCCGTGTTCTTCATGTCCGCCATGAGCCGGGGCCCACCCGGCCAGGTGAAAGGAAAAGCGCACCATGACCAGAATCACAGGCAGCGACGACAGCGCGTTCGCGGCCACCGACCGTCGTCTCTTCCTCAGACGGGGACTGCTGCTCGGCGGTGCCGTGATGCTCGGTGGCCCGCTGCTCGCCGCGTGCGGCGACTCCGACTCGTCGTCCTCGGCCTCGTCCTCGGCCTCGGGTTCCAAGAGCTTCGGCGAGCTGACACTGCGCCTGTCCTGGATCAAGAACGTCGAGTTCGCGGGCAGCTACATCGCCGACAGCAAGGGCTTCTACACCGCCGAGGGCTTCTCCAAGGTCACCCTGATCGGCGGCGGACCGTCCGCGACTCCGATGGAGACCGACGTCGTCACGAAGAAGGCCCTCGTGGCGATCAGCGCCCCGGACATCACCGGCGCGGCTGTCGCCAAGGGCGCGCCGCTGAAGATCATCGGTGCGCAGTACCAGAAGAACCCGTTCTGCATCATGTCGATGGCCAAGGACCCGATCACCAAGCCGGAGGACATGTACGGCAAGAAGATCGGTGTCCAGGCCGGCAACGAGTCCGTGTGGGCGGCGTACATCAAGGCCACCGGACTGGACGAGTCGAAGATCACCAAGGTGCCGGTGCAGTTCGACCCGCTCCCGCTGACCCAGGGCACCGTGGACGGCTGGTTCTCCTTCGTGACCAACGAGCCGAACACGCTGCGGCTGAAGGGCTTCAAAGTCTCGACGATGCTGCTCGCCGACACCGGCTACCCGCTGGTCTCGGAGACCTACTGCGTCCGCCAGGACACCATCGACAAGCAACGCGACCTGCTCAAGGCATTCCTGCGCGCGGAGATCAAGGGCTGGAAGGCGAGCATCGCCGACCCTGCGCTCGGCGCGAGGCTCGCGGCCGAGACGTACGGCAAGGGGCTCGGGCTGACGACCAAGGAGCAGACCCTTGAGGCCGTGGACGAGAACAAGCTGCTCGTGAGCGCCGATACCAAGAAGAACGGCCTGTTCACGATCACGCCCGAGCTGATCGAGGAGAACATCAAGACGCTGAAGTACGGCGGCCTCGACATCACCGCCGCCAAGCTCTTCGACCTCTCGATCATCGAAGAGATCTACAAGGAGAACCCCAGCCTCATCTGATGCTCCGGCGTTACCGGTGCGGCCCGTCGGCCCGCCGGTACCGGACTTCCCCTACCCGCACCCCACCGCACACCGCACACCGAGGTCGCCAACTGATGAGTACCGCAGCCGCTGTTCCCGACGCATCCGACGGCTCCCTGCCGTCCGGCACCGGGCTGTCCCTACGTGGGCTGAGCAAGGAGTTCAAGCTCGGCCGGAACCGCGTTCCCGCACTGGCCGGCGTCGACCTGGACACGGCCGAGGGCCAGTTCCTCGCGCTGCTCGGGCCGTCGGGCTGCGGCAAGTCGACCGTTCTGCGGATCCTCGCCGGGCTCGACAGCCCCACCTCCGGTACGGCGCTCGTACACGGCGAGGACCCGGAGGCGGCCCGCAAACGGCACCACCTGGGCATAGCCTTCCAGGACGCCGCGCTACTGCCGTGGCGCTCGGTCGCCGCCAACATACGGCTGCCGCTGGAGATCAGCGGCATCAAGGCCGACCCGGCGGCGATCTCCGACCTCATCAGGCTGGTCGGCCTCGAAGGTTTCGAGAAGGCCCGCCCCGCCCAGCTCTCCGGCGGCATGCGGCAACGCGTCGCCATCGCCCGCTCGCTGGTCGTCGACCCCAAGGTGCTCCTGCTGGACGAGCCGTTCGGCGCCCTGGACGACATGACCCGCCAGCGGCTCAACCTCGAACTCCAGCGCATCTGGCAGGCCCGCGCGGTGACCACCCTGCTGGTCACCCACTCCATCAACGAGGCCGTACTGCTCAGCGACACCGTCGCCGTCATGTCCCCCAGGCCCGGCCGGATCGTGGAGGTTGTCACCATCGACCTGCCCCGGCCGCGTACGCCGGAGATGATGCGCTCGGCAGAATTCCACGCGTATGCCGACCAGTTGTCGGAACTCCTGTTCGGCCGCGCTGACGCCCCCGCCGGGGAGGCGTCATGAGTGCGCCGCGTTCCGCCTGGACCGGCGGGGCCGTCGGCATCGCGGCTCTGATCGGGGCGTGGTCGCTGCTGTCCACCACGGTCTTCGGCCCCGGGGACGGCGTGCCCACCCCCTGGGCGGTGGTGGCGAGCGTGCTCGACGACGGCTGGACCTTCTACAGCCCGCATGTCACGCAGACCGTGGGCGAGGCCCTGACCGGGTATCTGGTCGGCAACGCGCTGGCGCTGGGCTTGGCGGTGCTGGTTCTGCTGGTGCCCGTACTGGAGCGGGTGATCACACAGATAGCGGTGGCCTCCTACTGCCTGCCGATCGTGGCGATCGGCCCGATCCTGTCCCTCGTCCTGGACGGGGACAAGCCGATGTCGGCGATGGCCGGGCTGTCGGTCTTCTTCACCACCCTCATCGGCGCGCTGCTCGGGCTGCGCTCGGCCGACCCGGCCGCGCTCGACCTGGTACGCGCCTACGGCGGCGGCCGCTGGCAGCAGATGCTGCGGGTCCGCCTGATCGCCGCGCTGCCCAGCACGCTGGCCGCGCTCAGGATCGCCGGGCCGGCGGCGCTGCTCGGCGCGATCATCGGCGAGTACCTCGGCCGCGTCGACAGTGGGCTCGGCATCGCCATGACCATCGCCCAGCAGCAGCTCGACGTGCCCCGCACCTGGGGCATCGCCTTGGTCTCCGGCGCGGTGGCAGGCATCGCATACGGCGTGGTCGGGCTCATCGCCCGCTACGCCCTGCCCTGGTCACGCACGACGACAGTGGAAGGCGGAGGCGCATGAGCACCGCGACGGAGACGGGGACGGCCCCCGCGCTGCGCTTCGCGGCAGGCGTGCTGCGCCCGCTGATGAACGTGGTCGTGACGATGACGGCCGTCGTCGTCCTGTGGGTGATCTTCCTGCAGGTCTACGACCTGGACCCGCTGGTGGCCAAGTCACCGGTCGACATCTACGACTACCTGTTCACCGGCGCGGACGCGGGCGCCCACCGCTCCCTGGTCGCCTCGGGTCTGGGCCGTACCCTGCTGGACGCCGGGCTCGGCTTCGTCGCCGGGCTGGTGGCGGCGGTCGCGGTGGCGGTCGTCTTCGTCCTCCTGCGGAGCGTCGAGCAGGCGCTGCTGCCGATGGCGGTGGTCGTACGGTCCGTACCACTCGTCGCGATGACCCCGCTCATCACCCTCGTCTTCGGCCGGGGCCTGATGGCCACCACCGTCATCAGCGGTCTGATCGTCTTCTTCCCCGCCTTGGTCACCATGTCCTTCGGCCTGCGATCCGCCTCCCGGCAGGCGGCCGACCTGTGCCGCGCGTACGGCGCCGACGGCTGGACCGTCGCCCGCAAGGTCATGCTGCCCAGCGCGGTGCCCGCGTTCTTCGCCAGCGCCCGCGTCGGCGTGCCGGGCGCGCTGATCGGCGCGATGCTCGCCGAATGGCTGTCGACGGGACAGGGCCTGGGCTACGCGATGCTCAAGGACTCCTCGACCTTCGACTACGACCACCTGTGGGCCTCCGTGGCCGTGCTCACCGCCGTCTCCGCGGTCTGCTACAACGTCATCGCCGCCATCGAGACCGTTGCCCTGGCCCGCTTCGCGCCCAACATCCGCACCGGTGTGTGACGCAGGCCGCCAGGGCAGCCCGTTCCGCTGCCCTGGCGCCTGAACTCCTTCTCGGCCTCCGACTCCGTTCTGCCCAAGATGGGAACCCCGCCCCATGGATACTTCCGCCCTCGCGACCACCTTCGGCGCTCGACTCCCCGCATGGGTGCTGTCCGAACTGGCCGACGTACCCGAGACGCTGCCGACCGACGAGGACCGTGTCCGGCTCGCCAACCGACTCGCCGAACGCAACCACCGCGAGAACACCGGCGGCCCCTTCGCCGCACTGGTCGTCGAGACGGTGACCGGACGGCTCGTCTCGGCCGGGGTCAATGTCGTCCTGTCCTCCGGGCTCTCCTCCACCCACGCCGAGGTCGTCGCGATCTCCCTCGCCCAGACCCGGTTGGGTGCATGGGACCTCGGCGCCCCCGATGGCCCCGATCTCGAACTGGTCGTCAATTGGCGCCCCTGCGCCATGTGCTACGGCGCCGCGATGTGGTCCGGGGCCCGGCGTCTGGTCGTCGCCGGAGAGGGCCCCGAGCTGGAACAGCTCACGGGCTTCGACGAAGGCCCCATGCGCGAGGACTGGGCGGAGCAGTTCGAGCGGCGCGGCATCCAAGTCGTCTCCGGCGTGCTGCGTGACGAGGCGGTCGCTGTCTTCCGGGCCTACGGCGAACGCGAGGACGCCGTCGTCTACAACGCGCGCGGAGCAGTGACCGTCACCTCGTAGCCGGTCCGGTCGGCAAGCACTCCGACCAACAGGCCGACGGCGACAGCACCGTGCCCGGCCACCCAGCGCGGGCATGCAGTTCGGCATGAGAAGGCCCACGGTCGGTGGGGGTCCCGTGTACGCCGCAGCCTCTGGCGCCCGAGGCTGCCACGCAACGAGTGCCCGGCCTCAGCCACCTCCCCCTGCGGAAGAGGCCGAGGGCCTCGCGGAGGGCGGTTCGTCTGCGTTCCGGGCCATTTCCTCTTCGTACTGTTTCCTGACCCCTTGGCCATCGCCAGACGCTCTCTCAGCGGCCACCTGCTGCCACTGAACACCAGGTGCACTACCGGCCCGGGGGCACCGTTGGCCGGGACACGGCTGCGCCGTCCCGGCCCCCGCACGGCCCCTGGGTCTTGGCATCGGCCCTCAGTGCGCTCGCCCGGAAGGCGAGCGACGACCTCGATCGATCACTCCGCTGCAGGTCAGACGCGTTGCCGCTGTCCCGAGCACCGCCGAACTCCAAACCCACGAGCAGCGGATTCAGTCCGTCCAGCAAAGTTGCCGCTCCGACACCCAAAAAAGAACGTTTCCGCAGGTCACAGCCCTGCGCAAGTGGGGCGGGTGGGACTCGAACCCACGGCCGACGGATGATGAGTCCTTCGAGGATCTTGGCGACCCTTGCCGATCCATGCTCATCTTGGCCGTTTTCCCAGGTCAGACGAGGTTTGGCACATCAGTCCTTCTCGGCCCTTGTCCACGCACACCCGGTTCAAGGACCCTCTCCCCAGTTGGGGAGAGGGTCGCGAAACCATGCGCAGCGGATTTCCTTTCCAACGCGCAGCGACTCAAAGGCAGGTGGATCGACTCCCAAGCACGCGGGGACAGGGTGCCAGGAACCAGTGGTACAGCCGTTGGCTCCACGCATTTGATCTTGATCTTGGGGACTCGGAAACCCGGCTGAAGCACTGGCTACCCATTCCTGCCAGGCCCTTCACGTGTGTAGGAGGGCCTTCAGTCGTGCTCTTCCTCCTCGGTCTTCGTGTGCCGGATTCCCTTGCGCCAGGTGATGCCGACGAGGCGGTGACCGCGTCCTTCCCCCTGTGCGGGGGTGGGTTCCGGGGCCCGTGGGGGCCCGTGGGGGGGCTCTCAGGTCTCGTCGGCGTGGGCGCCGGTGCCGACGGAGCTCCGGCTGGCGGCCAGCCAGGAGCGGGCGGGGCCGGCGGGTGCTGCAGTGTCCACGGTGAGGTGGAGGCGGGTGGCACCGTCCAGGCCGGGATAGCTGCGCTGTTCCGCTCCGGCGAAGCAGTGGCGAAGCGCCTCCGCGACCGCTCGGGCGGCTTGGGGCGTGTGCGCGATGATCCGTACCTCGGCGTGCCCGAGCGAGGCCAGTGTCTGGGTCTCGATGTACTTCACGTGGGCGGATTCCCTTCGGGGTGGGGAAAGCCGGGAGGTCTCGGCAGGGGGTTGCTGAAGTGGTAGGCCGCGATCCGTGCGCCGTGCTGGGCATTGAGCAGGTGGATAAGGCGCATCCCGATGCCGATCGCGAGGACGATCACCGCGATGATGACGAGGGTCTCCACAGAACTCACCTCCGGCCGTTTCCGGACAGTGGGAGAGCGCTTCGCCTCATTGGCATCCCGAAGGGGGACATGCAGGCCCCGCCTTCGTCCTCCCAGGTGGCTTCCCGGATCACGGCGTCACGGATGCCGCGCCCCATGACGGATTCGTTGCTCATCAGGACGCCCGCGGTGAGGACGCTGCCTGGGATCGCTGCGGCGGACATCAGCCGGGCCGCTGCTGCGGGTGCAGTCTCGGGCGGGACGACGAGGAGGTCCCAGCGCCCGACGGTGTAGGAGAGCAGGATGAGCTTGTCGGGGTCCTGTTCTGTGAACCAGCCCACGTGCAGCTTGCGCCCGTCAACGGCAACCGTGTGCGGGACGACGGGCCAGCGGGTGGGGTTCACGGTCACGCGCGTGATGCGCCCCCAGGGATTCTCCACGGCGGCGGCGAGCGCTGGGAGCTCGGCTTCGAGGTCGCGGGAGTAGGGCCACCAGGCCCCGTCCAGCTGGCCGGCGAGCGTGGTCTTCGGGGTGAGGGACAAGCGTGCCGGAAGCTCTGGGGCGAGGTCGCGGGGCGCAGTCCGGTCGAGGGTCGTGGTCATGATGCGGACCTGCCCCCGGGCTGCCCGTCGACAGCCCGGTTTTTCGTGATCGCCGGAAATGACACCCGCGTGAAAGCCGGTGCGCGAAGTACCTCCGGTGCTTTCACTGTACGCCTGTTCGGCGGACCTTGACCGCCGTGACCAGTTATTTTCCGGCGGATGCCGGATCGGGCGGCGGGAGTATCGTGAAACGACGGCGGGCTCGTGCACGTCGCCGGGCAGACACCGGCGTCGGCCGCGCACTGCGACGACGCACGGCCGCACCCCGTAGACGGGCAGACTCACATGGCTGACACCGACCTTCCCCACCCGCCCCGACTGCTGCTGCCGGATACGATCCAACAGGCGGTCAAACCGGGTACGGCCCTGCTGCGGCTGGAGACCACGCGGTCCCGAGAGGGGCTCCTGGACGGCGCGTGGTGGCCCCGTACCCGCGACATCGAGACCGAGCTGCCCGCGCTGATCAGCGTGTTGACCGGGCATCTTGGACCGATCACCCGCGTGGGCGTGGACGCGGCCGCCTGGAACGGCCTCCCGACTCGCCTGGTCATCGACGACCAGGTCGTGCACCTCGACTCCGACCCGGTCGGCGACAGCACCGTCCTCATCACCCGCGGCCACAACGACCACTTCGCCCTGTTGGTGGTTCCCCCGGACACCACCGCCGACGCCGCCCGCGAAGCGATGGCCCGCGCCGTCCGCGCCGACAACATCACCGAGGCCGCTCAGATCCTCATCGCCACCACACCCAAACCTGAATAGGACATCCGGGAGAAGAGCCTCGAAGGCCAGGTCACCTCAGCGGCCAAAGGAAACCACGGCGGACGCCCGAAGGTAGTTGCACTCGATCTGCCCGGCGACGGCGAGGACGGCGAAGAACACAGTTCGGTCAGTTGTGACGCTCTACCGCCAATGCGGCCTGATCGGCGTGAGATCCATGGCGGCAGTCTCTCAGAAGTGCCTCGTACAACATGTCGGTTTCGAGAGGACTTTCGCAAACGGCGACCTGCGGAAAATGAGATCACTTCCCGGGCTCTCGCAGAACTCTCGCAGATACCGTTTATGAGAATGACCGTGCGTGACACCTGTGGCCCGGGGGGGCACCCGGTGGCTGGCCGCAGCACCGGTTTTCGTTCCGGTTACCCGCTCACCGTGAGAATGACGTCCTCTGTGGCGGGGCCGGGCCCGGTGGGACACCGCGGCGGTGTCGGGATTGGCGAGGGATGCGAAGTACTACGGCGACCGTCTCGTGTACGAGGCTCACCGCCCATGCCATCCCTGCCGGGTCCACCGTGCCGCCCGGGGCAGGACCGGCTCCTACGGGCTGGTGAGGTCCCGTGACGGAGGGCGTCCACGAGAGCGTACTGACCGCCGACGCCCTTTGGGCGGCGGTCACCGGTAAGCCCGGCACGGGCTGGACGGAGACTGTGCAGGTCACCGACCGTCGGCCGGGATCGAGTGGTTCGACGCCGAGTCGTGACCGCGCCGGCACGCTCAGCGCGATCCCCCAAACGGCCCCGGTGAAACCGCCGGGGCCGTCCTTTCAGGCGCAACACGTGAGAGTGCGCAACCCGCAATCCACGGTACTCCTAGGTAGTTTCCGACGCGATTCCGTAGGATGACGCGAAGCATGAGCACATTCTGCTCGGACCTCAAGCACCGACGACCGGGCCCAGAAGCCGGCACGCGCCCAACCGTCGCAAAGGTGCTTGCTATTCCGCATTGATGCGCCACTGCCCCCGGACACGGAACCAGAGTCCGGGAGCGTAGATCGATTCGACGACCGCGGCTTCGCCTTTGGTCACCCTGAGGATCCGCAATGCGCCGCTCGGAAGCAGGTCGTACTCGTACGTGGCGGGCGACTCACCTTCGGTGATGTCGTCGTAGGAGATATCCGCAGCCGCCGGCTCCGCGTATTCCTTGGGGGGCCGGTTCTCCACCAGTTTGATGAACACGCTCATACCTTCACGATAGACCTCGCGGCTTTCTCGCGTGACATGCCAGAGCCATCGCCGACGGCGCACCACCAGTCGGGCGGTATCGGCTCATTCCAGGTCTTCGAAGTCGAAGACACCTCATGCCAGGGTGGCAAGGTGGTCGGCGGCACCCCCGCGCCACTCGATCAGGAAGAGGGTCGCGTCGTCGCTGGTGACCCCGCCCCGCTCCCGGATCAGGGTGCGGGAGAGGGAGCGCACCACCGCCCGAACCCCTTCCTCGGCGTGCTCGATGCGGTTGACCCAGGTGATGAGTTGCTCCTCGCCGAACTGCTCGCCGCGGACATCGTGCTCCTCGATCAGGCCGTCGGTGAAGCACAGCACCCGGTCGCCGACCTGGAGCGTCTGCTCGCTGAGCTGGGGCTCGTCGCCGCCGAAGCCGACCGGCAAGGTGGTGGGGCTGTCCAGTTGCCGGACGACCTGGTGGTTGCGAATCAGCAGCGGCGCGGGGTGACCGGCGTTGACCCATTGCAGCTGGCCTGTCGCAACGTTCAGGCGCATCATCTGGGGCTTGACCACATGCGCAGCGGACTTCCTTACCTTCCACCATTGCCGCTCGGCCTTGCCCGCCGACTCACAGCGGACCAACCCACAAGCGGACAGCAGGGGTTCCCCGGTTCCTGCCGCGGTTGCCGTCAGCTCACGAGTGCTGTCCCCTTGGTTCGTTCGATCGGTACGCGGCTGCTCAGCGCGGTCTGTAGCTGTTCGTCAAGGAGTGTGACGGCCGGGCCGACCGGCCGTCAGTCGTCACACGTCACGCCGGCCGCCACGCCGCTCATCCGGTGATCGCCTCGGTCCCCACCAATTCCGCGCCGGCCTGCCGGGGGGCGCACGCGAACCGGGCGCCGCCCAGGGGCTGGCTGGTCAATGCCTGAAGGCTTCCTTGACCTTGTCTCCGGCCTGCTCCAGGCTCCCGGAGACCCGGTCGGTCCTGCCTTCGCGCTGCAGTCGCCGATTGCGGGTGATAAGGCCGATGCGTGCGGTGATCCGGCCCTTGATTTCCTGTGTTCTGTGCTTGATCGTCTGTCCGACGCTCATGACGGTCCTCTGCATGTCGACAGGAAGGGCCCCCGCGCGATCGTCGTACAGGCCGTCGTTCCCACGAGGCGAGATCGGGCGTGGTGCGGATTACCTGCGACCCCGGCTGTAGCGGCGGCGGCCACCGCTCCGCCCGCGCTTGGCGAAGCCGACGATCCAGACGACCAGCAGAACGGCCGCGACCCACCACAGGATCTGCATCGTGAAGCCGAACCCGAAGACCACCAGGATCAGCACAAGGAGAAGAATCCAGATCATTGCCGGGCCTCCAGATCGCGGGGATTTCCTGGTTCCGCGGGGTCCGGGCGAAGCGGGAAGGCGGAATGCTGCGCCCGAATGATCCGGAGTGGCATGGCCCTACGCCGTGTTGCCAGTCAACGCCCGGCATCCGCCCTTGTCAACGCAGCGTCGACACTGCCGGGTTCTGGGAGCGGTACTGGGGCCACCGGGGTGAACGGAGCCTCGGCAAGGGCTTCGACCGGCCCGGCCGGTGGTGTCGGCAGGATGTGGTCCTCCCACCAGGACAGGCCCAGCACGGTGGCGAGCAGTACGAAGGGGGTCGAAGCGGGAATGATCAGCGCATACATGTGTACCGCCTGGTGTGGGACGCGTGCGACGCGGCAGGCAGCAGATCGATGCCCGCTCGGGGTGCGCCGGGGTGCGCCGGGATCGTGATGATGGGCGCGCGCGGGAACGGCCTCGCTCGTGACGCGGCGGGTTCCGGCACCGATGCGCGGTGCGCCCCCTGGGGAGCGCGCTGGCGGTGCGACGCTGCCGGGGGCAGGGGCGGCATGGCGCACGCTAGCCCTCGCAGCAGTTCCCCGACAGGTGTCAAGCAGCCATCCGTGCCGGGCAGGCAGAACGCGCTGACGCCACACGGTATCCGCAACCTTTGGGCAGGACTACGCTGCGGGGTGAGGCCCCAGTCCCCGGTATCGAAGCTGTGTCCCGCTCCAGGGGAGGCCCGTCGTGTTCGTCCTGCTCCTCATCCTCATCGCGGTCTTGTTCGGCTTCGGCTTCCTCCAGCCCATCTGGTGGGTGGCCGCGGCGGTGCTGGTCTACGGCGCCACCCGCCACGGCCGCGGTCGCGGCGGAGGCCGGAGCCGTAGCGGCGGTTCCGACCTCGGGGATTACCGGGACTACCGGGAGCGCCGGGACCGTCGCGAACGCTGGGACCGTCGCTACAGCCGCCAGAACCGGGCGCGCTGGCGGCGCGAGGACCGTCGAGACCACGAACACCACAGGTGACCGTGAGGTGGACCGGCAGCCACGGCTTCCGGGACGGCTCACGCCAGGCCGGACACGTCGCGATCGTCAAGGAGTTCATGCCTGCGGCGGGCGCTGGCCGGGCGCGCGGTCATCGACCAGGCCCGCGGCATGCCGATGGTCCTGGCCCTCTGCCGCCGTGGGCCGGCCAGGATGCTTCTGGTGGATGTCACGGCAGTGCGACGCCGGACTTCCGGAGGTGGCCGCGGCCCTGGTCGCCGCCTGGGAAGGCAAGCCGCCCCCGGAGCACATGCAGCGGGCAATGTGCCGTACGCTGCGGCGATTTCACGCAGAAAACCAGGGGTGCAACTCGCGCCTCAGGCCAGTCGCCCAGGTAGGGAGAGGCCATGATTCACACAGCCGACGTCCGAGAATGGCGCGACCGCGACGTCCTCGACACCGAGTCGCACAAGATCGGCGTCCTGGAGGCCGTCTATGTGGACACCACCACCGACGAGCCGGCCATGGCCACGGTACGGACCGGACTGCCGACCCGGCACCGCCTGGTCTTCGTCCCCCTTGAGGACGCGATCGCCGGACCCGACTATCTCAAGGTCGGCTATGTCAGAACGCTGGTGAAGCAGGCCCCTTCGATCGGCACCGACGACGTCCTGCCCGCCGAACAGGAGGAAGCGATCTTCAAACACTACGGACTGCCCTACAAGCCCGGCGCGGCCGGCGAACGGCAACTGGCGCGCCGCTGACCACCTACGGACAGGATGACTGCCCTGTGAGGTACGCACTGTGAACCAGGTGATCACGCCCCGCAAGGAACAGCGACCGTTGAGAACCGTGCCTCCAGCGGGGGACGCGGCCTTGCTGGCCGAGGTCCTCGAACTACGCGCCAGGAACCAGCAGTTGGGGCGGGCACTGGCCAGCCGCGCGGTGATCGACCAGGCGCGCGGCATGGTGATGGCCCTGGCGCCATGTCCCAGCGACCGGGCCTGGGACCTGCTCGTGGACGTGTCGCAGCACTGCAACATCAAGCTCCGTGACGTGGCTGGGGCTCTGGTCGCCACGACGAAGGAACGGACGCTCCCGGAACCGATACAGCGGGAGCTGTGCCGAGCACTGAGGCGCCGCCACGCGGCGGACCGGAGATGACGGCGCACGCGCCCAGCGGACGGCACCGGAAGCTGTGAGCTCAACTCTCCGGCGACTTCGTCCAGAACGGCCGTCGGACGCCCTCGTCGTGCAGCCCGCGTCGTGGAACTCAAACGCCGGCCTGACTCCACCACTCGCCAGCCATGGAGGACTGATCCTGATCCTGTGGATCGTCCTCCACCTGTTCGACGCCCCGCCAACACCGCCAACACCGCCAACACCGCCAACAGCACGGTCTCCTGGGTCCACAACACGGCGAACCGGCTCTCGGGCTGTCGCACCATCTGTTCACCGTCCGCTCGGACGAGGGTGGATCGGGCCGCGCATGGCTCGTCACACTCTTCCGTCTCACTCGCGCCACCGTTCCGGGACTGCGCGAGGTCTTCTAGGCGCATGTCACAGTCCCGGCCGTACGGACTCTGCCCAGCTGTCGCGGTGAGCCGGGGCCGGTTACCCGAGTCGACCGGTCCAAGATGGCGAGTTGATGAACAGTTCCGGCGGGCCGTTCCCCGGACGCCATCCGTGCAAGTGTGGGAAGCGGACGGGCCGCCGCCGAGCACCCGAATACCGAACGGCTGCCGCGGTCGGCCGTCCGTAACAGTGAGGAGCGCGCCATGGGCGCGAACACGGCCGACACCGCGTTACCCGACACCCTTCAAGAGCTCACAGACCATCTGACGGCCACCTATGCCGGCCTGCTGACGCCCGCGGTCGTGCGGGAGGTGGTGCAGGACTGCTACCGGCCGCTCAGCAACGCCCGTATCGCCACCTACGTGCCGATCCTCGTCGAGCACAACAGCCGCACCAAGCTACGACAACTCGCACGACGCCCCGATCCCACGGCTCCCCTTCGCGAGAAGTCCGATGGGGCACGACGCCACTTGGTCACCACGGCTCTGCGAAGGCTTCGCATTGCCCTGACCCGCTCCTCGGCATAGACACCGCGCCGTTCAGGGCACACCGGCCGACTGCTCCCGCCGACCCCACACCCGTTCCAGCGAGGCGGACGCCGCACCCGTGATCAGTACGACAACGGGTTCTCAGGACAACGCCGCCCGCTTCCCCGGCGGGGGCAGCCGCTGAAGCAGCTCCCAGAACGGCCGTGAACCTCCCGCCCACTCCGCGAGCGTTCCCCGGTCGGCCAGATGCAGCTTCTGGGACTCCGCTAGATGATCTGTTCCAAGGTGTCAGTGGTCATACGAAGTCAGCGGACGGATGGTGTCTTTTCCGGTGTGGTCGTTGTGCCAGACCACGGCGGTCAGCGCGAGTATGCGCTGCATGACACGGGCGATGACACCGCGGGGTGTGCGCCCTCGAGTGCGGCCGCGGGCGGGTCGAGGGCGGCCGTCGCGGGGCCGTGAGAGGCCGTACGACGGGCGCCCTGCCCGCCTTCGGAGTCCCGGACTCGCTCCCGGGTCGGGTGCTCGGCGGGCAGGATGTCGTCCGTGCCGATCGAAGGAGCCTTCCTGACCAGGCTCCTGGTGTAGGCGATCTTTACGTAGCCCGGCCCCAGGAGTGCGTCGTAGAGGGGCAGGAAGACCAGGCGCGGGCGAGTGGGCAGCCCGGTCCGTACGGTGACCACGGCCGGTTCGTCGGTGGTGGTGTCCACGCACCGCTTCGAGCACGCCGATCCTGTGCCCCTTCGGGTCGACGACGTCACAGGTGCCGCCGCTCGCGGACGTCGGCTGTGTGGATCATGCGCTGTCCCTCCTGAGCGGGACACCGGTCGACGCGGGCGGCGTCCCTTGGAAGGCGCCGACTGGCCGGAAACGGCACTACGGCTGTGTCAACGACTCCGGCGCAAACACGCCGGAGTCGCCCTTCCGGGCGGCTGCACGTGAGAGTGAGCCAACCCACTGTCCACGGTACTGCGGCTTGCGCTTCTCCGCCTCGTGCCCGCGCCCGTCAGCCGATCCAAGCCCTGCGACGCCGGGACCCGTCCGGCACCGAGTGACGCAGGACCCGGCCCCACATGGACGCGTACTGGTGCCACAGCGGCCCGCTCACGTACGTGATCCCGTGCCGGGCGCAGATCTCACGCACCCTTGGCGCGAGTGCGGCGTAGCTTGCTGGGCAGGTCGGGGAAGACGTGATGCTCGATCTGGTGGCTCAGGTTGCCGGTGAGCACGTGTAGGTGGGAACCGCCCTCGATGTTCGCCGAGCCCTGGAAGGCGGTGACCGTCGCTGGTGGTGATCGGGGCGGCGGCGTAGAAGCGCACCCGGGCCGGACCGGTCACCAGGGAGTGGGCGCGGGCCACTGGGTCGTCGAGTGTGTCGGGGACGGCCAGAGGGCCGCCGGTGAGGATCGTCCAGGTGCACTGCCCCGGGTCCCGGCCGATCTGCGTGACCCCCGCCAGACCATACGCGGCCTTGCACCAGACCCGGTCGGTGTCCACGGTCGTCACCGTGGCGGCCGGCGCGGCGATCCGGTCGAAGGCACCGTCGGGTGGAGTGTCCAGGGATGTCGCAACGACGCACCGCGGCGATCCGCCGCGCCTCCTGCTCCGGAGACAGATCCACCCGCTCCTCCGCGCCTC
The DNA here is from genome assembly GCF_042959465.1 of Streptomyces sp. NPDC007901. Taxonomy (NCBI): domain Bacteria; kingdom Bacillati; phylum Actinomycetota; class Actinomycetes; order Kitasatosporales; family Streptomycetaceae; genus Streptomyces; species Streptomyces sp. NPDC007901. The sequence continues at coordinate 155,474 of NZ_JBIBKW010000021.1, read as the reverse complement.
GGTACGCGCCGTGTCCGGCCGCTGCGGGCTGCTATTCGGGCCGTTGGGTGCGGTCGTTGTGGGCGAGGCCGTCCGGATGGTCCTCCGTGCGCTCGCCAAGGGGAAGAACCAGTACGCTCAAAGCCGTTGGGCCAGGTGGGCGGTGGATCTGCCCCGCCTCCTGCCAGCCCCAGTCCCTGAAGGCGGCACAGGCCGAGCGGGCGGACCGATCCACCAAGGTGACACCGAGCGAGGACTGGTGGTCGGCGAGCAGCCGCTCCTGGAGCCGGCGGGCGAGCCCGTGGGCGTGCCGGTGCGGATGGACGACGGTTTCGAGAATCGCGAAGACATGCCCGGACGCGGTCAGTTGCTCCAGGTTCTGCGGCATCGGCCCGTCGAACCCCTCCCACCAGGAGCCGTCGCGCGGCACGGGGATTCCTGAGACACAGCCGGTCAAGCCCACTGCCTCGGCGACCAGCATGTCGAATCCCGGCAGTTGTACATGGTGCTCCAGTCGGCGCAGGAACTCCTGCCGGCCGCGGAACTCCTCGCCGGGCGGGGTGACGGACGATTCCACGTACAGATCCGCCAGGTCCTCCCGCAGGCCCTCGGCCTGCCAGCGGTTCAGCCGGCGCAGCCGCACCGTGTCCAGGACGGGAGGCTCTGAGCCTTCGGGGTCGTGCGGGTGCCGCGGGCTGCTCATGGGGCGCCTCGGTTCAGAAGGCCGGGAGATGTACGGGAGCACCATCGTGGCCGATGGGCGGTGCGGCGCCTGGGTCCGGGACGTCTGTACGCCAGCATAGCCCCGGATCGGCGCCGCGCCGGGGTCCGTTGGGGGCACGGGGCCGCTGTGGCCCAGGCAGCTGGACGGTGAGTGGCCGACCGGGTGTCGCCGCTCGCGTCGCCTTCCCCGTACGCCCTCCGTGGGCACCCGCGGTGGTGTCGCGGAAGCCTTGTTCGAGAGCGGGCTGTCCGGGAAGCCGTTCGCGGTGCTTCAGATGCACGTCTCCCGCCTGATCACCCGCACCTGTGCACGTCTGCACGACCAGGTGATGGCCGACCCGCGTTCCGAGGAGGACCGCGTGACGACGTCCCGGGTGCACGGGCGGCGGCTTCGAACGGCCCTGTTCCGCTTCGCCTGTATCTGCTCTAGGCTCCACACAGGGAAGACGGGACTGCGACCGTGTCAGGTACCAGCAAGTCTTCCCACCCAGGCTCCCAGCCCCCGAGCCGGAAACCAGGCCCGGCCGGAGCCGCATCGCCGCAGTGCGCGGCTCCAGCCTCCGTCCTCCAGGCATTTCCAGACGGGGTGTTCCCACCAAGTCCCGCCGCCACGGAGGACAGCGCGCGAGGACACGGTGGAGGGGGGCCTCCCATCCTCGCGCCACGTACGGCCGCCGCCGCAGTGCGGCGGCGGCCGTACGGACCGCAAGCCCGGGTGCGGGGGCCGCGTGCGGCGCGGAGTGGGTCAGGATCCCAGACCGGGGAGGGGTTCGGAGTCGTGGATGAAGGCGCGGGCCAGGTCGGACAGGCGCCGGTTGTGCGCGCGGGCGTAACCGCGCAGCGCGGTGAACGCCTGCTCCATGTCGATGCCCTGGCGTTCGGCGAGTTTGCCCTTGGCCTGTTCGATCAGTACGCGGCTGTTCAGCGCGGTCTGCAACTGCTCGTTGAGGACGCTGCTGCGCTGAGCGGTGCGTTGTTGCAGGAGGCTGATGGTGGCGACGTCGGCCAGGGCCTGGGCGATGTGCGTGGCGAGCGTGTCGAAGGGGCCGGGGGCGGCGCGGAAGAGGTTCAGGGCGCCCACGGTCTCCTCCCGCAGGCGCATGGGCAGCGCCTGGACCGCCCCGAAGCCGCTGCGGTGGGCCGCCGTGACGAAGCGCGGCCAGCGGTCGATCTCCCGGGTCAGGTCGGGGACGACCACGGGGGTGTCGGTGTGGAAGCACTCCAGGCAGGGGCCCTCGTCATTCTGGAGCTGGAAGAGTTCCAGCAGCCGTACCTGTTCGTCGGAGGCGGCCATCACGCGGAGTTCGCCGTCGCGGTCCGCGAGCAGCACCCCGGCGGCACTCGCGCCGAGCAGCCCTACGCAGCGGTCGGTGAGCAGGCGCAGGAAATCGATGAGGTCGAAGTCGGCGACCAGGTTGTCCGCCAGCTCGACGAAGGTCTTGGCCAGGAGCTGCTGATTCATCGTGTCACCCTCGATGGAGACTATTCCCGCCGGGAAGGGGCGGGAAATGCGGCACGTTCGTCGGATGGCACCCGTACATCAGGGCTCCTCGTCGGTCCGTCTGAGTTCCGTGTCCGGGGAGAAGCGGAGCCGACGGGCCACCACGTCGGCGGCCACGTCGGCGAGCCGGCGTCCCTGTAGGAAGGTGTAGGCGCGCAGCCGGACGAAGGCCTCGTCGATGCCGACGCCGAGCTGGACGGTGAGCATGCCGGTTGCCTGGTCGGTCTCCGCCCGGTATCCGCCCAGGTCCTCGAAGCCGCGGTCCGGCGACGGTCCGCCGGCCGGCGCGCCCGCCTCCTCGATCCGCGCATCGAGCAGGAGCAGCGTCGCGAGATCGGCGAAGGCCAGCGCGTCGGCCAGTTCCTCGGCGTCCAGTACGGTCGGCACGTCGGCGTACAGGTCCAGGACTCCCGGGCTGATCGCCCCCATCTGCAGAGGGAGCGCGAACACCGCGCGTGCCCCGGCCTCCAGGGCCGCATCTGCGAACACCACCCAACGGTCCTGCAGGTCACGGATGAGCAGATCGGGTGTCAGGACAGCCGAGCCGTACAGAAAGGCGTCCACACAGGGCCCCTCACCCAGCGTGAGCTGGAGCTCTTCCAGTTGCTCGCTGATGTCGTCGGTGCTGCACAGCGGATGGCTCGGCGCGGCCTTGGACATCGCCGACAGCCCGGCCCCGCCGACCGGCAGCGCGGCCACGGCCGCGGTGCACACGTCCACCACACCGACCCGAACACCGCGCCGGGCCGCCTGCTCGGCCACCAGCACCCGAATGCGGGCCGAGCGGCTGTCGGACCTCATCCAGGCCACCGTGTCCAGGCATCGTGCGCAAGTTCCTCCAGCCGCGCCGCGGTTCGCTCCCCGACCGGAAGGACTGGCACCCGGAGCAGCGTGGCGCTGATCGGCCTCCAGATCTCTCCCACGTCCAGCCATCCCCAGGAACGGAGCGCAGCGAGGACGAGGTGATCGGCCCGGTGCACCAAGGTGGCGCCGAGTGACGCCTGGTGGTCGGTCAGCAGCCGCTCCTGCAACCGGCGGGCCACGTCATGCTCCTGGTTTCGCGGGTGCGGGCGGACCAGGATGTCGGTGACCGCGAAGGCTCCGCCCGGCTCGGTGAGTTGCTCGATGCCACGCGGCAGTGCTCCTTCGAAGCCAAGCCACCAGAAGCCGTCGCCGCGCACCGGAAATCCGAAAGCGCATCCCACCAGGCCGTCCGTCTCCGCGATCACCATGGCGAACCTCGGCCGACGGATCTCGGTGGTGAGACGGTCCAGAAAGTCCTGGCGGCCGAGGGCGGTGCGGCTCACGGGGAGACGTCTCGCGGGAGTCCACGTTCAGATCCGCGAGCTCCCGGCTCACGGCCTGCGCCTGCGCCTGCGCCTGCCAGCGGTTCACCCGACGCAACAGGACCGCGTCCATGGCGGCCGACTCACTGCCACGGGGCTCTCGTTGCTGCCCCCGCTCCGACCGGGCCGTCACCACGCATCACCCGAGAGGACGGAGTCCAGCGGAATGAGCCGGTGTGGCGGGGCTTGGGTGGTCGGGGCTGCGACATCCCCGAGAGGAGGTGCCAGCTGCCCGGGCGCAGGGCCGAGGAGCAGGAACCCGGAGCCGGTGAGGTCGAGTATCAGGCCCAGGGGCGGTGGCGGGTGGTGCAGTCGCAGGGTCCCACCGGCCTCGGCGGCCTTCTGCGCGGCGTACAGGAAGACGTTGAGGCCGCTGCAGTCGCAGAAGGTGACGGGGGTGAGGTCGACATCGACGGTGCGAATGCCGTCGCTCAGGCACCCCGCAAGTGCCGTGCGCACCAGCGGGGCCGATTCCAGGTCGATCTCACCGGCCAGGGTGATCAGCGCCCCGTTCCGTCGATCACGGCGGTAGATGGTGAGCTGTGGGAAGGGCATGACGCCTCGGTTCAGAAGACCATCCGGCAGCGCACGCGGTGACGCCGGCATTCCCGGGCCTCCAGGCGCGCCCCTGACAGGGGCGTACGTTCGACGGAGACGGAGCAACGGCCGACCCGGCAGCCTGTGCGACAGGACAGCGGACCCACCCAGTTCCCTCCAGGGATGCGCCGGGTGACGGACGAAAGATCCGCTCCCCGCAGCCATCTGTATCGAGCAACGACAAGCCGCCGGGGTCTGGGACGTCCGTACAGCAGCATAGCCCTCAACCTGGTCCGGCGGGCGGCCGGAAGCCGTCCGTTCCTCGTACCCGAGAGCGACGCCTCGACCCTCCGCTGCGTGAGGGGTGAACACGGCAGTCTATGAGGTTCCCCCGCCTCACGTGGAGGCTGGGCCTCGAGCCGCTCTTGGCCAGCGGCACGGAAGCCGGCCCCGGTATCAGCCGGGGCCGTGACACCGGGGCGGCGGCAGACTGCCAGCGCATTGAGGCAGGTCATTCCAGACAGGCAGTTGGGGGTTGAACTCCCTCGCAGCGGAGTGCCCCGTGCGGGCGCCCTGATGAGCGTACGGCCCGCACCCTGCTCCCCCGGCCCTACGCCGCGTCCCGCGCCTTCGGCCATGTCGGCACACCGGGTGCCCGTCCGGCCTGACGAACCTCGGTTCCGTCGTGAGCGATCAGCTTCGGCTCCCTGCGAAGGGCGAACACCGCAGCGCGGGCCCCATCGATCTCCTCGTCGCCGCTGCCGCCGAAGAGGCGGGACTCACCCTGCTCCACTACGACCGCGACTTCGAAACCATCGCCCGGACGACGGGGCAGCCGGTACGGGCGATCGATCTCAAGTAGCAAAGCCCCGTGGGCGCTCGCTGGGATCTGGTGGGTCGGCTTCCGCGAGCACCGACGCCTACAACACCCAAGAGCAAGAACGGCCCCGACGCCGCCCAGGCCGACGACATCGTCACCGCGCGCCTCGGCAGGAACTGACGCTCACCACATGCAGAGGCCGACGAGGCAATCATGCGCGAACAGCCACGACCTGACGAAGAGACAGTCGCCGACACCCAACGCGCCCACTGGCAGGCCCGCCGGCGCCCGCACCGTCCTCGGACTCAGCGCCGCGGCAAGAAAGTCCGGCCTCGCCGACCGGGTCACGGCCACCGGCCACGACGCACGCGACCCGCTGCCACGAACTGCCACGTCGACCGTGGCGGATCATCCAGACCAAGCGACAGCCGACGACGTTGTACGAAGGGGCGGGCGCCCGGCGGCGCCTCCGGGTCAGGTCGCCCGACCTCCTGCGACCCGTTCCATTTCCTCGTGTCCACTGAGCGTCCACTGGATCGTGCTTTTCGGCTTCACCACGTAACTTCCAGCAGCCGAGCTTGTTCCGCATCGCCGCAGGTCAGAGCTTCGTCAGGAGCACCCAGGCACCCACCGCGACACCTCAACCAGCACTCGTGAGCAGCGGATTCTCTCCGTTGGGCTCGAGTTGTGACTCAGAGCCGCCGAAGATGCGTTTGCGCAGGTCAGGGCACGTTACTAGTGGGGCGGGTGGGACTCGAACCCACGGCCGACGGATTATGAGTCCCTTGGGGATCTTGGCGGCCGTTGCCGATCATTGCCGATTCACGCCGTTCTTGCAGGTCAGACGCGCTGATCCGTGTCAGCCCTTTGCAGTGCTTGTCGGCCTGTTCCTGTCCTTGTGGCCCCTCAATGGCCCCTGGGGGGCGATGAGTCAGACGGCTTCTACGGCAACGGCCGCGTCCGCCCATTCCAGCCAAGGGGACAGAACCCCGCACAGCGGATTCCCCTTCCACCGCGCAGAGGCTCCGCACGCTCCAGTTCCAGGTCAGTTGGTACGCGTATCCGGCGCCGCATCAGCGGCCGGACCGGCGCGGAGCATGGCCCTGTAGAGGGCGTCATGCTCGGTTGAGGCGGGCAGGGCGCCGCGGGCGGGGGCCTCGAAGGACTGGATGAACAGGGCGACAACGCGACGCCAGGCGTCGGGGGCCGCGTCGCCGGTGGCGTTGACGACACCAGCGTTGGCCATGTGCAGCAGCACCAGGTCCGAGGAGTCGAAGTCCTCACGCAGCCGACCCGTCGCCTTGGCCCGGCCGATGAGCTCCACCATGCCCTCATAGGCCTCGTTGCGCCGCCGCTCCAGCGCCTTGGCGGTCGGGAAGGTCGTGATGAGGACGTCGGCGAAGCCGCTGTCGGCGGCCTGCATCGCGCAGGCGGTCTCGATGTAGCCGACGAACCCGTTCCAGGGGTCGGGGTCCTCCAGGGCGACGGCGACGGCATCGGCGTAGGCGTCCATGCGGTCGATGAAGACGGCGTCGACCAGCTCCTCCTTCGTGGGGAAGCGGCGGAACATGGTGGCGATCCCCACCCCCGCCTCACGGGCCACGGAGGCCATCGAGGCACCCAGACCGTCACGCGCGAACACCTTGCGTGCCGCGGCGGCGATCCGCTCCCGGTTGCGCTCGGCGTCGCTGCGCAGGGGCTGGCCGGCAGGGCCGTCGGGATGCTGGGCGGCAGGGGTCATACCGGGGAGTCTAGCAATCGGATTGCCCTATCCATTTTTGGTGATACGGTGGCAGCAGCTAACCGGAGCGACCTATCCGGATCTTGATATGGATAGACCTATCCGGATGGCTTTCCTCCTTGACCAGCTTTTTGGAAAGGATCGCTGTGACCAGCATCGCCATCGTTGGAGCCGGCCCCCAGCTGGGCCTGGCCATCGCCCGCACCTTCGGCTCCCAGGGCTTCGACGTCGCCCTGATCTCCCGCAACCGCGAGAAGCTCGACGGTCTTGTCGGCGAGCTCGCCGCCGACGGCATCACCGCCGCCGCGTTCTCCGCGGACGTGCTCGACCGCGACGCGCTCACCCAGGCACTCAAGGACGCCGCCGCGCGGTTCGGCGGGATCGACGTCCTGGAGTACTCCCCGGTGGGGTCGTTCGGTGTCATAAAGCTGACCGCTCCGGCCGAGACCGAGCCGTCTCATGTGGAGTTCGAGATGAACTTCCAGCTCTACGGAGCCATCACCGCCACCAAGGCGGTACTGCCGGCGATGCAGGAGACCGGCGCGGGCACCCTGCTCTACACCACCGGCGCCGGCTCGATCTGGCCCGACCCACGGGTCGCCAACGTCAACGCCGCCGCAGCGGCGCTGCGCAACTGGGCGATGAACCTGCACAAGGAGCTGGACGGCACCGGCATCCAGTCCGCCCACGTCGGCATCGACTCGTCGATCGGCGTCTCCGTCATCCCCGGCGTCGAGGCGGCCAAGCCCGAACAGATCGCCCCCCTCTACTGGGACCTGCACACCACCAAGCGCGACGAGGCCGAGCTCGTCTTCCGCCTCGATGCCGAGGGCTTCTCACGCGCCTGACACCACGCCGGCTCTGCCGACTCGGCCCCTCGCCGAACCCCGATCGCGTCGCGGCGCCCCAGCGCCGCGACGCGACTCTGAACCCAGCTGCAGGGGAAGGCCCGTACACCAAGCGTCGGCCGCCTGTCGCGGCCAGGGCAAGACGGCTGAGAAGGATGCGTTCGCCATCGCCGACCAGGCACGCATGCGCCAAGATCTTGGTCGCCTGCGGCAGGGCGACGAGATAGCCGTCGACCTGCGCACTCCGCCCCCCGTCTCGACCTGGTCAACGACCGGACCCGTCAGACCACTCAGATCCGTTCGCACCCGCAGACCGTCCGGCCGGCCGGCGCCGCGAGGCTTCAGTTACTCGGCCAGGTGCTGAGTGCCTGGTCGGCGACGCGGTGCATGTCTTCTCGGCCGGCGCCACCGGCGGCCTGTACGGCGAGGCCCTGCCCGACGGTGTGCACATAGCGGGCGAGGGTTTCCGGGTCGGCGGTGAGGGGCAGGTCGCCCTCGGCCTGGGCTTGTTCGAACCGTTTCCGCAGGGCGGCTACTCCGGCCTCGCGGCGTTCGGCCAGGTCGCGGCGGACCGGTTCGCTTTCCGGGCCGGCGGCCAGCGCGGACTGGACCAGCAGGCAGCCGCGCGGGCAGCCGGGCGCGGTGTGGGCCTCCACGCCTCCGTGCAGCATCGCCTCGGCCACCTGCCGGGCGGTGGGCAGCTCAAGTGCCGGGGCCACAAAGGCTCCCGGGCCCTGCACATAGCGGTCGACGGCCTTGCGGAACAGCTCCTCCTTGTTGCCGAAGGCGGCGTAGATGCTGCGCCGGTTGATCCCCATGGCCTCGGTCAGCGCGGCGAGCGAGGCACCTTCGTAACCCTCGGCCCAGAACACCCGCATCGCCACCTCCAGCGCCTCGTCGGTGTCGAAGGACCGGGGCCGTCCCGTGCTGGGCATCGAAGCCTCCTTGAGAAAAGTTCGCCGCCACGGAAGGAATCCCGTGGTTGCTCAGGTTAGTGTCATCCTGGATATAGTAACCGAGCGGTTCGGTTCGTAAGTGAAGTGCTGAAGAATCGGAGACACCTATGGGCACCCAGCTCGCCCCCGGCACCACCCGGTCCGGCGTACGGCCCCTCGACGGCAAGACCGCCCTGGTCACGGGCGGGTCCCGGGGCATCGGTGCCGGGATCGTGCGCCGTCTGACCGCCGACGGCGCCCAGGTCGCCTTCACCTACGCCAGCGCCAAGGACCAGGCCGACGCCGTGGCCGAGGCGACGGGCGCCCTGGCCGTGCAGGCGGACAACGCGGACCACGAAGCCGTCCGGGCCGCGGTCAGCCGCACCACGGAGCATTTCGGCGGACTGGACATCCTCGTCAACAACGCCGGTGTCTCCCACGCCGCGCCGATCGAGGACTTCCCGCTGGAGGAGTTCGACCGGCTCATCGCGGTCAACGTCCGGGGCGTGTTCAGCGCCGTCCAGGCCGCCGCTCCCCACCTCGGCCAGGGCGGTCGCATCATCACCATCGGCAGCGTCATCGTCGACCGCGTCCCCTTCCCCGGCGCAACCGTCTACGCCCTGACCAAGGCCGCCGTCGCCGGCCTCACCCGCGGCCTGGCCCGCGAACTCGGTCCGCACGGCATCACCGTCAACAACGTGCAACCCGGCCCCACCACTACGGACATGACCCCTGACTCCGGCCCGTACGCGGAATCCCTGAAGCAGCTCATGCCGCTCGACCACTTCGCCGAGCCTGCCGACATCGCCAGCGCCGTCGCCTATCTCGCCGGCCCCGAAGCCCACTTCATCACCGGCACCAGCTGGAACGTCGACGGCGGCATCGCCGTCTGACCGCCCACCCCGGGCGGCCGCAAGCAGGCGCGGCCCACCGGCCTCCAGCCGCACCGCCGTGCACGACGACACCCTCTTTCACAAAAAGGACGTAACACCACCATGAACGCCATCACCACAGCCTCCACGACCGCCGCAGCCGTCGGGGCGGAGGAGCCGCTCAGCCCCGGCTACGACGCGGCGACCAGGGACGACGCCGAGTTCAACAAGCTCTTCCGGCACGGCTTCACCACCATCGACGACGTGCAGATGCACTACGTCATCGGAGGCGACGGCCCGCAGGTCATGGTGCTGCTGCACGGCTGGCCGCAGAGCTGGTACGAGTACCGCCAGATCATGCCCTCCCTGCTGCCCGGCCGCACCGTCATCGCCATCGACCTGCCGGGCATGGGCGACTCGACCGGGAACCCGCACTCCAGGACCAAGGCGGTCCTGGCCACCTACGTCCACAAGCTGCTCGACCGTCTCGGCCACCGCGAGAACGTGCACGTCGTCGCCCACGACTTCGGCGTCAGCGTCGCCTACCCGCTGGCCGCCCAGTACCGCGAGCAGGTGTCGGGGCTGTTCCTCATGGACTACGGCCTGGTCGGCAAGAACCTGAAGTTCGCCACCATCGAGTCGATGTTCTGGCACTTCTCCTTCAACAAGCAGAACCCGCTCGCCGAGGAACTGGTCACCGGCCGGGTCGAGACCTTCCTCACCCACTTCTTCCAGGGGATGAAGACCGCCGGCGAGAACATCTCCGACGACGAACTGGCCGAGTTCGTCCGACTGTTCTCCCGCCCTCAGGTCCTGCACGCCGGCTTCGAGCTCTACCGGACCGAGACCCAGGACGAGGCCGACAACACCACATTCCAGGAGACCCCGCTGACCATCCCGGTCCGCATGATCACCCAGGCCGGCCTCGCCGAGATGGTCCTGCCGCCCCTCCAGGACGCCGCGCCCCACGCCACCTCCGCCGACGTCCCCGGCGCCGGACACTTCCTCCTCCACGAAGCACCCGACCGCGTCCTGGCCGAGATCAACGCCTTCTACCCCACCCCCACAGCCTGACCGACTTCGAAAGCCGGCACACCGAAGTGAAAGGAAAGCCCCTGATGAACAGTCACATCACTTCCGCTCGCGATGTTCCTGCCCGCCTGTTCGCCGCCTTCGACGCGGGCGATATCGATGCGCTGGACACCCTGGTCTCGCCCGATCTCGTCGACCACAACCTGCCCCCAGAGGCTCCCTCGGCGATCGAGGGGATGAAGGGGATGGTCGCTGCCATGCGCGACGGGTTCACCAACCCTCACCACGAGATCGTCTACCAGGCCGAGACGGATGACGGCTGGGTCGTCTCCCAGTGGGTGGTCACAGCGACCCACACCGGTCCTTGGTTCGGACTGCCCGCGACCGGCCGTGAGGTGACCTGCTCCGGCATCGACCTCGCGCGGGTGGTCGACGGCCGGATCGTCGAGGTCCGGCACGTCGAGGAGCTGCTGCAACTGCAGATGCAGATGCAGATGCAGCTCACCGACTGAGGCAGCAGCAAAGACGCATCAGCGCGGCGTGAGCCGACCAGACAGGGGACCCCCGGCGAAGAGTCGAAGTTGATCGCTTCACAGACCCTTCGCCGGGGGTTCTCATGGCTCACGCTGTTGCCCCGTCGGCTCCTGAAGGCCGTCTGACGACATACCGGAGGCGCTCGCTCGATTGACATGGTGCAGAGAAAGATCAAGGGGCGGTCCCGCACACCATCACCGGCACGAAGCTCCAGGTCCCGGTCAAGCGCATCATGCAGGGCACCGAGATCGAGCAGGCGGCCGACCGCGGCTCGGCCGACAATCCGTCCGCACTCCAGCGGTTCGCCAGGTACCGCGCCGAACGCGCCCGCAAAGGCCGTATGGCTGAGGCCCGGCGCTGAGCCCCAGCCATAAAGACCTGGACCCAAGTCCAGGACGCACTGCCGCACCGCGCGGCCAAGAGAACCGAGGAAAGAGATGTCGGGCAAAGAACCGGATCCCACGGACTTCAGCGTGGTGAACACCTTGCTGGCCGCGATCGAGAAGGGCGACATGGACGAGGTGCGCCGCTGCTTCGCACCCGACGCGCTCACCTGGCACAACTTCGACGAGATCGAGCAGGATGTCGATGCCATGGCTGCGATGCTCGGTCACCTCTGTGCCCACTCGACGAGCCGCAGCTACGAGGACCGACGCATCACGACAGTCGGCTCGCAGGCGGTCCTGCAGTACACGCTGACCGCGGCGCTCCACTCCGGAGGCCGGTTCCGAATGCCGGCGATGATGCGACTGGAGATCGACTCCGACGGGCTCGTGGCACGGATCGAGGAGTACTTCGACTCGCGCGTGCTCGACAGCCTCGCCGAAGTGTCGTGACGGCCTCCGCGTTCAGCGAGAACGAGAGCGTGCTCCCCGGGGGCCCGAACCTCGCCCGCCTCGCCACCGTCATGCAGAAAGGACGGCCCCACGCCGGTCCCGTCATTGTCGGCTTCGACGCCGACTCCAACACCCTGCCGGCCATCGAGGCGGGCGCAGGTCAACTGCTCAAGGACGCCCCGCGCGACGAGTTCTTCACGGCCGCCCGCGCTGCGGCCTACGGCCGCACCGTTGGCCCAGGATCGCGATCCATGGCCCACGACAGAACTGACTCACCCGTCTGCGATGTCCTCACACGTGCATGATCGGCTCATGGACCGCCGCGGGCCATGTCCACGGGAGGGGATGCCAGTTCGCAGCGACAGCTGGTTCAGACCTCCTGTGCGGCCCCAGCCGGCTCACCGGGCGGACACATCGGAAACAGGCCGCCGACGACCCTGCAGGGCCGTTTCCCCTTCGGGCAGTTTCCTTGTCCCCCACCCTGCGAACCAGACGTACCGGTGGCGGCACCCTCTCTACTGGTCCGGCATGCGAGTGGCCGCGCCAAGGACGTCGACCCGATGCCCACACAACAGGTAAATCGGACAACGAATCGCCCCGGAGACACCGTCGCCCCGGACACGCCCGCGCCGCCCCGGCCCCTGTACGGCCCCTGGGTCCTGGCATCGGCCCTAAGGGCAGCCGCCCAGACCGCGAGCGAGACCCTCGATCATCTACTCAGCCGCAGGTCAGATGGGTTGGATCTCCCCCGACCGCCGCCGGACTCCAAACCCACGAACAGCGGATTCAGTCCGCTCAGGCAAAGTTGACGCTCCAACACCTGAAAATGAACGTTTCCGCAGGCCAGAAGCCTGTCGAAGTGGGGCGGGTGGGACTCGAACCCACGGCCGACGGATTATGAGTCCCTTGGGGATCTTGGCGGCCCTTGCCGATCATTGCCGATTCACGCCGTTCTTGCAGGTCAGACGCGCTGATCCGTGTCAGCCCTGTGCAGTGCTTGTCGGCCTGTTCCTGTCCTTGTGGCCCCTCAATGGCCCCTGGAGGTCTATGAGTTGGACGGTCGTCACGGAAGCAGCCATGTCCGTACAGTTCAACCAAGGGGATAGAACCTTCGCACAGCGGATTTCCCTTCCAACGCACAGAGGCTCCGCCCCTCCACTCCGGGCGGAGCCTCTGCGGCCATTTCCGCAGACCAAACGTTGCCTCGTCACCCTATCCAGCTCAGTCGCCTTCTCCCAGAGTGAGCTGAAGGGATCGGGCGGACGTCGTCTTCGAGCGCGCGGTGTGGAGGTTACCCCTCCGCCGGGGACTCTCCCGGCTTCATGCCGATCAAAGGGCGGAGCGACGTACGGGCGGAGAAGTTGCCGGGCTGCCAGCGGTCGACGTTGCGCATGTCGGTGACGTCGCATTCGCCAGCGGGTTTGGCGGTGCCGCTGATGAAGCCGCGGCTGAGAGGTGAGTAGGCGACGAAGCCGACGCCCAGTTCGTCGAGGATCGGGAAGAGCTGCTCTACGTCCCGCTCGAACAGAAGTACCCGGCCTGATGGACGGGACCGGCTGTACAACTTGCGCCCTGCGGGTGGTCTGCGGGCCGGTCTCGCTCAGGCCGAAGCACTTGGCCTTGCCCGCGTCGATCAGCTCCTTGACGGTGCTCCGGCAAGGTGCCCGGCGCAGCGTCGTTCACCAGGCGGATTGGTTGCGATCACTGACTCAACCTGCTTACTATTACGAACGTAATTCAATAGATCTGAGCCACGCCATGCCACGCCATCCGTGCTCTGGTCATCTCCTCTCCACTTCACCGGGAACCGTTATGGACCTCTCCGCCAGCACCGCCCTTGTCACCGGAGCGAACCGGGGCTTCGGCCGGGCCCTCGCCGCCGAACTGCTCAGCCGTGGCGCCACCGTCTACGCCGGCGCCCGCAACCCCGACCAGGTCGACCTGCCCGGCGCCAGGCCGATCGCCCTCGACATCACCGACCCCGCCTCCGTCGCGGCCGCCGCCGCGGCCACCGGCGACGTGACCATCCTGGTCAACAACGCGGGCTCCTCCACCGGCGCCGACCTGCTCACCGCCGACCTGGACGACATCCGCCTGGAGATGAACACCCACTACCTCGGCACCCTGACGGTGGCCCGCGCCTTCGCACCCCAGATCGCGGCCAACGGCGGCGGGGCCATGCTGAACGTCCTGTCCGGCCTGTCCTGGGTCAGCTTCCCGGAGTTCGGCGCCTACTGCGCCGCCAAATCCGCGGAGTGGTCGCTCACCAACACCCTGCGCGTGCAACTGGCCGACCAGAACATACGGGTGGCCGGACTCCACGTCGGCTACATGGACACCGACATGGTCCGAACCGTCGACGCGGCCAAGTCCGACCCGGCCGACATCGCCCGGATCGCCGTGGACGGCATCGTCGCCGGCGCCTACGAGATCCTCGCCGACAACGCGGCCCGCCAGGCACAGGCAGCACTGTCCGGGGGCGTCTCGGCGCTCTACCCGCAGCTCCCCTGAGGAGCACCCGCCCCACTGGCCAACCGCCAGGCACGTCCGCCAAGGGAACGCCACGGCACAGCATCTGCGATTCGTCGGTCGGCCAAACGTGCCAAACGGCCGGCGATGGTTCCCCCGCGTGTCGGGTCTTGCCTGCTGAGCGTTTCTCGGCCTATTGTATTACGACCGTAAGGTAAATGGTGGGGACCGAGCGGTGGCACGCCATCAGTGCGAACGAACGGAGCCCCCACCATGCCGCACAGGTGCAGGCGGGACCGGCCCAGCCAATGCCGCTCCGACGGACAAGTCGGCGACACCTGCACCCCACCAGGCACAACGGCTCCGTGGTCGCCGGACGCGATCACGGCCACGCAAGCCCAAGCCCAATCCCCCTACGAAACACGAAACGGAAACCACGCCATGAGCCAGCCCAGCACGATCCGCCTGGAGCGGACGACCCCGCAGACCGCGAGGATCACGTTCTCGAATCCCCCCGTGAACCTGGTGGTTCCCGAGTCCATCGTGACCCTGCACAAGATCGTCTCGGAGCTGGAGAACGACCCGGACATCCAGGTCGTCGTCTTCGCCAGCGAACTTCCCGACTTCTTCATCAACCACTTCGACGCTGCCGCGGCCGCCGACCTTCCTTTGCCCGAGCACGAGGACGACAACCCGTTGTGGACCGACATGGTCCTGCGGCTGAGCAAGGCTCCGTTCGTCAGCATCGCGGCCATCCGGGGCCGTACCCGCGGCGCCGGCAACGAGCTGGCCCTCGCCTGCGACCTGCGCTACGCCAGCCGCGAGAAGGCGTTCTTCGGCCAGCCCGAGGTCGGCCTCGGCCTCGTCCCCGGCGGAGGCGGCGGCGAGCGGCTTCCGCGCTCCATCGGCCGCGACCGCGCGCTGGAGGCGATCCTGACCAGTGCCGACTACGACGCCGACCTGGCCGAACGCTGGGGATGGGTCACCCGCACCCTGCCCGACGCGGAACTCGACGCCTTCGTCGACGCGACCGTCGCCCGCCTCGCCTCCTTCGACCGGCAGGCAATTGCGACCGCGAAGTCCCAGGTCAACCGGGCGACACTGCCGCCGGACGCCCACCTGGTCGCCGCCTTCGGCGAGTTCGCGGGCACCCTGACCCAGCCCGGATTCGCCGCACGCGCGGTCGGGCTCGGCGCCCTGGCCGCCGAGAAGGGCCTCGACGTGGAATACCAGCTCGGCGAGTACATCGGCCGGGTCAACGAAGCCCTCTGAACGCCCCCGGCCGCGCCCACGACCGACCACAGCGCCCCACAGGGCGCCGCGCGTGCCACGACACCCTCGGCGGGTTCCATCTTCACGGCCAACGCCCCACCCCGCAGGGTCGTGACGTGCAAGTCGACCGTTCTCGCGTCCGGTGGTCCGCGGTGGTGCAGCCGTCGCTCCGCCCGTCGCGATGCTCCCCGGAGACATAGCTCTTGGCGGGGCCCAGACCTTCTGTCCGTGCCGCGATCCGCGAGAGCCCCCTCGCGGACCCGGCGACTCAAGCACACATGGATGTCGGTCGACATCTAAGAGATTGACTTTTTATTACGACCGTCATCGTGTTGCTCGCGGCCTCTGGAAAAGCTCAGGCCATGAGTGACACGCGTGTGACCGCACCGACCCAGTACATCGAGGTCGACGGCGACCGGTTCGCCTATCGGCGCTGGGGCAAGCCCTCCGGGGTCCCGATCTTCCTCGTCCAGCACTCCTGGATCTGGCCAACGCCAGCGCCGACGGCGCGATCACCAAGGCCCCGTGCGGCGGCGACCGGGCCGGTCAGTCCCCGGTCGACCGCGCGGCGGACGCGGGCGGGAGTCAGCCGCCCGGGCGGGGCGGGCTGTTCCCAGGGCCGTCGCAGGGGTGAGTCAGGTCCACCGGTCAGCGGCCTGAGGTCACGGCGAGCGGGCCGAACAGGTTGGCCTCCAGTTCGAGACGCAGACCGGAGGTGTCGGTGTCGAGCACGGAACCGACGCGGGCGATCCCGGCGTTGTTCACCATACGCTCACGTCCTGCGCGATCCCGGCGGCGCGGGCCACCTAGGCGGGGTCCGTCACGTCGAGGTGCAGCGGGAGCAGCCGGGGGTCGTCGGCGACGATCGGGCGAGGGTCGCGGGCGGCGGCGTAGACCTTCGCGGCACCGCGGTCGAGCAGTTGCCGGACGAATGCGCGGCCGAGGCCCCGGTTCGCGCCGGTGACCAGGGCGATCTGGCCGCCGAGCTGAGTCACGAGACCTTCTCCGTGAGTGAGGGCGCCGGTCGGGCGCTGATGTGACGATCACGCCGCTGTACGGGTTGTGGGGCGGTATCCGGCGCCACGATCCACCTGCGGTTGGTGGGAAGCGTGACGCCGGATACGGCCGGCTGGGCGTGGAATCCGGAAGATCGCCTGACGGTGACGAGCGAAGTCTGGTACTCAGGCGCCGAGATGCCGGCGCAGCCACTGGCCCATCTGCTCGATCGCCTGGTCGACCTCGGGCACGCGTCCGGCGCCGAGGACGAAGGAGTGTTGTCCCTCGGGCATCGGGTGGACCTCGGAGGTGACCTTGAATTCGGTGAGCGGTTGTGCGAGTTCGGCGCCGTCGCCGGCGAGGGTCTCGTACTCGCCGTAGTGCACGACGGTGGGCGGGAGGCCGGTCAGGTCGGCGTTGACGAGGCTGATCCGCGGGTCGGCGAAGTCCAGGTCCGGGTCCTGCAGAAACGCTGCCCGCATCCCCTCGAGGGTGTTGCGGCTGAGCATCTTGTCGTGTTCCTCGTTCTCATCCACCTTGGGGTTGGCGAGGGTGAAGTCGGTCCATGGCGAGATGCTGACGATCGCACCGGGGGTGGGCTCGCCCTTGGCGAGCAGCCGCAGGGGCAGCATGACGGCGAGGGTGCCGCCGATGGAGTGGCCGGTGCTGCCGATGTGCTGCGGCTGGTAGCCCTGTGCGAGCAGCCATCGGTAGGCGGTCTCGACGTCGTCGAGCTGTGCCGGGTAGGGGTGTTCGGGGGCATGGCGGAAGTCCACGACGAGCGAGCGGATCCCGGCGGCCTTCGCGATGTGCCCGGCGGCCTTGCGGTCCGAATGCATGGAGGCGGTGACTGAGCCGCCGAAGTGGAAGTGCAGCAGCGCCCGGTCGAGGTCGGCGCCGGCGGGGATGGCCCAGAGGGCGGGGACGCCGTCGGCGTCGACCTCGGCGTAGGTGACGCCTTCCGGTTCGGTGGACGCCAGGTGGTACGTCTCGGCGATGTCGCGCACGATGCCCAGGTCCAGGCCCGGCGTCAACCACTTGGCGCGCACGCTTTCCAGGAACTGCGCGAACTGCTGCGCCTGCGGACTGATCCCCTTGATGACACTCCTGTCTGTGCTGGTCACGCTCGTCGTGCCCAGCCGGTTCGGTGACGCGACAAGGTGCTGGTGTGCCGCACGGTCTTTTGTATTACATTCGTACGTTAATAGGGTGAGGCGAGCCGGTCGGCAAGAGGTCGGCGAGAATTAAATTATGGTCGCACGCTCAATGGGGGCCCGGAGGCGGCGGCCGGCGGCCGGCTGGACGAGTGAAGGAGAGTGCGGGGCCCGATACGGGCGAGAGCGCAAGCAGGAGACGCGGCGGCGGATCATCGAGACGGCTGGGCGTCGGTTCAAGAGCGACGGGATCGACGGTTCGGGGATCGCCGCGCTGATGGCCCAATGCCGGTCGCTCTTGTGGGGGCTGGACACGATTCGCCCCGCCCCCGGCGGCTGTCAGAACATCGTGTTGTCGTTGGCGGCGGTCTCGGGCACGGCCTGTTCGGAGCTCCAGTGCTCGACGATCCTGGCATCGCGGACCCGGAAGAGGTCGATGACCGACCGGCCACGCTCGCCCGGCGTGTCGACGTAGTGGCTGTGCACGGCGACCAGGTCGCCTTCGGCGATGACGCGTTTCGGTGTGACACTCGACTGCGGGAACTTGTCGAAGTAGCTGCCCAGGTCGGCCTTGAGGCCGGCCGCGCCGTCGGAGATGGTCGGGCTGTGTTCGTGGTAGTCGGCGCCGACGTAGGCGTCGATGGCGGTCAGGTCCTTGCGGACCAGCAGCTGGTCGACGAACGCGGTGACCAGTTCCTTGTGGTAGGCGGTGAACCAGCGCTGCCCGACCGCGTCGGTCCGCGGCTCGCTGAGCGTGGCGAACATGTCGTTGCCGCTGGCCGTGGTGGCGGGCACTTCCTGAATGACGTCCCAGTGCTCGGCGATCTTGCCGTCCTGGAAGCGGAACAGGTCGAACACGGCCAGACCCTCGGTGCCCGGCACCATGACGTAGCGGGAGTGCAGCAGCACCAGATCGCCGTCGGTGATGATCCGGCGGGGCTCGAAGGCGGCCTGCGGGAACTGCTGTCGCATGGCGCCGCTGAAGTACTTGAGGGCGTCGGCTCCGTCGGGCGCCAGGGGGTTGTGCTGGATGTAGTAATCGGGCCGCACGACCCGATCGACGATGGCCGTGTCCCCGAGGACGAACACGTCATGCAGCAGTTGGCTGGCAAGGTGTGCCTTGCTGTCTCGGACGGTCAGCACGATCTTGCCGGTGGTGCGGCCGGTCTCGCCGAGCGTGTGCGCCTTCGCGGCCTCGGCGAGCGGGAAGGTGGCGTCGACGTGGGCGCGCAGTGCGCCGGTCTCGACGAGGGCGGCGATGGCCTGCATGCCGGCGTGGTCGGCCTCGACCAGCAGCGACTCGTAGCGGATCCCCCGCTCGGCGATCGCCGCCAGTTCGCCGGCGTCGACGGGTACCGGAAGGATCGAGACGAGGGTGCCGCCCGGGCGCAGCACGGCCACGGATCGGGCGCGGGCGGCGGAGTCACGGGAGACAGGGTCGAGGACCACGTCGATGTCGCTGAGCACCTCGGTGAAGTCGACGCTGTGGTAGTCGATGACCTCGTCGGCACCGAGGGATCGCAGGAAGTCGTGTTTGGCGGCGCTGGCGGTGCCGATCACGTACGCGCCGCGGTCTTTGGCGATCTGCACGGCGAGGTGACCGACGCCGCCGGCCGCCGCGTGGATCAGGACTCGCTGCCCGGCCCGGACACCGGCGGTGTCGACCAGTGCCTGGTAGGCGGTCAGCGCGGCCAGCGGCAGCGCACCCGCCTGGACGTGGTCGATGCCCGCGGGCTTGTGCGTGAAGACGCGGGCCGGCCCGGTCACGTACTCGGCGTGCGAGCCGACTCCGCCCGGGTAGGGCAGCATGCCGAAGACCTCGTCGCCGGGCTTGAACAGGGTGACGCCCACGCCGACGGCCTCGACGACGCCGGAGACGTCCCAGCCGAGCACCAGCGGCAGCCGGGCGATGGTCGCGGACTGGGCACGGTTCCCCCAGTCGGTCGGGTTGACCCCGGCCGCGTGGACGGCTACCAGGATCTCGCTCACCCCTGGCGCCGGTTTGGGCAGCAGGGTCTCCTTCAGAACGTCGGGGGTGCCGTAGGTGTCCTGGCTGATGGCTCGCATGGTTTCGGTGTCCGTCATGGGCCCAGCCTGGCCGCCGGTCACAGGCCACTACAATGGCGTGATCGCCAATTTTCGACGGGATCCTGCCGTGATCAAGGTGCACCGCGTCGTTGTCCTCGCCTCACACGGGGTGTACCCGTTCGACCTGGGCATTCCCCACCGCGTCTTCGGCGCCGCGGACGGCCGCTACGAGGTCGTGACCTGCACCATCGACGGTCACCCGGTGCGCACCAACGCGGACTTCTCCATCACCGTCGATCATGGCCCGGAGGCGTTGCGGACCGCCGACACCGTCATCATCCCACCGTTCCACACCGGCAACCCCCGCCGTCAAACGCCGGTCGACCTGGCGCAAGTCCTCGCGTACGTGGCCCCCGGCACCCGGATCGTGTCCACCTGCACCGGCGCCTTCGTGCTGGCCGCGGCGGGGCTGCTCGACGGGCACCGGGCCACCACGCACTGGCACGCCACGGGCCTCTTCCGGGAGTGGTACCCGCAGGTGGAACTCGACCCGAACGTCCTGTTCGTCGACGAAGGCGACGTGCTGACCTCGGCCGGTGCCGCTGCCGGCATCGATGTCTGCCTGCACCTTGTCCGCAAGGACCACGGCAGCGAGATCGCCAACCGTGTGGCCCGCACCTGCGTCGTCCCCCCGTGGCGCGACGGAGGCCAGGCGCAGTACATCGAACACCCGGTTCCCGATGCAACGGCGAACGACACGTCCGCCGCCCGGCAGTGGGCGCTGCAGAACCTGCACAAGCCGCTGACTCTGAGCGACCTTGCCGAGCAGTCGAACATGAGCCAGCGCACCTTCGGCCGCCGCTTCAAAGAAGAAGTCGGCTTGAGCCCCGGACGCTGGCTCATCCAGCAACGCGTCGACCGGGCCCGGCAGTTGCTGGAATCCACCGACCTGCCGGTCGACGAGATCGCCGGCCAGGTCGGCTTCGCCGGCGGCACCTCGCTGCGCGAACACCTGCACGCCGCTATCGGCGTCACACCACTGGCCTACCGGCGGACCTTCCGAGGCGCACCGGCAACGAGCCGTGCCGCCGCGGCGGATGCTCGGCGGGACGGGCAAGCATGTCGCCCTGGACCGTAAAATTATGTACGTCATACCATCGGCTGTGCTGGGGACCGGTATCGGTCGCGGGTATGACAGCAAACGCACCCGTGAGTTGCTCGACGAGATCGGCTTCGACGCCCAGATCGCCTGCAAGGGCATGCCCGCCCCGATCCAGATCGGCAAGAGGTGGGTGGTGGAGCGGACCAACTCGTGGATGAACGGCTTCGCAAAATCCGCCGCTGCACCCGACCGTAACGCCCAGGTCATCGACTTCTACGGGTGGGCTCGATGGCACTCGCCAACCCCGACCCGGTCGAGCGCATACGCGCGGGCGCACCCCTGAACACCCCCGACCCCGCGACCTTCTGCGGCGGCGGCGCGGCCGGCTACACCGACTACCCCACCCACACCGCCTGACCAGGACGCCCAGCGCCCGGGGGAGTCGCCTCCCTCGGGCGCTTTCGGCGTACGCACGGCACAGCCAGGCAGCCGTGAGCATGCGCTCGCGACGCCGGCCGTGTGCCGGTGATGACGACGAGGTCCCGCCCCACGGCTCGGAATCCGGACTCGCCGCACCGGACGTGGACTCGGCTCACTTCCCATGACGACTCTGCGGCGAGGGTCTCTCCCAAGATCACCTGTCGACCGTAATATTACGTACGTCAGACCATAGATTAGGATGAGAGGCAATGGCCCGGCAAAGATGAGGGAGGAACCCTGTGGCGCGCTACGCCAAGGAGCACAAGCAGGTGACGCGGCAACGGATCATCGAGACCGCCGGCCACCGGTTCAAGCAGGACGGCATCGACGGCTCCGGCATCTCCACGCTGATGTCCGACGCCGGACTCACCAACGGAGCCTTCTACGCCCATTTCGAGTCCAAGGACGACCTCGTCGCTCACGTCGTCGCCGATCAGCTGCGCGCGCAGGTGGAGCAGTACGGCACGCTGCGGCCCGGCCGCGAGGGACTCGAGGATTTCCTTCGCTGGTATCTGTCGCCCGAGCACCGGGACAACCCCGGCGACGGTTGCCCGTCCGCAGCCCTGCTCGACGAGATCGGCCGCTGCGGTGACGCGACCAAGGACGCCTACACCGACGGCGCCAAAGCCATCGTGGACGAGCTCGCCGCCCGCCTGAATCCGGAGGATCCGCAGTCCGCCCGCGGCCAGGCCATCGGGCTCTACGCCATGGCGGTGGGGACATTGCAGCTGTCCCGGGCGCTGTCCGACCGGAAGTTCTCCGACGAGGTCCTCGAGCAGGGAGTCGAGAACGTCCTCGCCTTGGCGCGTTGCCGGTCGGTACCGGCTGGGTGACCACCCGGCAAGGGCCAGGATGCTGGTGCCGTGCACCCGCGTTTCCGTCGTCAGCGTGAGTGGGTGGCCCCGGCGGTACCTGCGATCTCGGATGCGACACCGACGCGGCGCTCCTGCGCCCGTACCGCGGATGGCGCTCCGCACATTCGACACGCCGGGGCGGCAGCTCAGGTCCCGGACCTGGGTCCTGGCGCCCGGACGGGGCGTCGACCACACCGTTCTCCGCATCGTTGTCCTGCGCGACAATCGCCTCGGCGCCGTATAGCCGGGAAATGGGCAGGCCGGTTACGTCGAACAGGTGACGAGAGCCGTGACGCCCGGCGGGCGTCACGGCTCTAAGTCGGCGTCCTCGGCCCGAGTGCCGATCACACCGCGCCCCTACGGTCGGCCGAAGAACTCGAGAGCCGTCGGCACGAACTGCTCGTGGTACTGGAAGATGCCGCCGTGACCACCGTCGGGGTAGATCACCAGCTCGGCGTTCGGCAGTCGCCGGTCCAGGTCGTACGAGTTGGACGTCGGAACCATCCTGTCGTCGTCACCGTTGGCGACGAGCACGGGCTGCTTGATGACGGACAGATCCTGCGGCTGTGCCAGCCCCCAGCGGTGGATGGCCTTGAGCTGGGAGAAGTAGGACTTGAGAGCGATCGCCTTGTCCCGGTCCTGGGTGCGCTCCTTCAGACGGGCCAGGAACTCCTTGCCGGCCCGAATCCCGTTCGGCGTGCGGGTGAAGAAGAGGAACTGCTTCACGTCCTGAAGGGTGAGCAGTGCCCGGACGGTGTCGAAGTGGGAGATCCGGGTCACGTTCTTGATGCCCTCGCCGCCGGCCGGACCGGTGCCCGCGAGGATCAGCCTGCGGATGAGCTGCGGGTCGGTCTGGGCGATCACCTGGGCGACCATGGCGCCCATCGAGAAGCTGAGGACGTCGACCTGCTCGAAGCCCAGCGCCCGGATGAAGGTGACGGCATCCTTGGCCATCTCCTCGATGGTCTTCGGCGTCACACCGGTGGACGCGCCCACACCCCTGTTGTCGAACGTGATCACCCGGTGCTTGGCGGCGATTCCGTCGACGACCCGGGGGTCCCAGTTGTCCAGGACCGCGGCGAGGTGGGTGATGAAGATGACTGGCATGCCGGTCCGGGGGCCGAGGTCGCGGTAGGCGAAGGTCACTCCGTCGGCGGTGACGGTGCGGGTCTGTGCGTTCTTGTACGAGGTCACCACGTCGCCTCGCGTTTCGTGTGCGTTCACGGTCGTGCCCTTCGATGTGTGGGTGACCGCCAATGTGCGCCAATTTCTGCTTCCTCGCAGGTGGGCGCAGAGCGGTTCCCGGTCTCCCGGCTGCGACTGCAGTCCGGAGTCGGCGGCCAGAGGAGGCCCCGGAAGTGGGAAACCCGTTGGATCAGGTCCCTGAACAACCCGTCGACCATTGAAGTATGACCGTACTTTCATCAGGGTGCAAGTGGTGGGGCCGAACGAGATGCGCAGCTGTGGAATCACGGGTTCCGCCGAGCGTCGCGGCGCACAGCACAGCGCACCCCCAGGGCAGGAGCGGCTCAGCTACGCCGACGGCCACGAGCTGCTGGTCGTGACCGACAAGTCATGGACGTCCGACCCCGGACCGGTGACAGCCGACGATCTCTACAGCAGTCAGGACATCGATGCCGGCATGAGGACGACGCCTGGCTGCGCCCCGGATTCCAGGACGAGAGCCGCGTCCACACCATCGACCTACGACAACGCCCGCCTCACCCCCGATCCCGCGCCGCCGGTACAGCGCATCGCCCACCTGTACCCGCAGTGGACCTGACGTGGCGCTTACGGCGCCCTTCTCCTCGACTTCGTACAGAACATCGTGGGCTGGCTCAAGCTCCGTGCGCGCGGAGTGGCCGGGACGGCATCACGGCGCGGCACCCGGGGTCCTTCAGGACGGCGAGCTGTGCGTACGGTCGCTGCGTTCGGCCCTGGCGACCGACCCCTTCATCTCGAGCGGCGGCGACACACCTTCGAACCAGCCATGACCTTCCACGGGTTCCGCTGCGCCGAGCTCACGGGCCGGCCCAGAGGCTTCCCGGCCGGTGACGCGAGTGAGCGCCGTCGTCATCGACGTCCGCCCTGTCCTCGAACTGTCGTGGTGTTCACTCGTGCTCCTGCGCAACACCGTCGTGGTGCGCAGATCGGCCGGCTGATCCCCGATCCGGTCGACCCTGCCCGCCAAGGTCGGCGAAGCCGAACTGCCTGAGGCGATGGCGGTCGCGTCCCAGGCGGACTACGTCGTCGCGGCCGTCGGCGACACCGCCGGCCTGACCGGGGAAAGGCCGCTCCACGGCGACGCTGGAGCTCATGGTGAGTCAGATCGCGCTCCTCGACGCCCTCCAGAAGCTCGACCGGCCCCTCGTCGTCGTCCTGATCCAGGGCAAGCCCTCGACGCTGCCCACCTCGGAACACGGCGCGGACGCCATCGTCCAAGCCTTCACCCCGGGGATGCAGGGCGGTCGGGCAATCGCCGAGCTCCTGCTCGGGCGCATCGAGCCGAGCGGGCGGCTGCCGCTCAGCATTCCCCGCCATGCCGGACAGCCGCCGGTCAACTGCGGCCAGTTCCGGGGCATCACGGCCGCTTCGGCGAGGGCCTCAGCTGCACGACGGTGCACTGCTCGGAACCGACAATCCAGAATCCCGTCATGTCACCGGTACGCACCGACTGCCCAGCCTCGATGGTGATGACGGCCGGCAGTCGTGCAAGTGCCGCCTCACGACTGTGAGGCGGCACTTGCACGATGGTTGACCGGCCAGCCGCCGGGGTTCGGGATCGGCGGCGCGGTCGGCGTGCTCAGGCGGCGAGGAAGTCGGTCACCTGCTTGGTGAAGGCCTTGGCGTGCTGGAAGAGGAAGGCGTGGCCGGCGTCGCCGTAGAGGAGGAGGGTGGCGTCGGCCAGGTGCTGGACGGCGACGTAGGACGCGTGGGCGGGGACCATCACGTCGTGCAGGCCGTTGGCGTACAGGACGGGGTGCTTGATGGACTCCAGTTCGGCCCGTACCTCGTCGAAGGGGGCCGCCAGGAGCTGGCCGATCGCGGCGAGCATGCCCTGCGCCGTCGCCTCGGTGACCGCGGGGCCGCCGGCGGCGAGCCGGGTCGCGACGTGGGCGAAGTGCTCGTGACCTGAGGCGCGGGCCGCGTCCGTCTCCGGGTAGAACAGGTACAGCATGTCCTCCTGGTCGGCGTCGGGCTTGGCCATGATGCCCAGGACCTTCTCGCTCGCCTCCGGCGCACCGGGCACCCAGCCGGTCGGGCCGCTGCCCGCCACGATGATCTTGCGCACCAGCTCCGGGCGGCGCGCGGCCAGGCGCTGGGCCACGAAGCCGCCC
Organism: Streptomyces sp. NPDC007901; assembly: GCF_042959465.1. NCBI lineage: Bacteria > Bacillati > Actinomycetota > Actinomycetes > Kitasatosporales > Streptomycetaceae > Streptomyces > Streptomyces sp. NPDC007901. The sequence continues at coordinate 130,077 of NZ_JBIBKW010000021.1, read as the reverse complement.
AGTGACCAGCCGAGCAGGTCGGCCTGCGTGAGGCCGAGGGCCTCGATGAACTCGGCGGCGCCTTCGGCGAATCCGTCGAGGGAGTCGCGCGGCTCTCCGGTGGTGTAGCCGACGCCGGCGTTGTCGAAGACGATCACGTCGTGGTCGGCGGCCAGGTAGTCCAGGAACTCCGGGTCCCACCAGTCGATGGTCGCGCGGAAACGCTGCAGCAGGACCAGCGGGACACCGCCCTGCGGACCCATGCGCCGGTAGGTGAAGGTCGCGGAGGGCCCCTCCACGGTGAGGTTCTCGGCCTTGTCGGCCAGATATGTGCTCATGACGTCCTTCTCTTGTCGGCGGGTGCCCGTCAGTTCTGGCGGGTCTGCTCACGCAGCACACGGGGAGACGTGCTGGGCCTGTGGGGCCGCTGCCGTTGGCCGGCGCTCGAAGAGGCGAGCCGGAGGTGTGGATCAGGCCGACGATCCGATCCGCTCGGATCGCTCGATCACCTCGGAATCCACCGCACCGAGCCGCGAGCCAGTTAAATTATGACCATAATACTAAGCGGCGCAACCTTGGCGCGCAAGGGGGGGTTTCCGTGGTGGGCGCAGTTCGCGGCCGGCCGGGCCGCAGGCGGTCCAGCGCGGCGGAGGCGCAGGGGGCGGCAACCGGGCCCCGACTGTGAGGCTGCCGGAATCCGGGGCTATTGAATTACGTTCACAATACAATACATTGGAGGAGCCGCTGGAGGGCGAGCAGCCCTCCCGGCACGCAGAGGAGTGTGTGGTGCGATACAGGAAAGAGCACAAGCAGGCCACCCGGCAGAGGATCATCGAGACGGCGGGCCGCCGCTTCAAGGAGGACGGCATCGACGGCTCGGGCATCGCGGCGCTCATGAGGGACGCCGGGCTGACCAACGGCGCCTTCTACACCCACTTCACGTCCAAGGACGACCTGGTGGCCACCACGATCGCCGACCAGCTGCAGGCCCAGAACGCGAGCATCGTCGCGCACGCGGAACCGGGCCGCGCCGGCCTCGAACAGATCGTGCGCTGGTACCTGTCCCCATGGCACCGTGACAGCCGTGACGTCGGCTGCCCGTCCGCCGCCCTGCTCGACGAGATAGGGCGCTGCACGCACCCGACCAAGCAGGCCTACACCGAGGGCGTACTGGTGGTCGCCGACGGCATCGCCGCGCGCCTGGCGCCGGACGACCCGCTCTCGGTCCGCCCCATGGCACTGAGCTCGTACGCCATGATGGCCGGCACACTCCAGCTCTCACGGGCCCTCGCCGACCCGCAGCTCGCTGATCAAGTCCTCGAACAGGGCATCCACAACGCCCTTGCCCTCCTGGGCATCGAGCACGAAGGGGACACCAGGACGGCGCACTGACTGGCGTACACACGGACACTGCGGAGCGCGCGCCGCGCCCTCCGCCTGCCGGTGACGCTGCACGAATGGCCGTCAGAGCAAGGGCATGAGGACGCCGTCGACGATCGCCGCGATGTCGTCGCCGCTGACCCGCCGGTCACGGACAAGCCCCCAGTGGAGCAGCAGAGCGACGGCGGCGGAGACCGCCATCGAGTGACCTCCTGATGGATCGGCCTGGCGCGGGGGGAGATCGCCGCGCTCCACCGCGTGTGCCAGCACGCCCTCGATGGCCTGGTGCAGGGAGTCGACATATCGCTGCCTGACGAGACCGCACAGTTCCGGCTCCTGGCGAGCCGAGTCATGCAGGGCCGTGAGCAGGTCGACGCGGGAAGTGTTCTGGCTCCCAAAGGGCGCGGGTCATCGTCGCAACGAGCTCCTCGCGGAGTCGGCCCGGACCGATGATGACCGGCACGAGGCAATCGGTGAGACCGGCGTGGTCCAGCGCCTCCGCGGCGAGCTCCGCCCGGGACTTCCAGCGCCGGTACACGGTCGCATCGCGGACCGTGATGTGGTCCGGCCGTGCCACGCCCCCGCCCGGAGGGATTCCAGCGGTCGTTGCAACACGTGGTCAGTGTGAGGCGGTCGTGAGGAGTGTATGCAGGCGCTCGGCTGGGGTTTGCTCCATGCCGCCGAACCAGCAAACGGGACAACGAAATCGGCCCGGAAACCCTCTCGGCCTGACCCCGGCCGCGCCCTCCCGGCCCCTGTATGGCCCCTGGGTCTTGGGGACGACCCGCAGCGCAGTCGCCCGGACCGAGAACGGCAACCTTGCACAACTACTCCGCCGCAGGTCAGAGGGGTTGGATCTCCCCCGAACGCTGCCGGCCCCCAAACCTACGAGCAGCGGATCCAGTCCGTTCAGGCAAAGTTGACGATCCAACACCTAAAAATGAACGTTTCCGCAGGTCAGAGACTTGCACAGGTGGGGCGGGTGGGACTCGAACCCACGGCCGACGGATTATGAGTCCTTTGGGGATCTTGGCGGTCCTTGCCGATCAACGCTCATCCATGACGTTTTCGCAGGTCAGATGGGTTTATCCAGGTGGGTGCTCCTCAGTCCTTGTCAGTCTGTTCCTGTCCTTGCGGCCTCAACTCGGCCTCAATGAGGCCCGACAGGATCGCGCTGAAGACATAGAGGACGTTCGCGCCAGCTCAAAGACGGGATTCGAACTCACCCGCAGCGGAATGTCCTTCCGACGCGCAGAGGCTGTGTCCCCGAGTACCGAGGCAGAGCCTCGCGGCCGGTGTCGCCGGCCAAGACGTCTGCACCGGCCTTGAGCACCGACGCAGGGTGGGGTGGTTGCCCTTGCGGGCGGTGCGTCAGCAGCCCATTCCGCGATTGCGGCCACGGACTTCGCCCCGGCCAGTGCCAGGCCAGGACAAAGGCGAGCTGGTGGTGGCGACCCGGACAGGCAGGTCTTACACCCCGTATGAGCCTCACCCTTGCCCCGAAGCCGCATTAATCCGGACACAGCGCCCGAACCATGCCACCCTACGGCTGAGACTGCTCAGGCATGGGAGACGGAGAGTGCGCTCGTTCCCTTTCGTCAGCGCGGGCGCGGATCCCTTCATCCGAACAGTAGCCGCTTCCGTCTCGCTTCAGACAGAGCAGCCCGAGCAGTCGACCGGAATCGTCGACCACCGCCAACCGACGTCGCGCCTCGAATATCATCACTGTTGTAGCAGCCTCAAGTGGGTACGACGCCTGCACCGTTCTGCCGACAAGAGTCCCGAACCCCGTGACGGCCGCGGAATTCGAAGCGGATTCGGGGATATCCGGTCGCTCGATCGTCGTTATGAGCCGTCCGTCCAGGTCGACGACCAGGGCCATGTGGAGGTGGTCGTCGCTGAAAAGAGCTCGGAGGTCGTCCACCCTGGAGAGCGGTCCCAGGGTCTTGGGACAGGTGACCATGACATCTGCAACGCGATTCCGTACAGCGGCTTCACTGCTCATGGATCTGCCCGGGACACTGCTCATTACGGGTACCTTTCTTTCATCTTGGATTCCTCACCTCACGGGCCTTGATTGAGGAGAATCGGCGACTTCGGAGCAGTAGACCCGCCCGCGGCAACGGTGTGGGCGCGGGCACGAACTGGTCGAAGCGGCCAGGACGTTGAACGGAGCCACCGCGGACAGCTGCAAACCCGTCGGACACGTCCTCGGTCATGACCACGTCCCACGGACCGGGTCCGGCGGCCGGGCGACCCGGGGTCGCCCGGCCGGGTAGCGCCGACAGCGCGGCGCGGTAACCGTCGGCGGAGAGCAGGACCATGTGCGGTCATCCACCGCTGATCGGTGGCAGCACGGCGATCTCGTCGCCGTCCTCGCATGGGGCGCCGCGCATGTCGTCGTACGGCGTCTCTCCATTGAGCCACACCCGGGAGTTCGCCAGCACTTGGGCGAACTCTCCGCCGTAGCGCCGGCGTGCCTCGTCGAGAACCTCGCCGAGCGTGCTGCCGGGAATCACGTCGCAGGCTCGGCCTGCCGCCTCCCGCGCGGCCGCGAACAGCAGCATTGTGGGCATGAGGCGATCCACCTTTCTCCAGTTCACCCGCCGATGTAGGACATCTCGACCCGATCGCCGCGCGCTCGTGTGCGGCGCCCGCGCAACTCCGAATAGCGGTCCTCCCGGGCGCTCCAGAGTGCGCCGACGGCCTGGCGCAGTTCCTCGTCGGAGGCGCCCGCTCGCAGCAATGCCCGCAGGTCGGTCCCGCCGGAGGAGAACAGGCACGTGTGCACCTTCCCGTCGGCGGACAACCGGGCTCGCGTGCAGTCCCCGCAGAACGGCCGCGTCACGGAGCCGATGACACCGATCTCCCCAGCGCCGTCCCTGAAGCGGTAGCGGGTGGCCACCTCGCCGGGGGCGGTCGCGCCGAGCGGTTCGAGCGGGTAACGGTCGTCGATCAGGCGCACGATCTCGGCGGCGGGCAGCACCTCGCCGAGTTGCCACTCGTTCGTGGCCCCCACGTCCATGTACTCGATGAAGCGGAGGATGTGGCCGCTGCCCCGGAACCGCTCCACCATCGGCAGTACGCACCCGTCGTTGACCCCCCGCTTCACCACCATGTTCACCTTGACGGGGATGAGGCCGGCCCGTGCGGCGGCGTCGATGCCGTCGAGGACCCGGCGCACCGGAACCGCGGTGTCGGCGAGCGCCCGGAACACGGCGTCGTCGAGCGAGTCCAGGCTCACCGTCACCCGGCGCAGCCCGGCTTTCGCCAGACGTTCCGCCATCGCCGGTAGCAACAGCCCGTTGGTCGTCATCGCGAGATCGAGCCCGGGTACCGCGGCGAGCAGCGCCACGAGGTCCGCGACGCCCCGACGCAGCAGCGGCTCGCCCCCGGTGAGGCGGATCTTGCGCACGCCGAGGGAGGCGAACACCCGAGCCAGGCGCGCGATCTCGTCGAAGGTCAGCAGGTCGGCGGGCTTGAGGTATGGGTGCCCCAGGCCGAAATGCTCGCGCGGCATGCAGTACCGGCACCGGAGGTTGCACCGGTCAGTGATGGAAATCCGCAGGTCGCGAAGCGGACGGGACCGGCGGTCTGCGACAGACGGAATCATCACGCCGCCGGCTCCGGGTTACGGGCGAGGCACCAGCGGCGCGCTGAGGCGGTCACGTTGTCGATCTGGTTCCCGGTCGCCACCCAGCCGCTCGTGCCGTCCCCGCTGTGTTCGCGTTTCCACACCGGAAGGGACTCCTTGAGGACGTCGATGCAGAAGCGGGCCGCGGTGAACGCCTCGCTGCGGTGGGGTGCGGACACCACGACCAGGACGCTCGCCTCGGTGACCGGCACCGGCCCGATGCGGTGGAACAACGCCACGCGCCCGAGGACGGGCCACCGGTCTCGGGCGGCGAGGGCGATCTGGCGAAGTCGCGGCTCGACGTGCCGGTCGAACGCCTCGTAGTCGATCCCGACGATCCCGGTATGGTGCCCTGCCAAGTCGTCGTTGTTGTCGCGTACCGTGCCGGTGAAAGTGACGACCGCGCCACAGTGCGGCACGGTCGCCCACTCGATCGCCTCGGCGACCGGGACGCGGTTCCGAGTCAGACCCACTCGGATGTTTTCGATCGATTCTTCCCGTTCTTCCGGACAGCGGATCTGATCATTCACGACGGCTATCACGATGCGTTCCCTCGGGTTCTTGATCGGCACTGGCGTTCATCTTCACCGGCCGAGGCCGCCCGCACAGGACTCCGTGCGACAGGCTTTTGACCAGCGGCGACCGGAAAGCGTCACTGAGCGGGGGTTTTCCGGCTTTTTACATTGCGACAACGATCCGCCTATGGAAATGGCCGAGAATCTCCCCCACCAGCACTCGTCCAGCGCCGGGTGGGCACCGGATACGAGCGAGGTGGAGCCATGACAGCAGGGGGGTCGAACGAGACGAATACCAGTCGGCGGGAGGTCTGGCGGGACCTCCTTCGGGACCATTTCGTCAGCCTCGACGTGGACGTCGAACGGGACTGTGGCACGTTCGACGGCGCCGTGCGCAGCGACTTCCTCGGTCACCTCCGGGTGTCGGGAGTCCGCTCGGTGGACCAGGACGTCGTCCGCACGCAGGAACTGCTGCGGCGCGATGGCGAGCGATACTTCCAGGTCTGCCTGGTCCGCCGAGGTGAGGCGCATGCCGCGCAGGACGGGCACGAAGCGACCCTTCACCCCGGCGACTTCGTCATCTACGAGACAGAACGACCCTTTCACTGGGCGCTTCGTTCGGGTGCCGCCTCCCCCTACTGGGACCTCGCTGTCTTCACCTGGCCTCGCGACACCATCCAGCTCAGCGACAGCGAGTCCGTCTCGCTCACCTGCCGGACGCTGGACGGCGGCAGCGGCATCACCGGGGTGCTGAGCAGGATGCTGACCGACCTGCTCGTCGAGAAGCCGGCCATCAGCGAAGGGGGCGCCATCCGGATCGCCGACGAGATCGGCGACCTGGTGGCGACCATCGCGACAGAGGCACATGGCTTCGGCGCCGGCACCGACCGCCACGCGAGCCTGCTGCGGCAGATCGACACCTACATCGCGGAGCATCTCGGTGATCCGGACCTGTCCCCGGAACGCGTCGCGCAGGCGCACTTCGTGTCAACGCGCCAGCTCCAGCGGATGTTCGCCGGCCGGGGACAGATGGTGTCCCAGGTGATCCGGCGGCAGAGGCTGGAGCGGTGCCGACGCGACCTGCTGACCCACCGGGGAGGCGAAGCCACCCTCACCGAGATCTGCGTCCGCTGGGGGTTCACCGATCTCGCCGTGTTCAGCCGGGCGTTCCGCGAGGTGTACGGCACCTCGCCGACCGCCTACCGCGCTCGGGCCCGGGCGTAAGGGCCGCTCACAGGCCGTCGCTGGAGTGCCCCGGCACGGTGCCCAGCGTGGGATCGACCACGGGGGCGAGGTGGTTCACCGCGAGTGCGGCCTCGCCGAAACCGACCGAGATCAGCGCGACCTTGCCGTCGTAGTCCGCGATGTCGCCCGCGGCGTACACGCGCGGCCGGCTGGTGCGCATGGTCCGGTCGACCGCGATGTGCCGGCCCCGCATCTGAAGCCCCCACGTCGCGAGCGGGCCGAGGTTCGCGACGAAGCCGAGCGCGGCCACCACGGCGTCCGCCCGCAGGCTCTCGGTCGCGCCGGTTTCGAGGTTGCTCAACTCCACCTGTTCCACGCGCGTCTCGCCGCTGATCCGCTGTACCTCGTGCGGGGTGTACAGCCGCACCGACGACGTGCGCAGCAGCCGGACGCTGTGCTCGTGTGCCCGGAACCGCGGCCGGCGGTGGACCAGCGCTACCGAGCGGGCGAGGGGTTCGAGCGCCAGCGCCCAGTCCACCGCGGAGTCCCCGCCGCCGACGACCACCACGTCGGCGCCGGTGAGTTCGGCCGGCTTCGGCACGAAGTAGCGCAGGCCTCGGTTCTCGTACTCGGAGCCCGCGGGCAGCGGGCGCGGCGTGAAACTGCCGATCCCGCCGGTGACCAGCACGGCCCTCGCCGTCACCACGATGCCCCGATGGGTGGTGACGGCGATGCCGTCCGCCGTGTCCTCAAGGGTCCGCGCGGTGTGGCCCAGCAGGTACCGGGGCTTCGCCTGCGACGCCTGCTGGACCAGGGCGTCGACGAGGTCCTGCGCCTTCACGGCGGGGAATCCGGCGACGTCGTAGACCTTCTTCTCGGGATACAGCGCCGCCATCTGGCCGCCGGGCTGGTCGAGCGCGTCGATCACCGTGACCGACATGCCCCGGAACCCGGCGTAGTAGGCCGCGTAGAGACCGACCGGCCCGGCGCCGACGACCAGCAGGTCGCTGTCGTATCCGTCGTCGCCGCAGCCGGTGTCGTACTCAGCCTTCACCGGTGGCACGCCTTTCCCGCAGCAGGGGGTGGTCGACACCGACCGGTCCGCGCGAGGACGCACCACCGGCCGCGTCCTCGTGCTCTTCGAAGAACTCGACGGCGGCCGTGGTGAACGGGGCCAGTTCCACGGGGATCTTGTGTTCCCAGTGGATCGCGTCGCTCGGGCAGACGGCCATGCACTTCCCGCAGTCGACGCATTCGTCGGGGTGGATGTACATCATCCGGTCCCCCTGGTAGATGCAGTCCACCGGACATTCCTCGACGCAGGACTGGTCGAGGATGTCCACGCAGGCGTCGGTCACGATGTAAGCCATGGGTCAGGCCTTCTCTATCTGGACGAGGGTGTCGGAGAACGTGGGCGCGTTGCCCAGGTCGGCGAAGGCGGTGGGGTTCAGGGACGCCATCGTGGACAGCGACTTCGTGTGCATGCGCCAGCCGCCGTACGCCGACACGGCGACGCCCGCCAGGACGGACTTGTCCGCCTTCGCCTTCACCACGAACGAGCCGCGGTCGTTGAACACCCGCACGTCGTCGCCGGTGGCGATACCGCGCTCGGCGGCGTCGTCGGGGTGGATGAGGACGGTGGGCTCCCCCTGCACGCGCCGGTGGAGCGGCAGGTTGGCGCTGCTGGAGTTCAGGTAGGCATGCGGCTTCGGGGTGACCAGGTTGAGGGGGTGCCGCGCAGCCAGCGCGGGGTTCGCGCGCGCCGATTCGCGAGGCGGGATGTAGTGCGGCAGCGGATCGACCGGCGTGCCCGGCTGGTGGTCGTTGGAGCCCTGCCGGAACAGCGGGACCACGAAGTTCCCGACGGCTTCCGCGATGGAGGACTTGAGCTCCACCTTGCCGGACGGGGTGGGGAAGTTGCCCTCCGCGTACGGGGCGTACTGGTCCGGGGGCGGCACGGTCAGCCGCTGCCAGCCCTTCTCCTGCAGTGACTCGAGGGTGATGCCCTGCATGGCGGGCGCCGACCAGTCGAACGCCTCGGCGATCATCTCCTCGTCCGTGCGCCGGAACACCGGCTCGGTGAAGCCCATGCGCACCGCCAGCCGCCGGAACAGCTCCGTGTTGGGCACAGCTTCGCCGAGCGGCTCGATCGAGCGGTGGTTGTAGGTGACGTAGAGGTGGCCCCAGGAGAACATGATGTCGTCCTGCTCCAGCTGAGTGGTGGCGGGGAGCACGATGTCGGCGAACTGCGCGGTGTCGGTCATGAACTGCTCACTGACCACGGTGAACAGGTCGTCCCGCTGCAGCCCCTCGATCAGCCTCTCCTGGTCCGGGCACACGACCACCGGGTTGGAGTTGTAGACCACCAGCGCCTTGATGGGCGGGTCCAGGTCGAGACCGCCGGTCAGCGCCTGCCCCAGCAGATACTGGTTCACGACCCGCTTGCCGGGCTCGAGCATCTCCGGGTGCATCATCGCGCCCCAGTTGACGGGGAACGCCCACAGCGGCAGCTGAAGAATCCCGCCACCGGGCTTGCGCCACGCGCCGACCAGTCCGGGCAGGCAGGCGAGCGCCCGTACCGTCTGGCCACCGCCGGCGTGCCGCTCGACGGCCACACCGATCCGGATGACGGACGGCTGCGCTGTGGCGTACGCGCGGGCCAGCTTGCGGACGTCCTCGGCCGGAACGCCGGTCTCCTCGGCGGCCCACTCCGGTGAGTACTGCCGTACGCGCTCGGCCAACTCCTCGTATCCGACGGTGTGGTTGGCGATGTAGTCGTCATCGGTGAGTCCCTCTTCGATGATCACGTTCATCATCGCCAGCGCGAGAGCTCCATCGGTGCCCGGCCGGATCGGGATGTGCCAGTCGGCCGCCTTCGCGGTACGGGTCTTCACGGGGTCCACCACGACCACGGTGGCGCCCCGCTTGCGGGCTTCGGCGATGAACGGCCACAGGTGAAGATTGGTGCTCATCACGTTGCAGGCCCAGATCAGGATGAACTTGGAGTGGACGAGGCTTTCGGGGTCCACTCCCGCACAGTCGCCGATGGTCATCGTGTACGCGGTGCACGAGCCGGAGTCGCAGTAGGTGCGCTCGGCGATGGTGGCGCCCAGCTTGGCGAAGAAGGGGTCGCCCACGTTGAGGCCGTTGAGGATCCCCTGCGTGCCGAGGTAGCTGCACGGCATGACTGCCTCGGGCCCGAACTCCGCGGAGATCGCCCGGAACCGGTCCGCGATCTCGTCCAGCGCCTGATCCCAGGTGATCCGCTCGAACTGTCCGCTGCCCTTCGGCCCCGTGCGCCGCATCGGGTAGAGCACACGGTCCGGGCTGTACACCCGGTCGAGGTAGTTGTCGACCTTCACACACAAGCCACCGCGAGTGTACGGATGCTCCCGGTCACCGGTCACGCTCACGGCCTTGCCGTCCGTGACGGTGATCCTCATCGCACAGGTATCGGGGCAGTCGTGCGGACACGCACCCCGCACCTCGACACCGGTCGCTGCTGTTGCGCTCATCTGTCTTCCCCTCGGATCGTGTCTGTCTCGATCGTCGAAGTTCCGGCAGCCGGCGGGTAGGCAACAGGCGACAGGCTCTTGGCCAGGCGCGACAGACCCGGGTCACGCGTCTGTGCGCTGACGGTATGTCCGCGGGCAGCGTCGCCACGCCTGGGCCGTGGTTCCCGAGGTGTTCAGTCACTGGCCTCACGAAGCCAAGACCGTCTTCGTCGCCTTCGTCGCGCCGCAAGACTCGATCGCGGCACCCCGCTGCGCGCCGATCAGCTCGGTTTCGAGTCCGGTGCTCAAGCTGGTCGGCTTCGGCACGGCAGAAGCCGTGGCGGGCGAAGACCACGCGAACATCGCCGCCGACTCTCCCACCCCGCCAGCGACGCTTTCCGCCCCCTCGCCATCCTCCACATCACGTGATCAAACCGGATACAACCCCTTGCGTACCGGTCCTGCGGCGAGCAGGCTCTCGAACGTGCACTTGCTCGGTTCGGCATCGAAAAGACCGCCAGGCAGAACCCACGGGAGCACCCCAGAACGGGTGTGGCTGAGGCGGTAACGCGCCCCCCCGGATCCAGAGCGTGAGACAACCCTTGGTTCGTGGCGCGCGGAGAACCGACGGCTGGCGGAGATCGGACTGCTGACAGTGAGCCGCCCGACGGTTGGTCCCGCCGCCATCGACACGCTTCCCCGGTACCGTCGGCCTCAGGATGGCCTCAATTCATTGCCCTGTCGCAGCAGAGCCGACCAGAACACGTCTCACCAGCCACGCATCCGCGCGCATACGTGCAGGTCAGAAGAACGTCAGCCGACGCAGACCAACCTGGCCCCAAACCTACGAGCAGCGGATTCAGTCCGTTCAGGCGAAGTTGACGCTCCGACACCCAAAAATGAACGTTTCCGCAGGTCAGTGACCTGCACAGGTGGGGCGGGTGGGACTCGAACCCACGGCCGACGGATTATGAGTCCATTGGGGATCTTGGCGGCCCTTGCCGATCATTGCCGATTTACGCCGTTCTTGCAGGTCAGACATGCTGATCAGTGTCAGCCCTGTGCAGTGCTTGTCGGTCCGCTCCTGTCCTTGTGGCCCCTCAATGGCCCCTGGAAGTCGACGAGTTGGACGCTTACCACAGCAGCAGCCGCGTCCACCCAGTTCAGCCAAGGGGATAGAACCCTCGCACAGCGGAGTCCCTTACCGACGCGATGATGCTCCATCCCAGGCACCAGGGTGGAGCACCATCCCTGACGTCAAGATGCGATCCCGTCCACCGGACTGCGCATCGACCTGGGTAGCGGCGCGCCGATCGGGTCAGCCGAGCACGTACGTCTCATCACCGAAGTCAGCGACGATCTTCAGCTTGCCGCCGAGCGCCTTGACGTAGGCGGCGAGGGTGTCGACCTCACTGCGCTCCAGTTGACCCTTCTCGATGCGCGAGACGCGGGCCTGGGTGACACCCATGGCGGCGGCAACCTGGACCTGCGTGGTGTGCTGGCGCTTCCGCAACTCAGCGAGGCGGTGGACACGGGAGGCCAGGACCATTGCCTGCGCCCCCTTCTGGATCTGGTCCTTTTCGGCGTCGGTGAAGGCGAAATCCTCAGTCAGGTCTCCCCAGGAGAGGGCCTGCGGGTCCTTGAGGTGATCAGTCATCGTGCCCCGTCCTCTCCGTCGATTCGCTTCAGATGCTCCGCGTACGCCTGCTCCGCCTGGGGTACCGCGACGCGGTACCAGCCGGACCAGTTGCCCGCCTTGTCACCGCCGACCAGGATCACAGCCTGGCGGTCCAGGTCGAACACGAACCTCAAGGAACTCCGCCCCTGCCGAGCCGGGGCGAAGCTCCTTGAGGTTCGGCAGCGCCGAGCCCTTGATCGTGTCCACCAGAGGCCGGCCCATCGCGGGTCCTTCCTCCTGGAGAGCAGTGACAACCTGGCTGACCTGAATCAGGGTGTCGCGGTCAGTGCGGCGCAGGCCGTGAAGCCACGAAAGAGCCGGCTCGACCACGACGATCTTCCAGGCCATATATGCGCCCCCATCTGCAAATTATTACACTGGCAGCATACACCACTGACGTCATAATGGGAGTGGCTGCGGTTCTCACGGTCCCCTCGGTGCTCGACGACCCGGGTGACGCACTGCACGTGGCCCCGCACGAGCGCGGCAATCTGCAGCACGCTTTCCCGAGCCGCCCTCAGGCGGGGGGACTCGGCATGGCAAGGGGTTGTGCAAAACGTTTTGGGTCCTTAGCGTCCGTTTCGAACGGAAGGATCCGCATCATGCGCCGACTGATCGTGACCTCCTGCTCGGTGCTCGTCGTGCCCGAATCGGGCCCCTGCCGGGTGGAGGAGGACCAGGACATCCTGGTCGAGGACGGAGTGATCGCCTGGCTGGGCCCGGCCGGCTCCGGGCCGGACGCCGCCGGGGCGCAGACTGTGGGCGGCACGGGACTGATCGCCGTACCAGGTCTGGTGAACGCCCACACCCACGGCCCGATGACGCTGATGCGCGGCGCCGCCGAGGACGTGAGTGTGGAGGCCTGGTTCAACGAGCGGGTGTGGCCCATGGAGGTCAACCTCACCCCCGCGGACATCGGCCTCGGCGCGGAGCTGGCCTGCGCGGAGATGCTGCTCAGCGGCGTGACCACGTTCGCCGACCACTACTTCCACGCCGAGCGGATCGCCGACGCCGTCGTGCGTACCGGAATCCGGGCCGACATCGCACCGACCTACTTCAGCAGCCGGGGTCGCGCGGCTCTTGAACAGAGCGCCGAGACCGCCGCCGCCCTGCACGGCACCGCCGGCGGGCGGATCACCTCGTCGCTGGGCCCGCACGCGCCGTACACCGTCGAGGACGCGGACCTGGTCCGGCTCGCCGAGCTGGCCCGGGAGGCGGGCCTACGGATCCACATCCACGCCGCCGAGCACCTGGAGCAGACCGAGTCGAGCCTGGCGCGGCGCGGCATCACCCCCATCGGGGTGCTGGAACGGACCGGCGTGCTGGAGGCGGGCGCGCTGATCGCCCACGGGTGCGGCATCGTCCTTGAAGATCTGCCGCTGCTGGAGGCGCACCGGGACCGTACCGGCGTGGCCTGCTGCCCCAAGGTCTACCTGAAGCACGCCCTGCGTCCGCTGACTCCGGTACGGAGCCTGCTGGACGCCGGTGTCGCCGTCGGGGCCGGGACGGACGGGGCGGCCGGGCACAACACGCTGGACGTGTGGGAGGCGATGCGGCTGGTCGCGCTGACCCAGAAGCAGGCGGAGCGGGACGCCACCTGGATGACGGTCTCCGACACGGTCCGACTGGCCACGCGCGGCGGGGCCCGGGCGCTCGGACTCGGGGACCGGATCGGCGCGCTCGAACCGGGCCGGGCCGGTGACATCGTGCTGGTCGACCTGGGCGGAGTCCACTGCCGCCCGGTGCACGACCCGGTGGCGGCCCTGGTCTACAGCGCGCGGGCGAGCGATGTGCGCACGGTCGTGGTGGACGGGCGGGTCGTGGTTCGGGACGGCCGGCTGCTGACCGTGGACCTGCCGGGGCTGCTGGCCGAGGTCGAGGCACGCGTGCCCGCGCTGCTGGACACCTCGCACGGGAGAGCGGTGCAGCACTATGACCCGTGAACAGGACGAGGCCGCGGGCCGCCGCCGGATGCGGCGGCCCGCGTCGATCAAGGACGTGGCGGCGGCCGCCCGGGTCAGTGCGACCACGGTGTCGCACGTGCTGAGCGGCAACCGGCCTGTCGCGGAGGAGACGGCCGAGCGGGTCCGCACGGTCGTCAGCCGACTCGGCTACGTTCCCGCTTCCACGGCCCGCAATCTCCAGGCCGGTTCGACCAACGTGATAGGGCTGCTGGTGCCCGACATCACCAACCAGTTCTTCGCCGAACTCGCCAAGGGAGTCGACGACGCCGCCCACGACCTGGGCTACGGGGTCATCCTGTGCAACACCGAATTCGACCCCGACCGCGAGGACCGCTATCTGGAAATGCTCCGCGGCCGGTTCATCGACGGCATGGTGTACGCCTCCGGCTCGCCGCCCTCGCGTGGCCGGCTGGCGTCACTGCTCGGGCGGTTCCCCATCGCCCTGGCCGACGAGGTCGTCCCCGGTCTGTTGGAGCAGACCATCCTGGTCACCGCCGACCACCGGGCGGGCGGGCGGCTGATCGGGCAGCACCTACGGGAGCTGGGTCATCGCCGGATACTCGCGATCAGCGGCCCGGTGGACCTGGTGAGCAGCCTGGAGCGGATCGCCGGTTTCCGTGAGGCGTTCGGCAGCGCGGGGGTCACCGAGGTCGAGGGCGCCTTCGTCGAGCGGTCCGGCTACAACCTGGTCGCCGCGGCCCTGGAGGACGGCGGCCCGCGTCGCTTCACCGCGGTGTTCGCCGCCAACGACCTGATGGCGCTCGGCGCGATCGCGGCTCTGGAGGACGCGGGCCTGCGCGTCCCCGACGACGTCTCGGTGGCGGGCTTCGACGACATCATGCTCGCCTCCCGCGTCCATCCCCGCCTCACCACCGTCCACCAGCCCGCCTACGACATCGGCCGCACGGCCGGGGCCCAACTCCTGAGCTACGTCCACCGGGACGAGGTGCCCCCTGCCTCCCGGCACATCCTGCCGGTCCGGCTGAAGGCCCGCGCCAGTACGTCTCCCGTGCGCCCGGCCCCCTGACCGGCTCACACGAAAACCACCGCACACCAAAACCACCGCACACATCACAGGAAGGTCGTGCCGCGATGCCCCATGTCCTCGTCGTGGGTGAGTCCTGGTTCACCCACTCCGTCCACCAGAAGGGGTTCGACTCCTTCTTCACCTCCGAGTACGTCGAGGGCGCCCAGGTCTTCCTCGACGCGCTGCGCGACCGCGGCCACACGGTGACGTACGTCCCGGCGCACGAGATAGCGACCGAGGTGCCCGCCACGGCCGAGGGCCTGGAGGCCTACGACGTCGTCGTGATCAGCGACGTCGGAGCCAACAGTTTCCAGCTCCCGCCGCAGACCTTCGCCCACTCTGTGCCCTCCCCGGACCGTACGGAACTGCTACGGGCCTACGTGGAGCGCGGCGGAGGCCTGCTGATGGTGGGCGGCTATCTCACCTTCACCGGCATCGACGCCAAGGCCCGTTGGGGACGCACCCCGCTGGCCGCGGCGCTGCCGGTCGGTCTGCACGACCGGGACGACCGGGTGGAGCTGCCCGCCGGGGCCGCGCCGCGGGTCGTCGCCCGGCACCAGCTGGTCGACGGACTGGACGACACCTGGCCGGATCTGCTCGGCCTCAACGAGGTGACGGTGAAGGACGGGGCGGACCTGCTCGTCGAGTGCGCGGGCCATCCGCTGCTGGCGGTGGGCGGCTACGGCGCGGGAAGGTCTGCGGCCTTCACGTCCGACCTGGCGCCGCACTGGGCCCCGCCCGCCTTCCTGGACTGGAAGGGCTACCCCGAACTGTGGGACCGGCTGGTCCGCTGGCTGGCACGGACTCCGGTGGAGGAGGATGTCTGATGGTCACCGCCCATCTCTCGGCCGCACCCGGCGACTTCGCGCCGGACGTACTGATGCCGGGCGACCCGCGCCGTGCGCGCCGTATCGCCGAAACGATTCTCCAGGACGCCCGGCTGGTCACCGACGTGCGCGGCATCGAGGGATACACCGGAACGCACCGAGGCGTGCCCCTGTCCGTCCTGGCCTCCGGGATGGGGATGCCGTCCGTCACGATCTACGCCACCGAGCTCTTCCGCCACTACGGCGTGCGCAGCATCGTGCGCGTGGGCACGGCGGGCGCTCTGCCCGCCTCGGTGGGTCTGCGGGACGTGGTCGTGGCCACGGCGGCCCACACCGATTCGGCCATGGGCAGCCACCGTATCGACGGAGTGCAGCTGAGCCACGCCGCCTCCTTCGGCCTGGCCGCGGCTGCCGTGCGGGCCGCTGGGACCGGACGGCACGTCCATGTCGGGCCCGTCTTCACCACCGACCACTTCTATCTGGAGCGTCCGGCACTGTTCGAGCGCCTGGAGGCGCACGGCACCCTGGCCGTGGAGATGGAGGCCGCGGGTCTGTACGCGACCGCCGCCGCCGAGGGCGGTCGCGCGCTCGCCGTGCTGACGGTCAGCGATCACGTGCGCCGCACGGAGGCGCTCACTCCGGCCGAGCGCGAGACGGACTTCGACCGTGCCGTCACCATCGCGGCCACCGCGCTGCTCACGGAAACAATCTCCTAACACGAGAGGCCATAGCCAAAACGTTTTGCATTGCATAGCTTTCGGCCAATGACAAAAAGCGGCCCCCGCTTGAGGAATCAAGAACCCGAGAAAGAGATCAAAACAATGAACAAGATCAGAGTTCTGGGGGCCGTCGCGGCGCTCTCCCTCACCCTCGCTGCATGCGGCGCCTCGACAGACGCCGACTCCGCCCAGTCCGGGAAATCCGGAAAGCTGAGAATCAAGTTCGTCATCAACGGAAACCTCGGCGACCGTTCCTTCTTCGACTCCGCGTACGCGGGCCTGAAGAAGACGGAGAAAGACCTCGGTTACAGCCTGAAGGTCGTCGAGCTGGGCAGCGACCGTACCAAGTGGTCCTCGGGCTTCGAGGACGCGGCTGCCGGTGACGACTACGACGTGCTCGCCGCGGGTACTGTCGACACGGTCGGCTTCGTCTCCAAACTGGCCCCGGAGTACCCGGACAAGAAGTTCTGGCTCTTCGACGGATCCGTCGACTACACAGGCAAGAGCGGCTGTTCCAACAAGTGTGCGAACGTCTATTCCGTCACCTTCAAGCAGAACGAGGCCGCCTATCTGGCCGGATTCCTCGCCGACAGACTCGTCGCCGCCAAGGCCCTTCCCGGCAGCAGCGGCAACGGAAAGGTGGGCGTGATCGGCGGAGTGAAGATTCCGGTCATCGAGGACTTTGTCATCGGCTTCAAGGCGGGCTTCAAGGCAGCGGGCGGAAATCCCTCCTCGAGTGTCCTCGTGCAGTACGTCGGCGGCGACAATCCGTTCGGCGACCCGGCCAAGGGCAAGCAGATCGCCTCGGCGATGTACGGGCAGGGCGCCGAACTGGTGTGGCCCGTCGCCGGATCCTCCGGTCTCGGGGTGTTCGAGTCGGCCGTCGCCAGCAAGCGGTACGCCTTCGGGGTCGACTCCGACCAGTACAAGACGCTCGCCGACGCGGCCCAGCGGCAGACCGTCGTCACCTCCATTCTCAAGAACGCCGGCAACGCCCTCTACCTGGCGGCCAAGGCGAACAAGGCCGGCACCCTCGCCTATGGCAAGCCTTCCGCCGTCGGCCTGGCCGAGGACGGCGTGGGCTACGTGGACAACGCAAACTTCGACAAGCTCGTCCCCGCCGCCGTGCGCGCCGAACTCGACGCGCAGGCCGCGAGGGTCAAGTCCGGTGCCGTCAAGGTCCCTTCGGCCTTCTGACCTCCGAGGAACACTGGTGGAACCCATGGAGAATGCCGACGACACCGGGGCCGGAACCCTCGACAAGGCCCCTGTCGCCCTGGAGGCCGTGGGCCTGGGCAAGACCTACCCCAACGGCACCCGCGCCGTCAGCGACGTCGACCTGTCGGTACCAGGCGGCGAGATCAGGGCGATCGTCGGACAGAACGGCGCCGGCAAGTCCACCCTGATGAAGCTGTTGTACGGACTCGAACAGCCGTCAGCGGGGCACATCGGCGTGCACGGGCGACGGGTCAGGTTCTCGGGGCCGCAGGACGCCATCGCCCTCGGCGTGGGCATGGTCCACCAGAACCTCATGCTGGTCCCGTCGTTCACCATCGCCGAGAACGTCGTCCTCGGCGTCGAGCCCGGCCGGGCGGGCCGCGTCGACCGCGTGGCCGCCGCCGAACGTACCGCCGCACTGGCCGAGGAGGCGGGCCTGGCCGTCGACCCGGAGGCGAGGGTCGACGCGGTGTCCGTGGGGATGCGCCAGCGCGCCGAGATCCTCAAGGCCCTGCACCGCGGCGCCCGCATCCTGATCCTCGACGAGCCCACCGCCGTGCTCACCCCGCAGGAGACCGCCGACCTCTTCACGGCGGTCCGCAGGCTCCGCGACTCGGGCATGACCGTGCTGTTCATCTCGCACAAGCTCAAAGAGGTACGGGAGATCAGCGACCACGTCACCGTCATGCGCGCCGGGTCGGTGATCGGCACCGTACGCACCGAGGAGGCGACGCCCGCGCAGCTGGCGTCCATGATGGTCGGCCGGGAGATGTCCCTCGACGTGCCGAAGCCCCCGGCACGACCCGGGGCGAGGGTGCTGCGGGTGCGTGGACTCTCGGGCCCGGCGGTGCACGGCGTCTCCTTCGACATCGCGGCCGGTGAGATCGTCGGCCTCGCGGGCGTCGAGGGCAACGGCCAGACCGAACTCGTCGAACTCCTCGCCGGGCTGCGCCGCCCCACCGCTGGATCGGTCACCGTCGACGACGCCGACGTCACCCACCTCGACGCGGCGGGCCACCGCAGGGCCGGTGTCGCCCACGTGCCCGAGGACCGGCTGTCCAACGGGGCGGCCCTGGACCGGTCCATCGCCGACAACCTGATCGTCGACCGCCACGACCGACCCCCGGTCGCACGCCGGGGCACCATACGCACCCGCCGCGTACGCGAGCTCGCGGAGGACCTGATCGGCCGCTACGCGATCCGCGCCCCGCACCCCAACACGGCGGCCGGGGCACTGTCCGGCGGCAACCTGCAGAAGGTCGTCGTCGCCCGCGAACTGTCCGCCCGGCCCCGCCTGTTGCTGGCCGCGCAACTGACCCGAGGAGTCGACATCGGAGCCATGCACTTCATGTACGAGCGGCTCGTCGAGGCCCGTGACGCAGGTGCGGCGGTGCTGCTGGTCTCCGCCGACCTCGGTGAACTGCTCGCGCTCTCCGACCGGTTGCTAGTGATCAAGGACGGCCTGCTCGTCGCCCGCTTCGACAACCCGGCTGAACTCACCGAGGAGACAACCGGCTTGTACATGCTCGGGGTGGAACGGCATCCGGACGAGCGGGTCACGGCAGGTGTCCGATGACCTCGACCCTGGAACCGGCCGCTGAGCAGCAGGGGCGGCCCGAGACGCAAGGCCGCCGGGCGTTCCTCGCCACCCGACGCCGTACGGTGGTCGTCGAGCTGACGATGACGGTGCTGACCGTCGCCGTCGCTGTCCTCATCGCCTTCCTGGTGGTCCTGGCCACCGGCAAGGACGCTACCGGCGCGCTGAACGCCCTGCTCACCGGCCCGCTGGAGCGCACCCCCCGGATCGGCCGCTGGCTCGCCGACGCCACCACCCTGGCGCTGCTCGGGCTGTCCGTCGCGATCCCCTTCCGGGCCCGGCAGATCAGCCTGGGCGCAGAGGGCCAGGTGTACGCCGGCGCCCTGGCAAGCGCGCTCGTGGCGATCAACTTCCATCTGCCGCCCGTCGCCGCCGTCCTGGTACCGCTCGTGGTCGCCGCCCTCGCCGGGGGCGCGCTGGGCGCGGTGCCGGGGGTGATGAAGGCCCGCCTCGGCGCCAACGAGATCGTGGCCACGCTGATGCTGAACGCCGTGGTCGTGCGGGTCTTCGACTATCTCCTCACCGACCATCTCAAGGCGCCCGACAGCAGCGCCGTACAGTCCGCCCCCGTGCGGCCGGACTCGGTGCTGCCCCTCCTCTCCGACTTCTTCGACGTCCCCCTGGACCAGGCGAACGTAGGCCTCTTCGGGATGCTCGCGGTGGCCGCCGCCGTCTGGTTCCTGCTCGCCAGGACACCGCTCGGCTACCGCATCCGCATCACCGGCTCCAACCCGGGCTTCGCCCGCTACGGCGGCCTCGACGTGCCGCGCACCATCGAGTGGAGCTTCGTCATCGGCGGCGCGCTGGCCGGTCTGGCCGGAGCCCACCTCGCGCTCGGGGTCTACGGCGGACTCCAACCCGACATGGCTGGCGGGCTGGCCTTCGAGGGCATCGTCGTCGCCCTGCTGGGCCGCAACAATCCGGTCGGAGTGGTCGCCGCCGCGCTCCTCTACTCGTATCTGCGGGTCGGCGGCGACGTGATGGAACAACAGACCGACGTCGGCTCCGACGCCGTGACCATCATCCAGGCGGTCATCGTGCTGCTCGTGACCGCGCGGGCGCTGCCCGAACTCGTCAAGCGGTACCTCGCCCGAAGGGAGGCCCGCTGATGGGCCCCGTCCTCGACGTCGTGCTCAGCACGGCATTCCTCGCGGCGATCCTCGGGGTGTCCACGCCCTACGTCCTCGCCGCCCTCGGCGGGCTGCTGGCCGAGCGGGCCGGAGTGCCCAACATCGCCCTTGAAGGCTCGATGCTGAGCGCCGCCTGCACGGGCGCGCTGGTCGCCGGGTACAGCGGCTCGGTCTGGACCGGAGCCGTCTGCGGGATCGCCGCCGGTTCGCTGCTCGCGCTGCTGCTCGGTGTGCTGCACCTGTATCTCGGCGCGGACGCCATCATCGCGGGCATCGGACTCAACCTCCTTGCCGCGGGCGTGACCGCGTACATCGTGTACGCGCTGCTCGGCGACAAGGGCGGGACCAGCCGACTGCACAGCGGCGCGCTGCCCTCGGTCCGCCTGCCGCTGGTCGAGGACGTTCCCGGCCTCGGCGCGGTGCTCAGCGGGCAGAACGTGCTGACCTGGGCCGCCCTGGCCGCCACCCCGGCGGTCGCCTGGCTGCTGTACCGGGCCCGGTTCGGCTTCCATCTGCGCGCGGTCGGCGAGCACCCCGAGGCGGCACGCTCGGTCGGTATCCACGTCCACCGGGTCCAGTTCCGCGCCCTCGCGCTCAGCGGCGCGCTGGCCGGGGCGGCCGGAGTGTTCCTGAGCATGGGCGCCGTGTCGTTCTTCGTCACCGGTATGACCGCCGGCCGCGGCTACATCGCCCTGGCCGCCGTCTTCCTGGGCGCGCTGCGCCCCTGGGGCGTGTTCCTGGCCGCCCTCGGCTTCGGCACCGCCGAGGCCCTCGCCGTCCAGCTCGGCAATCTCGCCGTTCCGTCCCAGCTGGTCTCCGCGATTCCCTACGTCTTCACCCTGCTGGCCCTCGCGTTCTTCGCCTGGCGCCGCCGCCGCGCGTCCCGTACCGCGGCTGCTCCCACTCCTCCCTCCGGCCTGCCCACCTTGGAGACCACATGAGCATCCGTGCCACCCGCGCCCGGATCATCGCCACCGCGGTCGTCCTCGCCGCACTCCCCGCCGTGGCCGGCACCCCGGCCGCCGCCCACGACAGCGGCATACGGCTGGACTTCCTCGGCGAGCGGGAGCTGCCGAACGCGATGGCCTTCCAGGGCACCACCGTCGGCGGGCTGTCCGCTGTCAGCTACGACGCGAAGACGGGCACGTACTACCTGATCAGCGACGACCGGTCACAGACCGGCCCGGCCCGCCTCTACACCGCTCACATCGACTTCGCCCACGGCGCCCTCAAGGATGTGGAACTCACCGGCACCCACCCGTGGCTCCGCCCGGACGGCACCACCTTCCCGCCCACCTCGACCGCCACCCCCACCGTGGCACCCGACCCGGAGGGCATCGCCGTCGACCCGCGCGACGGCAGCCTCGCCTGGACGAGCGAGGGCGAGCGCATCGTCCCGTCCGACGGGCCCGCCCTCCTCGGCGACCCCTGGATCCGCCGCGCCACCACGACCGGCGCCTACCGCGGACAGCTCCCCATCCCCCCACAGCTGCACATGAACTCTCAGGAGTTCGGCCCCCGCAAGAACCAGACCCTCGAAGGCGTCACCTTCACCCCGGACGGACGGCGGATCGTCACCGCCATGGAGGACCCCCTCTACCAGGACGGCGACGACCCCACCCCCGAGCACGGCGCGCTCACCCGCATCACCGTCCACGACGCACGCACCGGACTGCCACTGGCCCAGTACGCCTACCCCCTGGAACCGCTGTTCGCCACGCCGCCGACCGGCAGCACCGACACCAATGGCGTCAGCGACATCGTGGCCCTCGGCCACGACCGCTTCCTGATCCTCGAACGCGCCTCGATCTACAGCGACAACAACTGGATGACCCGCATCTACCTGGCCGACCTCCACGGCGCCACCGACGTCCTCGGCCGCGATTCCCTCACCGACACGTCCGCGCAACCGGTCCAGCGGATCCGCAAAACGCTCGTGACCGACCTGTCCGACGTCCCCGGGCTGACCCGAGTCGACAACGTCGAGGGCATCACCCTCGGGCCCCGACTCCCCGACGGTCGCCGAACCGTCGTCCTGGTCTCCGACGACAACTTCGCCGCACGTCAGGTGACCCAGTTCATCACCTTCGCAGCCCACGGCATCTGAAGGCGTGCTGGGCATTCGGCAACATCCGCCGCTTCCACGACGACAGTTCGCTCGCCACAGAGGCGGTGCGGCTGTCGAAACACTGCGAAGGCAAGCCACCTATGACTCTCGGCGTCGAAGCGGAGGTAACCGACGTCGGGCCGGGACCGACTCGCATGACGTGACCACACCGGTGGTGCAGTCCCTTACCAGGAAGATCGGGGTGCTGATGCGAGACCCCGGCTGATTCGGTTCATGATCCTCTGCTCCGTCGGCAGGTCGCCTTACTCCAGGGTGTTGGCGGCCCGGGGGCCATGAGCGAGGTGAGCCCGTCCCACAACCACGCAACCCCGAGATTCGGCGGGTAGGACGCGACCCAGGGATCATGCCCAGGAGTCGCCCCGGGCCGGGAGCCTGGGCCAGCCCATCCACCTTCAGCCATGATCGACAGGACCCGACCTCGGCGCCCACGGACACGGCTGCGCCGTCCCGGCCCCTGTACGGCCCCTGGGTCTTGACCCGGGCCTCAGGGCAGCCGCCCGGACGGCGAGCGACAACCTCGATCACCTGCTCCACCGCAGGTCAGAGGGTTTCGAACTCCCCGATCACCGCCGGACTCCCAACCCACGAGCAGCGGATCCAGTCCGTTCAGGCAAAGTTGACGAACCAGCACCCAAAAATGAACGTTTCCGCAGGTCAGTGACCTGCACAGGTGGGGCGGGTGGGACTCGAACCCACGGCCGACGGATTATGAGTCCTTTGGGGATCTTGGCGGTCCTTGCCGATCAACGCTCATCCATGACGTTTTCGCAGGTCAGCGACTCAGCACACCTTCGGTGCGCGCCGGGGGCGTGGTAAATGCCGTGGCGCACGCCGAAGGTGCTTCTGTCCGCCCTGACGTGGGCTGAGGCCGGTCCGGGACGCTGGAGGGGTTCGTTCCGGCCGAAACCGAGGCATCTGTGATGCCAGTGAGCTCGCAGGTCAGCATGGTGCTGAGGGCCGTCCACGGGAACCGTGGAGTGTTGCTGTGAGCACGCGCGTCAGAATTCCTGTTCCACCCTGGCCCTCCCGGAACGGTGAGCTGTCCGGCCGTCGGTGAGGGAGGGGCAAGACCGTGGACGTGCTGCACGAACGCTGCGCCGGCCTCGACATCAGCAAGAAGGACGCCAAGGCGTGTGTCCGCACCCCGAGCACAAAGCAACGGGGGTCGTTCATCACCCAGACCACGACCTGGGGTTCGACGACGAACCAGGTCCTCGCGCTGCGCGACCACCTGCTGGCCGCCGAGGTGACGCTGGTCGTGATCGAAGCGACGTCGGACTACTGGAAGCCGTTCTACTACCTGCTGGCCGAGGAGCTGAACGTGATCCTGGCCAACGCCCGGCAGGTCAAGAACCTGCCCGGCCGCAAGACGGACGTCTCCGATGCCGCCTGGCTGGCCCAGCTCGGCTCCCACGGCCTGGTCCGCCCCTCGTTCGTGCCCGACCAGCCGGTGCGCGAACTGCGGGACCTCACGAGGGCTCGCACCCAGATGACCCGGGAACGCGGGCAGATCGCCCAGCGGCTGGAGAAGATGCTGGAGGACACCGGCATCAAGCTCGCCGCGGTCGCCTCCGACATCATGGGAGTCTCCGGCCGGGCCATGCTGGAAGCTTTGATCACCAGTGAACGCGACCCGCAGATCCTCGCGGACCTGGCCAGGCGCAAGCTCCGCAACAAGATCCCCGAACTCACCGAGGCGCTGACCGGCCGCTTCCGTGACCACCATGCGTTCCTGGCCCGGCTGTATCTGGACCAGTACGACCAGCTCACCGGCGCCATCGGGCGACTGGACGAGCGGATCGAGGAGGCGATGGCCCCCTTTCGCCCCGCGCTCGACCTGCTCGACACCGTCCCCGGGATCAACCAGGCCGTCGCCGAAGTAATCATCGCGGAGACCGGCGGCGACATGAGCCGGTTCGCCTCGGCCGGGCACCTGGCGTCCTGGGCCGGCGTCTGCCCCGGCCACCACGAATCAGCCGGCCGCACCAAGACCACCAAGGTCCGCCCCGGCAACCCCTACCTCAAGGGCGCCCTCGGACTCGCCGCCTTCGGTGCGGCCAGAACCAAGGACACCTACCTACAAGCCCGTTACAAGCGCCTGACCGCCCGCCGTGGCCCGCTCAAGGCACTGGTCGCCGTCGAGCACTCGATCATCACCGCGATCTGGCACATGCTCACCGACAACGTCCCCTACCGCGACCTCCGCGGCACCTACTTCACCCAGCGCGCCCCCGAACGCGCCGCCCGCCGCGCGATCACCGCCCTCAACCAGCTCGGCTACACCGTCACCCTCAACCCGATCGAAGGCGCAGCCTGACAGCTCACAGACCAGGTGCCCGGCGGCCTCGACGACCACCGGGCACCCAGCCCTGCCCAAACAGCCCCTGACCTGAACCTATTTACGCGTCAGACGCGCTGATCAGTGTCAGTCCTGTGTGGTGCTTGTCGATCTTTTCCCGTCCTTGTGGCCCCTCAATGGCCCCTGAGCGTCTTTGAGTTCGGCGCTTACCACAGCAGCCACCGCGTCCGCCCAGTTCAGCCAAGGGGATAGAACCCTCGGACAGCGGATTCCCCTTCCAGCGCGTAGTGGCTCCCCCGACACTCAGGGAAGCCTCAAGTCGAGGCGGAGGCGTCGTCCACGTGACCGTCCGGATCGGACGTAGGGACCGAGGCGGGCAGACCCCCGGGACAACGACACCAAGAGCATCGAGTGGCACAGCGACCAGCCGATCGACAAGGTCGCTTGCGAACACTCGGCGTCTCCATCTGTCAACCCGCCCTTGTAGTAGCCCCCTTGAACGTCAGCAATCACGGATTAAGGGCACGGAGATGCTTGCGGTGTGAGTAATATCACTCACGCCCCGCAAAGGTCCTGTCGGACCCCAAGGTGCTGTCTTGCCTTATTTCGTCCGTAGCGAAGGTGGATTGGATGGCAATGATCCCCGCTGTTGGGGCCTCTCTTCTGAAGAGCAGGTACGAACTTACGGATGGGCCATACACAGGCGGCGGCGGATCCCAGATCTGGGGGGCGTACAGCGACGGATACTCGTACCTGGTCAAGACGTGGCGGTACGAGGCCGACCAGCCTGATCGAGTACAACGAGCTCTGTGGGACCAGGAGTTGCGTACGCTGTACAAGGTGGCGAGTAGCCCACGGTCCGACGAGGCCCTGGTGGTACTCAAGGACGCGGGTCTCGACCGGGAGCACCACTGCTTCGTGATGGTCCTAGAGGCGCCCGGGTACGAGCGTGTCTCAGAGGCTCTGCGTAAACGGGGACGCTATTCCTGGCTATCCAACCGGGGCACTGCTGCCCGCGAGCAGACGTGGGCCGGTCTGCTGCGCGTCGCTACCGGCCTGCATTTGTTGCATGAGCGGCATGTACTGCACCGCGGAGTGGACGTCGACTCGCTCTTCTTCGCAGAAGACCTGGGGCCGGAGTCGCTGAGGCTCGGGGGGTTCGAGTGGTCCGTCAAGCTGGGCCGTCCAGTGGGCTCCCCGCCACCCGACGGCTGGCCGTTGCCACCGGAGCGTACAACCAGCGGCACGACGACCTGGCATCAGGATGATGACTGGTTCGCCTTCGGCATCCTGTGTGCCCGGCTACTCCTCGACCTCGAACGCTTCAGCACCAATCCGCCGAACGAGCGCCATGCGCGCGTGCTGAAGGTCGTCGAGACGTCCGTGCACGAACTGACCGAGTCTGAACGCAAGCTCTTGCTGGACCTCGTCGCTGACGCTCCGCTTGAGCGCCTCACCGCCCCGTACGACATCATCAACCGCATCCAGGACATCATGCGGTCCCTGGCCAACCCGCTGCGCACCCAACAGGAGAACGTGCAGTACATCGTGACGCTGGACCTGCGGCGGCCAGAGTTCATCGACTACCTGATGAGCAACGGGCTGCGGGAGCACCTGGGACTCGGCCCTATGGGCACCTTCGTCCCCGGGGACCCCGCCCATCGCCAGGCGGCGTGCGAGTTCGTCCGCCAGGACCTGCAGACTCCGCTGTTGTACGCCATGCCGAACAGGGACTACTTCATCCTCGTCGGTGGCCGGCTCTGTCTGCGCGTCACCGCCTACCGCGGCAAGGACGGTGCACTCACCTGGCAAGTCGCAGACTGCCGCACCGCGCAGCCGCTGCGCTTCAGCAGCGGTGAGGACAGCTGTCGGGAACTTCCTGCCGGCCGGGTGTTCGCCTATGCCCGCGATGAGGTCTTCCGCGATCGCACGATCATGCAGAATGCAACCTCGTGGGAACCGGTGCTACCAAAGATCGACCGCGGTGTGCAGATCTCCCGGGAACTGTCTCGCTTCCATGACTTCGTCCGGGCAAGCAACCAGATCGAACTGCTGCTCCTAGATTCCCAGATCTTCCCATACGAGATTCTCAGCGGCCCGTCATTGCAGGATGGCGAAGAGCGCATCGTCGTGCAGGAAAGGGACCGGCCCGAGGGGCATGAGATCTTCGAGGCCTTCAACGTGGGCTTCATCGAATTCCTCCAGAAGGAGGCGCAGGGCAGCGACTCCAGCGTCATCCTCTCCGGACCACGCGATGGCGACCGGCTGCGATTGCCGCCGCGGGACCGGCAAGCCGCCGCAGACGACGGCAACGTGTGGCAGGTCGCCGGCATGGACCAGCTGACGCGCCAGGTCACGCTCGTGCGGCCTGGTCTGGACCCGGATCGTGTGAAGGCCGACAAGGAGGGGTTTCTGCGAAGTGCAGGAATGCCGGGGCAGATCAGCCTGTTCCTGCGGCGGAAAAAGGCGATCGACGCGCTAGATCAGCACAGCTATCTATTGCGGTCTCTGGCAGCCCCGAGCCATGTACGTATGGATACCGGCGCGTCCGACCTTCCTGTTCAGCTCGATCACGATCGCGTCGACGAGCCTAAACGGGCCAGTATCGAGGACATCCTGCGGGTGCGGCCCATCTATACACTCCAGGGTCCGCCAGGTACCGGGAAGACGACCCTAGTAGCCTGGTTGCTGCGCGAAATTCTGGCCGAGGACCCTGTGGTCCAGGTGCTGGTGACAGCGCAGGCCCACGGGGCCGTCGACGTGCTGCGTTCGAAGGTCGGCGAGGCGTTCCAAGACGTGCCCGACAGTGAGCGCCCCTTGGAGATCCGGTTGCACGGCGCTCGCAAATCCGGCACGGCACCTGCGGCCGACGGCGCCGAGGGCGTGGCCAGACAGGTACTGGAGCGCAGCATCACCCGACTGAGCAACCTGCCCTCCCTCAGCAACGTGCAAGTGGCGTGGCTGGAGGATGCGAAAGTCATGGTCAGCGAAATCAGCATGATGCAGGACCTGGACAAACTCGGCCGACGTTCCTCGGACTTCGTCGAACTGGTCAAGCGTGGCGCCAACCTCACGTACTGCACCACCAGCGCGGGCGACCTGGTCGCTCTGGCGGCGGGCCAGGCCTTCGACTGGTCGATCGTCGAAGAAGCAGGCAAGGCGCATGGATTCGATCTGGCGCTGCCGTTGCAAGCCGGGCACCGTTGGCTGCTCATCGGCGACCACAAGCAGCTGGACCCGTATCGGTACGAGGACTACAGACAGGGGCTCGAGAAACTGGACACGGTGGTCAGAACGCTCAAGGAGCTCAAGACGAGGGCGTCCGGGCTTCTCGACCAGGATTTGATCGACTCATGGGACCAGCGCAGCCCAGCGGAGCGGAAGGACTTCCAGGAGTTCGCCAAGGGATGGCTGAAGACCTTCGATCGCCTATACAAGTACTGCGAGGTGGCTGCCGGCGCCGACCCGTTGGTCACGGACACCGAGGCGAAGGGCGCCTCCGCAGGGCAGCTGATTGGCCAGCATCGAATGCACCCCGACATCGGCCGACTGATCTCGGAGGCGTACTACGAGGGGAGGCTAGACAACCGCACGCTGGACGAGAACGGTCAGCCAGTCACCAGGGTGCGCCACGGCTTCACAACACCACAGGGCATCCGGGACCGCGCCGTGGTGTGGCTGGACGTGCCCTGGTGCAGCGATAATGCTCAGACCCGTGAAGTGGGGCCGAGTAGCGGACAGTCTCCGTACACCAATCCGATGGAGGCCCAGGCACTGGCCAGGTTTCTGCGGCAGCTTGGGCCCAGCGCGGACTATCAGGGCAAGCTCGCGGTGCTAGCACCCTATGCCCGGCAGGTTCGCCTGCTGAGTGAACAACTGCGAGGAATACATCTGCCACAAGGGCTGGAACCTCAGCTGGGGCTGAACGTCGGTCGGGCTGACACCAACCGATTCCCCACCCACACCGTTGACTCCTTCCAAGGAAACCAGGCGGACGTCGTCGCTATCAGCCTGGTACGAAACAACCTAGAGCAGCCGGGGCAGGGACTGGGGTTCCTTGACGATCCCGGACGTATGAACGTCCTGCTCTCGCGGGCGGAACGACTGCTCATCCTTGTCGGTTCCTGGGACTTCTTCACTTACCAGGTGCAGTCGGTGCAACTGGCGGATACGTCCCAGCCGTTGTGGTCCTTTAAGCGGATCGTGACTCTCCTGGACGAGTGGTTCGAGAACGGCAAGGCTGTTCGCATCCCAGCGGAATTCGGGGGGACCCTGTGATTGTTCTCGTACCGGTGAGTATGTTCAACGTTCCCTACCAAGTAGCTCGGGGACGCCCCTACAGCCGTCTGGAGCGGCGGGTTTTGGAGGACATCGCGACACGTGAGGGTGCCACCCTGACGTCGCTCTGCGAGACATTCCAGGTACATGAGCGGCTGCTTGTGGAAGCGGTGGTCACCCTTGTCGGGGCTGGCTGGGTCGCGGTCGCCAGCGGCCGCGAAGCCACCTTCGTCCTCACCGATGAGGGCCAGAAGGCACTGAGATCGGGCAAGGATCCGGCTTCAGTGACGGTGCTGTCGGCCGCGCCTGCCACGCTAATCTTCGACCGCACCACTGGCCAGTTGGCCCGGCGCGGTGAAGTCCCTACAGTCTCACCAGAGGACGCACGCCTCGACCTGAATCCATGCACCCCGGAACGCATCCGCCGCAACGCCCTGGACGAGTCGCAGGTCCAGAAGCTGTTGCCCCGTACCAGTGGCGATTGGGTACGCAGCATCGGCCCGGCCCGGCTCACCACCTTCCGGCGGTACATCGCCGTGCGTGTCGATCTCGCGGAGGAGTCCATCGTCGGACTCCCGCGAGGCTGGTACCCGGCGCTGTCCGGTGAGGTGCTGGCAGCAGCCCGAAGCAAGCAGGAAGAGGACGAAGAGACCACACTCTTTGAGCCCGCGTCAGGCACGCCGTCCCGCATGCGAGACCTAGCGACCGCTCCGGATGGTGACAACGCGCCACCCGCACCATCGTCATCGGCTGTCGGACCCGTAGAGCCATCCCGCACGCTTACTCCGGCACAGCATTCGAGATCGACGCGGGCGACTCCCCTCACCGTTGCGAAGCGCACTTGGATCGCGGCCTCTGACCGGGCCTCCGCACCGCCACCCCCAGAGGCGGTCTCGTACCCGTGGCTAGACGACCTGCGTCCAGAAGTGCTCGGCGACGGCTCAGCGGATTCCACCATGGGCGCCGAGCTCTTGGCTGTGCTGGACGACAGAGAAGCTCATGAGCGACTGCTCGCAGAGGTGCTGTCCTCCGCTGTGCAGCACATCCTGATCGCCTCACCCGTGGCGTCCTTGGAGCGATTGTCGAAACTGGGAGATGCCATCCGGACCGCCGTCACGCGCGGCGTACGGGTGGACGTGCTCTACGGCGACACCGATGAGGACACCAGCCCTGAAGCTGTCGTGGATCTGCTGCATCGGATCGGGTACGAGGCTGCTCGTCGGCGTGGACGAGATCTGCTGCGGTCGGCGCCGCAGGGGACTCACAGCGGGGCCGGTCTGCTGCTCTTCGACCGCGGTGGCGCGCCTCTGGAAGCGGTCGTCGGTGACCACGCGTGGTGCGGCTCCGGCACAAGTGACGGGACACGTTCGGTGCATCTCCGGGGATCGGAGTTGATGGGGTACGTGGCCAGAGCGGCGGGGGGCCTCTGGGTGTGGAGCGGTGTCTCGGAGTCGGCCGACCGGTGGCGGCGTGTGGCGGAACAATGCCAGGACGCTTTGGCCCTGGAGACTGCGCGCGGTGGTGATGCTGCGAGCCAGGTCCCGGCTGAGCTGATCGTGGACGACGAGCACGCCGGAATCATGGGAGCTCTGCCTGGCGACACCCTGTACTTCGGCGGGACCAGCCGTCGTGACCAGGGCGCAGCTATCGGCATCCGGGGCGTCACGGTGGCGATGCGCCGCTCCGATGTGGAGACAGCGCGCTCCACTCTGTGAAGTGCGCTGCGCACCTGTTGGGGGGTCTCAAGTACGGTCTAAGCTCCGGGCTCGGCGCGCCAGGGGTTGGCAGTTTCGGGCAGGCGGCAGTCGAGGACTTTCGCCGTCACGATGACGCCATGCTGGTCGCGTTGCTCCTGGGCACGTGCGTCTTGATCATGTTGCACAGAGAGAAGCGTGTGACCCCGTGGTGCGCGGTGTCTATTCTCTCACTCTTTGTGGCTCCAGCGGCCACAGTCGAAGTAGCCGATGAGGTAGATAGCTGCAGTGCGGGGCGTGCGCAGGTAGTCGCGGACGAGTTGGCCGGCCAGTGCGGTCGGTACGTCCTGGTTCCAGCATCCGCGGAGTTCGAGGAACTGGTCGCGAGATTGTGCAGCCGCCACGGGTGCACGGAGGTCCGGCGGGTGGGTGGTTCGCACGACAACGGTGCTGACGCCCTCGGGCGTCCCCCGGACGGCCGGACCATGGCGGGGGACACCCTCGCCAACCTCACCCTCACCTACACCGACAGCAGCGAATCCATCACCATCTACAACGACAGCTCCGGCACCACCGACCTCGTCGTCGACTCCAGTGGCTGCTACACCTGACAGACTCCCCCCTTGAGGCCTCGGGGCCGGGCACGCAGCGAGTGCCCGGCCTCAGCCACCTCTCTGCAGGACACCCAGGCAAGGCCGACATACGGAGCGGATGCTGATCCACTCTCGAACAGGTTGGCCGCCACCGCCCGCCTTCGCATCGCTGCAGGAGAGGTCGAGGGCCTCGCAGAGGCCGCCGCACCTGCACTCCGGGCCGTTTTCCTCTTCGGACCATTTCCTTGCCCCTCGGCCATCACCGAGACGCCGAGACGCTTCCTCAGCAGACACCTGCTGCCGCTAATCATCGGGTGCCCAATCAGCAGATGGGACAACGAGTCGCCCCGTAGACACCTTCGGTCTGGACACGGCCGCACCGTCCCGGCCCCTGGGTGGCCCCTGGATCTTGGCATCGTCCCTCAGGGCAGTCGCCCGAGCGGCGAGCAACAACCTCCGATCGCCTATTCCGCCGCAGGTCAGAGGGCTTGTAGCTCTCCCAAGCGCCACCGGACTCCAAACCCACGAGCAGCGGATTCAGTCCGTTCAGGCAAAGTTGACGCTCCGACACCCAAAAATGAACGTTTCCGCAGGTCAAAGACCTGCACTGGTGGGGCGGGTGGGACTCGAACCCACGGCCGACGGATTATGAGTCCGCTGCTCTAACCGGCTGAGCTACCGCCCCATAGCGGCGTGTCGCGTACATGTGTGCGCGCCGTCTGCCGCAGCATAGCCGCTCATACGATCTCCTGCTTCGGATGGTCGGCGAACTGCGACGTTCACGACCTTGAGGACATCGGCGCAGGCCCGGCGGTTCCCCGGGACATGAAAAAGGACCCCACCAGGGGTCCTCGTTCAGCATGCTCCCCCGACTGGACTCGAACCAGTAACCTGCCGGTTAACAGCCGGCTGCTCTGCCAATTGAGCTACGGAGGACCGAGCTCCCCCGACTGGACTCGAACCAGTAACCTGCCGGTTAACAGCCGGCTGCTCTGCCAATTGAGCTACGGAGGAATGCCTCGTCGCATCGAACGCACCTACCTGGGTATTCGCCAGGGGGCGGGCGCTCGCTGCGACACATACATTAGCGCAAGCAGGGGGGTGCTCCGCCAATCGGTACTCCCCACGAGACTCCCCCACGAGGGAAGGGTGGCCGCCATGCGCTACAAGCTCACGTTCGTCGTCGGGCTCGCTCTCGGTTACGTGCTCGGTACCAGGGCCGGACGCGAGCGCTACGAGCAGCTCAAGAAGTCGGCCCGCCAGGTCGCCCAGAACCCGGCGGTCCGCAACACCGCCGAGACCGCCGCCCAGCAGGGCCGCGCCTACGCCGGCAAGGCCTTCCACTCGGTCAGCGCGAAGGTCGGCGACCACATGCCCGACTCCGTCGCCGCCCGCGTCCGCTCCCTGCGCGAGCGCAGCCAGGCCGACGGAGCGGACGACTGGGGCACCAGCAACACGTAGGTCCCCTTTTCAACACGCCCGGCTGCAGCCCCCCAGGGACGCGGGCCGTGTCCGATATGCGGCTCCGCCGCGCGGGCGCGACCAACCCCCACACACCCGCACCCGAAACACTGCGCCCACCCGAACGGCGCCCGTCGGCCGAACCACAGCGGAGCGTGCGGCAGAATTTCGGTCATGGGGATAGTCGCCGGGTTGGACAGCTCACCGGATTTCACTCGCATCGTGGTCTGCGACACGGACACGGGTGCGGTGCTCCGCCAGGGATACGCACCGCACCCGGTCGACACGCCGGACGGCGGGGCGCGCCCCAGTGACGTCGACCCGCAGGCCTGGCTGCTCTCCCTCGGGGAGGCTGCCGGCGGCGGTCTCCTCGAGGGCGTGCAGGCCATCGGCGTGTCGGCGCAGCAGAACGCGGTGGTCCCGCTGGACGCCCAGGGCAACACCGTCCGCCCGGCGATGGTCGGCGGCGACAAGCGCGCCCAGGTCGCGGCGGCCGATCTCATCGACGCGCTCGGCGGGCGCGAGGCCTGGGCGCAGGCGGTGGGGTGCGTGCCGCAGGCGGCCCAGCCGGTGACCAAGCTGCGCTGGCTGGCGAGGGCCGAGCCGGAGAACGCCCGGCGCACCGCCGTACTGCTGCAGGCGCACGACTGGCTGGTGTGGCAGCTGCTGGGGCGGCCGGTGCGGCGGACCACCGATCGCGGGGGTGCCTCCGGGACCGGGTACTGGTCGGCGGCCACCGGCGGGTACCGGCCCGACCTCGTCGAACTCGCCCTGGGGCACCAGGTGATGCTGCCCGAGGTGATCGGGCCGTCCGACGCGGCCGGTACGACCCCGGAGGGGCTGCTGATCTCCGCGGGGACCGGCGAGACGATGGCCGCCGCGTTCGGGCTGGGGCTCGGGTTCGGGGACGCCGTCGTGTCGCTGGGCGCCTCGGGGTCGGTCATGGCCGTGCATCCGGAGGCGCTCGCCGACCCCTCCGGGATGATCACCTCGCTCGCCGACGCCACCGGGATGCATCTGCCGGTCGTCACCACGCTCAACGCCGTACGGACCCTGCGCGGGACCGCGGAGCTGCTGGGACTGGCCGATCTGGAGAGCCTGTCCGACCTGGCGATGAAGTCGACGCCCGGCTCGCACGGGCTGGTCATGCTGCCGTACCTGGAGGGCGAGCGGACGCCGAACCTGCCGCACACCGCCGGGACGCTGGCCGGGCTGCGCCGGGAGTCGATGAAGGCGGAGCATCTGGCGCGGGCCTCCTTCGAGGGGATGCTGTGCGGGCTCGCCGACGCGCTCGACGTGCTGCGCGGCCGGGGTGTGGAGGTGCGGCGGGTCTTCCTGCTCGGCGGGGCCGCCGAGCTGCCGGCGGTGCAGGCGGCGGCGCCGATGCTGTTCGGCGCGCAGGTCGTCGTACCGCAGCCGGCGGACTACGCGGCGATCGGGGCGGCCCGGCAGGCGGCCTGGGCGCTCGGGGTCTCCCAGGGGACGCTGGACCCGCGCACCCCACCGGTATGGCAGGGTGCGACGGCCCAGGTGCTGGAGCCCGGGGACGAACTGGCCGTGGGGCAGGCCGTGCGGCAGCAGTACGTGTCGGTGCGCGAACAGACCCATCCGGGGGCGTTTCGGGCGTAATCGTGCGCCCCCGGTGCCGCAAGGTATCCGCTCTCGGGTTAATCGGTTGAGGTAACGCGGGTGGAGTGTCGGACGATAGGGGCCTAGGGCAAGCGACCCCGCCCCCACCGCCGACTCCGAGAGACGTAGCGTGCTCATACGACTTCTGCGGACCTATCTCAGGCCCTACAGGAAACCCATCTCCATCCTGGTGCTGCTGCAGTTCCTGCAGACCTGCGCCACTCTCTACCTGCCCACGCTCAACGCGCACATCATCGACAACGGCGTCGTGAAGGGTGACACGGATTACATCCTGTCCTTCGGCGCCCTGATGATCGGCATCTCGCTCGCCCAGGTGGTGTGCAACGTCGGTGCCGTCTACTACGGCGCCAGAACCGCGTCGGCGCTCGGCCGGGACGTGCGGGCCGCCGTCTTCGACCGGGTGCAGTCCTTCTCCTCACGTGAGGTGGGTCACTTCGGGGCGCCCTCGCTCATCACCCGTACGACGAACGACGTACAGCAGGTCCAGATGCTGGTCCTGATGGCGTTCACCCTGATGGCGTCGGCGCCCATCATGTGTGTCGGCGGCATCGTCCTCGCCCTCGGCCTGGACGTTCCGCTGTCCGGGGTGCTGGTCGCCGTCGTCCCCGTGCTGGGGATCAGCGTGACGCTGATCGTGCGGCGGCTGCGGCCGCTGTTCCGGGCCATGCAGGTGCGCCTGGACACGGTGAACCGGGTGCTGCGCGAGCAGATCACCGGCAACCGGGTGATCCGCGCGTTCGTCCGCGACGAGTACGAGCAGGGGCGGTTCGGGAAGTCCAACCGCGATCTCACCGAGATGCAGCTGGCCACCGGCAACATGCTCGCGCTGATGTTCCCGATCGTCATGACCACGGTGAACGTCTCGTCCATCGCCGTCGTCTGGTTCGGTGCGCACCGGATCGACAGCGGCCAGATGGCGATCGGCGATCTGACCGCGTTCCTCGCCTACCTCATGCAGATCGTGATGTCCGTGATGATGGCCACCTTCATGTTCATGATGGTGCCGCGCGCGGAGGTCTGCGCCGAGCGCATCGAGGAGGTCCTGGACACCGAGTCCAGCGTCGTCCCGCCGAGCGCGCCGGTGATCGAGCTGCGGCGCCACGGGCACCTGGAGATCCGGGGCGCGGGCTTCTGCTATCCGGGTGCCGAGGAGCCGGTGCTCAAGGCCGTGGACCTGGTGGCCCGGCCCGGCGAGGTGACCGCCGTGATCGGTTCCACCGGCAGCGGCAAGTCCACCCTGCTCGGCCTGGTGGCCCGCCTCTTCGACGCCACGGACGGCTCTGTCCTCGTGGACGGGGAAGACGTCTCGGGGCTGGAGCAGAAGCTGCTCGCGAAGACGGTGGGCCTGGTGCCGCAGAAGCCGTATCTGTTCGCGGGGACCGTGGCGACCAACCTGCGCTACGGCAACCCGGACGCCTCCGACGAGGAGCTGTGGCACGCGCTGGAGGTGGCGCAGGCCAAGGGCTTCGTGGAGAAGCTGGAGGGCGGGCTGAACGCGCCCATCGCCCAGGGCGGTACCAACGTCTCGGGCGGTCAGCGGCAGCGGCTCGCCATCGCCCGCACCCTCGTGCAGCGCCCGGAGATCTACCTCTTCGACGACTCCTTCTCCGCCCTCGACTACGCGACCGACGCGGCCCTGCGCGCCGCGCTCGGCCGGGAGACCGCCGAGGCGACCGTCGTCATCGTCGCCCAGCGGGTGGCGACCATCAGGGACGCCGACCGGATCGTCGTCCTCGACGAGGGACGGGTCGTCGGCACCGGCCGCCACCACGACCTCATGGCCGACAACGAGACCTACCGGGAGATCGTGCTCTCCCAGCTGACGGAAGCGGAGGCCGCCTGATGGCCGGGCCCATGGGACGCATGATGGCCGGGGGCGGCCCCGACCAGCGCTCGATGGACTTCAAGAACTCGGGCAAACGGCTGATCGCCCGGTTCAAACCCGAACAGCTCACGATCTACGTGCTGCTGTTCTGCGTGGTGGCGAGCGTCGCCCTCAACGTGATCGGCCCCAAGATCCTCGGCCGCGCCACCGACCTGGTGTTCGCCGGTGTCATCGGCAAGCAGATGCCGGCGGGGACCACCAAGGACCAGGTCCTGCAGTCCATGCACGAGCGCGGCCAGGACACGGTCGCCGACATGCTCAAGTCCACCGACTTCACCCCGGGCAAGGGCATCGACTTCGACCAGGTCGGCAACGTCCTGCTCTTCGCGCTCTGTACGTACCTCGTCGCCGGCCTCCTGATGGCGGTGGCGACGCGCCTGGTCAACCGGGCGGTCAACCGCACGATGTACCGGATGCGCGAGGACGTCCAGGGGAAGCTGTCGCGGCTGCCGCTGTCGTACTTCGACAAGCGGCAGCGCGGCGAGGTCCTCTCCCGCGCCACCAACGACATCGACAACATCGGCCAGACCCTGCAGCAGTCGATGGGCCAGCTCATCAACTCGCTGCTCACCATCATCGGCGTGCTCGCGGTGATGTTCTGGGTGTCCTGGATCCTCGCCCTGGTCGCCCTGGTCACCGTGCCGCTGTCCTTCGTGGTCGCCACCCGGGTCGGCAAGCGCTCGCAGCCGCACTTCGTGCAGCAGTGGCGCTCCACCGGCAAGCTGAACGCCCACGTCGAGGAGATGTACACCGGGCACACCCTGGTGAAGGTGTTCGGCCGCCAGGAGGAGTCGGCGAAGCAGTTCGCCGAGCAGAACGACGCGCTGTACGAGGCCGGGTTCAAGGCGCAGTTCAACAGCGGGGTCATGCAGCCGCTGATGATGTTCGTGTCGAACCTGAACTACGTGCTGGTGGCCGTGGTCGGCGGCCTCAGGGTCGCGTCGGGCGCGCTCTCCATCGGTGACGTGCAGGCCTTCATCCAGTACTCCCGGCAGTTCTCGATGCCGCTGACCCAGGTCGCGTCCATGGCCAACCTGGTGCAGTCCGGTGTCGCCTCCGCCGAGCGGATCTTCGAACTCCTCGACGCGGAGGAGCAGGAGGCCGACCCGGTGCCGGGCGAGCGTCCCGCCGAACTGCGCGGGCGGGTGGCGCTGGAGCACGTCTCCTTCCGCTACGACCCGGAGAAGCCGCTCATCGAGGACCTCTCCCTGACGGTCGAGCCCGGTCACACGGTCGCGATCGTCGGCCCGACCGGCGCCGGCAAGACCACGCTCGTGAACCTGCTCATGCGGTTCTACGACGTCTCCGGCGGCCGGATCACCCTCGACGGCGTCGACGTCACCCGGATGTCCCGGGACGAGCTCCGCGCCGGGATCGGCATGGTGCTCCAGGACACCTGGCTGTTCGGCGGCACCATCGCGGAGAACATCGCGTACGGCGCCTCCCGCGAGGTCACCCGAGGCGAGATCGAGGAGGCGGCCCGGGCGGCCCACGCCGACCGGTTCGTGCGGACCCTCCCCGACGGCTACGACACCGTGATCGACGACGAGGGCACGGGTGTCAGCGCCGGTGAGAAGCAGCTCATCACCATCGCGCGGGCGTTCCTGTCCGACCCGACGATCCTGGTCCTCGACGAGGCGACCTCCTCGGTCGACACCCGTACCGAGGTCCTCATCCAGAAGGCGATGGCCAAACTGGCGCACGGGCGGACCTCGTTCGTCATCGCCCACCGGCTGTCGACCATCCGCGACGCCGACACCATCCTGGTGATGGAGAACGGCTCGATCGTGGAACAGGGCGCACACGCGGAGCTCCTGGCCGCGGACGGCGCCTACGCACGGCTGTACAAGGCACAGTTCGCGCAGGCGGTGGCCGAGGTGGACTGAAC
The DNA here is from genome assembly GCF_042959465.1 of Streptomyces sp. NPDC007901. NCBI lineage: Bacteria > Bacillati > Actinomycetota > Actinomycetes > Kitasatosporales > Streptomycetaceae > Streptomyces > Streptomyces sp. NPDC007901. The sequence goes on along the minus strand of NZ_JBIBKW010000021.1, from coordinate 91,854 downwards.
AGGTGCGGTGCGTCGTGGGCGCGGGCGGGGGGTTTCACTCGCCCGCGCTCGCGGGGTGCCGCCGGCAGCTGAAGCGCCCCTTCGGGGGCGCTGGGGGTCCCCCCGGCCGAAGGCTGGGGGAGGAACTGCGCGACCAGCCCCCACGCACCCGCACCCGGCGTCAGTCCAGATAACCCCTCAGCTGGTCCGCGAATGCGTGATCCCGCAGCTTGTTCAGAGTCTTCGACTCGATCTGCCGGATCCGCTCCCGCGTCACCCCGAAGATCCGCCCTATCTCCTCCAGCGTCCGAGGACGGCCGTCGGCCAAGCCGTACCGCAGCTGGACCACCTTCCGCTCCCGCTCCCCCAGCGTCGACAGCACCGCCTCCAGGTGCTCCCGCAGCAGCAGGAACGCCGCCGACTCCACCGGGCTCGTCGCGTCGCCGTCCTCGATCAGGTCGCCGAGGGCCACGTCGTCCTCCTCGCCCACCGGGGCGTGCAGGGAGACCGGTTCCTGGGCGAGCCGCAGCACCTCGCCCACCCGCTCCGGCGCCAGGTCCAGGTGCGCGGCGACCTCCTCGGGCGTCGGCTCGTAGCCCCGCTCCTGCAGCATCCGGCGCTGGACGCGTACCACCCGGTTGATGAGCTCCACGACGTGCACCGGGACGCGGATGGTGCGGGCCTGGTCGGCCAGGGCGCGGGACATGGCCTGGCGGATCCACCAGGTCGCGTACGTCGAGAACTTGTAGCCGCGGGCGTAGTCGAACTTCTCGACGGCGCGGATCAGCCCGAGGTTGCCCTCCTGGACCAGGTCGAGCATGGTCAGGCCGCGGCCGACGTACCGCTTCGCCACCGAGACCACCAGCCGCAGGTTCGCCTCGATGAGCCGGCGCTTGGCCATCCGGCCCATCACGACCAGCCGGTCGAGATCCAGCGCCAGCTCGCTGTCGAGGTCGGACGCGCCGCTCAGCTTCTCCTCGGCGAACAGGCCGGCCTCGACCCGGCGGGCGAGTTCGACCTCCTCGGCGGCGGTGAGCAGCGGGATACGGCCGATCTCGCGGAGGTACTGGCGGAACAGGTCCGAGGAGGGGCTTGCGGTGTCCGCGCGGGCGGCGGCCGGCGGTTCGGCGGGCTCGGGTTCCGTGTCGGGCGCGTCGGCCGTGAGCTCCTCCGGCGGCGGGCCCTCCGGCTCGGCCCCGGTGTCCGCCTCCGGCTCCGTCTCGGGGTGCACCGCCACCCTGCTCTGCGGCGGCACACCGGCGTAGACGTCGGTGTCGGCTTCCGGCTCGTCCGTGAGCGTGCTGCTGTCTGTCTGGGTCAGGGTCTGGGTCTGCACGGGGGCGACCTCCAGGATGATCGCTGCCAGGGGGTACGGCAGCGGTACTTCGGGAGCGGAGACGACGGCCTCGCCGCTGTCCGTCCCGTACGCGATGAGTGGAACGGCGGGGGTGTGGGACCCGTCCGGGACGGGCCGGCCGCGCTCCGAGGACTCAGGCACCGCACCCCAGTGTGGGGTAAGACACATCGCCGCCACGAGGGGCGTGCGGTGACTTTTTGCGTCCGGTCCGTGACCGCGCGGTTACCCTGCCCGGCCGCACCCGCCTCAGAGCGCGGCGGCGCCCTGCTCGCGCAACGCCTGCCCGTACTGCTGGAGCACCCACAACTCGTTCTGCACGGCCGCGAGTTGGGCCGGGTCGCCGCCGGTGCCGAGGCGGGTGAGGGTGATCTGGATCTCGTGGATCCGGCGGTCGACGGCCCGGCGGCGGACGGTCACGAGTTGCTCGCCCGCGTAGTTCTCGTCGACCGTGCGCCGCATGATCGCCTCGACGGCGAGCTCCGTGACCATGGCGCGGACGGTGTCGTCGGGGGCCGTCTCGCGGACGCGGACCAGGTACTCCTGGGGGTCCTGGACGCCGTACTCGGCGCCGCCCGCCTCCATGATGGCCAGGCGTACGGCCGCGTAGGGCTCGGCGGTGAACTCGTCGAGGCCGTACGCGTCGAACGCCGGGGAGACCAGCTCCGGGCGCTGCAGGGCGAGCTTCAGCAGCTCCCGCTCGGTGGCGAAGACGGCGTTGCGGAGGTTGAGGGCGGGGCCGGAGACGGCGGGGCGCGAGGCTCCGGTGTCGTACGACGGCTGCTGCGGGCCGCGTCCCGGCCCGGAGGTCCTGCCGCCGCCCCCGCCCTTCTCGCGGGCCCAGCGGGCCAGCTGGGCCACCCGCTTGACGACGAACTGGGTGTCGAGGATGCCGAGCATGCCGGCCAGTTCGACGGCGACCTCGTGCTGGGCGCCGCTGTTCTTGATCCGGGCGACGATCGGCGCGGCCTCGTCGAGGGCGGCCGCGCGGCCCGCGGGGGTGTCCAGGTCGTAGCGGGCGACGATCTGGCGGAGCGCGAACTCGAAGAGCGGGGTGCGGGGTTCGACCAGGTCGGCGACCGCCTCGTCGCCCTTGGCAAGGCGCAGCTCGCAGGGGTCCATGCCGTCCGGTGCGATGGCGATGTAGGTCTCGGCGGCGAACTTCTGGTCGTCCTCGAAGGCGCGCAGGGCCGCCTTCTGGCCGGCCGCGTCGCCGTCGAAGGTGAAGATCACCCGGGCCGAGCCGTTGTCCATCAGCAGGCGCCGCAGGATCTTGATGTGGTCGCCGCCGAAGGCCGTGCCGCAGGTGGCGATCGCCGTCGTCACCCCGGCCAGGTGGCAGGCCATGACGTCGGTGTAGCCCTCGACCACGACCGCGCGGCTGGACTTCGCGATGTGCTGCTTGGCGAGGTCGATGCCGTACAGGACCTGGGACTTCTTGTAGATCGCGGTGTCGGGCGTGTTGAGGTACTTGGGGCCGTTGTCGGCCTCGTACAGCTTGCGGGCCCCGAAGCCGACGACCTCGCCGCCGATGTCCCGGATCGGCCACATCAGGCGGCCGCGGAAGCGGTCGATCGGGCCGCGCCGCCCCTCCTGCGACAGCCCCGACAGCAAGAGCTCCTTGTCGGTGAAGCCCTGGCCGCGGAGGTAGCGGGTGAGGTGGTCCCAGCCCTGGGGGCTGTAGCCGACGCCGAAGTGGACGGCGGCGGCCTGGTCGAAACCGCGCTCGGCGAGGAAGACCCGGCCGGTCTCGGCCTCGGGGCTGGTGGCGAGCTGCTCCGCGTACCAGACGGCGGCGATCTTGTGCGCCTCGACCAGCCGGATCCGCTCACCGCGCTGGTGGGCCGGGTTGTACCCGCCCTCCTCGTAGCGCAGGGTGATGCCGGCCTGGGCGGCCAGCCGCTCCACCGCCTCCGAGAAGGAGAGGTGGTCCACCTTCATCACGAAGGTGAGGGTGTCGCCGCCCTCCTGGCAGCCGAAGCAGTGGAAGAGTCCCTTGCTCGGGCTGACCTGGAAGGACGGCGACTTCTCGTCGTGGAACGGGCAGAGTCCCTTGAGGTTCCCGCCGCCCGCGTTGCGCAGCTGGAGGTACTCGGACACGACGGCGTCGATCGGGACCGCGTCCCGTACCGCCTTCACGTCCTCGTCATTGATCCGTCCTGCCACGCGTGAATTCTACGGGGGCGGACCGACAGTCCCGTCGCCCGGAGAGACCACGGAGCGGTCAGGGCAGAAGGCTGCCGAGGGGGGTCTTGGGGTCGGCGAGGGCCTCGGTGTCCACCGGTTCACCGCTGCGGACGAGCTTCTGGATGTCCTCTGTGACATCCCACACGTTCACGTTCATCCCGGCGAGCACCCTGCCCTCCTTCACCCAGAAGGCGATGAACTCCCGCTTGCCCGCGTCCCCCCGGATCACCACCTGGTCGTACGACCCGGCCGGCGCCCACCCGCTGTACTCCATGCCCAGGTCGTACTGGTCGGTGAAGAAGTACGGCACCCGGTCGTACACCGCCTCCTGCCCGAGCATCGAGCGGGCCGCCGCCGGGCCGCCGTTGAGGGCGTTGGCCCAGTGCTCCACGCGGAGCCTCGTGCCGAACAGGGTGTGCGGGAAGGACGCCACGTCACCGGCCGCGAAGATGTCCGGGTCGGAGGTCCGCAGCCGTTCGTCGACGACGATGCCGCCGCCGTGCTCCCGGTCGGCGATCTCCAGTCCGGCCGCCTCGGCGAGGCCGACGCGCGGTGCCGCGCCGATCGCGGCGAGGACGTCGTGCGCCGGGTGCTCCTCGCCGTCGTCGGTGCGGGCGGCCAGGACCATGCCGTCCTGACCGACGATCTCGGTGAGCCGCACCCCGAAGCGGAAGCGGACCCCGTGCTCCTGGTGCAGCTGCGCGAAGACGTTGCCCAGTTCGGGTCCGAGCACACCGTGCAGCGGGGTCGGTCCGTGCTCGACGACGGTGACCTCGGCGCCGTACGTCCGCGCCGCCGCCGCGACCTCCAGGCCGATCCAGCCGGCGCCCGCGATGACGAGGTGCCCGTTGTCCCGGCCGAGGGCGGCGAGGACGCCCTTGAGGCGCTCGGCGTGCGCGAGGCGGCGCAGGTGGTGGACGCCGGCCAGGTCGGTGCCGGGGATGTCGAGGCGGCGGGGCTCGGCACCGGTGACCAGGAGCAGCTTGTCGTAGCGGACGATCGTGCCGTCGTCGCCGAAGCGGACGGTCCGGGCGGCGCGGTCGATCCGGTCGACGGTCTGGCCGAGGTGCAGTTCGATGTCGTGCTGCGCGTACCAGGCGGGCTCGTGCACGAAGACGCTGTCGCGCTCCTCCTTGCCGAGCAGGAAGCCCTTGGAGAGCGGCGGCCGCTCGTAGGGGTGGTCGCGTTCGTCGCAGATCAGTATCACCCGGCCGCTGAAGCCCTCGGCTCGGAGCGTCTCGGCCGCCTTCGCGCCGGCGAGTCCGCCTCCGACGATGACGAATGTCTGGTCCGCGTCGACCACTTGATGCCTCCTCGTAAGGGTGCCGCCACATATGCCGCCCACATGCGCCGCACTGTGAGCCTCCCGCACGCAGCGTGATGCGGGAAGAGGGAGTGCCCCCCACTGACGCGATCATGACCTGATCGGGCCAGACAAGGTCACAAATCGTTCACATACGCCCCGTCAGCCTCGCATGCAACGACCGCGCGGAGGCGTCGGTGAGCGAGCCGATCTGATCGACGATCACCCGCTTACGGGCGTGGTCGTCACCCGCCGTGTCGAACAGCGCCCGGAACTGCGGATCCAGGCCGTCGGGGGCGCGGGCGGTGAGCGCCTCGGCGAGTTCGGCCACCACGACCCGCTGATCGGCGCGGATCCGCTCCTGTTCGGCGCGCTGCATGACATACCGGTGGGCGATCGCCTTCAGGACCGCGCACTCCATCCGCGCCTCGCGCGGTACGACGAGTTCGGCGCCGTAGCGGGTCAGCCGGCCGCCGCCGTACGTCTCGCGCGTCGCGCCCTCCGCGGCCAGACAGAACCGGCCGATGAGCTGGCTGGTGGCGTCCTTGAGGCGGGCCTGGGCGACCGCGGTGCCGTCGTAGCCGTGCGGCCACCACTCCTCGTCCTGGAGCCGGTCCAGGGCGGCGGCGAGCTCGGCGGGGTCGGTGCCGGCGGGCACGTACCGGCCGACGGCGACGGCGAACACCTCCTGCCGTTCGGGTTCCGCGTGCAGGCAGTTGGGGTCGATGTGGCCCGCGTGCAGGCCGTCCTCCACGTCGTGCACGGAGTAGGCGACGTCGTCGGACCAGTCCATCACCTGCGCCTCGAAGCAGGTGCGGGTGCCGGGGGCCTCCTTGCGGACCCAGTCGAAGACCGGCCGGTCGTCCTCGTACACCCCGAACTTCGGGGACGCCGGGTCGGTGGGGTGCGCGCCGCGCGGCCACGGGTACTTGGTGGCCGCGTCCAGGGCGGCGCGGGTGAGGTTGAGGCCGACGGAGCCCTCGGGGGTGAACCGCTTGGGCTCGATACGGGTGAGGAGCCTGAGCGACTGGGCGTTGCCCTCGAAGCCGCCGCAGTCGTCGGCGAACTCGTTCAGCGCCTGCTCGCCGTTGTGGCCGAACGGGGGGTGACCGAGGTCGTGGGAGAGGCACGCGGCCTCCACCAGGTCCGGGTCGCAGCCGAGGGCTGCGCCCAGCTCACGGCCGACCTGGGCGCATTCGAGGGAGTGGGTGAGACGGGTACGGGGACTGGCGTCCCAGACCTGGGTGGCGGTGCCCGGAGTGACGACCTGGGTCTTGCCGGCGAGCCTTCTGAGGGCGGCGGAGTGCAGGATGCGGGCGCGGTCGCGCTGGAAGGCGGTGCGGCCGGGGCGTTTGTCGGGTTCGGGGGCCCAGCGGTCGGCTGACGCCGGGTCGTAGGCCGGGGGTGCGGGTGCGGGGACTGCCATGGTTCGACAGTACGGGGCGGTAGTGACAAATGGGTGTTTGGTGCGCCTGCCGATCTGCCGGGTTGGGTGCGGGTGCGGGTGCGTGGGGGCTTGTCGCGCAGTTCCCCGCGCCCCTAGGCGGCCGCGGTCACCGGCGTTCCCAGTGTCCGCTCGTACCGGTGGAGGATCAGGTCGGCCATCGCGTCGTGGACGCCGAGGGGGGCTGCCGTGATCCACGGGGCGTGGGCCGCGCACTCCGTCGCGAAGCGGCCCGGGGCCGTGAAGTAGGAGGCGATGGCGATGTGGCGGCGCCCCCTCGCCCGCAGGGCGGTGATCGCTTCCGGGACCGTCGGGGTCGCTGCCGAGGCGTAGGCCGGGAGGACCGGGACGCCCAGGCGGACCGCGAGGAGGTCGGCCGTGCGGGCGGTGTCGACCCTGGCGTCGGGGTCGCGGGAGCCCGCCGCCGCCAGGACCACCGCACTCGCGGGCCGGGGGCGCCAGCCGGCCTCCAGCAGCCGGTCGTGCAGGGTGTCGACCAGGAGGGGGTGCGGGCCCAGCGGCTCCGCGACGCGCGTCCGGGCCGCCGAGGCCGCCGCCATCTCCGGGATGTCCTGCCTGACGTGGTAGCCGCGGCTGAGCAGGAGCGGGACGAGGACGGCCCGGGCGTTGCCGAGGGCGGCGAGGGTGTCCGGGAGCAGCGGCTCGTTCAGCTCTATGTGACCGAGGTGCACGGGCAGGCCGGGGCGCAGCTCGCGCACCCGCTCCATGAGCGCCCGCACGGTGGCCAGCGCCCGGGGGTCGCGGCTGCCGTGGGCCACCAGGACCAGGGCGGGCGGGCCGGGGCGCGGGGAAAGGTCGGTCACGGTCATGCGAGGATCCTCGCCGGGCGAGGTTGCACCGCCGTTGCCTGACCGTCACAAGTGTTTTCCGGCACTTCACGGCACGAATCCGCACGGTGTGAGCGAACCGGAACGTCCCGCGCTGCGTCCTCCAAGGTCGAAGCCGACAGGGGGGAACAACCGTATGAAGATCCGCCGACCGCGGCTGCCGCGCACCCGTACCGGCCGACGGCGGCTGGTACAGGGCGTGATGGCCGGATGCGTGCTGGCGCTGCTGCCCTCCACCTGGCTGTACGTGGCGACGGCCGGCCGGCTGCACTCGGTGACGGACGTGCCACGCACCGACGTCGCCGTCGTCTTCGGCGCGGGCCTGTGGGACGGCGAACCGTCGCCGTACCTCGCGAACCGCCTGACCGCGGCGGCGGACCTGTACAAGGAGGGCCGGATCAAGGTCGTCCTCGTCACCGGCGACAACAGCCGCAAGGACTACGACGAGCCCGACGCCATGCGCACCTACCTCACCCGGCACGGCGTCCCGGCCAAGCGCATCGTCAGCGACTACGCCGGCTTCGACACCTGGGACTCCTGCGTCCGCGCCAAGAAGATCTTCGGCGTGAACCGCGCGGTCCTGATCAGCCAGGGCTTCCACATCCGGCGCGCGGTGGCCCTCTGCGAGGCCGCGGGCGTGACGTCGTACGGCATCGGAGTCGACGCCAAGCACGACGTCACCTGGTACTACGGGGGGACGAGAGAGGTCCTGGCGGCGGGGAAGGCGGCCCTGGACGTCGTCTTCGAGCCGAACCCCCAGTTCCTGGGCAAGAAGGAACCGGGGGTCGCCAACGCCCTCGCGGCAGCGCGCCCCTAGGGGCGCGGGGCTGTATCAATGTGCGGCTCCACCGCGTGGGCGCGACCAGCCCCCACCCACCCGCGGACAACTACCGAAACCGCGCCCCCCGTTTCTCCGAACACGCCTCCATCCCCTCCCGTAGCCCACCCTCCAACGCCCGATCGCGATGGCCGCCCCGGCCGTGGGACACCAGCCCCGCCCTCTCCGCCTCCCGGGCGTCCATGGTTCTCCCGGTGAGCACCAGGTCCATCGCCTTGGCGCGCCCGACCAGCCGCGTCAGCCACTGGGTTCCCCCGATCCCCGGGATCACCCCCAGCCGGATCTCGGGCTCGCACCCCCGCCCAGCGCGACCCCGTTGACGGCGGCCACCTTCGGCACGCGCAGGTCCGCGACCTCCTCCCACCAGCCGAAGTAGTCCTCGGCACAGCAGCGTTTGGCTCCGCCGGAACAACACCGCGACGCTCCGCGTCGCCACCACGAGATTCGCTTCACCCGGGCCTGAAGGCCGGAGCACTGGCCCTCACGTGGGCCGGGGCCCGGCGGGGAGACCGTCGTCCCGGTCGCGTAACACGCGACTGTCACGTGCCGTAACACGCCGGAAGCACGCTGGCCGCATGGAGACCGCCTCGACGCCCACCCACTGCCCGTACTGCGCCCTGCAGTGCGGCATGGCCCTGTCGCCCCTGCCCACGGGTGGCGTCGAGGTCTCCGAGCGCGCGGACTTCCCGGTGAACCGGGGCGCGCTGTGCGGCAAGGGCCGTACGGCACCCGAGGTGCTGTCGCCCGCGGTGCGGCTCACCTCGCCGTTGGTGCGCAAGGGCGGCACGTTGGTGCCGGCCTCCTGGGAGGAGGCGCTGGACCGGGTCGCCACCGGGCTGGCGGCGGCGCGTACGGCCCACGGCCCGGACGCGGTCGGTGTGTTCGGGGGCGGCGGGCTGACGAACGAGAAGGCGTACGCGCTCGGCAAGTTCGCCCGGGTGGTGCTGGGCACCTCGCAGATCGACTACAACGGCCGCTTCTGCATGTCCTCGGCGGCGGCCGCCGGCACGAAGGCCTTCGGCCTGGACCGGGGCCTGCCCTTCCCACTGGAGGACATCCCGAGGACCGGGTGCGTGATCCTGGTCGGTTCCAACCTCGCGGAGACCATGCCGCCGGCGCTCCGCTACTTCGCCGAACTTCGGGAAAACGGCGGCACGTTGATCGTCGTCGACCCGCGCCGGACGAAGACCGCCGAACAGGCCGATCTGCATCTCGCCCCGCGCCCCGGCACCGATCTCGCCCTCGCTCTCGGCCTGTTGCACCTGGTGGTGGCCGAGGGGCGGACCGACGAGGCGTACATCGCCGGGCGCACGGCCGGCTGGGAGGAGGCGCGGGCGGCTGCGATGGCGCACTGGCCGGAGTACGTGGAACGGATCACGGGGGTGTCCGTTCCTCAACTCCGGCAGGCGGTACGGCTGTTCTGCGAGCCCGAGGCCGCGATGGTGCTCACCGCGCGCGGGCCCGAGCAGCAGTCCAAGGGCACCGACACGGTCGGCGCGTGGATCAACCTGTGTCTGGCGACCGGCCGGGCGGGCCGTCCGCTGTCCGGCTACGGCTGCCTCACCGGGCAGGGCAACGGTCAGGGCGGCCGCGAACACGGCCAGAAGGCCGACCAGTTGCCCGGCTACCGCAAGCTGACCGACCCCGAGGCGCGCCGCCATGTGGCCGGGGTGTGGGGCGTGGACCCGGACAGCCTGCCGGGGCCGGGGCGCAGCGCGTACGAGCTGCTGGACGCGCTGGGGACGGAGGTGCGGGCGCTGCTGCTGATGGGGTCGAACCCGGTGGTGTCGGCGCCGCGGGCGGGGCATGTGGAGGAGCGGCTGGGGTCGCTGGACCTGCTGGTGGTATGTGACGTAGTACTGTCCGAGACCGCGGCCCTCGCCGACGTCGTCCTCCCGGTCACCCAGTGGGCCGAGGAGACCGGCACCACCACCAACCTCGAAGGCCGTGTGCTGCTGCGCCGTCAGGCCGTCACCCCGCCCGCCGGGGTCCGCAGCGACCTGGAGGTCCTGCACGGCCTCGCCGCCCGCCTCGGCGTGGAGAAGGGCTTCCCGGCCGACCCCGAGGAGGTCTTCGAGGAACTCCGCCGGGCCAGCGCGGGCGGCCCCGCCGACTACGCGGGCATCAGCTACCGCCGACTCGCCGAGGAACAGGGCGTGTTCTGGCCCTGCCCCGCCGAGGAGCCCGCGTCCGCCGGCACCCCCCGCCTCTTCCTCGACCGCTTCGCCACCGAGGACGGCCGGGCCCGCTTCGCCCCCGTCACCCACCGCCCGCTCGCCGAGGAACCGGACGACGAGTACCCGCTGCTCCTGACCACCGGCCGGGTCGTCTCCCAGTACCAGTCCGGCGCCCAGACCCGCCGCGTCGCCGAACTCAACGCGGCCGCGCCCGGCCCCTTCGTCGAACTGCACCCGCGCCTCGCGGCGCGCCTGGGCGCGGCCGACGGCGACCCGCTGGCCGTGGTCTCCCGCCGCGGCCGCGCCGTGGCCCCCGCCCGGATCACCTCGACGATCCGCCCGGACACCGTCTTCATGCCCTTCCACTGGCCGGGCGAGGGCCGCGCCAACACCCTCACCAACCCGGCCCTGGACCCGACTTCGCGCATGCCGGAGTTCAAGGCGTGCGCGGTGCGGGTGGAGACCGTGAAGTCCTGAGGTCCGTTCCGGGTCAGCGCGCCGGCCAGTCGCCCCCGGCGATCCGCCGCCCGTCGACGCGCAACTTCTCGGCCACGGCGGGCCCGGCGACGTACACCCAGGCCCGGACGGCGGCCCCGTCCCGCAGCCGTACGACATCCCGCTCCACGCGCACGTAGAGGCTCGCCGGGTCGCCCGGCACGCACTCCTCCAACTCGTCGAGTTCCAGGAGCAGCCGGTCGTACGACTCCGGGCGCGCGGTGACGAGTTCGCCGCGCACCTCCCCCTCCGGTTCCTCGACGGCGTAGGGATAGCCGGGCCCGTCGTAGAGCACCGCGCCCGCCAGCCGGCCGGGCTCCTCCGTTTCCGTGCGCCCGCGCAGGAACGCGTCGTGGTTGATCTCGCCGGGACGGAGCGTGCCGTAGACGAAGAACGGGAGGTGGCGGGGGTCGCGGGTGGTCACAGAACGGATTCTCCACCCACTCCACCTCCACACACATCTCCATGGAGGCGCTATGGACATGACATGTCGGGGGCTCTTAAATCTCTTCCACCATCAGCGCCACCGTTCCTCGAGACCGAGCGGGAGCAAGTCCTGTTGTCAGAACCCATGCTCAGCCGAACACCCCGAACGGTCTTGGGTGTTCTGGTCGACCGCGTTCTCCCGGCGTCCGGGCGGCACGGATCGCGTCCGTGGTCCGGGGATGCGGGGGCGGCTTCCCTCACGCCCGAGTCCCACCGGTCCGGCCTGGACGGTCCGATGCCCGCGCCCATCACTCTGGTGGATGCGGGGCGGTGCCGTCCGTCGCCGGATCGGGTGCCCCAGGGCGCGCCTTCCGATGGCCACCGCTGCCGCGTCGTGGCGAGTGACCTTCCTGTTCTTGGTGGTCAAGGGCTCTCGCCAGTACTGGGCACCCCACCTGCTGGTACAGGCGGGGTCAACGGCGATTACGGCGATGCCGAGTTCGGCCGCCATACCAACGAGCCGCGCCCGCAGCCTGGCCACGGGCATGCCGGAGATCAGCTTGCGGAAGCGTTTACGGCTGCCTTGCTTCTCGCGAGTCCTCTCCGATGGGAAGTCGAGGTCCTCGACCGCGATGGCGAGGCCGTGGCGCTTGGCCCAGTGCAGCAGCCTCATCAAGGCGTGCCGGACCTGCGCGTCACGGCGGTCGGAGGTGCCGGTGAGGTCGTAGTCGAAGCGGACGGGCCGACCGACAGGGTTGCCGTGTTCATCCAGGCGGCACGCGGCCAGGTGGTCCGCGTTGGTGTCGACACCTACGAGGCCGTTCGCGCGGGCCACCTCCAGTGGCACGGTCTGGACCGGCGAGACAGTCCAGGACGCGGTCAGGTACCAGCGACCCCGGCCCACGTCTTCATGGATGCGGTAAGCGACGGCCCGGTTGGCGGTGACACGATCGGCCCACCGCTCACCTCGGTGCGCGAAAGACACCTTGCCGTCGAGGACGTACCGACCGTGCGGTGCGTTCGCCAGATGCGCCAGGGGCGCAGGGAGTTCGAGGGAGACCTCACCCTCGGGACTGACGCGGATGGTTTCGTTGCCGTACCGCTTGCCGGACTCGCCATCGGCCTGCAGGAAACGGCGGCCGGCCTGCCACCGGTACCTCCACCCCTTCTCGGTAAGCCCATCGGCATCCAAGTGGTGCCGGGTGTTCAACAGGCGCTTGCCACCGCGCACCACGTGAACCACGTGAACCACGTGAACCACGTGAACCACGCCAGCCTGCCAGTCGGACAGTGCCGCCTCCAGCCTGCTTTGAAGAGCGTGCAGACGGCGGGACTTGGTGAACCATTCCCGTCGGCTGCGACAGCCACCCGGAGTGTGTTTGGTGCCTTTCTCCCTGACAGGCAGAGACAGCCGGTGCGTGATCGTGCGCACTGCCGCTTGGAGGCTGTGGATGTACGCGAGCGAGGCACGGCGGGCCAAAGCCCACTGGTCATGCGTGGCCTTCGTGATCGACCCGGCCCAGCGAGAGGAAGACTCCACGGTCAGAGACTTCTTGCGCTGCGCCCACCGCTCACCGTCATACTCCGGCCCGGTCGCACAACGCACCTTCAGATCACCGGAGGCGAGCGACCCCAGGTGGTCACCGACCAATCGCAGGACTTTCTCGTCCCCGGGCCTCAAGCCCTTGAGCCGGTCACGAACCGCCACTCCGGAAGGGCCGGGCACTACGAATGGCACCGCCACCGCGCGCAGCCCACCCATCCCCGTCGCCCCCCGATCCGGCGTCGCAGAAGCCCATCACCTTCCCCAACGACCCACGCCACCGAGGGTCACGCATTCGAGGAGAGAACTTTCGTTCCTACCGAGAAAGCCTGCGTACGCCGCCGCTCTCCCACGCACAAGAGCACGCTCACGTACCTCTGATGCCACCCCTTCACACCCCCCCACGCCTTCGAGGCGCATCCCCAAGGAGACCGATGAGCCGGACACGGAACACCCGAGCCTCCCGTCTCGCCACGGCGGGCGTCGCCGTCACCAGCGCGACCCTGCTGGCTGCCGCCCTGTCCCCCGCCGCCCACGCCGACACCAGACCGACCAGGGCCACCGCGATCGAGAACGCGGCGCAGGCACTCGTCCAGTACGCGGGCACCCTGGGACTCACGTCCACCGAGAGCACCTCGGTCCGGGACGTGGTCGTGGACAGGAACGGCACCCAGCACGTCCGTTACGACCGTACGTACCGGAAACTCCCCGTCCTGGGCGGCGACTTCGTCGTCCACCTCAAGCCGAACGGCAGCTACCGGAGCGCCGACCGCGCGACCCGCGGCACGATATCCCTCGCCTCGATCGTGCCGAACATATCCGCGCCGAAGGCCGCCGACCTCGCGGTGAACGCGCTGCGGGCGGCGAACCTCGGCGACGCGCTCAAGCAGGTGCAGGCCAAGCCGCAGCTGGTCGTCGACGCCCTGCACGGCACCCCGAAACTGGCCTGGCGCACCAACGCGGTCGGCAAGGACTCGCTCGGCAACCCGGTCGCCCGCACGGTGCTGACGGACGCCCGTACCGGCGCCCAGATCGACGCCTGGGACAGCATCGAGACGGCGACCGGCGACGGCCAGTCGCTGTACAGCGGCACGGTCCCGCTGCAGACCACGCAGTCCGGGTCGACGTACAACCTCACGGACCCCACCCGCGGCAACACGTTCACCGGGGACGCGGCCAACAAGACCGACCTGTGCATCTTCGGCATCTGCATCAGCCGGGCGCCCAACACGGTGTTCACCGACGCCGACAACCACTGGGGCACGGGGGCCACTTCGGACCGCGCCTCGGCGGCCGTGGACGCCCAGTACGGCACCAACGAGACCTGGGACTACTACAAGAACGTCCACGGCCGGAACGGCATCGCCGGGGACGGCAAGGGCTCGTACAACCGCGTCCACTACGGCAGCAGCTACAACAACGCCTTCTGGGACGACAGTTGCTTCTGCATGACGTACGGCGACGGTGACGGCACCACCTTCGGTCCGCTGGTGGCGCTCGACGTGGCCGGCCACGAGATGACCCACGGCGTCACCTCCAAGACGGCGGCCCTGACGTACTCGGGCGAGTCCGGCGGCCTGAACGAGGCCACCTCCGACATCCTCGGCACGCTGGTCGAGTGGTACGCCAACAACTCCTCCGACCCGGGCGACTACCTGATCGGCGAGAAGATCGTCCGCTCCGGCTTCGGCAAGACGGCGCTGCGCTACATGGACCAGCCCTCGAAGGACGGCAACTCGGCGGACTACTGGAGCTCCTCGGTCGGGAACCTGGACGTCCACTACTCCTCCGGCGTCGCGAACCACTTCGCGTACCTCCTCGCGGAAGGCAGCGGCGCGAAGACCGTCAACGGCGTGAGCTACAACTCGCCGACCTACAACGGCTCGACGGTCACCGGCATCGGCCGCGACAAGCTGGGCGCGATCTGGTACCGCGCGCTGACGGTCTACATGACGTCCTCGACGAACTACGCGGGCGCCCGGACGGCGACGCTGAACGCGGCCAAGGACCTGTACGGGGCGGGGAGCACGGAGTACAACGCCGTGGCGGCCGCCTGGAGTGCGGTGAACGTGAACTGAGTCGCGTTCCGGATCCATGACGGCGGCCGCCCCGGCGAACGAACCGGGGCGGCCGTCGCATACACCCCGGACGACGTGGAATAGCGCAATTCAGGGAAAGGAACCCGCGAAGTCGAGGAATTCCGGAATATCTCCTGAGCGGAACCCATGGTGAAGATGTGCAGCTTCGGTGACGGCCCGCCGAATTCCCCGACCACCATGTCCGTACATGCACTTGCGGCAATTCTCCACGTGCACTAACTAGATAAAACATGAACTTGTTCAGCCGCCCCCACACCGCGCGCCGCACCCCCACGGCCCCGCCCCGCCCCACGAAGGCACCGGCCTCCCCCACCTCCGCGCCCATCCTGCTCGACCCCGCCCTCGCCGCCCTCACCGGCGAATGGATCATCGACCCGGCCCACAGCAGAATCGGTTTCTCGGTCCGGCACGCGATGGTGACGACGGTCCGCGGAGCGTTCACCGCATACAAGAGCCGGCTCTACTTCGACGGCCGCGACCCGTCCCGCTCCCAGGCGGAACTCATCCTCTCCACGGGCAGCGTCGACACCGGCGTGGAGCAGCGGGACGCCCACCTCGTCGGCCGCGACTTCCTCGACGCCGCGGCCTTTCCCCGAATGCGCTTCCAGAGCACGGCGGTCCGCCTCAAATCCCCCGACGTGTACGTCATGACCGGCGACCTGACCATCAAGAACACGACGCGTCCGGTGGACCTGGAGCTGACCTACATAGGCCATGTCACCGACCCCTTCGGCTACCAGCGCGTCGGCTTCGACGGCACCACCACCATCAACCGCATGGACTGGGGCCTCGCCTACAACTCCCGGCTGGCGGAGGGCGGCGCGATGGTGAGCGAGACGGTACGGCTGCAGTTCGACATCGCGGCGATCCGGACGGTGCCGGAGGGCGCGGTTTGACGTGCTCCCTGGCCTAAAGTCCAGGGATTCCGGCCTGGGCCGTGCGACCCTTCCGGGGGCTTCCTGCTTCACCGCGCTGCGCGGGCACACGTGCCCGTCTTACCGGCGCTCCACAGGCGTTTGGCGTCTCCGCCCGTCCGGCGGCGACGATACGGCGTCCTTCGAAGAGGACATTGCGGGCTGCGTTGTGGTCGCGGTCGTGCACCGTGCCGCACTCGGCGCACGCCCACTCACGGACGTCAAGAGGCTTCGGACCGTCCCGGAAACCGCAGGCCGAGCAGACCTGGGAAGAGGGGAAGGCCCGGTCCACCTTGGCGAAGGTACGGCCGTGCCTGAGTGCCTTGTACTCCAGCATGCCGACGAACGCGGACCATCCCGCGTCGTGCACGGACTTGGCGAGCCGGGTGCGGCCCAGACCGGACACCGCGAGGTCTTCCACATACACCGCTTGGTTGTCGCGGATGATCTGTGTGGATACCTTGTGGTGGAAGTCCCGGCGCCGGTCCGCCACCCTGGCGTGCTGGCGTGCGACCTTGATGCGGGCCTTGGCCCGGTTCTTGGATCCCTTCTGCTTGCGGGACAGCTCCCGCTGCAGGCGCTTGAGTTTCTTCTCGGCCCGGCGCAGGAAGCGCGGGCTGTTGATCTTCCGGCCGTCGGACAGGACGGCGAAGGCGGACAGGCCCAGGTCGATACCGGCGTCGGTCTCCGCCTCGGGGAGGATGTCCGGCCCGGTGTCCACGACGAAGCTGAGGAAGTACCGGCCGGAGCTGTCCTTGGTGACGGTGAGAGAAGTCGGGGCTGCCGGAAGCCGGCGCGACCACGTGACCTTGAGGTTGCCGACCTTGGCCACGTACACCGTGCCGTCGCCCTGGAGGCAGAAGGCGTTGGTGTTGAGGCGGATCGACTGCCGGGTGTCCTTCTTCGACTTGTACCGGGGCGGCCCCGCCTTGCGGCCCTGCCGCTTGCCCTTGACCGAGTCGAAGAAGTTCTTGTAAGCGGTGTCGAGGTCGCGAAGGGACTGTTGCAGGACGACCGCGGAGACGTCGGCGAGCCAGGCGCGTTCTTCGGTGCGCTTGGCCTGGGTGATGCGAAGCCGGGACAGCTCGGCCGACTTCACGTACGGCAGCCCCGCCGCGTGTGCTTGCCTGCGTTCACTCAGACAGTCGTTCCACACAACACGGGCGCACCCGAACGCCTTCGCCAGCGCACGGCGCTGGGAGGCATCCGGGTAGACCCGGTAGTTGTAGCGGAGCTGCATATCGATCACCGTATTGATGCCGTGCGGCCACTCGCGACAGAAGATCACATTCCATCGGAATTGCGCGCGGAATGAGCAATCATGTTCGATATCGCATCGACACTGGTGCACTACCCGCCCAAGGTCGCCGTCCCCAAGCTGGTCAACAGCCTCAAGTTCACCGGCAGGATCAACCGCGCCATCATGCACGGGCACCTGTGGTCGCCCGCCTACCTCTCCGCGTCGTGCGGCGGTGCGCCGTTGGCGATCGTCCGCCAATACGTCGAGCAGCAGAAACGTCCGCTCTAAAGTGCACGTCAGAGCAGTCTTGAGATGCATTCATCCCCGGCGTGAACGCCGGGGCTTTCTGCAAGGAACCCGGTAACGGGAGCATCGCCTCCGGAGGGCTCGTGATCGCGGCCGGCTCCCGGCCGTCAGGCCGTGCGCACCGCCGTCAGCGGTCCGCCGGCCCATGCCAGGCGGACGCATCGGAAGTCCTCCCGTGCGTCCAGCTCGGCCAGAAGGCACGAGGTCCAGGGCCCGGTCGAGGTGGGTGAACCTGCCCGGCCAGGTGTCTGCGAAGACGAGGTCGTTCCCGGGCGACGGCCTGGATGCCGGGGTCGAGTTCGACGGTGGTCAGGCGGGAGGCCGGGTCCATGCCGCTGAGGAGCCAGGCGGTGCCCTCCCCGGCCCCGGTGCCGAGTTCGAGGATCCGGCCCGCGGGCCGGGCGGCGGAGAGCGCCGCCAGGAAGCTTCCCGTGCGGTCCTCGCTGGACATAAGGCCGCTGCCGCGCTCGCCGAGCTCGTGGAGGTTCAGCTGCGGGTGCAGGGTGCTGACCACCCGAACACCCTGGCCGTTCGGCACAGCCTGGCCCGCTGGCAGGGGGAGGCCGGTGACGCGGCGAGGGCCGCGCAGGCCTTCGCGGAGCTGGTGTCCGACCGACGGCGTATGCAGGGCCCCGACCACCCCGACACCCTGGCCGCCCGCCACAACCTGGCCAACTGGCAGGGGGAGGCGGGTGCTGCGGCGGGGGCCGCGCAGGCCTTCGCGGAGCTGGTGTCCGACCGGCGGCGGGTACAGGGCCCCGACCACCCCGACACGGTCCTGGCCCACCGGGAGGCCCAGGGTTGGGCCGAGCGGGCGACGGGCTACAACATACCTGCGGTGGCGGGCCGTTCACGGCTCCGCCGGTGGGCGGCAGCCCGCCCGTGGGGGAAGAAGGCGGCGCGACCCTGAGGGCCGCCCCCGGGCAGGACCAATGAGTTCCGCGCGCCGTCGGCCGAACCACTGCCTGCCCCGTCGACGCAGACATCCACCGGCTCGACGCGGTCCGGCCCGCGTGTTCCGTGCCTCGCTGTCTTAGTCATCGATGCCGGGGACTGGTGGAGTGGCGTGGGCTGCGAGGACGGGGGCGCGGCAGGGGTGTCGCACGATCTCGAACAGACCGTCACCACTCTCACCCGTGAACTGCTCGCGTTCGAGGCGCTCTTCGAGCTCCGTCACGGCGTCATACGCGCACTCCTTGGCCGCGCTGCTGAGGCGAGGCATGACCAGACGCCTGATCTGCCGCTCCACATCGAGACTCTTCCGCTCCACCGCCTGCTTGGCATCGGCGATGCGCCAGTCGACGTCGACGGTGCCGTGGAAGCGCAAGCCCTTGTCGGCACTGTCGAGTTGCACATCGAGCACGGTGCTCTCCTGGGCGACGTTGACAACCCAGTAGGTGCTCGTGGGCCGGAACCAGCGCTGTCCGGATGTAGGCAACTCACCCTTGGGCAGACAGTGGAGTGTGGTGCCGAGGAGAAGCACCACGCATTCGCCGGCTCCGGGGCGGGCTTCTCCCATGATGGAACGGGGCCAGGCCATGGGGAATGGCCCGCGCACGGGTCCGTTCGGGACAGCCAAGTCAACTCCTCGGTCTCTGTTGTCACTCAGGGCGTAGAGCTGCCGCAGAAGGCGGACGTCGGAATTCCGACTGTCGATCAATCACGCTAGCGTCGAGTGGGTGACGACCACCCGTGGCGTTCGCGGACTCCCGTTCCTGTCCCGGATGAGCTCCCCTCGTGACCGGTTTCGTCCATACCGAGGCCCTTCTTGCATAGCGACCGCCCCGGGGAGCGACCGCCTGTCGGGAGATGCCGTGGTCGTAGCCGTGATCGGCGAAGAGGGCGCGGGGTCACCCGTTCACTCCCCCCGGCGCCCCCATTCGTGTGTTCTTCACACTATTCGCTGTGCAGCCCCTTTGACCTGCCCGAACTCCCCAGCAACCCGCTTCGTGACCCCCCTCTGTGACACCCGTTCATCCCACAGCTGACGGAATCTCGGGGAGCGGGGCCGGGCCGCCTGCTTTTACCTCGGTAGAGCAAGGGAGTGGACGAGCTCGACGGAGGAGCACCATGCGACGCACCGCCCGTCTGCTGGCCGGGACCGCGCTCGCCGTGGCCGCGGCCGGTGTGGCCGCCGCACCGGCGTACGGCGGCGGCACCGACACCCTGGACGTGTACCCGTCGACCGCGGCGCCGGGCGGCCAGGTCAGCGTGAACACCGCGGCCTGCGGGGAGAAGGGGTCGGCGGTCGGCGACGCCGGCTCCGTCGGCGCGGGCACGTTCACGCTGGCGCCGAGCGCGCACGAGGGCGAGGCGATCGGGCAGTTCCGGGTGCCGCCGAGCGCGCAGCCGGGGACGTACGAGATCGTCGCGAAGTGCGCCGACGGGACCCGGCAGGTGACCGGGGACCTGACGGTGGCGCTGACGCCGGCCGCCGCCGGGCAACTGCAGCCCCACGGCAGTGTGAAGACGGGGGTCGGTGGTGCCCTGGGCACCGACCCCGTGCAGACCGCGGCGGGTGTGACGGCTCTGGCCGTCGCCGCCGCGGGCGGTACCTGGCTCCTGCATCGCCGGGCGAGAGGCGATGTGATCTGACGGACACCCTCCGCTGTCCGTCCGCCGGTACCGC
This sequence comes from Streptomyces sp. NPDC007901, assembly GCF_042959465.1. Taxonomy (NCBI): domain Bacteria; kingdom Bacillati; phylum Actinomycetota; class Actinomycetes; order Kitasatosporales; family Streptomycetaceae; genus Streptomyces; species Streptomyces sp. NPDC007901. The sequence goes on along the minus strand of NZ_JBIBKW010000021.1, from coordinate 72,072 downwards.
ACATCCCACCCCCTCCGGGTCCGACGCCCCTCGCGGCCCGGAGGGGGTAGGGGGTCACGTTTGCCAGAGGTTCTCACCTTCCCTGGCGCCTGGTCCCCCTGTGAGACGTTCCGACCTCTGAAAGAGGGGTTCGCATGCGCAAGATCGGGGACACCGCGATAGCCGCCGTCACCGTCGTAGCCCTCGGCTCGGGCATCTGGCTCCTCGCACCCGGCGCCGGAGCGCACACCCCGCCGCAGCCGTCCGCCGCCGAGGGCCGCCCCGACCCCGTCGAGGAACGGCTGCGGGCTCCCGCACTGCCGCACTCCCCGCCCACCCGGATCCGTATCCCCGCCATCCATGTGAACGCCCCCCTCATGGGCCTCTCCCTCACCCCCGCCGGCAGCCTCGACGTCCCGCCCGCCGGCGAGAAGAACCTCGCCGGCTGGTACGAGGCCGGCACCGCGCCCGGCGAGATCGGCACCGCGATCGTCGCCGGGCACGTCGACAACACCGAGGGCCCGGCCGTCTTCTACGACCTCGGCGCCCTCAAGCGCGGCGCGACCATCGAGGTGGACCGGCAGGACAAGGCCGTCGCCGTGTTCACCGTGGACGCGGTGGAGGTCTACCAGGCCCGCGACTTCCCGGACGAGAAGGTGTACGGCGCCGCGCGGCGCCCCGAGCTCAGAGTGATCACCTGCGGCGGCGGTTACTCGCGCACGACCGGCTATCAGGGCAACGTCGTCGTCTTCGCCCACCTGACCGGCAGCCGCTGAGCCGTACACAACCGCTCCCCCGCCCGACCGTCCCCCTCCGGCCTGCGGCGCAGCCCGACCGCACCCCCGCGTTTCCCCCACCTCACAGCCCCCGCCGACCCGCCCCCGGACCCCTCACACCCATCCCCCGCCTTCGAAGAGGGCAGCGTTCCTCGTGGGAAACAGTGGTGATGCGGCCGGGTAACGTCGGCCGCGCACGCTCCTGGCATGACCTCGAATACGCGTGTGGTGGTGATCGGCGCCGGCCTCGCGGGCGTCCGTCTCGCCCGGCGGCTCGGTGAGCTCGGCACGGCCGGAGGGGCCAGTGGCGCCGGCAGGGCCGGTGCGCCCGGCACCTCCGTGACGCTCGTCGGCGACGAGGAGCACCGCCCGTACAACCGGGTGCTGCTCGCCGAGGTGCTGGCCGGCCGCTACGCCCCCGAGGTGATCGCCCTGCCCGCGCCCGCCGACATCGTCCGCGCCCGGGTGACCGGCATCGACCGCGCCGCCCGGACCGTCGGCTGCGCGGACGGCACGGAGATCGCATACGACACGCTGGTCCTGGCCACCGGCTCCAACCCGGTACTCCCGCCGCTGCGCGGGCTGTTCACGCCGGACCACGTCCTCCCCGAGGGCGTGCACGCGTTCCGGACCATGGACGACTGCCTGGGGCTGTCCAAGACGGTACGGCCCGGGGTGCGGGCGGTGGTCGTCGGCGGCGGGCTGCTCGGGGTCTCCGCGGCCCGCGCGCTCGCCGTGCGCGGCGCGAAGGTCGTCCTCGCCCAGCAGGCGGAACGGCTCATGGAGCGCCAGCTCGACCCGGCCGCCTCGAAGCTCGTGCTGCGCCACCTGAAGGACCTGGGCGTCGAGGTGCACACCGAGTGCCGGGTGCGGGACCTGCGCTGCGTCGGCGGCGCGGTCCGCTCGGTGGAACTCGCCGACGGGTACGTCCTCGACGCCGATCTCGTCGTCGTCGCGTGCGGGGTCCGGCCCCGGGTCGGCCTGGCCCAGGACGCCGGACTCGCCGTCCACCAGGGCATCCTCGTCGACGACGAACTACGCACCTCCGACCCGCACATCCACGCGATCGGCGACTGCGCCCAGCACGAGGGGACGGTGTACGGCCTGGCGGCACCCGCCCTCGAACAGGCCGAGGCGCTCGCCGAGTTGCTCGCCGGGGACGGCGACTGCCGCTACACCGGCACCCGTTCCCTCACCCGGCTCACCCTCGCCGGCACCGACTCCCCGCTCAAGACGTTCGACCTCGCCGCGTTCGGCGAGACCGAAGCCCGCCCCGGCGACGACGTCGTACAGCTCGCCGACGCCACCCGGGGCACGTACCGCAAGGTCGTCGTCCGTGACGACCGGCTGGTCGGCGGGGTCCTGGTCGGCGAACTCGGCACCGTCGGCGCGCTCGCCCGCGCCTGGGAGGGAGCAGAGCCGCTGCCCTCCGGCGGCGGGCCGCTGCTCCACCTGCTCACCAACGATGGAGGCTCCTGATGACCACCGCCCCGGGGGCCACCCCCACGATCGTGCTCGTCGGCCACGGCATGGTCGGCCAGCGCTTCCTCGAGGCGCTCGCCGAGCGCGGCCTGACCGCCACGCACCGCGTGGTCGTGCTGTGCGAGGAGCCGCGTCCGGCGTACGACCGGGTCGCCCTCACCTCGTACTTCGCGGGCAAGAGCCCCGAGGAACTCTCCCTGACCGACCTGGAGTTCATCGAGACGCACGGCATCGAGCTGTACGTCGACGACCCGGCGGTGACGGTCGACCGCGAGGCGCGGAAGGTGACGGCCAGGTCGGGCGCGGTGTTCGCGTACGACACGCTGGTCCTGGCCACCGGTTCCTTCCCGTTCGTGCCGCCCGTCCCGAACAAGGACGCCACCGGCTGCTTCGTCTACCGCACGATCGAGGACCTGCTCGCGATCGAGGAGTACGCGAGGACGGCCACCACGGGTGCCGTGGTCGGCGGCGGTCTGCTCGGTCTGGAGGCGGCCGGCGCGCTCAAGGGCCTCGGACTCACCTCGCACATCGTGGAGTTCGCGCCCCGGCTGATGCCGGTCCAGGTGGACGAGGGCGGTGGCGCGGCCCTGCTGCGCACCATCGAGGAGATGGGGCTGAGCGTGCACACGGGTGTGGGCACGCAGGAGATCGTCGTCGACGAGGCCGGCGCCGTGACCGGCATGAAGCTGTCCGACGGTTCCGAACTCGCCACCGATCTGGTGGTGTTCAGTGCCGGTGTGCGGCCGCGCGACCAACTCGCCCGGGACTGCGGGCTGTCCGTCGGCGAGCGCGGCGGCATCACGGTCGACGAGCAGTGCCGTACCGTCTCCGACCCGCAGGTGTTCGCGATCGGCGAGTGCGCGCTGGCGGCGGACGGCCGGGTGTACGGCCTGGTGGCACCGGGTTACGAGCAGGCCGAGACGGCCGCCGCCACCATCGCCGCCGACGAGGCCGCCTTCACCGGCGCGGACCTGTCCACCAAGCTGAAGCTGCTCGGCGTGGACGTGGCCTCCTTCGGCGACGCGCACGGCGCGACCGAGGACTGCCTGGACGTCGTCTACTCCGACTCCCGTTCCGGTCTGTACAAGAAGCTGGTCATCGGCCGGGACGGCACGCTGCTCGGCGGCATCCTGGTCGGGGACGCGGAGGCGTACGGCACGCTGAAGGCGTTCACCGGTTCGGTGCCGCCCATCTCGCCGGAGTCGCTGGTGCTGCCGGCCGGCGCCGGGGAGTCCGTGCAGCTCGGCCCGACCGCGTTGCCGGACGACGCGATCATCTGCTCCTGCAACAACGTCCGCAAGGGCACGATCCGCGGCGCGGTCACCGAGCACAGCTGCACCACCGTGCCCGAGGTGAAGAAGTGCACCAAGGCCGGTACGACGTGCGGCAGTTGCGTCAAGGTGCTCGGCCAGCTGGTCACCGCCGAGCTGGAGGCGTCCGGCGTCGAGGTCGACAAGGGCCTGTGCGGCTGCTTCGCGCAGACCCGCGAGGAGCTGTACGAGATCGTCCTCGCGCTGCGCCTCAACACCTACCAGGACCTGCTGGACCGCTACGGCCGGGAGGGCGCCCGGGGCGGCGACGGCTGCGAGGTCTGCAAGCCGGCGGTGGCGTCGATCATCGCGTCCCTCGCCCCGACGATCGGCGCGAGCGGCTATGTCCTGGACGGCGAGCAGGCCGCGCTCCAGGACAGCAACGACCACTTCCTCGCCAACCTCCAGAAGAACGGCTCGTACTCGGTCGTCCCGCGGATCCCCGGCGGCGAGATCACCCCCGAGGGGCTGATCGTGATCGGTGAGATCGCCCGCGACTTCGGCCTCTACACGAAGATCACCGGCGGCCAGCGGATCGACATGTTCGGGGCGCGGGTGGAACAACTCCCGCTGATCTGGACGCGATTGGTGGACGCGGGCTTCGAGTCCGGGCACGCGTACGGCAAGTCGCTGCGCACGGTGAAGTCCTGCGTGGGCTCGACGTGGTGCCGGTACGGCGTCCAGGACTCGGTGCGGATGGCGATCGACCTGGAACTGCGCTACCGGGGGCTCAGGTCGCCCCACAAGCTCAAGTCGGCGGTCTCCGGCTGTGCCCGGGAGTGCGCGGAGGCCCAGTCGAAGGACTTCGGCGTGATCGCCACCGCGGGCGGCTGGAACCTGTACGTCGGCGGCAACGGCGGCGCCACCCCGCGCCACGCGGACCTGCTCGCGCAGGACCTGTCCGACGCCGAACTGGTCCGGCTGATCGACCGTTTCCTGATGTTCTACATCCGTACGGCCGACCGCCTGGAGCGCACCTCGACCTGGCTGGAGCGGATCCCGGGCGGCCTCGGCCACGTCCGTGACGTCGTCGTCGAGGACTCCCTGGGCATCTGCGAGGAGCTGGAGTCGCTGATGGCCGCGCATGTCGCCCACTACGCCGACGAGTGGGCGTCGACCGTCAACGACCCGGAGAAGCTCGCCCGGTTCGTGTCCTTCGTCAACGCCCCCGACACCCCCGACCCGGTCGTCGGCTTCGTCCCCGAGCGGGACCAGATGAAGCCCGACCTGCCGCTGCTGTCCATCGGCATGCGCCCCGCGCACGACACGGCAGACGTTCTGGAAGGAAGCGCCCAGCGATGACCCTGGCACCCGAGACCACCGACCTGAAGGTCCAACTGCAGCTGGAGGACAGCTGGTTCACGGTCTGCGACCTGGACCGGCTGACCCCCGGCCGGGGCGTGGCCGCACTCCTGCCGGACGGCCGCCAGGTCGCCCTCTTCCGCGACCGCGCGGACCGGCTGTACGCCATCGACAACCGCGACCCGTTCGGCGGCGCGGCGGTCCTCTCCCGCGGCCTGACCGGCACCCACCAGGGCCGCCCGTTCGTCGCCTCGCCCCTGCTGAAGCAGCGCTTCGACCTGGTGACCGGGCAGTGCCTGGACGACGAGACGGTGCGGGTGGCCGCGTACGAGGTTCGGGCAGCCTGAACTCCCCGCCCTGCTTGACCGATCACTGCTTGACTGATCGTTCCAGAAAAAACTAGGCTCTGGCACATGGCCAGGACCAAGGAGTTCGACCCGGACACCGCGCTGCTGTCGGCCCTGGAGCTGTTCTGGCGGCGCGGCTACGAGGCGACGTCCATGGCCGACCTGGTCGAGCACCTGGGCATCGGCCGGGCCAGCCTCTACGCGACCTTCGGCAGCAAGCACGACCTGTACCTGAAGGCGCTGGACCGCTACCAGCAGGACCGCCTCCCGCCCCTGCTGCGGGCCCTGTCCCAGCCGGGCCCGGTACTGCCGGCCGTACGCGCGCTGGTACGGCAGTACGCCGACGAGTCCGCCACCGACGAGCTGCGGCTGCGCGGCTGCATGGTCACCAACGCGGCGGCCGAACTCGCCCCGCACGACCCGGCCGCCGCGCGCAGCGTCGAACACGACTGGGACCGCGTCGAGACGGCGCTGCACGCGGCCCTCGTCCGGGCCCGGGCCCAGGCCGAACTCCCCGCCGACCGCGCGCCGCTGGCCCTCGCCCGCACCCTGCTGGTCCTGCTGCAGGGCCTGCGGGTGGTGGGCAAGGCCTCGACGGACCCGGCGCGGGTCCGGGACGCGGCGGACCAGGCGTTGCGCCTGCTGGACTGACGGACCCTCCCCGCTGCCGCGGGGATTTTTTTCGCCTCGATACTGAACCGATCGTTCAAGAAAAGGGAAGATCATACTGATGGCTACCACTGGGGATCGTTTCTCGGGTCGTACGGCGCTGGTCACCGGCGGCGGCAGTGGCATCGGGCGGGCCGTCGCCCTGGCGTTCGCGGCGGAGGGCGCGCGCGTGGTCGTGACGGGCCGCCGTGCGGAGCCGCTGAAGGAGACGGTCACGCTGATCGAGGAGCGGGGCGGCGAGGCGCTGGCGGCACCCGCCGACGTCTCGCGGCCCGGGGACGCGGAGGCGCTGGTGGCGGCCGCCGTGGACCACTTCGGTTCGCTGGACGTGGCGGTGAACAACGCGGGGGTCTTCCGGGGCGGGGTGCCGCTGGCCGACCTCCCGGAGGCCGACTGGCACGAGCAGCTGGCGGTCAACGTCACCGGCGTGCACCTGGCGCTGCAGGCCGAGATCCGGCGGATGCGGACCCAGCCGACGGGCGGCGCGATCGTCACCGTCTCCTCGAACTTCGGCGTCCACACCGCGGCCCCCGGCGCCGCCGCCTACTCGGCGACGAAGGCCGCGGTGACGGCGCTGAGCCGGGGTGCGGCGCTGGACCACATCCGCGACGGCGTCCGCATCAACGTGGTGAGCCCCGGCGCGACCGCCACCTCGATGTCGCTGCGCGCGGGCGAGACGGACGCGGACCGGGCGGAGCGGGCGCGGGCCACCCTTCCCCTGGGCCGGGTCTCGGCCACGGAGGAGATCGCGGCGGCCGTGCTGTACCTGGCCTCGGACGCCGCGGCGTCGGTGGTGGGGACGGACCTGGTGGTGGACAGCGGCGCCTCGCTGTAGCCGCCGGCCACCGGCCGCTGCGGCTCAGGACGCCTTCAGGACGCCTTCAGGACGGCGTCGTAGGACACCCCGCTGAGCCGCTCCGACGCGTCCCAGAGGCGTCGCGCCATGGTGTCGTCACGGGTCCAGGGCGCCCGCCGGGAAGGGGCGGGCGCGCCGCGCCACATCGCGATCGAGGGCCCGGTGAAGGAGTCGGGCCGTACGCCGGGGGCGGTGGCCGCGTAGAGCGTGGGCAGGGCCCCGGCCTCGGCGGACTGCGCGAACACGGCATTCGCGGCCGCCATCATCCGCTCGGTGCCACGCCGCCCCTCGGCACGGGGCCCGGCGGTCTGCAGACCGGTGGCGGCGTACCCCGGATGAGCGGCGGCGGCGACCGGACCGGCACCCTGCCCTTCGGCACGCCGGGCCAGCTCGTGGGTGAACAGCAGGTTGGCACTCTTGGACCGCGCGTACGCGACCCAACGCCGGTAGCGGCGCGCGCTGTTGACGTCGTCGAGATCGATGTTGGCGAGGACGTGCATCATGCTGGAGACGGTGACGACGCGGGCGCCGGGGGCACGGAGCAGCAGGGGCATGAGCAGCCCCGTGAGGGCGAAGTGCCCGAGGTGGTTGACCCCGAACTGCGTCTCGAACCCGTCCGCTGTGGTCCCGTACGGCGGCGCCATCACCCCGGCGTTGTTGACGAGCAGATCGAGCCGGTCGCAGGGGAAGGACCGCGCGAACTCCCGTACGGACCCCAGGTCCCCGAGATCCAGCCTCCCGAACTCGACGTCCGCGTCCGGCACTTCGGCGACCATCCGGTCCCCGGCCGCCCGCCCCCGCGCCTCGCTCCGGCAGGCGAGCACGACCCGGGCGCCCTTGCGGGCCAGCTCCCGCGCGGTGACGTACCCGAGCCCGCTGTTGGCCCCGGTGACGACGGCGACCCGACCGGCGAGATCCGGGATGTCACCACTGTTCCAGCCCCTGCTCAGACCTCTGATCCGGCCGCCGCTCATGGGGTGCCCTCCACCGGTGGGGTCCGTGTCGCGGCCAGCATACGAGGGCGGGGCGCCGGGGATGCCGGACGACGCGGCCGTACACCGCACGGCCCGCGCACGAACCGGCCGGCGCGTAGGGTGCCGGGATGATCGGCATTCCGGAGGCACTGGCGCGGGGCACGATCGACCGCGAGGGCGACCGTGGGGCGGCCTGGATCGCGGAACTCCCCGCGATCGTGGCCGACTTGCTGGAACGCTGGGAGTGCGTACCCGACGGTGAGGTGATGCACGGGGGTGTCGGGCTGGTGGTCCCCGTACGACAGCGGCCCACCGGCACACGCGCCGTCCTGAAGGTGTCCTTCCCGCACCCCGGCAACGTCCACGAGCCGGACGCGTTCGAGGTGTGGGCCGGCCGTGGTGCGGTGCTGCTCCACCGACGCGACGACGCCCGCTTCGCCCTCCTCCTGGAACGGGCCCACCCGACCACGCTGGCGGCGCTGGAGTCCGACGACGAGACGGTGGTGACCATCGCGGGCCGCCTCAACCGCCGCCTGGCCGTCCCGGCGCCCCCGGACCTGCCCCGCCTCCGGGACCGGGCGGACCTCTGGGCGACGGAACTGCACCGGAACACGGCGGAACTGTCCCACGCGCTCCCGCCCCGCGTGACGGACGCGGCCGTGGCCACGGCCCGCGAACTGGGGCTCACCCAGCCGGACACCCTCGTCCACGGCGACCTGCACGCACGGAACATCCTGCGGGCGGACCGCGAGCCGTGGCTGGCCGTCGACCCGAAGGGCCACGTCGGCGACCCGGCGTACGACGGCGGCACCCTGCTGAAGTCCCGCGCGCTCTCGCTCATGCGGGCCGACGACCTCCCCAAGGCCGTCCACCGTCTCCTCGACGTCTTCGCGGACGCGGCGGAACTGGACCGCGAACGGGTCGGACGCTGGGCCCAGTTGCACGCCGTGCAGGCGGCGTTCTGGGGCCGCCGGCACGGGTTCCGTATCGCCCGGGGCGGCCCTCAGCGGGACCGGATCACCGAATTCGCCGACACACTGGCGGAGTTGCTGGTCGCGTGACGGCGCACGACCGTACAGGATGCGCACATGGCCCACCTCCACGACATCGTCGTCGACGCCGCCCACCCCGCGTCGGCGGCCCGCTTCTGGGCCGCCGCCCTCGACGACTACGCCGTAGCCCCCTACGACGACACCGAACTGGCCCGCCTGCGCTCCCTGGGCATCGACAGCCCCGAGGACGACCCGACGGTCCTGCTCGAACCGGCCTCGGGCGGCCCGCGCCTGTGGTTCCAGCTCGTCCCGGAACAAAAACAGCTGAAGAACCGCGTTCACCTGGACGTCCGGGCCGCCGACCCGGAGGCGGAGACACTACGCCTGACGGCACTCGGGGCGTCGGTGCGCGCCCGCCACGACGATCACACGGTCCTGGCGGATCCGGAGGGCAACGAGTTCTGCCTCTTCCCCCTCACCCCCTAGCTGTTGCGGGTCAGGACGTTGGTGACGGCGCATAGTGGTGGGCAAGATGGGTCGCGAGGTCGCTGAGGTGAGCCCTGGCTTCGGTGGGGCCGTGCACAGTGATGGCGCTCCCGAACGGCAGTAGTGCTCGCACGTCCTCCAGATGCAGGAAGCGGATCGTTGCCTTGCGGCCGGTGGCGGATTCTTCATGTTCGTCCCAGACGAGTCGTCGGCCAAAGATCCGTTGCGCTCGCTCGATCTGGGTCTGGTCGATGGTGGCGCTGACCTCTATCGCGTGGTTGTGTTCCCACTGATCAACGAGCGCTGCAGCGACGGTTGCCAGGGTCTGGCTCTCGCGGATCCGTCGTGGCTGGTCGACTTCTTTCCACGTCGCGATCCGTTCGAGTCGGTACATCCGCGGCAGTCGGGCACAGTCGGCGACGAGGTACCAGATGCCGGCCTTGGCGAACAGCCCGTAGGGATCCACGACCAGGTCGCGTGGGCATGACTCGCGTGGGCTGTCGTACTCGATCCGTAGTCGGCGACCTCGCCGCACTGCGCCGATCAGCGAAGCCGGAGTCGTGCCGGAAGCTCGTGCCTGACGCCAGGGACGGCTGTCCACGTGCACTACGTCGGTGAGCGGCAGGAGCTCATGAACTCGACGTGGCTGTGCAGCGGCGATCTTGGAGAGCGCGCGCCGGCTTTCGACCGATGCGTTGAGCTCCTCACGTTGCTTCTCATCCAGCCCGGTGAGCGACAGATGATCACGCTCGCCCGGTGTGAGTCGCGTGAGGTCGAGTCCGGATCCGGGCAGCATGGTCACGCCTCCGAGGCGGCCCCGGTGTGCGGTCACCGGCAGACCGGCGTCGCGGAGCCAGTTCAGGTCTCGGGTGATGGTTCGAAGGGACACCCCGAGCGCTGAGGCGAGTTCCTGTGTGGTCACGGCATCCCTCGATTCGAGGAGCAGCATCAGGGTGAAGAACCGGTCTGGGGTCACACACCAATTTTTTCAGGAATTGCGACACGATGCGGCGCATATCCCGGTCAGGCTGGTGGATGCGTACCTACGACCTGGGAGAAGGAACAACCATGACCACATCCGTCGTGTCCATCGTCTACGTGAACGACGCTCCCGCCGCAGCTCGTTTCTACGGCGACCTCCTCGGCAAGAGCCCCTCGTTCGAGACTCCGGGATACATCACCTTCGACCTCGGGCCAGGCGCTGACCTCGGTCTGTGGTCCGGCCAGTTCGAGGATCTGTCACCGGACGTCCCGCGCACCAGTGAGGTTTGCCTGGCCATCGACGGTGGGCCCGACGAGTTCAACGCGACCTTTGAGCAGTGGAAGTCCAACGGGGTCACGATCCTGCGCGAACCTCATGATGCGGGGTTCGGGCTGACCTTCCTCGCAGCCGATCCTGACGGGAACCGTATCCGCGTCGCACCGCGGGACTGAAAGGCCGCAATGCGGCAGGCGCGCACGACAGGTGTCACGCCTGCCGTCGTCCGACTTCGAGAGGACGACGAGTGCCTCACGCGAGTGCGCTCCTGAGCGTCGAGGGCCGAGACGGCTCGTGAAGCGGTGCCGGACACGTTCCATTGCCCCCGTCGCCGCTGAGATGGGTATCTCTCGCGCATGCGCCGGCAAGTGGGTACATCGCCGGCGGCTACACGGTGATGCGGGATTGCAAGACCGGGCGTCGAGTCCGCACCGGAGTCCGAACGCGACTCCGGCATGGATCATCGAGCAGATCGAGTCCTGGCGCCGCGAGCTCAAGTGGTCCGCGCAACGGATCAGCGACGAACCTGTCAGTATCGGTTTTGTGATCGACCGGCGAACTGTCAGCCGACACCTGACCCGGCTCGGCCTCGGCAAACGCCGCTTCATCGACCCAGGCGGTGAGAACAACCGGAAGCCGGGGAAGATCACCGCCCGGATCCACGGCCGGGACAGCGATCAGGCCGAGGTCGCCAGTCGGGCGAAGTCGGCCGGGGCAAAGCGTGGCTACGTCTACCTGCACTCCGTCGTCGATGGCTTCCCACGGCTCGCCTGCACAGAACCGCTGGGTGGAGAAGGGCGCGACAGCTGCTGCTTTCCTCGCCCGGGCGCAGGTCTGGTTCGCCGCCCACGGCATCAACCACATCCACCGGGTCGTCACCGACAATGGCGCTTGCTACCGCTCCGGCGACTTCGCCCGCATCGTCGGGCAAGGCACCCGGCATCAGAGAACCAAGCCATACACACCTCGGCACAACGGGAAGGTGGAGCGCTACCAGCGCGTCATGGCGGAGGAAGTCCTCTACGCCCGCGAGTTCACCAGCGAGGACGCCCGGTCAGCCGCGATCGCAGTGTGGAACATCCACTACAACTACCACCGGCCGCACCGTGCTGCCGCCGGAAAGCCGCCAGCGGCACGCCTCCGCGAGAGCGTCACCAACGTCGAGCCCTCATACACCCAGCGACCGCCCACCCGCCCTCCGTTCGCCCCCGTCACCGCCGCCCGCCGAACTCCCACTCCTGCACCTCGACGTCCGCGTACCGGACCGGCCCCAGAACGGCCCGCGCCGCCTCCGGTCCCTCGGCCCGGACCAGCGCCGCCGTACCGACCCAGACGCCGCCGTCGTCGGACAGCAGCGGCCCGAACGCGATCAGCTCGCCACGATCGGCCCCGCCCGGCAGGTCGCCCCCACCACCGCCGACGACGGCGTCCTGCTCCGGCCCAAGGCCCAGCACCAGGTACCGCTTGCCACCGCTCCGCCCACCCGGGAACTCCCACATCGTGCGCCCCAGCAGATTCCGCCACCGCCGCAGCAGCACGTCCCGGTACGCGCCCGCCTGGTAGTTCGGCTCGTCGAAGGCGAACGCCCGGGCAGCCGCCGGATCCGGCAGCTCGACGATGTGCACACTCCCGCTCAGCGTCTCACCGTCCGCCCCGAACGTCGGCCCACGAGCGATCAGCTCGGCGCCGTACCGGTCCATGTACGACCAGTGCTCCTCCACCAACGCCCTGCGCAGCGCCCCGGAGCCGACCCGGTCCCGGTGATAACAGAAGAACTCCATGACCACGAAGCCTTTCGCAGCACGCCCGCCGACTCAACCGCAAATACCAGCGCCACGACGCCCGGAGGGGGCGGTCCCCGATACCGGTTACCGCCCCCTCCCGTACCCCTCCCTCCACCTCAGTCCCGCCGGATCAGCTCCGGGTCGATCCGACGCCCGACCAACGGCAGGGCACCGAGGGCGGCGACCGCCATGACACCCAGCGTGCCGGCGAGCAGAAGGGGCAGCCCGGCTCCGTCCCAGAAGATCGCGCCGCCGCCGGTGACCAGGTAGCCGGACTCGGCCATCTTCCCGACGACGACGGCCAGCGCGAGGCCGATGGCCAGTGGCAGGACGACCTGGGCGACCTGAACGGCCCTCAGGGTGCGTGGGCGTGCGCCGAGCAGTGCGAGGGCGGTGACTTGGGGACGGCGTTCGACGGCTCGGTCGGTGGCGGCGACGAGGTAGGCGCCGATGCCGATGACCAGGCCCAGGACCATGCCGACGGCGAGGAGCGTCTTGATGACGGCGATCTGCTGGAGGCCCGTGATGTCCAGGCCCTGCGGGAGCACGTCGGCGGTCGGGGCGACATGGCCGATGCCGTCGAGAACCCGGCGGACGACATCCGGGTCGGATGTGCTGACGAGCGTGAACGTGGCGTTCACGGGCCGGCTGCCCGGCGGAAGCGCGGACGGCGGCAAGAGAACGGACTCGGGGTCGATGACCAAGCTCCCCGGGAACTCGCGGTAGGGAAGACTGCGTTCCGGCACTGTGAGCGACAGCCTCCGGTATCCGCCGTCCAGTTGCACGGCGAACCTCGCACCGGCCTGGGGGGCCTCGCCCACCGTCCCTTCGGTACCCCGCAAGCGCATGGCCTGTCCGTCCACGCATGGCCCGGTCCACGACACCGCTGCGCGGAGCTGGGAGCAGGTGGCTACGACGACATGAGGGGACCAGGCCGTCTCGGAAGCTCCGACGAGCGACGACTGCATGCTGACGACATGGCCTTGGGTGTCCTTCAGGTGCCCGAGTGATCGTCGCTGGGCTGTCGTGAGCTCCCCGTAGGGAATGTCGTAGCTCTGGATCCTGGAGGAGTTCCTGGTGGCCTGGTCCAGTTGGATCAGTACTCCCTGTGCGAGGGAGGCGGCGAACACCAGGAGGACGAGACCGGCGGCCACCCGGAGCGTGCCGCCCGGTTCGGCCTCGTTACGGCGCATCGCGAGACCGAGCGCGAGGGAACGGGTCGACCGGGCCACCCGCTGGGCGAGCATCCGGCACAGGGGTGCGAGGGTCGTCACGAGACCCACGCCGATCATGATGATCGCCGACGGAATGAGCAGCGACGGCAGGAAGGTGTCACGAGGCGCGTGGCCGGTGATACCGGCGGCGCAGTACCCGGCGGCAATGCCGGATCCCGCGATCAGTGGCAGGAAGCCCCAGGACGACGGGGGTTTCTCCACCGCCGCCCGGCGGACGGCGAGCGGGTTGGCGGCCGCCTTCCGCGCGCTGGCCCGGCCGACGAACCAGGCGAGCGCCGGGCATCCCACGAGGCAGGCCAGAAGCGTCGTACCACTCGGCGTGCCGTCCCCCGGGTACCACGTGAATCCGGGAAGGCCGGCCCGGGAGAAGAGCTGGTTCAGGATCCAGTACTCGCCCAGCCCCAGAAGTGCGCCCAGACCTGCCGCCGCAACGGTCTCGGCGGCGTTCACCCGCTGCACTTCCTTGATGCTCATCCCCAGCAGCCGCAGCGCGGCCAGTCTGCGGGCCCGCTCCGCGGCCGAGAGGCGGGCACACACGGAGAGGAAGACGGCGAGCGGCAGCAGCACGATGCCGACCATCGTGAAGCGCAGGATGTCGAGCGTCGACGGATCCACCGTGGAGATCGGTGCTTCCCGTTTCCCGAAGCGGGTCACCGGCAGTCCGTCGGAGAGCTCGCCGCGGCTCATGCCCACGTAAGCGACGAGTTCATCGGGGCGTGCCAGCCCTGGCGGTCCGATCAGCCCCTCCTCCCGACCGGGCAGGCGCTGGGCCAGCCCGTTCTCGGTGCGCAGCAGTTCATGCAGACGCGGGGACACGAAGACCTCTCCGCGGTCGGGGACGGCCTTCAGACCCGGCGGCGGCGCCACGGCTTCGGTGCCCCGGGCGAGGAAGATGCGGACAAGGGGCCTCGAGCCGTACGGGTCGGTACGCTCCAGCCACAGCGGCAGTCCACTCACGTCGGCTGCGACGGCACGGTCGGGCGGAACGGCCTGACGGGCCGCTACGCGAGCGTCCTGTGCCGCGAGGATCCCAGGAATCGTGAGTACGACTGCCAGACAGCAGACCCCGATCGAACCGCCGAGTGTCATGAGCACGAACCGTGCGCGGTTGCCACGCCCGCTGCCGAAGAGCAACCGCAGCCCCAGGAGGGTCTCGTTCACCGGGCCGACCGCCCCTGAAGGGTGAGTACACCGTCGATCATGGTGTACCTGGTGTCCGCGCGCGCCGCGACGTCCGCGTCATGCGTGACGAGGACGACGGCGGCACCCTGCGAGCGGGCCAGTGTGAGGAACTCTTCCAGTACGGCCTGCGCGTTGACGCTGTCGAGCGATCCGGTCGGCTCGTCGGCGAAGACCAAGGCGGGCCGGTGCACGAGGGCACGTGCGACGGCGACGCGTTGGCTCTGCCCGCCCGACACCTGGGAGGGACGCCGTTCCCGTAGTTCCTGGAGCCCCAGCCGGCCAAGGACCTCCCCGGCGGCCGCCAGCGCCTGCGCCTTGCGCTGCCCGGCCAGCCGCAGGGGCAGCGCGGCGTTCTCCTCGACGGTCAGCTCCGGAAGGAGCTCACCGTACTGGAAGACGAAACCGAACCGATCGCGCCGCAGCGCGCTGAGTTCGCTGTCGCTGAGGTCGCCCAACGTGCGCCCCTCGAAACGGACTTCACCGCAGCTGACGGGCAGCACGCCCGCCAGGCAGTACAGGAGGGACGACTTCCCCGACCCGCTGGGACCGGTGATGGCCGCGATCTCCCCGCGCCGGAGCGCGATGTTCGCTGCCGCCACGGCCCGGGACGAGCCGTAGGACAGGTCGATTCCCTGTGCAGCAAGGACTTCGGACACCGTGAGATCCGCTCAGCCCTAGCGCGGTTGGTAGTGCCGCGGGGACGAGCAGTTGTCCGGCCTGAGTGTTCCCTTGTCGAGGCAGACACGGAAGTACGCGTCGTCCGTGTACCGCTGGGCACCGTCCCAGTTGGAGTGGTGCAGACGCACCCGCTGCCGCTGCTTCCCGTAGTAACGGGCCCAGTCGTGCCCTTCGACTCGGACCTGCACATAACCGTTGTGGTTGTCATCGGGATCGGTGTCGATCAGATATCCGCTCCATTCGAACGAACCGTGGTTCCGCTCCGCTGGATTGAACCGGTAGAAGCCCTGCTCGAAGGCCGCGCCTCGGGTCTTCAGATCGGGCAGCTTCTGCCAGGAAGAGGCGAACGCCGTTCCAGCCCCCGCGAGAAAGATCCCCGCTGCCACCACGCTCGCCAGTGCCTTCTTCACACGCCACCTCTTCCGTGACTCCGACGGCCCCGCCGACCACCGGAGTTACAGAAAGTAGCTCCTCGACTACCTGGTGAAACCTTCAGCCACCGAATCACCACCGCATCAGGTGATCCAAAACAGGACACCGGCCGAAATCCGCACGGGACTTCGGGCGGTCACCGTCGTAGCGCCACCGCGACGGCCATCGTGAGCTTGGTGGTGAATTCGGTGCGGTCGGCGGCGCGGTGCTTCCAGCCTTCGCCGGCGGCTTGGAGGACCTCGGCGATCTGGTGGGGGGTGACGTTCCCGGTCCGCGCCCCGGCCGCCGCGCCGAGGGAGCCGACCTCCTTCGACCGGGCCCTCGTCCTCCACCTCGCCCCCGACGGCCGCGCCTCCTACCAGACCCTGGCCGACGCGCTCGGTGTCAGCCTCTCCACCGCCAAACGCCGCGTCGAACACCTCACCCGCCGCGGCCTGCTGCGCTTCCGCTGCGACTTCGCCCGGCCCCTCGGCGGCTGGCCCGTGGCCGTCACCTTCTGGGCCAGGGTCCCGCCCGCCGACCTCCCCGCCGTCGGCGAGGCCCTCATCCGGCTCCCCGAGACCCGCAACTGCGCGGCCGTCAGCGGACCCCAGAACCTCGTCCTCCAGGCCAGCCTGCACTCGGTCAGCGACATCCTCCGTCTGGAGACCCAGCTGGCCCAGGCCCACCCGACCCTGGACATCGCCGACCGGGTCATCACCCTCCGGCAGGACAAACTCCTCGGCCGCCTCCTGGACGCCGACGGCCGGTCCGTCGGGGTGGTGCCGGCGGACCTGTGGGCGGAGCCGTCGGTGTGAAGGGGAGGGCCGCCCTGCGTGCCGGTCTTCGGGACCGGAGAAATTCCCGCAGACTCCGGCGAACATTTCCGGCGTGGCGCGCATCGAACCTGGTGTAGGGCACAAGAAGACGGCGCCGGACGCGGACGCGGCTCGCGGCGCAGAGTACGAGTGGAGCACCGTCACCGTGAACGAACACCGGAACACCACCGACCAGACCCTCGTCACCCGTTCCACGGCGAGGCGCCGCTCCGGCCGCAGGCTCGGCCGTACGGTGCTCGCCGTGGCCGCCGTCGCCGGCCTGGGCCTCGCCTGGGCGGGCACCGCCTCGGCCGCGGGCACCCGCGACGCGAAGACCACGCCGACCTGCTCGGCCTCCGCGCTGAAGGCCACGTTCGGCGAGCAGCTCGGCGGGGGCATGAACCACCAGGGGGTCGTGATCAGGCTGCGCAACCTCAGCGGCACGACCTGTGCACTGCGCGGCTACCCCGGTCTGGGCCTGGAGAACTCCCGGCACAAGGCCCTCACGTCCCACACGCACTGGGGTGACACCTGGTACGCCAAGGACCCGGGCAGGAAGACCCTCACCCTCAAGGACGGCGAGAGCGCCGAGGCCGTCGTCGCCTGGACGCACGCCAACACCGGCACCTCGGGCGCCGTGCACGCCTCCTACCTGGAGATCACCCCGCCCGCCTCCACCCAGCACAAGACACTCGCCTTCCCCGAGTGGGTCGACCACGGCGACCTCTCCGTCACCGCGCTCGCCAAGCACATCACCGTCAACCACTGACGCCGGCGACCGGACCGGCCGGAGCACACGGAGGGGCGGCACCCCCGCACAGGGTGCCACCCCTCCTCTTGCGTGCCGGGTCCGCCGCCCATCGGTCTTGAGGGTCGGGGACGGACGGCGGACCCGGGGTCCGGCGGAGGCCGGTCAGGGCCGGCCTCGGCGGTTGGCGCGCCTCAGCGGTGGTCGCTGCCCTGCGACTCGGTCGCCGCGCGGCCGGCCTCCAGGCGGGCCACCGGGATCCGGAACGGGCTGCAGGAGACGTAGTCCAGGCCCACCTGGTGGAAGAAGTGGACGGACTCCGGGTCGCCGCCGTGCTCGCCGCAGACGCCCAGCTTGAGGTCGGGGCGGGTGGCCCGGCCGGCCTTGGCGGCCGCCGCGACCAGGGAGCCGACGCCGTCGCGGTCGATCGTCTCGAAGGGGGAGACGCCGAAGATGCCCTTCTCCAGGTAGGCGGTGAAGAAGGAGGCCTCCACGTCGTCCCGGCTGAAGCCCCAGACGGTCTGCGTCAGGTCGTTGGTGCCGAAGGAGAAGAACTCCGCCGCCTCGGCGATCTGGCCCGCCGTCAGGGCGGCCCGCGGGAGCTCGATCATCGTGCCGATGGACAGCTTCAGGTTCGTGCCCGTCGCCGCCTCGACCTCGGCGATGACCTGGTCGGCCTCCTCGCGGACGATCTCCAGCTCCTGGACCGTGCCGACCAGGGGGATCATGATCTCGGCGCGCGGGTCGCCCTTGGCGTTCTTGCGTTCGGCGGCCGCCTCCGCGATCGCGCGGACCTGCATGGTGAACAGGCCGGGGATGACCAGGCCCAGGCGTACGCCGCGCAGGCCCAGCATCGGGTTCTGCTCGTGCAGCCGGTGGACGGCCTGGAGCAGGCGGAGTTCGTTCTCGTGCGGCTCCTGGCGGGACTCGGCGAGGGCCACGCGGACCGAGAGCTCCGTGATGTCCGGGAGGAACTCGTGCAGCGGCGGGTCGAGCAGGCGGACCGTCACCGGGAGGCCGTCCATCGCCGAGAAGAGCTCGACGAAGTCCTTCTTCTGGAGGGGGAGCAGGGCGCGCAGGGACTCCTCGCGGTCCTCCTGGGTGTCCGCCAGGATCAGGCGTTCCACCAGTTCGCGGCGGTCGCCGAGGAACATGTGCTCGGTGCGGCACAGGCCGATGCCCTGGGCGCCGAAGCGGCGGGCGCGCAGGGCGTCCTCGGCGTTGTCGGCGTTGGCCCGCACGCGCAGCCGGCGCTTGCGGTCGGCGAAGGCCATGATGCGGTGGACGGCCTCGACCAGTTCGTCGGCGTCCTGGGCGCCCGCGTGCATCCGGCCCTCGAAGTACTCGACGACCGGGGACGGTACGACCGGGACCTCGCCCAGGTAGACCTTGCCGGACGAGCCGTCGATGGAGATGACGTCGCCCTCCTCGACCACGTGACCGCCGGGGACGGTCATCCGGCGGCGCTTGGTGTCGACCTCGAGGTCCTCCGCGCCGCACACGCACGTCTTGCCCATGCCGCGGGCGACGACGGCGGCGTGGGAGGTCTTGCCGCCGCGGGAGGTGAGGATGCCCTCCGCCGCGATCATGCCGTCGAGGTCGTCGGGGTTGGTCTCGCGGCGGACCAGGATGACCTTCTCGCCGGAGCGGGACCACTTCACCGCGGTGTACGAGTCGAAGACCGCCTTGCCGACCGCCGCGCCCGGCGAGGCCGCGATGCCCCGGCCGACCTGCTGGGCCTTCGCCTGCTCGTCGAAGCGCGGGAACATCAGCTGGGCGAGCTGGGCGCCGGTGACGCGCTGCAGGGCCTCGGTCTCGTCGATCAGGCCCTGGTCGACCAGCTGGGTCGCGATCCGGAAGGCGGCGCCCGCCGTGCGCTTGCCGACGCGGGTCTGGAGCATCCACAGCTGACCGCGCTCGATCGTGAACTCGATGTCGCAGAGGTCCTTGTAGTGGTTCTCCAGCGTCTCCATGATCTGCATCAGCTGGTCGTACGACTTCTTGTCGATCTGCTCCAGCTCCGCGAGCGGGACCGTGTTGCGGATGCCCGCGACGACGTCCTCGCCCTGGGCGTTCTGGAGGTAGTCGCCGTAGACGCCCTGGTGGCCGGAGGCGGGGTCGCGGGTGAAGGCGACGCCGGTGCCGGAGTCGGGGCCCAGGTTGCCGAAGACCATCGAGCAGACGTTGACCGCGGTGCCGAGGTCGCCGGGGATGCGCTCCTGGCGGCGGTAGAGCTTGGCGCGGTCGGTGTTCCAGGAGTCGAAGACCGCGCGGATCGCGAGGTCCATCTGCTCGCGCGGGTCCTGCGGGAAGTCCCGGCCGGCCTCGGTCTTGACGATCCTCTTGAATTTGGTGACGAGCTTCTTGAGGTCGGCGGCCTCCAGGTCCGTGTCGACGGTGACCTTCTTGGCCTCCTTCGCCGCGTCCAGGGCCTCCTCGAAGAGCTCGCCGTCGACGCCGAGGACCGTCTTGCCGAACATCTGGACGAGGCGGCGGTAGGAGTCCCACGCGAAGCGGTCGTCGCCGGCCTGCTTGGCCAGGCCCTGCACCGACTTGTCGGAGAGGCCGATGTTCAGGACCGTGTCCATCATGCCGGGCATGGAGAACTTGGCGCCGGAGCGGACCGACACCAGGAGGGGGTTGTCGGCCTGGCCGAGCTTCTTGCCCATCCGCTGTTCCAGCGCGTCGAGGTGCGCACTCACCTCGTCACGCAGTGCCACCGGCTCCTCGCCGCTGTCGAGGTAGACCTTGCAGGCTTCCGTCGTGATCGTGAAGCCGGGGGGAACGGGAAGCCCCAGGTTGGTCATCTCGGCGAGGTTCGCACCCTTGCCACCCAGGAGGTCCTTGAGGTCCTTGTTTCCCTCGGTGAAGTCGTAGACGAGCTTCGCTGCGTGGGGTTCTTTGTTTTCCGACACGGGTCTCGACTCCCTCGAGGACGCGGTGGCTGCCCTGACGGCGAGGAACATACCCAGATCGAAGGCGCCTGGGTACGTCTACTTGCGTGTCATGCGCCCGTAACCAGTCGTCCGCCACCGGATCGAAAGTCAAAGCTTGGCAAGCGGTGACACGGTTGCGTTTTCACTTCTTGAACACAAGAACGCTCAACACGGCACTTTACCGCTCATGTGAGCGGGCATACCGCACACCTGATTTCGATCGATGAACGATCAAGGGGTGGCACCCAGTGCCACCCCTTGGAGAAGTGCAGTCGCTCATGATCCGCTCATCTGAGCGCAGCCCTTATCAAGGGTGGCGAGAATCACGCTCCCACAGACGCGCGGATTTCACCATGCGGACGTGGATCCGGACGCCACAACCAGCCGGAAACCGGCCCGTCACACGCCCAGCGACAGCAGCCGCTCCTCCGCCCGCTCCGGCGCGTACAGGTGCTCCACGACCAGCGCCCCGGCGCCGATCAGCCCCGCCCGCTCCCCCAGCCGCGAGGTGACGACGTCCAGGTGAGCGGTGGAGCGGGGCAGCGCCCGCTGGTAGAGCAGCTCGCGCACACCGGTGAGGAACGCGGTGCCCGCCAGGTCCCCGGCGATCATCAGCACCCCGGGGTTGAGGAGGGTGACGACCGTCGCCAGCACGTCCCCGACGCTACGGCCGGCGTCCCGCGCCAGGGCGGCCGCCTCCGGATGCCCCGAGGCGAGCAGATCACGCACATCTGAGCCGGACGCCGCCGGAACCCCGGCCTCCGCCAGCCTCCGGGCCACGGCGCCGCCGCTCGCGACGGCGGCGAGGCAGCCGTAGGAACCGCAGCGGCACTGCACCTCGGCGCCCACCCGGATATGACCGATGTCCCCGGCGCCGCCGTCGATGCCCCGGTAGATCGCGCCGTCGACCACCACCCCGGCCCCGATACCGGTCGAGACCTTCACCAGGACGAACGCCGAGCAGTCCGGGTATCCGGTGCGCTGTTCGCCGTACGCCATCAGGTTCGCGTCGTTGTCCACCAGGACCGGGACGGCCGGCGCGCCCGTGTGCTCCGTGAACGCCCGGGCCGTGCGGCCCCTTATGTCGTAGCCGTCCCAGCCCGGCATGATCGGCGGCTGGACGACCCGGCCGGTGTCCATGTCGACCGGGCCCGGCACCGCGAGGCCGATCCCGCACACCTCCGTGGCACGGTGGCCGGCCTTCTCCAGCAACTCGGCGAACCAGCGGCCGAGTTCGGCGAGCACGGCCTCCGGGCCGTCCTGGATGACCGCCGTGCCGGAGTGCTCGGCGAGGATCTCCCCGGTCAGGGACAGTACGGCGGCCCGGGCATGGCGGGTCTCCAGGTCGGCGGCGAGGACCACCGCGTGGGAGTCGTCGAACTCGAGGGTGATGGAGGGGCGGCCGCCCAGCGGGGAGTCGACCGGGCCGCCCGCGCCCTCGCGCAGCCAGCCCGCGCGGAACAGCCGGTCCAGACGGAGGCCGACGGTCGCCCGGGAGAGTCCGGTGGCCTGCTGGAGGGCGCCGCGCGTCACGGCCCGGCCGCTGCGCACCAGTTCGAGCAGCTCGCCGGCGCTCGCCTGGCCGCCGCCCTTGCCGGTCCTGCCGGGACGTCCGGTCATGCGCACCCCCTTGTGTTTCTCAAGCTTGCATTACATATTGAGTTTTGCGTGTTAAATAGACGTAACCCTACGGTAGCCACAGCCAAACCCGGCCGGCCGAACGTCTTCGGGGAGTCCCGAGTGGATCGCACTGCCCAGCTCACCACCCCTGCGCTCGATCGCGGGATTGCATACGATCCGCCGCCCCTGTCCCCGACCGGGCGGGGGTCCCTGCACGTCAGGGCCGCGCGGGTGCTCGACGGCAACTGGACCGGCGGTTCGACCGTGCCCTCCCGGAACCTGTATCCGCACCAGTGGTCGTGGGACTCGGCGTTCATCGCGATCGGGCTGCGGCACCTCTCGCCGCTGCGCGCACAGACGGAGCTGGAGACGCTGCTGGCCGCCCAGTGGGCCGACGGGCGGATCCCGCACATCGTGTTCAACCCCTCCGTGCCCCTCGACGCGTACTTCCCGAGCCCCGACTTCTGGCGCTCCTCGACCGCGGGGCGCGCTGCGGGCGCCCCGCGCACCGTACAGACCTCCGGGATCGTGCAGCCACCGGTGCATGCGCTGGCGGCCTGGCTGGTGCACCTCGCCGACCCGGGCCTGTCCCGGGCACGCGGCTTCCTGGCCGGGGTGTACCCGCGCCTCGCCGCCTGGCACCGCTATCTGCTGCACCGGCGGGACCTGGGCGGCGGCGGGCTCGCGTCCGTCGTCCACCCCTGGGAACAGGGTATGGACAACAGCCCCTGCTGGGACGCCCCGCTGGCCCGGGTCGCCCCCGCCCCGGCCCGCTCCTTCCGCCGCGCCGACCTGGAGCACGGCGCCGCCGAGGACCGGCCGACGGATCTGGACTACGGGCGGTACGTGCGGCTGGCTGCCGAATACCGGGACGCCGAGTACGCCGACCGCAAGCGCGAGTTCGCCGTCGAGGACCCCGCGTTCAACGCGCTGCTCATCGCCTCCGAGCACGCCCTCGCCCGTATCGCACGGGAGTTGAGGGCGACCGGCACGGCCCGGCACGCGCGGGCGCAGCGGCTGACGGCGGCGCTGGTGGACCGGCTCTGGGACCCGGAGCGGGAGATCTTCCTCTGCCGGGACCTGCGGGCCGGCGGGAGCGGCGCGGACGGCACAGGCGGCTCGGACGGCATGGGCGGCGGACTGATTCCCGAGCGCGGGGTGTCCGGACTGGTCCCGCTGCTCCTCCCGGAGCTGCCGCGCGAGATCGCCGCCGCGCTGGTCCGCACGCTGAGCGGCCCGCACTTCGGCACCGGCACCCTCCTGGTCCCCAGCTACGACCTGCTCGGCGAGGCCTTCGACCCGCACCGCTACTGGCGCGGCCCGGCCTGGTTCAACACCGGCTGGCTGCTGGAGCGGGGGCTGCGCGAGCACGGCGAGCGGGAGCGGGCGGACGCGCTCGCCGAGGCGGTCCTGCGGACGGCCGACGCGAGCGGGTTCGCCGAGTACGTCGACCCGTACACCGGCGAGGCGTGCGGCGCGACCGGGTTCAGCTGGACGGCCGCCCTGGCGCTCGATCTGCACCACCGGCAGCGGGCGCCGCATGACGAGCGTCAAAATCTGGACAAGAGCTGACAAAACGAGGTGTCTTCGGTGGACACCGCACGTTCGACCTGAAGGACAGAGGAGGGGACCGGGGATGACGGACCGGCATCATCTGCTCGTGCACGGCGCGACGTTCGCCGCCGTGGACGACCGCGGCGACATCAGCGGCGTGCGGGGCGGCGGCTCCCCGGACGGCTTATTCGTACGGGACGCCCGCCACCTCAGCCGCTGGCAGCTGACCGTCGACGGGGCACTGCCCGAGGTGCTCACACCGGTCGGCGACGGGGACGGCACCCGCTGCGTCCTGGTCCCGCGCGGCGGCCGCCAGGAACCGCCCGCGCACACGCTCTTCCGCGAACAGGCCGTCGGTGACGGCTCGTTCGTCGAGTCCCTGCGGGTCACCAGCAACCGCCCGGTGCCCACCACGATCCGCATCGCGATCACCGCCGACGCGGACTTCACCGACCAGTTCGAACTCCGCGCCGACCACCGCACCTACACCAAGTCCGGCGCCGTCCGCTCCCGCCAGGTCCTCGACGACGGACTGGAGTTCACCTACCGCCGGGGCGAGTGGCGGTCCTTCACGACGATCACCGCCGAGCCCGCGCCGGACGGCGTGGAGGAGACCGGGACCGGCGCCCGGCGGATGGTCTGGACGCTGGAACTCGAACCGCACGGCACGACCGAGCTGGTCGTCCGGGTGATCGGCCGCCCGCACGGCGACCGGCGGGCGCTGCGCGTACCGCGCGACCCGGCCGCGCTCAACGAGCAACTCCTGGCCCTGGAAGGCGAGTTCGTGGAGGGCGTGGCCTTCCCGACCGGCTGGCCGGAGCTGGCGGCGGCCTGCGCCCGCGGCCTCGCCGACCTCGCCACCCTCCAGGTGCCGGCCACCGGCCCGGACGGCGAGGAACTCAAGGTCCCGGCGGCGGGCGCCCCCTGGTTCCTCACCCTGCTCGGCCGCGACGCCCTCCTCACCTCCCTCTTCGCCCTCCCCTACCGCCCCCGGCTGGCCGCCGCCACCCTCCCCGCGCTCGCCGCCACCCAGGCGACCGAGGCCGGCGCGCACTCCGTGGCCCAGCCCGGGAAGATCGTCCACGAGGTACGGCACGGGGAGCTGGCCCACTTCGGGCAGGTGCCGTACGGCCGTTACTACGGATCCGTCGACGCCACCCCGCTGTTCCTGATCCTGCTGGGCACATATGTGGAGCAGACCGGGGACGTGGAGCTGGCCCGGCGGCTGGAGCGCAACGCCCGGGCGGCCGTCGGCTGGATGCTGGACCACGGCGGGCTGACCTCGCGCGGCTATCTCGTCTACCGCGCGGACAAGGGCGGCCTCGCCAACCAGAACTGGAAGGACTCCCCCGGCGCGATCTGCTCCGCCGACGGCAGCCGGCCGATGGGCACCGTGATGGCGGCGGGGGCGCAGGGGTACGCGTACGACGCGTTGCGCCGGACGGCGTGGGTGGCGCGGACGGTGTGGGCCGACGAGACGTACGCCGCGCTCCTGGAGCAGGCCGCCGCCGATCTGCGGGACCGGTTCCAACGGGACTTCTGGATGCACGAGTCCTCCTTCCCCGCGCTGGCACTCGACGGGGAGGGCCGGCCGGTCGACGCGCTCGCCTCGGACGCGGGGCACCTGTTGTGGTCCGGGCTGCTGGACAAGGAGTACGGGGAGGTGGTGGGCCGGCGGTTGCTGGAGCCGGACTTCTTCTCGGGCTGGGGGGTGCGGACGCTGGCCGCGGGGCAGGCGGCGTACCACCCGCTGTCGTACCACCGGGGATCGGTGTGGCCGCACGACAACGCGCTGATCGCGCTGGGGCTGGCGCGGTACGGGCTGCACGACGAGGCGCGGGCGGTGGCGCACGGGCTGGTGGACGCGGCCACGGCGGGCGGGCACCGGTTGCCGGAGGTGCTGGCCGGGTACGGGAGGGACACGCATCCGGAGCCGGTGCCGTATCCGCACGCGTGTGTACGGGAATCGCGGTCGGCGTCGGCGCCGTTGGCGCTGCTCACTGCGGTGGGTGGGGCGTAGGGGGTCGTAGAGGGTCGTGTGTAGGCTGCGGGGCGGTGGGGGCTGGTCGCGCAGTTCCTCCCCCGGCCTTCGGCCGGGGGGACCCCCAGCGCCCCCTTGGGGCGCGAGTTGATATGCGTTTGCCCGGTGTTTGCCGTTGGCCCTGAACAGGGGTCATGCGCAAGACGTACGGAAAGTTGGCGGGCCCGGGCCTCCCCAGCGTCGGTCCGCCGTTTCCGTTTCACGGGTCTCGCACGGAAGGACCTCCGGGTTGTCTCAGCACACGAGCATTCGCCAGCCATCGGGCACGCCCTCCGGGCCGTCCGAACGCGAAGCCCCGCCGGAGGAGTCCGAGGTACCGAAGTCCGAGCGGGAGGCGGCTTCCGACGCGCCCGGGACTCCCGCGCCCGAAGCCGAGGCCACTCCTGAGGCAGAACCCGGGTCCATAGCCACCGCCAAGATCGAAGCCGCATCCGAGGCCGACGCCACCGGCGAGACCGACGCCGCTTCCGAGGCCGACTCCGGATCCGAGGCCGACTCGGGATCCAAGACCGACTCCGGATCCGAGACCGACTCCGGATCCGAGGCCGAAGCCGCAGCCACCTCCGAGACCGACCCCGAGGCCCAGGCCGGGAGCGACCCCGAGGCCGCCGCCCCCGGAAGCTCCGCCGAACCGGCCCCCGCCCCCGACGTCCCCCGCCCCCGTCGCCGCGGCTGGGCCGCCTGGAGTGGTCGGGTTCGGGAGCGGCGGGAGGGGTGGCGGGAGGCGCATCCC
This sequence comes from Streptomyces sp. NPDC007901, assembly GCF_042959465.1. Taxonomy (NCBI): domain Bacteria; kingdom Bacillati; phylum Actinomycetota; class Actinomycetes; order Kitasatosporales; family Streptomycetaceae; genus Streptomyces; species Streptomyces sp. NPDC007901. The sequence continues at coordinate 45,901 of NZ_JBIBKW010000021.1, read as the reverse complement.
GGGGCTGCCTCGGTGCTGTCGGTCGGTGTCAACGTGCTCTGTGCGGCGCTCGTGATCGGGGCGCTGGTGATGCCGAACACCGTGGTCGAGCTGGGGCCCGCGAAGTTCGTACGGCTGCCGTCCGAGGGGATCATCGCGGCGGCCGTCGCGCTGGCGCTGCCCCGGCGGCCCCGGATCGTGCTGGCCACGGTGTTCGGCGTCGTACTCGGTGCGCTGACCCTGGTCAACGCCCTGGACATGGGGTTCAAGCAGTACCTGGGCCGGAGCTTCAACGCGATCCTGGACTGGAGCCTGCTCGGCGACGCGGAGTCGTATCTGGAGGACACGATGGGCCGGACGGCCACCCTCGCCGTCAGCGTCGGTGCCGTCGTCCTCGTGCTGCTGCTGTTCGTGCTGCTCGCCCTCGCGACGGTCCGGCTGAGCAACCTGCTCGCCCGGCATCCGGGGCGGGCCACCCGCGGCACGCTGATCGCCGGTGTCGTCTGGATCACCTGCTCCTCCTTCGGCGTCCAGCTCGCCGGCGGTGTGCCGCTCGCCGCCGACAGCACCGCGACCACGCTGGAGATCAAGGCCCGTCAGGTGAAGGACACCCTGCACGACGAGGCGGAGTTCCGGAAGGTCGCCAAGGTGGACGCCTTCGGGAACACCCCGCCCGACCAGCTGCTGACCAGCCTGCGGGGCAAGGACGTGGTCTTCACGTTCATCGAGAGCTACGGGCGCAGCGCCATCGAGGACCCGATCGAGGCACCCGGCGTCGACAGCACCCTCGCCGTCCGGACCCAGGCCCTTGCGAAGGCCGGCTTCCACGCGAAGAGCGGCTGGCTGACGTCGGCGACCTACGGCGGCAGCAGCTGGCTCGGGCACTCCACGACCATGTCGGGCCTGTGGGTGAGCAACCAGCAGCGCTACCGGACCGTGATGGCGAGCGACCACCTGAGCATCACCAAGGCGTTCCAGAAGACCGGTGACTTCGACACGGTCGGCGTGATGCCGGGCATCCAGAAGGGCTGGCCGGAGCAGAGCTACTACGGCCTCGACAAGGTCTACAACGCCTTCCAGCTGGGCTACAAGGGACCGAAGTTCAGCTGGTCGACGATGCCCGACCAGTACGCGCTGCAGCAGTTCCAGGAGCGGGTGCACAGCAAGAAGCCGGCCGACGGCAAGTCGCGGATGTCGTTCCTGATCCTGACCTCCAGCCACCAGCCGTGGGCGCCGATCCCGAAGATGGTGCCGTGGGACCAGCTGGGCGACGGCTCGATCTTCGACGCCATCCAGAAGGCCGGCAACAAGGCGTCCGACGTCATCGCCGACACCACCAAGTCCCGCCAGGAGTACGGCAAGTCGGTCCAGTACTCGGTGACCGCGCTCACCGAGTGGCTGGAGCGCTACGGCAACGACAACACGGTGCTCGTCTTCCTCGGCGACCACCAGCCGATCGCCCGGGTCAGCGGCAACCACGCCAGCCGTGACGTGCCGATCTCGATCGTTGCTAAAGACCCGAAGGTCCTTGACGCGATCGACTCCTGGAACTGGACCGACGGGCTGCGCCCGGCGCACGACGCGCCGGTGTGGAAGATGAGCGCGTTCCGTGACAAGTTCCTGACGGCGTACGGGTCGACTCCGCACCCGAAGACGAACTGAGCGCCCGCCGGAAGTGCCGCGATGGCGTCGTCGTGCGGCTGCGGCGCCATCGTGGCTGGTCGCGCAGTTCCTCCCCCAGCCTTCGGCCGGGGGTACCCCCGGCGCCCCTCAAGGGGCGCGTTCAGCCGCCGGAGGTGTCCAGTTCCGCTTCCTCGGTGATGCCGGCGCAGTCGTAGGGGTCCTTCAGCCAGCCGTCCGGCAGGACCACGCGGTTGTTGCCGGAGGTGCGGCCGCGGGGGCCGTCGGCGCCGGTGGGCCAGGGCTGGTCGAGGTCGAGTTCGTCGAGGCCGGCGCGGAGTTCGGCCAGGGACGAGGTGATGGCGAGACGCCCCCGCATCTCGCTGCCGACCGCGAAGCCCTTCAGGTACCAGGCGACGTGCTTGCGGAAGTCGACGACGCCCTTGGACTCGTCGCCGATCCACTCGCCCAGCAGCGTGGCGTGCCGGACCATGATGTCGGCGACCTGGCGCAGGGAGGGCTTCAGGACGTCCTGCTCGCGGCCCTCGAAGGCGGCCACCAGGTCCGCGAACAGCCACGGGCGGCCCAGGCAGCCGCGGCCGACCACGACACCGTCGCAGCCGGTCGCGCGGACCATGCGGAGCGCGTCCTCGGCCGACCAGATGTCGCCGTTGCCGAGGACGGGGATCTCCGGCACGTGCTCCTTGAGGCGGGCGATGGCCTCCCAGTCGGCGGTGCCGCCGTAGTGCTGGGCGGCGGTGCGGCCGTGCAGGGCGATCGCCGTGACGCCCTCCTCGACGGCGATCCGGCCGGCGTCGAGGTAGGTGATGTGGTCGTCGTCGATGCCCTTGCGCATCTTCATGGTGACGGGCAGGTCACCGGCGCCGGCCACGGCCTCGCGGAGGATCGCGCGGAGCAGGTTGCGCTTGTAGGGGAGGGCGGAACCGCCGCCCTTCCTCGTCACCTTCGGGACCGGGCAGCCGAAGTTCAGGTCGATGTGGTCGGCCAGGTCCTCGTCCGCGATCATGCGGACGGCCTTGCCGACGGTGGCCGGGTCGACGCCGTACAGCTGGATCGAGCGCGGCTTCTCGGTCGCGTCGAAGTGGACCAGCTGCATGGTCTTCTCGTTGCGTTCGACCAGCGCCCGGGTCGTGATCATCTCGCTGACGAACAGCCCCTTGCCGCCGCTGGCCCCAACCTTTGCTTCGCCTCCGGCGAAGGCTTCGCCTTCGGCGAAGTGCCGACACAGGGTCCGGAAGGGCGCGTTGGTGATCCCCGCCATGGGGGCGAGGACGACCGGCGGGCTGACGGTGTGCGGGCCGATCTGGAGGGGCGACGTGGGCTCGGGCATTCCCCCATTGTCCCGTACGCGGCGCGGTGCTCGTCCGGCGCTCGTCGTACCTGTGGACAACCGCCCCTCCCGCACCGCCCGTCATGATCATGTAGCACTCATTAGTTAGACGCACTATCGAAGCGGGCGTACGATGGGGGCCATGCCCGAGCTGAGCCCCCGCCGACGCATGCTCGTCCTTGCCATCTGCTGCATGAGCCTGCTGATCGTGAGCCTCGACACGACCGCCCTCAATGTCGGACTGCCGTCCATGCAGCGCGAGCTGCACGCCTCGACGGCGGGTCTGCAGTGGACGATCGACGCGTACACACTGGTCCTGGCCTCGCTGCTGATGCTCGCGGGGTCGACGGGCGACCGGGTCGGCCGCAAGAAGGTCTTCATGACCGGCCTGGTCGTCTTCTCGATCGGCTCGCTACTCTGCTCCCTCGCGCCGAACCTGGACTCGCTGATCGCGTTCCGCATGATCCAGGCGGTGGGTGGCTCGATGCTCAACCCGGTCGCCATGTCGATCATCACCAACACCTTCACCGACCCGCGCGAGCGGGCCCGGGCGATCGGCGTGTGGGGTGCGGTGGTCGGCATATCCATGGCCGCCGGACCGCTGGTCGGCGGCCTGCTCGTGGAGTCGGTCGGCTGGCGGGCGATCTTCTGGGTCAACATCCCGGTGGGTCTCGCGGCCGTGCTGCTGACGCTGCGCTTCGTGCCGGAGTCCCGGGCGCCGAAGGCCCGCCGCCCCGACCCGGTCGGCCAGGTCCTGGTCATCGCCCTGTTCGGCTCCCTCACATACGCGATCATCGAGGCGCCGACGGCGGGCACCGGCACGGTCCTCCCCTTCGCCGCGGTCGCCCTGGCCGCTCTGCTGGGTCTCCTCTGGTACGAGCCGAGGCGCGACGAACCCCTGATCGACCTGCGCTTCTTCCGCTCGGCGCCGTTCAGCGGCGCGACCGTGACCGCGATCAGCGCGTTCGCCTCGCTCGGCGGCTTCCTGTTCCTGTCCACGCTCTACCTGCAGAACGTGCGCGGCCTTGACGCCCTGCACGCGGGCCTGTGGATGCTGCCGATGGCGGTCCCGATGTTCCTGTGCGCCCCGCTGGCGGGCCGCCTGGTCGGCAGCCGGGGACCGCGCCTGCCACTGGTGATCGCCGGTATCGCGATGACCGCCAGCGCGGTCCTGTTCGCCGCGTTCGAGGCGGAGACCTCGGACACCACTCTCTTCCTCGGCTACGTCCTGTTCGGCATCGGCTTCGGCTTCGTGAACGCCCCGATCACCAACACGGCGGTGTCGGGCATGCCCAGGACCCAGGCGGGCGTGGCCGCCGCGGTCGCCTCCACCAGCCGCCAGCTGGGCCAGACCCTGGGCGTCGCGGTGATCGGCGCGGTGCTGGCCTCCGGGATCGGCTCGTCGTCGTACGCCGGCAGGTTCGTGTCCGCGGCCCGGCCCGGCTGGTGGATCCTCGCGGGCTGCGGCCTCGCGGTCCTGATCCTCGGCGCGGTGACAAACGGCCGCTGGGCCCGCGCGACCGCCGAGCGGGCCGCGCAGCGCCTGGAGTCACCGGAGATCCGCGCGGCCGCGGGGACCGCGGAGCGGGTCTAGACCCTGTCGTCAAATTCCCGCCTGCCCCGCGACGCCATGCACGCACCTGACGCCGCGGAGCCGCCCTCCGGGCGACGACGGGAATGTGACGACAGGACCTAGAGGCATTGCCCTGAAGCGGTGTCAGGGCCGTGCTGGAAGATAGGGGGGTGCCACTCCCCTACGTCTACCGCGTGACCAAGTACGACCCCGCCGACCGCGACGAACACGGGCACTACACCGGCGCCGAGGACACCGTCAGCGATCACGGCGAGATCGAAGCGGCCTATCTTCGGGCAGTCGAGGCGTTCGCCGTGGAGGCCGGCATCGACCGCCTGTGCGTACGCGAGCCGCAGGTCCCGTCCCTCACGCACTTCGGTGCCGAGCGGCCCCTGGCGGACTTCGGGCTCGACGGACTCTTTCCGACCGGCCTCGCCGGCTTTCATGACGGGGCGGAGGTGCCGCTCGGTGTCGGGCTGGAGCTGGTACGGGTCATGCTGCGCGACGGCGGCGCATGGTGCCGGCTGGAGGTGGAAGGCGTCATCGCGGTGCACGTCGGATGGGACCAGTACGTCTACATCGGCAGCAGCCACCCCTGCACGAAGGCACTGGCACGGACCCGCGCACTCGGGCTGTTCCCGGAACGTCTGGATGCCTCCCCGTACGACGTCGAGACCGGCGCGGAAGACGTCCAGCGGCCGGCCGACGACGACTTCTGGGCCGCTCTGCACTGGGCGGTCGCCATCGGACGCGCCGGAATCCTGGAGGAGGCCTACATCGAAGGTGGTTCACGATGGCACCGCCTCGCCCTCGACACCCTCGACACGGTTCGCGCCGGGCTGGCTCCCCGTGCCCGGCTGGCCGTGTGGCCGGACCTGTCCTCCGACATCGACGCCGTCCTCGGTGCCCTCCCCGTCGAGGGTCTCGTCGAGTATGTCTGGCAGGACCGGGACGGCCGGATCCACAGTGCTGTCGCTGACGGGGACGAGTCCTCGGAGCCGGCGCTCCGGACAGCCCGTGCCGGCGCTGCAGCGCTCCTGTCCGTGTATGCCGATGAGCGCATCCCTCTGTTCACCGCTGTCCTGCCCGACAGCGACGGAGCGGTACGGGCCCGCTGGCGGACCGAACCGACGCCGAGCGACCGGAACTGGGCCTTTCTCAAGACCCTTCACCTCGGTGAGATCGTCACCGGCACGGTGACCCGCATCGCCGACTTCGGCGTCACTTTCGTGGACATCGGCGGCTTCGAAGCGATGATCAATATCCCCGAGCTGTCATGGCGTCCCGTCGACCACCCCTCCGACATCGTCTCCGTCGGCCAGGAGATCAACGCTGAGGTTCTCGACGTCGACCTGGTCCGTGAACGTGTGTCACTGTCCCTCAAAGCCCTGCACGAAGATCCGATGCGGCTGCTGACAGGCCGGATCGGTCAGACGATCGTCGGCCGTGTCACCAGACTCGTACCGTTCGGCGCCTTCGTACGCATCGAAGAGGTGGAGAACGGTTTCGAGGGACTGGTACACAACTCCGATCCGACCGACGCGCACCAGGACAGCCCTGGACCCGGCATCCAGGTCGGTGACACTCTGCCGGTCAGGATCCTGGACATCGACATGGTCCGGCGTCGTATCACCCTTGCCTGGGCGGGGGCCGTCACCTGACTCACCGGACATGCCTCAGGCATCAGGGGACCGATCGGCCTCTCCGGTCCTGGAGTCCGAAGCCCCGCCGGACCGATGGCACCCGCAGCCACACCGACGGATCAGCACCAGTCCGTTGGAGTGGGGCAGCGGCACGTCCGTGATCTGCCTGCACACGCGGTGCACCTCTTCGTAGCCGGCCCGCTTCGCCAGTGTGCACTCGGCGGACAGGGTCACCTCGTCGGAGACCGGCGCGCTCATCCGCACCCCCGCCGGAGCACGTCGGCGAGCCGCAGCGCGACGTCTGCACGTACTCGCCCCAGGTCGATCAGGTTCAGGGCGGGGGAGGCGGTGTCCGTCCCCAGCGACGGCAGGACGATCCCCGCCGCCGCCAGCGCTCCGCGCAGTACGCCGACCGCCTCGACGACTTCGGTCGTGCCGGGCTTCTGTGCAGTGGTCATGAACTCAGCGTCGGCTGAGGGAAGTTCCAGCGACAGCGGATATTCGCCGATATTCTGACATGGCGACGGCTTATGCACGGACTTTCTCACGCGGTGGCACGCGAGGCGTAGCAGGCGAGCAAACGATGACGCGAAGCTGGTGGAGACCTGAGGGCACAGCGTGATCCACACCCGATGAGAGGGACATGATCATGAGGCGATTGCGCTTCAACGGCACGGGCAGCGGCGAGGGCGGCTGCCCGTCCGTGCACGAGGACGCGGACAGCGGCGAGATCATCGTTCACGGGCCGCCGCTCACCGACCCCGAGGACATCGCACAACTGCGGCACCTGAGCGAGGGAGAAGTTCCGATCGTCGTACCTCGCGAACTCATCGCGGACTGGGGGCCCAAGGACGTGACGCGCAACGCGAGGATCGTCGACCTGGACGCGTTCGGACAGCTCTTTGAGCGGTTCGAGCACACCGCCTGGCGGTTGGAGACCCGGCGCCGGTACGCCTCCGACGAGGCGACCGACACATGGGCACAGTTCGTCCGGGGTGAAACGCCGACCTGGGATCTGAGCACCCCGTATTCCGTGACGATCCGCGAGAAGACCGCGGGCGGCGCACGAGTCGGACGCGTGCGCCTCGTCGACGATCCCGCCACCCAGGGGCAGCGTTACCTGCTCGCGTACGCGGAGAAGAACACCGCCCTGGGCGAGGACATCCGCAATCTCTCGCGCACCGAAGCGGATCGCCTGAATCTCCCGTCCGAGGACTTCTGGCTCTTCGACTCCCGGCTGGTGGCACTTCTCAACTTCACCGACGATGACGAACTGGTCGACGTCGAGCTGATCACCGAACCGGCCGAGGTGGTCACGTACGCCATGGTCCGGGACTCGGCCATGCACCACGCTGTCCCGTACCGGGATTTCCTGGCCGACATGAGCACCAGGGAGCAGTGAAAGGACCGGTGAGCACCGACTTCCAGCAGGCCCGCGCGGCGCTTGGTGAGCGTCTGCGAGAGCTGCGCGAGTCCGCCCCCGGCGGTCGGCTCACCGGCACCGTCCTCGCCCAGCGGCTGGGCTGGCCCCAGTCGAAGATCAGCAAGCTGGAGAACGGCAAACAGACGGCCACCGCCGACGAGCTCCGGGCCTGGGCCGAGGCCACCGGCCGGCCCGAGGCGGACGGGGAACTCCTCGCCCGCCTCCGGGGGCTCGAGTCCCACATCCGCAGTTGGCGGCGCCAGCTCGCCGCAGGCCACAAGGCGGTCCAGGACGCGCACAACGAGGCTCAGGCGCGGGCGGCGGTGCTCCACGCCTGGGAGTCGTCGTGGATCGTCGGCGTGCTCCAGACGCCCGACTATGCACGGGCGATTCTCACCCGATTCACCGAACTGCACGGCTCGGTACGGGACATCGAGGCGGCCGTGCGCTCCCGGATGAAGCGTCAGGAGGGGCTCTACCGCGCAGGCCGCAAGTACCACATTCTCCTCTGGGAGCCCGTGCTGAGTGCCTTGATCTGCCCGCCCTCGGTGCTCGCCGCACAACTCGACCGGCTCGCCGGTGTGATCGGCCTGGACACCGTCGAGCTCGGAATAGTGCCCATCGGCGCCGCTCTGAAGATCCCGCCCGGCGGCGGCTTCTGGATCTACGACGAACAACAGGTCGTCGTAGAGAACTGGCATGCCGAGCTCTGGCTCGACGACGCGGACAGCGTCGCGACCCACTTCAAGGTCTGGCGCACCCTGCGGGAGTCGGCCGTGTTCGGCGCGGACGCCCAGAACCTCGTCCACCGCGCCCGCCGGACCCTCGACCTCACCTGACACGCGGGAGGGCCTCACAGGGCCTTGCCCGGGTTGAGGATCCCGTGGGGGTCGAAGGCCTGCTTCACGCGGCGTTGCAGTGCGTGGGCGGCCGGGCCGAGTTCGTCGGCGACCCACTGGCGCTTGAGGACGCCGACGCCGTGTTCGCCGGTGAGGGTGCCGCCCAGGCGCAGGGCCAGCGCGAAGATCTCGCCGGCCGTCTCCCAGGCCGCGTCCGGCAGCCGGTCCAGGGCCGGGTCGACCACGATGATCGGGTGCAGGTTGCCGTCGGCCGCGTGGGCGATGGTGAAGACCGGTGTCCCGTGGCGGGCCGAGATGGCGCGGATCTCCGCGGCCGCCTCGGCGAGCCGGGAGCGGGGTACCGCGATGTCCTCGATGAGGGGGCGGCCCAGGCGTTCCAGGGCGGGGAGCGCCCGGCGGCGGGCGGACAGCAGGGCTTCCGCCTCGGCGGGGTCGGCGGTTGTGCGCACGCTCGTGGCCAGGGGGGTCAGGACGTCCGCCACCGCCTGCGCCTCGGCGGCCGCCCCGGCGCCGTCGCACTGCACGATCAGCAGGGCGGCGCCGTGCTCGCGCAGGGCCGGGTCGACGGCCGCCAGGACCGGTCCGTCGAGCAGTTCCGCGAGGGCCGGGACCACCCCTGCGCGCGCGATGGCGTACGACGCCTGCGCCGCCGCCTCGAAGGTGGCGAAGTACGCGGCGAGTGTCGCCGTGGCGGCGGGCAGCGGGCGCAGCCGCAGCGTCGCCGAGGTGATCACCGCGAGGGTGCCCTCCGAGCCGGTCAGGAGCCCGGTGAGGTCGTAGCCGGTGACGCCCTTGACGGTACGGCGGCCGGTGGCCACCACCGTGCCGTCCGCGAGGACCGCCTCCAGGCCCAGCACGCTGTCCCTGGTCACGCCGTACTTGGCGCAGCGCAGGCCACCCGCGTTGGTGGCGATGTTCCCGCCGATCGTGGACAGGGCGGCGCTGGCCGGGTCGGGTGCGTAGCGCAGTCCGTGGGCGGCCGCCGCTCGGTCCAGCTCCGCGGTGATCACGCCCGGTTCGACGACCGCGAGCTGGTCCTCCGGGGACAGTTCGAGGACGCGGTTCATCCCGGACAGGTCCAGGACCAGGGAGCCCTCACCGGCCGTCGCCCCGCCCGACAGGCCGGTGCCCGCGCCCCGGGGAACCACCGGCACCCGCAGCGCGTGCGCGTGCCGCAGGGTCACCGTCACGTCCTCGGTGCGCCGCGCGTGTACGACGGCGAGCGGCAGCCCTTCGGGGTGGGTGCCGGAGCGGTCGGTGGCGTGCGCGGCCAGCGTGCGGGGGTCGGTGGCCAGCCGGTCCGGCGGCAGGTCGCGGGCGAGCAGGCCGAGCAGCCGGGCGGGGGCGGTGGTGGTGGTGTCGGTGACGGTCACGAGTTCAGAGCCTTCGTTCCGATCGTGAGCAGGGTGATGTCCTCCTGGGGGGCGTGCACCGGCGCGCACTGGATGTCGCGGAAGTGCCGCTCCAGGGGATTGCCGCGCGCCAGCCCGGGGTTGCCGAGCAGGCGTACGGCCAGTTCGACCGCCCGTACCGCGTGCCGGTCGGCCAGCACGCGCGCGCCGAGGGCCTGTTCGGGGGTGTACGAGGTCTCGGCCGCGTCGACCCGGGCGGCCCCGTCGAACACCAGCTGCTCGGCGGCCGTGAGGAGCACCTCGATCTCGCCGGCCGTTCTGCGGAAGCGTTCCGTGCGGGCCACCGGGTGGCCGAGGTTGGCGGGCACGCGCGTGCGCGCGAACGTGTGGAAGAAGGCCTGCGCCGCCCTGGCCACGCCCAGGTACAGCGCCGCCAGCGGGAGGTGCAGGGCGGCGCCCGCGCGGTTGTCCTGCTCGGCGGCCGGGCCGTGCGGGCCGATGCCGATGACGTGCTCGTACGGCACCTCTACGGCCCGGAACGTCACGTCGTGGCTGCCGCTCGCCCGCAGGCCCAGCTGGTCCCAGCGGCCGGTGACCTCGATACCGGGTGAGTCGCCCGGCACCAGGAAGGTGCCCACCCTCGGCTCCGGTTCGTCGGTCGTCGCCCACACCAGGAACCAGTCCAGGCCCTCCGCACCGGTCACGAACCTCTTCGTGCCGCTGATCGACCAGCCGTCCGGGGTGCGGCGGGCGAGGGTGGCCGGGAGGCCGCCCCGCGCCGGAGAGCCCAGTTCGGGCTCCACGCGCGCGTGGTTGACGAGAACCGGGCGCTCCGCGGACTCCTTCAGCACGCGCGCGTAGAGCGCCTCCGGCCAGTGCGGGCGGGCCGCCTGGCGGGCGTGGGTGGCCAGGGTCATCGCCGTGATGAGGGCGACGGAGGGGTCGCCCCGGCCGATGGTGTGCAGGATGCGGGCCGTCTCCTCGACGCCGGCGCCCCGGCCGTCGTACTGCCGGCCGATGGTCGCGGTGAGCCAGCCCGCCTCGTGGACCAGTTCCAGGGACTCGGCGGGGAAGTCGGCGGAGCGGTCGTAGCCGGCAGCCAGTCCGGCTATGCGGTCCACTGCGGTCTCGGTGATCTCGGCGGTCACAGGGCCTTCTTCAGGTCGGCGTCGAGGGCCGTGGTCCAGAAGGACTTCACGTCCAGGCGGGAGGGCAGGGCGCCGAGTTCGGTGAAGGCGTCGGCCACCTTCTGCTGGGAGGCGATCGCCGTGTCGTCGACCGTGCGGGCCTGGGTGGGGCGCTGCTTCTGCTGGGCGGTCAGGTCCTGTTCGGCCTGGGCGACCGGCTGGTGGGTGTTCTGCGAGATCACCTTGGCGAAGGCGGCCTCGTGGCCGTCGCGGACGTACGCGTACGCCTTGGTGATCCGGGCGATCAGGTCGGCCGCCGCCGTCTTCTCGGCGGAGCTCTTCAGGACGCTGTCGCGGGCCGACCAGAGGAAGTTGCCGGACAGGATGTCCGCGCCGGAGCCGACGGTCGTGGCGCCCTGCTGGTGGGCGGTGATGATCGAGGTGCCGTAGGAGGCGAAGGCGTCGATGGAGCCGCCGTTGAGGGCCGCCAGGCCGTCGTTGGGGAGGAGGGGCTTGGCGTCGATGTCGGACCAGGTCAGGCCCGCCTGCTTCAGCAGTTCGTAGAGGAAGTAGTGGGCGGTGGTGTTCTTGACGTAGCCGACCTTCCTGCCCTTCAGGCCCGCGATGTCGGTCACCTTCGAGCCCTTGGGTACGACGACCTCCTGGTTGAGGGTCGAGCCCCGCTGGACGGCGACGACCTTGAAGTTCGGTCTGCCGTCGGCGGCCGAGAAGACCGGCGGGATCTCGCTGGAGGAGGCGAGGTCGAGGGCGTTCGCGCGGACGGCCTGCAACTGCTGGTCCCCGCCCTGGAACACGCTCCACTTCACCTTGTAGGGGGTGTCGTCGAGGTGGGCGAACTTCAGGACCGCCTCCTCGACCTTCCAGCCGGTGGCGCCGACCCGGAGGGTGACGTCGTGCTCGGAGTCGGCCTGGGCGCTGCCGCCGCAGGCCGCTGCGAAGGGCAGCAGGAGGGCGGTGAGCAGGGCGGCGGGCGCGCGCAGGGCGCGGGGCAACAACACGGGGTCTCCATGGGGTACTCGCAGAGTCGACGGGGGTGTCAGGCGGCCGGGGCGGTGGCTGCGCGGTGGGCCAGTTCCTGGCGGACCAGGGGGAGGATGTGCCGGGCGTAGTCGATGGCGTCGTTGAGCGGGTCGTAGCCGCGGATCGACAGCAGGTCGCAGCCGATGTCGACGTAGTCGAGGAGGGCCTGGGCGACGGTCTCGGGGGTGCCGACGAGGGCGGTGGAGGCGCCGGCCGCGTTGGTGGCGACGGCGGGGGCGGTCCACAGGCAGCGGTCGTGGACCTCGCCGCGCTCGGCGATGTCGAGCAGCCGCTGGGAGCCGACGTTCGCCGGGCGGCCTGCGGTGCGGTAGTGGCGGAGCAGTTCGGTGTTGCGGGCCTGGTCCTTGAGGACGCCGAGGGTGCGGTGCGCCTTCTCCCAGGCGAGTTCCTCGGTCGGCGCGATGATCGGGCGGAAGGAGACCCAGATCCGGGGGTGCGGGCGGCCGGCCGCGTCGGCGACCGCGTTGACGGCGGCGATCTGCTCGGCCGTCTCCTTCAGCGGCTCGCCCCACAGGCCGAAGATGTCGCCCTGCCGGCCGCCGACCCGGTAGGCGTCCTGGGAGGAGCCGCCGACGGAGACCGGGACCAGGCCGTGCACCGGCTTCACGTCCGAGTAGTAGCCCTCGAAGGTGAAGTACTTGCCGTGGTGCGAGACCGGGCCGTCGGCCTGCCAGACCTTCCGGAGGATCTGGATGTACTCGTCGGAACGCTCGTACCGCTCGGCCTTGTCGAGGTAGTCGCCCTCGCGGCGCTGCTCCTCGTCGTTGCCGCCGGAGATGATGTGAAGGGTGAGGCGGCCGTCGCTGATCTGGTCGAGGGTGGCGAGGGCGCGGGCCGCGTGGGTCGGGAAGATCACGCCGGGGCGGTGGGCGAGGATCGGGCGGACGCGCTCGGTGTGGGTGGCGACGAACTGGGCTACCTGGAAGGCGTCCGGGGAGGCCGAGTGGTAGGCGACCAGGGTGTGGTCGAAGCCGCCGTCGTCCAGGGCGCGGGCGTACCTGCGCAGGTGGTCGACGTCGAGACCGGTACGGCTGGAGGCGGCGGGTCCTGAGGCTCCGGCGTCGGTGTGGACGGCGCTGATGAACTCGACAGGCATGAAGACTCCCGTGACTGCTCGGGGCTGCTTGAGAAGACTCGTGGCTACTTGAGGAGAGAGGTGTCGGCGGACTTCGCCACGTCGACGTTCGGGTCGAGGACGCCGATGCCGTTCATGAGGTCGGCGACGCCCTGGACGGTCGTGTTCACGTCGGAGGTGATCGGCAGCACCTGGCTGTACGCGGCGGAGGCCAGGGTCCTGGCGACGGTCGCGTCGGCGCCGTTGCGCTGCTCGATGGCCTTGGCGTACGCGTCCTGGTGGGTGCTGGTCCACTTCAGCGCCGTACCGAGGCGCTTGAGGAAGTCGGACAGCGCGGCCTTCTTCGAGGTGTCCGCGAGGGCCTTGTCGGAGGCGTTGACGAAGCCGATGCCGCTGACCCGGCCGTCCGCGCCGTCGACGAGCAGCCGGCCGCCCTGCTCCAGACCGACGGCCTGGTAGACGCCGAAGGTCGCCCAGATCCTGATCTTCCCGGAGGCGAAGGCGGCCTGCGCGTCGGTCGGCAGCAGGTACTGCACCTGGACGTCCTTGTAGCTGAGCCCGTTCTGCTTCAGCACGTTGGCCAGCAGGTACTCCGAGACGCTGCCCTTGGCCGAGGAGACGACCACCTTCTGGCCCTTGAGGTCCTTGACGCTGTCGATGCCGGAGTCCTTGCGGACGACGATGCCGACGTGGGTGCCGTCGTTCTTGAGCGCGGCGATGTTCTTCAGCTTCACCCCGCCGCTGAGCGCCTGCAGGGCGGGCAGGTCGGCGGAGTAGCCGGTGTCGGCGGCGCCCGCCTGAACGGCCTGGTAGAGCGGGGCGGCGCCTTCGAACTCGGCCCACTTCACCTTGTACTTGGCGCCCTTGAGGGCGTCGGAGGCGGCGACGATCGTCTGCAGGGTCTTGGCCTGGTCGCCGATGGTGAGGGTGACCTGCCCCTTGGAGGAGGCGTCGGCCGAGGAGTCCGCGCCGCAGGCGGACAGCGCCAGCAGGGCGAGGGCGCTCAGCACGGCGGTGGCGGCAGTGGTGGCGGTGGCGGCGAGTCTGCGGGTTCCGCGTATGGCGCGTGTCACGAGGGGGTTCCTTCCAGGGTGCGGGTGACGCCGAGCCAGCCGAGCAGCCGGGCGCGCAGGGAGACGAAGTCGGGGGTGGTGAGGTCGCGGGGGCGGGGCAGGTCGACGGTGAGCTCGTGGGCGATCCGGCCGCCGTCCATCACCAGCACCCGGTCGGCGAGCAGCAGCGCCTCCTCCACGTCGTGGGTGACCAGGAGGACCGCGCAGCCGTGCGACTGCCAGAGTTCGGCGACGAGTTGCTGGACCTTGCCGCGGGTGAGGGCGTCGAGGGCGCCGAACGGCTCGTCGAGGAGCAGCAGTTCGGGCTCCCGGACCAGGGCGCGGGCCAGCGAGACCCGCTGGGCCTGGCCACCGGAGAGGGTCTTCGGCCACACCCCGGCACGGTCGGCGATGCCCACCTCGTCCAGGGCCTTCGCGGCGAGCGCGCGGTCGGGACGGCCGGGCAGGCCGAGGACGACGTTGCGCCACACCTTCAGCCAGGGCAGCAGCCGGGGCGACTGGAACGCGGCGCTGCGGCGCACCGGCACGGTCACCTCGCCGCCGATCTCGTCGTCGAGGCCGGCGAGGATCCTCAGCAGCGTCGACTTGCCGCAGCCGCTGTGCCCGAGGAGGGCCACGAACTCGCCCTCACGCAGGTCGAGGTCGAGATCGTGCAGGACGGTGTTGCCGTCGAAGGCCCGGGAAAGCCCGCGTATCTCCACACTGTTGGCCATGGTGCTCACGCCTCGCCCTCGAAGTTGGCCCGCCAGGTCAGCAGGCGGCGGGACAGGATCCGTACGGCGAAGTCGCAGGCCAGTCCGAGCAGGGCGTAGACGACGAGGCAGAGCACGATGACGTCGGTGCGGAAGTACTGCTGGGCGTTGCTCATCAGATAGCCGAGGCCCGCGTCCGCGTTGATCTGCTCGGCGAAGACCAGGGCCAGCCAGGCCGTCGACAGGGCGTACCGGAGTCCCACGAGGGCACCGGGCAGCGCGCTCGGCAGGATCACGTACGTGATGAGGCCGAGCCGGCCGAGGCCCATCATGCGGGCGGCCTCGACGAGTTGGGCGTCGGTGGAGCGGATGCCGCCGTAGATGTTGAAGTACAGGGGGTAGGTGACGCCGAGTGCGACCAGGGCGATCTTCGGGGTCTCCTCGATGCCGAACCAGACGATGAACAGCGGGATCAGACCGACCCAGGGGATCGCCCGGAACATGCCCATCGAGGAGTCGATGACGTCCTCGCCGAGCCGGAACAGCCCGGCGAGGAGGGAGAGGACAAGGGCGACCGTGGCGCCGATGAGGAAGCCGATGGCGGCCCGGCGGCCCGACGCGGCGATGGCGCGGGGCAGTTCGCCGTCCTTGGTGAGGTCGACGGCCTGCCTGAGCACGTCCATCGGGGAGGCCAGCACGGACTCCGGGAGGACGCCGGTGGCGGAGGCCAGGAACCAGAGCAGGACCAGGCCGACCGGTCCGGCGGCGCGGCGCACGGAACGGGGCACGGCCGGCCGACGGCCCTGCCGGACGGTGCCGCGGATCGTGACCCGCCCGGCCGTCGGCGCGGCCTGCGGCGCGGGAACGGCGACCTTCAGCGATTCGGTGGTCATGAGGAACCCCCCACGGAAGCCCCCACGGAACCCTCCGCGGAGCCCCCCACGGAGGATCCCCGCACGGCAGAGAGCAGCCCGGACGGCAGGGGTCCCGTCGCCACCGGGCGGTCGGGATCCGCGGACCACGCCGACCAGGAGCCGGGGAACAGGACCGCCTCGAACCCGGCGATCTCCAGGGCCGCGATCTGGTGGGCGGCGGTGACCCCGGAGCCGCAGTAGACGCCGATCCGTGCGGCCGCGCCCGCGCCCGCCTTCTCGAACCGTTCGCGCAGTGCGTCGGCGGGAAGGAAGGTGCCGTCGGCGGCGAGGTTCTCGCCGGTCGGCGCGGAGACCGCGCCCGGGATGTGCCCGGCCCTCGGGTCCACCGGCTCGACCTCGCCCCGGTACCGCTCCCCGGCCCGCGCGTCCAGCAGCAGCCCGTCGGCGGCGAGTTCGGCGGCGCCGTCGGCGTCCGTGACCGGCAGCGCACCCGCCCGGAGTACGGCGTCTCCGGGCACCGGAGCGGCCGGGATCCCGGTCTCCAGCGGCAGCCCGGCCGCCCGCCAGGCGCCCAGCGCCCCGTCGAGGAGCGTGACGTCGGTGAGGCCCGCGTATCGCAGCAGCCACCAGGCCCGTGCGGCCGCCGTGTTGCCCAGGTCGTCGTGGACCACGACGGCCTGCCCCTCGCGCACGCCCCAGCGCCGTACCGCGGACCGGAAGGTGTCGGGGTCGGGCAGGGGATGGCGGCCGTCCCGCGGCGAGGGCGGTGCGGCCAGTTCGGTGTCGAGGTCGACGTAGACCGCGCCCGGGATGTGCCCTTCGGCGTAGTGGTCGCGGCCGTGCGGGTCGCCCAGTGCCCAACGGACGTCGAGGACGGCGGGCGGCCGGTCGGAGCCGAGCAGGTCGCGCAGCTCTGCGACGGTGGTCAGGACCCGGCGGCTCATGCGAGACCCTCCGCGATCAGAGGCAGCTCGGGCGAGAGACTCAGGCGCTCCAGGAACAGCACGACGGTGGCGGCGGCCGTGCGGTGCAGGGCGTCGTTGAGGACGTCGTGGCGGCCGCCGGTGAACTCCACCAGGTGGGCCGGGGAACCCGCGTAGGCCGCGCGGGCCGCCGCCAGGGGGCTGACCGTGTCGTCCTTGCCGTGCAGGGCCAGTACCGGCACCCGTACCCGGTCCAGGCGGAGTTCCGGCAGGTCGGGTGTGGTGTCGAGGGCTCCGCGCCGGAACGCGGGGTCGCCGGTCAGCCGGCCCTGGTGGGTGGGGCAGCCGGTGCGCGCCTCGATCTCCGCCTCCCAGCTGCCCGCCGTCCAGGGACCGGTGGGCAGCCCGGCCAGGATCAGCGCGTCGGCGCCGGAGGCGGGCTCGGCGGCCAGCTCCACGGCGTACCGGGCGCCGGTGTCCGAGCCGACCAGGACCTTGGGGCCGGACAGTGACTCGTCGGCGAGGAGTTTGGCGGCCTCGTCGAGGACCGCCGGGTCGG
The DNA here is from genome assembly GCF_042959465.1 of Streptomyces sp. NPDC007901. NCBI lineage: Bacteria > Bacillati > Actinomycetota > Actinomycetes > Kitasatosporales > Streptomycetaceae > Streptomyces > Streptomyces sp. NPDC007901. The sequence continues at coordinate 28,714 of NZ_JBIBKW010000021.1, read as the reverse complement.
CGACGGGGTCGCCGAGGGCGCGGACGCGGTAGGCGTCGAAGGCCAGCCGGCGGCCGAACCGCTCGTACACACCGCCGTGTTCACCGCGACCGGCCAGCACGATCAGCGTGCCGCGCGCGGCAAGGCCTTCGGGTTCGTCCCAGGAGAAGGGCATGAGGGGGCAACTCCCGTTCCGGAGCAGGGGGAAAGAGAAAAAGGGGAGGAGAGGCGGCCGTCACCGGCACGTGTCAGCCACGGGGCGATTTCGGTGGGGGCAGCGGAAGGACGCGCGTACGCGCGGAGGAATCAGCGACAGCGGGCGCTGCACGCCACGCCGAAGTCGATGACTCGGCGCTGCGTCAGAAGGGCAGCCGTGGCGGTCGCGAACATGGGTCCATCATGAGCGGCGGTGACCGAACGCGTCCAACGATGATTCCGCATCGAAACCGATCAGGGATCGCGATCGGTCGGGGAAACGGCTACCGTCACCGCTATGTCCCGACCCGTCCTCGACATCGTGGCCCTGCGCAGCCTGACCGCGGTCGCCGACTGCGGCGGCTTCCACCGGGCCGCCCGCGCGCTCGCCCTCAGCCAGTCGGCGGTGAGCCAGCACGTGCGCAAACTGGAGAAGGCGCTGGGACACCCCGTGGTCGAACGCGAGGGCCGCGGCACCCGGTTCACCCCCGAGGGCCGCCTGCTGCTCGAACAGGCCCGGCGCATCCTCGCCGTCCACGACGAGGCCGTGCGGGTGCTGCTGGACGCGGACGGCGACACCGTCACCATCGGCTCCACCGAGCACGCGGCGGACCAGTTCCTGCCCCGGCTCACCGCCGCCGTCCAGGAAGTACGGCCCGGCTGCCGGGTCCGGTACCGCATCGACCGTTCCGCACGGCTGGTGGAGGCGGTCGAGCGGGGCAGCGTGGATGTGGCGGTGTACGTCACCGAGGCCGCCGCCACCGAGGGCACGCCCGTCGGCGGTCTTCCGCTCTCCTGGCACGCGACCCCCGGCTGGCGGCGGCCGGACGCCCCCTCCCCCGTGCCGCTGATCGCCATCGAGGAGCCCTGCGCGATCCGCCGCCGGGCCATCGCCACGCTCGCCGCGCAGGGCGTGCCGGCCACGGTCGTGGGCGACGCCGGCTATCTCGCGGGCGTCCTCGACATCGCCCGCACCGGGCAGGGCGTCGCCCTGATCGCCGCGGTCGGCGGGGCCCCGGACGGCCTGACCCGGTACGACGGCCTGCCCGCCGTCACCCCCATCCCGATGAGCGCCCTCGCCCGCCCCGGCGCCGACCCCACGACGGTACGGGCCGCGTTCGCCGCCGTCCGGGAGCTGCTCGGCGGGGCGGCGGCGGACGGGATCTGACGGCCGCTGTGTCACGGAGACGGCGGGCCGTGGTCAGCAGGAGGCGATCGAGCGGCGGTGCCGTGCCAGGACGGCCTGCCGCAGGGCGCCCAGGACCAGCGACTGGAGCAGCGCCGAGACGACGACCGTGCCGATGAAGAACCAGTTCGGGGTGTCCGTGCGCCAGGCCGTCCGGCCGAGCGCCGAGAGCAGCGGGTACACCGGGAACGTGACCAGGGGCGGCCAGAGCCAGGCGCAGTCGGAACCGTGGTCGTCCGCGTCGCCGGCGTCGACGACGGCCTTGGCGATGACGACGGCGACCAGGACCAGGTAGGCCACCGAGAGGCGGTTGGTGAGCATCAGCCGGACAACGGTGCGGGCCGGGCCGGTTTCCATCGTCGTCTCCCCCGTGGCCGGTCGTCGAGTTCCCTCTCCCCTACTGCATCGTGGGGGCAGGACCGCGCCCCGGTCCTGAGTACGCGTACTCAGTTGTGCGAACTGATTCCCTTACCCAGGTCAGGAGTTCGACGATGCCGCCCGTGCCACGTCGTACAGCCTCTCCAGCCGCTCCCGCGTGCCGTCGTCCGCCGGGACGTAGGTGACCATCCGCGCCCCGGACCCCGGGTTCAGGAACAGGTCCGTGTGTTCCAGGGTGAGGAGGCCGACGTACGGGTTGAGGAACTGCTTGGTCCGGGTACGGACGCCCACCACCTCGTACCGCTCCCAGTTGGCGCGGAACTCCGGGGATTCCGCCGTCAGCCGCTTGACCAGCATCTTCCAGGCCGGCTCGCCGAGATGACCGGCCATGGAGGCGCGGAGCTTCGCGGCCATCAGCCGGCGGGTCTCCTCCAGGTGCACGATGGAGCGCTGCCACTCGGGGTGGGTGTACACGAGGATCATGCAGTTGCGGTCCTCGGGCGGGACCGCGTCGAGGTCGCACAGCAGCCGGGCGTAGGTGCGGTTGTAGGCGAGGATGTCGTAGCGGCTGTTCTGCACGCAGGCCGGGAGGGGTTCCAGGGCCCGGAGCATCTCCTGCAGCGCCGGGGTGACGCCCGTGCAGCTCGCGGCCGGGGTCGGGTCGACGGCACCGGACAGCTGGAAGAGGTGGGCGCGCTCGCTGCCGTCGAGCATCAGGGTGCGGGCGAGGGCGTCCAGGACCTGGACGGAGACCTGGATGTCCCGGGCCTGTTCGAGCCAGGTGTACCAGGTGACGCCGACCGCGGAGAGCTGCGCGACCTCCTCGCGGCGCAGGCCGGGCGTGCGGCGGCGGGTGCCGCGCGGCAGGCCCACCTCCTCCGGGGTGATCCGCTCACGGCGGCTGCGCAGGAACGCGGCCAGCTCGTGCCGACGGATGTCGGCACCCCGGCCCGGGGCGGGGGCCGCCTGCTGCCGAAGGGGCGTCGTCTCCTGCGCCGTGGTCGTCATGCATCCAGCCTGCCGCGTCGCCGATCCTGTTGCCAGGTACTTCTACTACCAGGAGAAGGAGACTCTGGTACCAGTCTCGGGGAGACCGCAGGCTCGGTGCATGACCGAAACCGTCACCACCGCGAACGTACGGTCCCCGGCCGCGCCACCGGCGCTCGGCGGCGCCGGACTGTTCACCGTCCTGCTGGCCGCCGCCCTTCCCCTCATCGACTTCTTCATCGTCAACGTCGCCCTGCCCACCATCGGCGCCGACCTGCACGCGGGCGAGGCGGTCCTGGAACTCGTCGTCGCCGGGTACGGCGTCGCCTACGCCGTGCTGCTGGTGCTCGGCGGCCGGCTGGGCGACCTGTTCGGGCGCCGCCGGCTCTTCCTCGGCGGCATGGCCGCGTTCGGGCTGACCTCGCTGGCCTGCGGACTCGCGCCCAGCGCCTGGACGCTGGTGGCGGCCCGGGTCGCCCAGGGCGCCGCGTCCGCCGCGATGCTCCCGCAGGTCCTCGCCACCATCCAGGCCGCCACCGCCGGCGGCCGCCGCGCCCGGGCCATGAGCCTGTACGGCGCCACCGCCGGCCTCTCCATGGTGGCCGGGCAGATACTCGGCGGGGTGCTGGTCGCCGCCGACATCGCGGGCACCGGCTGGCGCTCGGTGTTCCTCGTCAACGTGCCGGTCGTGGTCGTCGGGCTGGTGCTCGGCGCCCGGTTCGTGCCGGAGACGAAGTCGCAGAAGCCCCAGCCCGTCGACGGACCCGGGACCGTGCTGCTCGCCGCCTCCCTGCTGGCCCTGCTCGCCCCGCTCACCGAGGGCCGGGCGGCGGGCTGGCCGCTGTGGACCTGGCTGTCGCTGGCCGCGTTCCCGGGCGTGGCCGTCGCCCTCTACGCCGTGGAGCGCCGCGCCGACCGCGCGGGCCGTACACCGCTGGTGCCGCCGAGCCTGTTCGAACTTGCCTCGCTGCGCCGGGGCCTGGTGCTGATGCTGCCGTTCTCGATCGGGTTCAGCGGGTTCATGTTCGTGATCGCCGTGGCCCTGCAGAGCGGGGAGCATCTGGGTCCGGTCGCGGCGGGCATGGCGCTCGCCCCGATGGCGGTCGTCTTCCTGTTCGTCTCGCTCGCCGGGCCGCGGCTGATCGCCCGGTACGGCAGCCGGGTGGTGACCGCCGGGTCCGTGATCCAGGCGGTCGGCATCGTCCTCATCGTGCTCGCCGCCCGGCGGGACTGGCCGCACCTGGACTTCACCGCGCTGCTCCCCGGGGTCGCGATCGCCGGCGCCGGCCAGGCCCTGCAACTCCCCAACGTGCTGCGGCTGGTGATGTCGGAGGTGCCGCCCGCGCGGGCCGGGGTGGGCAGCGGCGTGATGGTCACCACCCAGCAGTCCGCACTCGCCCTCGGCGTGGCCACCCTGGGCACCCTGTTCCTCTCGCTGGTCCCGCACCAGGGCATGCGGGACGCCCTGGTCACCACCCTGCTGGTCCAGCTGGGCCTGGTGGTACTGACCGGCCTGCTCAGCCTCCGCCTGCCCCGCACGGTCGGCTGAGCAAGCGCCCCGAAGGGGCGCTGGGGGTCCCCCCGGCCGAAGGCTGGGGGAGGAACCGCACGCCCAGCCACGACGGCGCCTCAGACGAACAACAACCCGTCCCGGCGCCACCAGCGGAGCTAACCGCCCAGTTCGAACCACACGATCTTGCCGGTGCCCAGCCGGGTCGTGCCCCAGCGCCGGGCCAGCCGGTTCACCAGGTACAGGCCCCGCCCGTGCTCCTCGTCGGGCGAGGCCCGGCGCAGCCGCGGCAGCTGCGGCACGTCGTCGCCGACCTCGCAGCGCAGCACGTCCGTGCGCAGCAGCCGCAGGCTGATCGGGCGGGAGGCGTGCCGTACGGCGTTGGTGACGATCTCGCTGACCAGCAGCTCCGCGGTGTCGGTGAGGTCCTCCAGGTCCCAGCCGGCCAGGGCCTGCCGGGTGAACCGGCGGGCCCGGCCGGGGGCGGTGTCCTCCGGGTCCAGCGTCCAGTACGCCACATCGCTCGGCGCGATACCGTCGAAGCGGGCGGCGAGCAGCGCGATGTCGTCGTCCCGGTCGCCCGGGCCGAGCATGTCGAGGACCTCGTCGCACAGAGCTTCGAGCGGCGGCGGCCGGTCGGGGCCGGTCAGCTGGGCGGTGACGGCGAGCTTCTCGCGCAGCTGCTCGATGCCGGTCCACACGTCGCGCAGCCGGGACTCCACCAGGCCGTCGGTGTAGAGGAGCAGGGTCGCCCCGGCGGGCGCCTCCAGCTCCACCGCCTCGAAGTCGATGCCGCCGACGCCGATCGGGGCCCCCGGCGGCACCGAGAGGACCTCCGTCTTGCCGCCGGGGTGCAGCAGGATGGGCGGCGGATGACCGGCGTTGGCGACGGTGATGCGGTGCGAGACCGGGTCGTAGACGACATACAGACAGGTCGCCATGCGGTCCGTGCCGAGCCGCTGGGCCTGTTCGTCGAGGTGGTGCAGGACCTCCTGCGGGGGCAGGTCGAGGCCCGCCAGGGTCACCGCGGTGGTGCGCAGCTGGCCCATGACGGCGGCCGAGGTCATGGAGTGCCCCATGACGTCGCCGACGACGAGGGCGACCCGGCTGCCGGGCAGCGGGATGGCGTCGTACCAGTCGCCGCCGACGCGGGCGGTCTCGGCGGCCGGGAGGTAGCGGAACGCCAGCCGGGCGCCGGTGGGGCGGGGCAGGGCCTGCGGCAGCATCGCGCGCTGCAGCCGGTCGGCGATGAAGGCCTCGCGGCTGTACAGCACGGCCTTGTCGACGCCGAGCGCGGTGTGGGTGGCCAGCTGGGCGGCGACCAGCAGGTCGGCGGGCTCGAAGGCCGGGCGCTCCGGGCGGCGCAGGAAGACCACGGCGCCGGTGACCCGGCGGCGGCCGCGCAGCGGGGCGAGAATCGCGTGCGAACCGGCCCAGCCGTTCAACGCGCTGTCCTCGCCGACGAGTTCGCCGAGCGCGGCGCGGGTCGCCCGGTCGTCGGCGAACACCGGCCGGACCCCGCGCAGGACCTCGGCGAGCGCGCCGCCGGGCACCACCTCGCTCCAGTCGCCGGCGTCCAGGTCGTCCTGCTCGTCGTCGACCGTCTCGGCCGGCCAGACCAGGCCCTCGGCGCCGGGGCCCTTCATCCGGTCGGTGCGGCGCAGCCGCAGCACGGCGGGGCCGGTGGGGCGTTCGTCGCCGACCGGCAGCGGGTCGCGCAGGTAGACGAGGGCCGCGTCGGAGTACGTCGGTACGGCGGCCCGGCACAGGCCGAGCACGATCTCGTCGGTGTCGAAGCCGCGGGCGATCCGCCGGGTGGCGGCGCCGACGTAGCGCAGCCGGTCCTCGTCCGGGGCCTTCGGCACGGCGGAGGCGACGGGATCCGCGGCGGTGTCCTCGCTCACGCCGAGCGCGGTCTGCGCGCACAGCGCGTCGGCGAGGGCGATGTCGTCCGCCACGAAGTCCTCCCGGTCCGGTCGCCGCAGGAACACCGCGAGGCCGACGACCGCGTCGGGCGCGCGCAGCGGCGCGAGCAGTACCCGGTCCCCCTGCGGCAGCCGGGGACCCTTCCCCAGGAGCTCACGGAGCGCCTTGTCGACGTCGTCGTCCGCGCCCCTGCCCCGCGTTCTGCCGCAGCGCAGGAACCCGGCCAGCACACTGTCGGGCGGCACCTGTGCCGTGGCCGGGGGAATCCCGCCCATGACACCGCCGAGTTCGGCCGGCGCCCCGTCCAGCAGCAGGGTCAGCGGCGCGCCCCGGTCGGACCGGCGGTCCGCGAGGTAGACGAACGCGCCGTCCGCGAGGTCCGGTACGGTCGACAGGCAGAGTTCCCTGACGACCTGGGCCGCGCCCTCGGCGCGCGCGATCCGGCGGCCGGAGACGGCCAGGAAACGTTGAGGATCCGGCAGCATTCGCCTCTCCGTGCCGGTGGCCGCATCAGGAAGTCAGCAAGGTCGCTCTCATCTTGAGCCAGGGTCAATTTTCTGTCCAGGGTTTCCGCCGGTACACCAAGTCCGGTTCCCGGTCCGACGGTTGGGTCGCGCAGGTCCAAAGGCCCGCGCAGCGACCGCAATCGGACCCTCGGACACGGCTTGGCCAACTCGGTGTGAAGAAATCCCCGTTGATGTTGGTCTTGCTGCACACTCCTCCCGTCGACACGTGCCGAACGGCAGAACGGGCACATACTCCGGAGGCGTTATGTCACAGATCGACTCGAGCAAGGTGAGCCGGTGGGACCAGCACGGACGGGAACATACGGTTCGGGTGCAGCGCACCGGTATCCAGCGGACGATCAGGTGTGACACCTGCGGCTGGAAGCAGAGCGCGCAGTTCCTGCCGTGGCTGAAGGCGGAGGAGCACCTGGCCGAGGCGCACCAGGCCACCGTGGATCCGGCGGGGGCGCAGCCCTCGCGATGACTTTCCGCCGGGGTGGGAGTCGTACAGACGACCGCATCCGAGGGAAGGACGACCGATGACCGTGACCGCGCTCCGGGCGACCCTGCGCCGCCATGTCGAGGAGGGGACCGTTCCGGGGGCCGTCGGGCTCGTCGCCCGTGGCGCGGACGTCGAGGTGGTGGCCGTCGGCGACATGGATGTCGAGGGGTCGGCGCCGATGGCCCGGGACTCGGTGTTCCGGATCGCGTCGATCACCAAGCCGATCACCGCGGCGGCGGTACTGATGCTGGTGGACGAGGGCCGGATCGGGCTCGGCGACCCGGTCGAGAAGTGGCTGCCGGAGCTCGCGGAGCCGATGGTGGTGCGGACGCCCACGAGCCCCGTCGAGGACGTCGTGCCGGCGGACCGCCCGGTCACCGTCGAGGACCTGCTCAGCTTCCGCACCGGCTGGGGCCTGGCCGCCGACTTCTCGCTGCCCGCCGTGCAGGCGCTGACCGCGGTGCAGCAGCACCACATCCCGTTCCGGGACTGGCCGGACCCGGACACCTGGCTGGGTCTGCTCGCCCGGGTGCCGATGCTGCGCCAGCCGGGCGAGGCCTGGCTGTACGGCACCTCGTCCGCGCTCCAGGGCATCCTGGTCGCCCGGGCGTCGGGCCGTACGTTCCCCGACTTCCTCGCGCAGCGGCTCTTCGAGCCGCTGGGCATGCGGGACACGGCGTTCGAGGTGCCGGCGTCGAAACGGCACCGCTTCACCTCGTCCTACCACCCGGCCGGCGACGGCACCCTGCGTCTGTCGGACACCCCGGACGGGGACTGGAGCGGGCTGCCGCGCTTCCCCTCGGGCGGCGGGGGCCTGGTCTCCACGGCCGACGACTGGCTGGCCTTCGCCCGGCTGCTCCTGAACGCCGGGGCCGCCCCGGACGGCCGCCGGCTGCTGACCCCCACCTCGGTCAGCCGGATGACCACCAACCACCTCACGGCGGCCCAGCGCGACGACGCCACCCTCTTCCTGGAGGGCCAGGGCTGGGGGTACGGCGGCCAGGTCGACGTGACCCCGGCCGACCCCTGGAACGTCCCGGGCCGGTACGGCTGGGTCGGCGGCACCGGCACCACCGCCCATCTGGTCCCCACCACCGGCACGGTCACGGTCCTGATGACCCAGGCGGCCATGACGGGCCCGACGCCGACCCCGCTGATGCGGGACTTCTGGCGGGTTACGGCCTAGCCCGCCCCGTTGCGCCGTTCGGGTGACACGGGACGGGGTGAATCGCGAGGTCAGCGTGCATATCGCGACCTGCGGACTTTACGGATTCGAAGGGCGGTCCGCGCCCGTCGCGGAACCGCCCGGACCGCCGTTCGGGTCGCCGCCCGGCGCGACCCGGCCAAGCCTGGATGAGTCCTCGTCCCCTTCGACAGGAGCTCTGCCATGCACCGCACCCACCGCCGTCCGGCGTCCCGCGCCCTCGCCGCCGGTGCCCTCTCGCTGGCCCTGCTGTCGGCCGGCAGCGCCGGCGCCTTCGCCACGGAGGCCAAACCGAAGCCGAGCCCGTCCCCGTCCGCCATGGCCTCGATCACCATCAAGCCGAGCGCGACCTCGGTCAACGCCGGTGGCTCGGTGACCTTCACCGGCCGCACCCAGGGGCTGAAGGTCGGCTGGCCGCTGGTGCTCCAGCACCAGAAGGCCGGCAAGTGGATCCCGCTCAAGGCGACCACGAAGACCAAGAACGGCAGCTCCTACTCGCTGACCGCCAAGCTCAACACCGTGGGCACCGAGCATCTGCGGGTCTCGGCGGTCGGCAAGAAGGTCTACTCCCCGGCCGTCACGGTCAACGTGACCTGAGACCGCCTACCAGCAGTTCCACCAGCGAGGCGAAGTCCGCCTCGGCCTCCGGCCGCTCCCACTCGCGCGCGTAGCCCGGGTCGTGGAAGCGGCCGGTGGCGTGGAAGACGGCACGGGCCGCGGCGGCGGGGTCGGAGACGGTGAACGCGCCCGTCCCGACCCCGTCCCGGACGATCTCGGTGAGCTGGCCGGTCAGGTCGGCGATATGGCCGCCCACCGCGGGGCCGTTCTCCTCGACCAGCACCATGTAGGTGGCGAACAGCTCCGGGTCGGCGCCCGCCTTACGGCGCTTCGCCTCGAACAGGGCCCGCAGCCAGTCGCGCAGCCGGGTCTCCGGGTCCCGGTCCTCGGCCACGATGCCGGACAGCGCGGCCGAGGTGCGGTCCAGCCACCGCTTGGTCACCGCCTCGCGCAGCGCCGCCTTGGTCCGGAAGTGCCGGTAGACGCTGCCGTGGCTGACCCCGAGCGCGCGGGCCACGTCCACCACGGTGGCCTTCGCCGGGCCGTGCCGGCGCAGCACTTCCTCGGTCGCCTCGAGGATGCGCTCGGCGGTCAGGGTCGGGGTCGGGGACGTCGCTGCCATGGCCTAGACGGTACCTGGCAGCGCGGTCAGTGCTCGGTGCCGAGATGGCTCATCTGCGCGGACGGGTAGCGGGTGCCCGCCGCCGCGTCCGCCGGTACGGCCTCCTCGATCGCCGCCAGGTCGGCCGCGTCCAGGGTGACCTCCAGCGCGCCCAGCGACTCGGCGAGCCGCTCACGGGTGCGGGCGCCGACGAGCGGCACGATGTCGTCGCCGTGCCGCGCGCCCCGGGACAGCACCCACGCGATGGCGATCTGGGCGACGGTGACGCCCTTCTCGTCGGCGATCTTGCGCAGTGCCTCGACGAGGTCGAGGTTGTGCTGGAGGTTGTCGCCCTGGAAACGCGGCGAGAAGGCCCGGAAGTCGCCCGCGCCGAGCTGCCGGTCGCGGGTGAAGTGGCCGGAGATCAGGCCCCGGGAGAGCACGCCGTACGCGGTGATGGCGATGCCCAGCTCGCGGGTGGTCGGCAGGATCTCCCGCTCGATGTCCCGGGTGATGATCGCGTACTCGATCTGCAGGTCGGCGATGGGCGCGGTGGCGGCGGCCCGCCGGATGTTGTCCACGCTCGCCTCGCTGAGGCCGATGTGCCGGACGTGCCCCTTCTCGACCAGTTCGGCGATGGCGCCGACCGTCTCCTCGATCGGCACGTCCGGGTCGACGCGGGCGATCCGGTAGACGTCGATGTGGTCGACGCCGAGCCGCTGCAGGGAGTAGGCGGCGAAGTTCTTCACGGCGGCCGGGCGGCCGTCGTATCCGCTCCAGCCGCCGTCCGGGTCGCGCAGGGCACCGAACTTGACGCTGGTCAGCGCCTTTTCGCGGAGGGCGGCGGGGGCGGTGCGCAGGGCCTCGCCGATCAGCATCTCGTTGTGGCCCATGGCGTAGAAGTCGCCGGTGTCGAGCAGGGTCACGCCGGCGTCGAGGGCGGCGTGGATCGTGGCGATCGACTCGGCGCGGTCGGCCTCGCCGTAGAGGGCGGACATGCCCATGCAGCCGAGGCCGAGGGCGGAGACCTGGGGGCCGGTGGATCCGAGGGTGCGGGTGTGCATCGTCATGGCTCCACCTTGGCATGACAGCTGACAGATTTCAATATCTGTCATTCCATAGTCGTCACACCTTTCCCGGAATGGTCCAGACCTATTGACGGGAGGTCTGGACCACGAGCACTGTCATGCCTACGACACCTCACCGCACCCCCACCGGGAGGACCGCTCATGCTCCGCCGCACGCTGCGCCTGCTGGCCGCCGGTCTCACCACGGCCGTACTGGCCCCGCTCGCGATCGCCACCGCGCCCACCGCCTCGGCCGCCGACACCTGCGCGGTCAAGTCCCGTCCCGCCGGCAAGGTCCTGCAGGGCTACTGGGAGAACTGGGACGGCTCGGCCAACGGCGTCCACCCGCCCTTCGGCTGGACCCCGATCACCGACTCCCGGATCGCCGCCCACGGCTACAACGTGATCAACGCGGCCTTCCCGGTCATCCGCTCCGACGGCACCGCGCTGTGGGAGGACGGCATGGACACGGGCGTGAAGGTGGCGACGCCCGCCGAGATGTGCGCGGCGAAGGCGGCCGGCCAGACGATCCTGCTGTCGATCGGCGGCGCGACGGCCGGTATCGACCTCAGCTCCGCCACCGTGGCGGACCGGTTCGTCGCGACGATCGTGCCGATCCTGCAGAAGTACAACTTCGACGGCATCGACATCGACATCGAGACCGGCCTGGTCGGCAGCGGGTCGATCTCCCAGCTCTCCACCTCCCAGGCCAACCTGGTTCGCATCATCGACGGGATCCTGGCCCGGATGCCGTCCAACTTCGGCCTCACGATGGCCCCGGAGACGGCGTACGTCACCGGAGGCAGCATCACCTACGGCTCGATCTGGGGCGCCTACCTGCCGATCGTCAAGAAGTACGCCGACAACGGCCGCCTGTGGTGGCTCGACATGCAGTACTACAACGGCAGCATGTACGGCTGCTCGGGCGACTCCTACGCGGCGGGCACGGTCGCCGGCTTCACCGCGCAGACCGACTGCCTCAACAAGGGCCTGGTCGTGCAGGGTACGACGATCAAGGTGCCGTACGACAAGCAGGTCCCGGGCCTGCCCGCCCAGTCAGGGGCGGGCGGCGGCTACATGGCGCCGAGCCTGGTCTCCCAGGCCTGGAACCACTACGGCACCTCCCTCAAGGGCCTGATGACCTGGTCGGTCAACTGGGACGGCTCGAAGAACTGGACCTTCGGCGACAACGTGAAGGCACTGCAGCGCCGTTGAGCCCGGACGGCCGGGGCGGGGTACGCCGGACGGGGACCGTCCCCGCCCTCCGTTCGACAGGCCCCGCCCCGGCTCCGAGAATGGAGATGTCGGCGAGCAGTCTCCCCGGCGGCGCCTGCCGCCGGCCGGCCGTGCGCACTCCGCGCCGCCCGAGGAGACCGCCATGACTCTCCGTATCGCCACGTTCAACGCCGAGAACCTGTTCCGCCGGGCCACGGTCTTCGACCTGGCGGACGCGGCTCTGCGCAAGCAAGTCCTCGACGAGTTCGCCGAGTTGGTCTCCCTTCTCGACCACCCCGTGTACTCCGAGGCGGACCAGCACCGGATCGCCGAGCTGATCGAGAAGTACAAGGCCTACGACCTGGACCCGGAGAACCCTCCGCCGATCTACGTCAACCAGACCCGGGGCGGCACCGCCCAGCTCTTCAGGAAGAGCGGACCCGAGCACGACCCGGTCATCACCGTCACCGCCAAGGGCCGCCCGCACTGGGCGGGTTGGGCCGAGCTGGTGCAGGACGACGTCGACATCGACGTCGTGAAGAACACCGGCCGGGTGGTCACCGAGGTCAACGCCGACGTGCTGCTGATGGTCGAGGTGGAGGACCGGCTGTCGCTCGACCGCTTCAACACCCAGGTCCTGGGCGGGCTGCTGCACAAGCGCCCCTACCCGTTCAACATGCTGATCGACGGCAACGACAGCCGCGGCATCGACGTCGGGATCCTCAGCCGGCTGCCGATCAGGTCGATACGGTCGCACATCGCCGACAAGGACGCGCACGGGGAGCCGGTGTTCAGCCGGGACTGCCCGGAGTACGAGATCGATCTCAACGGGTCCCCGCTGTGGATCCTCGGCAACCACTTCAAGAGCAAGCGCGGCGGCGGACTCGCCCGGCGCAAGGCCCAGGCGGAGCGGGTCGCGGAGATCTACGAGGCCGCGCTGGAGCGTTCCCCGCACGTCCTGGTCGCCGGTGACCTCAACGACTCCCCCGACAGCGAGCCGGTGCGGCTGCTGCTGGACACGGGCCTGCGGGACGTGATGAGCCACCCCGGCTACGCGGGCGAACCCGGCACGTACGGCACCGGGCACACGCTCAGCCAGAAGATCGACTATCTGCTGCTGTCGCCGGAGCTGTGGGGGCTGGTGCGGCACGTGGACGTGGAGCGGCGCGGGGTGTGGGCACCGAGGACGTTCAAGTCGTTCGACACGGTGACGTCGAAGGCGAACGAGGCGTCCGACCACGGGGCGCTCTTCGCCGACCTGGACCTGTGAACACGGCGGTGCCGGGCCCCCGCACGGGGACCCGGCACCGGTACCACAGGCTTCAGCTGCCGATCAGGCGACCCGCGAGGTAGCCCTCGATCTGGTCCAGCGACACCCGCTCCTGCTTCATCGAGTCACGCTCACGCACCGTGACGGCGTTGTCCTCGAGCGTGTCGAAGTCGACGGTGACGCAGTACGGCGTGCCGATCTCGTCCTGGCGGCGGTAGCGGCGGCCGATGGCGCCGGCGTCGTCGAACTCGATGTTCCAGTTCTGCCGCAGCGCCTGGGCGAGGCCCTTGGCCTTCGGGGACAGCTCGGGGTTGCGGGACAGCGGCAGGACCGCGACCTTCACCGGGGCCAGGCGGTGGTCCAGGCGGAGCACCGTGCGCTTCTCCAGCTTGCCCTTGGCGTTCGGCGCCTCGTCCTCGACGTACGCGTCGAGGAGGAACGCCAGCATCGCGCGGCCGACACCGGCCGCCGGCTCGATGACGTACGGCGTCCAGCGCTCCCCGGCCTCCTGGTCGAAGTAGGAGAGGTCCTGGCCGGAGGCCTTCGAGTGCGCACCGAGGTCGTAGTCCGTCCGGTTGGCGACACCCTCCAGCTCGCCCCACTCGTTGCCGCCGAACTGGAAGCGGTACTCGATGTCAGCGGTGCGCTTGGAGTAGTGGGAGAGCTTCTCCTTCGGGTGCTCGTACCACCGCATGTTCTCCTCGCGCAGACCCAGGCCGGTGTACCAGTTCCAGCGCTGCTCCATCCAGTACTCCTGCCACTTCTCGTCCTCGCCCGGCTTGACGAAGAACTCCATCTCCATCTGCTCGAACTCGCGGGTCCGGAAGATGAAGTTGCCGGGCGTGATCTCGTTGCGGAAGGACTTGCCCATCTGCGCGATGCCGAACGGCGGCTTGCGGCGCGAGGTGGTCTGCACCTGGGCGAAGTTGGTGAAGATGCCCTGGGCGGTCTCCGGGCGCAGGTAGGCGACGGAGCCGCTGTCCTGGGTCGGGCCGAGGTGGGTGGAGAGCAGACCCGAGAACTGCTTGGGCTCGGTGAACTGGCCCTTGTTGCCGCAGTTCGGGCAGTTCACGTCCGCCAGGCCGTTCTCCGGGAGGCGGTTGTGCTTGGCCTCGTAGGCCTCCTCCAGGTGGTCCGCGCGGAACCGCTTGTGGCAGGCGGTGCACTCGGTCAGCGGGTCCGTGAAGGTGGCGACGTGACCGGAGGCCACCCAGACCTCGGGGGCCAGGATGACGGACGAGTCGATGCCGACCACGTCCTCGCGCGACGTCACCATGTAGCGCCACCACTGGCGCTTCAGGTTCTCCTTGAGCTCGACACCCAGCGGCCCGTAGTCCCAGGCGGCGCGCTGACCACCGTAGATCTCACTGCACGGGAATACGAAGCCTCGGCGCTTGCTCAGGCTGACGATGGTGTCGATCTTGTCGGCGGCCACGGTGCTCTCTTCATTACGACGACGGGCGACGAAGCGAGACGCTTCAGAGCGAATGCTTCAGCGTACCGGCGGGGGCTCCCCCTCAACCAAATCGGATCCCCTTACCGGCCTCTCACCAAGGCTTGTTGACAACGGTTTCCATGTTTGTTGAAAATGACTCTCATGAACGTACGACGAGGCCTGATACCCGCGGCCGCCGCGACCACCGTCACCGCACTCGGCATAGCCACCCTCACGGCCTGCGGCGGCGACGCCACGGCGGCCCAGACCGGCAAGTTCGACGTCGTCGCGTCGTTCTACCCGATGGCCTTCCTCGCCGATCGGATCGGCGGCAGCCACGTCCACGTCACCAGCCTCACCTCGCCCGGCCAGGAACCGCACGACCTGGAGATCAGCCCCAAGCAGATCGTCCAGGTCGAGAAGTCCGACGCCGTCCTCTACCTGAAGAACCTCCAGCCCTCCGTCGACGACGCGGTCGCCCAGTCGTCCGTGCAGACGAAGATCGACGCGGCCTCCCTGACCACGCTGGAGAAGCACGGCAACGAGGTCGGCGGCCACGCGGCCTCCCACGACGCCTCCAAGAACGAGGAGCTGTCCGGCCTCGACCCGCACATCTGGCTGGACCCGGTGCGCTACGCCCAGGTCGCCGAGGGCGTCGGCAAGGCCTTCGAGAAGGCCGACCCGGACCACGCGGCCGACTACAAGAAGAACACCGCGGCCCTGGTGAAGAAGCTGGACGCCCTGAACACCCAGTTCAAGACCGGCCTCGCGAACACGAAGTCCAAGGTCTTCATCACCACCCACGCGGCCTTCGGCTACCTCGCCGAGCGCTACGGCCTGACCGAGGAGGCCATCAACGGCCTCGACCCCGAGTCGGAGCCGAGCGCCGCCCGCGTCAAGGACCTGGAGACCATGGCCAAGGCCGACGGCGTCACCACCGTGTTCTACGAGACGCTCGTCAGCGACAAGACCGCCAGGACCATCGCCGCCGACGCCGGACTGAAGACGGACGTCCTCGACCCGATCGAGGGCATCACCGCCAAGTCCCGCGGCAAGGACTACTTCGCGGTCCAGGAGGCCAACCTCAAGGCGCTCCAGCAGGCGCTGGGCACCAAGTGACACAAGCGACACAGGCGACAGGAGACGACGAGATGAGCGGCGAGCCCGTCATATCCCTGCGCGGCGTGACCGCCGAGCTGGGCTCGCGCCCCGTCCTGCGCGGCATCGACCTCACCGTGCGCCGCGGTGAGGTCGTCGCGCTGCTCGGCGCGAACGGCTCCGGCAAGTCGACCGCGATCCGCACGGTCATCGGCCAGGTGCCGGTGAGCGGCGGCGAGATATCCCTGTTCGGCACCCCGCGCCGTACCTTCCGCGACTGGTCCCGGATCGGCTACGTCCCGCAGCGCACCACCGCCGCCGGCGGCGTCCCCGCCACCGTCACCGAGGTCGTCTCCGCCGGCCGGCTCTCCCGCACCCGCTTCGGCCTCTTCCGCAAGGCCGACCACGCGGCCGTACGGCACGCCCTCGGCCTGGTCGGCATGGCGGACCGGGCCAGGGACAACGTCGAGGCGCTCTCCGGCGGCCAGCACCAGCGGGTGCTGATCGCCCGCGCGCTGGTCGCCGAGCCCGAGCTGCTGATCATGGACGAGCCGATGGCGGGCGTCGACCTGGCCAGCCAGGAGATCCTCGCCGAGACGCTCCGCGAGCAGGTCGCACAGGGCACCACGGTCCTCCTCGTCCTGCACGAACTGGGCCCGCTGGAGCCGCTGATCGACCGCGCGGTCGTGCTCCGCGACGGCTGCGTCCTGCACGACGGCCCGCCCCCGCGCGCCCTCGGCCAGCATGCCCTGCCCGGCCACGACCACGTCCACCCCCACGACGAGCACACACCACTGCGCACGGGACTGCTGAGCTGATGGACTTCCTGAACTACGCCTTCATGCAGCGGGCCCTGCTCGCCGCCGTCCTGGTCGGCATCACCGCCCCCGCCGTCGGCATCTACCTGGTCCAGCGCCGCCAGGCCCTGATGGGCGACGGCATCGGCCATGTCGCCATGACCGGCGTCGGCCTCGGCTTCCTGCTCTCCGCGTCCCCCGTCTGGATGGCGACGGCCGTCTCCGTCCTCGGCGCCATCGTCATGGAACTGATCCGCTGGTACGGCCGCACCCGCGGCGACATCGCCCTCGCCATGCTCTTCTACGGCGGTATGGCCGGCGGCGTGATGCTGATCAACCTCGCGCCGGGCGGCTCCAACGCCAACCTGATGTCGTACCTCTTCGGCTCGCTGTCGACGGTGTCGGAGTCCGACGTCACCGCGATCTGCCTGCTGGCCGCCTTCGTCCTCCTGGTCACCCTCGGCCTGCGCCGGCAGCTGTTCGCCGTCAGCCAGGACGAGGAGTTCGCCCGGGTGACGGGCCTGCCGGTGCGGGCGCTGAACCTGCTCACGGCGATCACCGCGGCGGTGACCGTGACGGTCGCGATGCGGGTGGTGGGCCTGCTCCTGGTCTCCGCGCTCATGGTCGTCCCGGTGGCCGCCGCCCAGCAGCTGAGCCGCAGCTTCGCGGCCACCTTCGCGATCGCCGTCGCGATCGGTGTGACGGTGACGATCGGGGGCACGATCACGTCGTACTACCAGTACGTCCCGCCGGGCGCGACGATCGTGCTGCTGACCATCGCCGCGTTCATCGCGCTGAGCGTGCTGGCCACCCCGCTGGCCCGCCGACGCGCCCGCGCGGCCGCCGCCCGACGGCCCGCGGGGGATCCGGCGGAGTGCGCGATTCCGGCCGGGCGGGGGGCCGCCGACGAGGTCGGCGTCTGAACGCCCCCGGCCCGGGCTGGCACAATGGCCCGGCAGAGGCAGTGACGTGAGGAGGCAACCGGTGACGACCGCTGGACAGCCCGTGAAGGGCCGCTCGACCCGTCAGCGGGCAGCCGTGGCGGCGGCCCTGGACGAGGTCGAGGAGTTCCGCAGCGCGCAGGAACTGCACGACATGCTCAAGCACAAGGGCGACTCGGTGGGCCTCACCACGGTGTACCGCACGCTCCAGTCCCTGGCCGACGCCGGCGAGGTCGACGTCCTGCGCACCTCCGAGGGCGAGTCGGTGTACCGGCGGTGCTCCACGGGGGAGCACCACCATCACCTGGTCTGCAGAGTCTGCGGCAAGGCCGTCGAGGTCGAGGGCCCCGCGGTCGAGAAGTGGGCGGAGGCCATCGCGGCCGAGCACGGGTACATGAACGTGGCCCACACCGTTGAGATCTTCGGCACGTGCGCGGACTGTGCCGCGGGGTGCACCGCAGGTTGAGCCGACGCGTGCGGGTACGTGGGGGCTGGTCGCGCCCACGCGGCGGTAGCCGCATATCGGATACAGCCCCGCGCCCCTGAAGGGGCGCTTCGGCTCAGCTTCGTCCGAAGCAGTGCTCCAGCTCGTTCAGGTCGTAGAACTTGGAGCCCTTCTTGATCGGGTGGCAGCCTGCCTTGAAGGCGATCTCCTTCTCGTTGTAGAGCATGCGCACCAGGTAGTCGTCGCCCTTTTTGAAGACGTCCCACTGGATGTTGGAGGCGAGGGAGGCGGCGTCGGCGCCGCGCCAGGGGTTGTTGGCGTAGGTGTAGTCGGTGCCGGGGGTGGCGGGCTGGTCGCTGCCGGGGAGCCGCATCAGGGCGGCCAGCGGGATGATCTCCTCGGCGTGGGTGAAGCGCAGTTCGGCGCCCAGGGTGCTGGTGCCGTCGCGCTTGGCCTCGACCTGCTTGAAGAGGTCGTCGAGGAGGGGCTGGGCCATCTTGTAGGTGATGTCGCTGTCCGAGAAGCTCGGGCCCTTCTCGTAGAAGTCCTCGGCGTCGCTGAGATAGCCGAACCAGGCCGCGTCGCGCGGGGCGAGGTAGCGGTCGAAGTCCCAGCCCTTGCCGTCCGGGCTCTCCTCGCTCATGGCGGGGGCGATGGCGTAGAGGTTGTAGACGGCGGTGGCGGCGGTGATGTCGTCGGCCGTCGAGGAGAACTCGCCGTTCACGATGCGCCGCACGAACGCCGGCTTGAAGATCTTGCCCAGGACCCGGGCGGCCGCCCGGTGCGAGGCCGGCTGGTCGGTGATCGACTTGAGGGTGGCGGCGAGGCGCTCGTCGCTCGCCAGCCACTTCTGGTAGTCGGCGCCGCCGGACGACTTGTGGAAGTAGAGGAGGTTCTTGTCGACGCGGGCGGTGCCGAGGGAGGCCTTCAGCGCCGGGTCGGCGTCGGTGAGGGCGGTGGAGAAGACCGTACCGCTGTCGACCGCGCGGCCCTGGCCGGAGCTGACGACGTCGATCTTCTCGCCGTTCTCGGCGATCGAGGAGAAGAGGGACGGCAGGCGCTTCTCGAGGCGGACGGCGGTGGCGCGGAGTTCGTCCCTGCCGCGCCCGCTGAGGTTGCCGTAGCCGACGGCGCTCATGGCCGCTTCGAGGGCCTGCACGTCCGGGCCGAACTTCTCCCCGAGCGGGGTGAGTTGGCCGTCGGCCTTCGCCTGGTTCCACAGCGCGAGGATCGTGTCGCCGTCCTCGCCGTCGGTGGCGGAGCGGGAGCCGTGCCGGGAGACGTTCTCGGTGAGGACGGCGGTGTAACCGGCGGGCGGCTGCCGGTAGGTCCGCGGGTTCTGTCCGGGGGAGTAGACGGCCTTGGTGCCGTAGCTGTCGCGGTGGGTGAGCCCGGTGTCCGTGGCGTGCGCGGGCAGCGCGGTCAGGAGCAGGGCGCCGAGGGAGACAGCAGGGATGACGCGCTTCATGAGGACCGTTCCAGAGGCGGGAGACCGGGGCGGTGGCCGTGGATCTTCCGCATCCTCGACGGCCCTCGTGAACGGCGGATGGCGGTCAGTCGCCCTCCTGGTTGCCCTCCATGGCCAGTAGCTCCTCGTTGGGGATGGCACCGCCGAACCGCCGGTCCCGGGAGGCGAACTCGACGCACGCACGCCACAGGTCACGGCGGTCGAAGTCGGGCCAGAGCACGTCCTGGAAGACCATCTCGGCGTAGGCGCTCTGCCAGATCAGGTAGTTGGAGGTGCGCTGCTCGCCGCTGGGCCGCAGGAACATGTCCACGTCCGGCATGTCCCCGTAGTACATGTGCTTCTGCAGGGTCTTCTCGGTGATCTTCGACGGGTCGAGGCGGCCCGCCTTCACCTCCTCGGCGATCGCCTGCACCGCGTCGGTGATCTCGGCACGGCCGCCGTAGTTCATGCAGAAGTACAGGGTGAGCCGGTCGTTGTCCTTGGTCTGCTCCTGAGCGACCTGGAGCTCCTTGGCGACCGACTTCCACAGCCGGGGCATCCGGCCCGCCCAGCGCACCCGGACGCCGAGTCCGTCGAGCTGGTCGCGGGACTTGCGGATGAAGTCACGGTTGAAGTTCATCAGGAAGCGGACCTCTTCGGGCGAGCGCTTCCAGTTCTCGGTGGAGAAGGCGTACAGCGAGATGTTGCGGACGCCGATCTCGATCGCGCCCTGCAGCACGTCCAGCACCTGCTCGGCGCCGACCTTGTGGCCCTCGGTGCGGGGCAGCCCGCGCTCCTTCGCCCAGCGGCCGTTGCCGTCCATGACGATGGCCACATGGCCCGGGACCAGCTCACCCGGGAGCTTCGGCGGGCGGGCACCGGACGGGTGCGGCTCCGGCGCCTGGTACTCGCGGCGCTGACGCCCCAGGATCCCGCGTACGACCATGTGCTTCTCGTCTCCCTCTAGCTCTTCTCTACGTACCTGAGCGAGCGCAGCCCGCGCTCCAGATGCCAGTGCAGATAGGCGGACACCAGCCCGCTGCCCTCCCGCACGTACCGCGCCTCGGCCGTGTCCGCCGTCTCCCAGTCTCCCGTAAGCAGCGCGCCGAGGAGTACCAGGGTCTGCGGCGAGGGTACGACGCTGCCGGGCACCCGGCAGTCGACGCAGACGCTGCCGCCGGAGCCGACGGAGAAGAAGCGGTTCGGGCCGGGCATGCCGCACTTGGCGCAGGCGTCGAAGCTGGGCGCGTAGCCGTTGACGGCGAGGGAGCGGAGGAGGAAGGCGTCGAGGACGAGGTGGGGGGCGTGCTCGCCCCGGGCGAGGGTCCTGAGCGCGCCCACCAGCAGCAGGTACTGCTGCACGGCCGGCTCGCCCTCGTGGTCGGTGAACCGCTCGGCGGTCTCCAGCATGGCCGTCCCGGCGGTGTACCGCGCGTAGTCGGCGACGATTCCGCCGCCGTACGGCGCGATGGTCTCGCTCTGCGTGCACAGCGGCAGCCCGCGCCCGACCAGCTCGCTCCCCCGCGCGAAGAACTGCACGTCGACATGGGAGAACGGTTCCAGCCGCGCCCCGAACTTCGACTTGGTCCGCCGCACCCCCCGCGCGACGGCCCGCACCCGCCCGTGTCCCCGCGTGAGCAGGGTGATGATCCGGTCCGCCTCACCCAGCTTCTGGGTGCGCAGGACAATGCCGTCGTCCCGAAAGAGACTCATCGCGCATCGCCCCGAAACGGCTGGGGGTACGCCCCGCGGCACAGCCGCAATCGGATGCAGTGACCCCCGCGTGGCCACAGCATGATCCCGTCCGCCTCACCCGGCTTCTGGATGCGCAGAACAATGCCGTCGTCCCGAAAGAGACTCATCGCACATCGCCCCGAAACGGCTGGGGGTACGCCCCGCGGCACAGCCGCAATCGGATGCGGTGACCCCCGCGTGGCCACAGCATGATCCCATCCGCCTCACCCGGCTTCTGGGTGCGCAGCACGATGCCGTCGTCGCGGAACAGGCTCATGGCCCCATTCTGCCCTGCCGCGGCGGGGTGCCGTTCCGGAACGGCACCTTCAAGGGACCTCGCCGCGGCTGCGGGCGTTGGCGTGGGCGGTGGCCGCGCTGAGCCGTTCGGCCTGGGTCGCGACGCGGACGGCGTCCGGGTGCGCGTCCCACTCCCGTCCTCCCCCGTACGGCCGCAGCTGCACGTAGGGGCCTTCGTGCCCCATGACGATGCCCAGCCGCCCGTTGCGGGTGTCGACGGCACACGAGCCGATGGGGAGGTTCTTCGCGTTCACCTCACCTGGCTCCCCCGCCCCTGGGAATTTCACGCTTCGCATCACCGGGGTGGCGCTGTGTGCCTAGACTCGGCCGGAGTCTGTCCCGGTCGGCCGGTTCGGCCGGTTCCGGGTGGAGGCGCTCGGCCGGACCGCCTACAGCTCCGGCGGCCCCTACATCAGGCCCGCCCCCGCGAGGTACTTGCCCACGCACTCGGTCTCCGCCTCCGACAGGGCCACCTGGGGCTCGGCCGTCGCCGGGCAGTCGATGACCCCCCGCAGGTGCAGCGCCGCCTTGAACGCCCCGAGCGCCGCCGAACTGCCGCCCATCCGGGCCGGGTTCCCGACGCCGACCATGCGGAAGAGGGCGCACAGCCGCTCCTGTTCCGCCCGGGCCCGGTCCCAGTCACCGGCCCGGCAGAGGCGGTACAGGCGGACGTAGCCGTCCGGGTCGACGTTGGCGAGACCCGGGACCGCCCCGTCGGCGCCCAGCGCGAGGGCCGAGTCGACGGTCAGCTCGGAGCCGGTCAGCACGCTGAAGCCGGGGAGCTGACGGCTGCCCGTGACGACCTCGCGGAAGGCCGCCAGGTCACCGCTGGAGTCCTTCAGCCCGGCCAGCACCCCGTCGGCGGCCAGCTCCAGGACCAGGTCGGCGGGGAGCTTGGTGTGGACGGCGACCGGGATGTCGTAGGCGATCACCGGGACCGGCGACCGGTCGGCGACCAGGCGGAAGTGGCGGGCGATCTCGGCGGGGTGGGTGCGGGTGTAGTAGGGGGCGGTGACGACGATCCCGTCCGCACCGGCGGCCGTGACGGACGCGACGTGGTCCAGGACCCGGGGCGTCGTCATGTCGATCACCCCCGCAAGGACCGGGAGCCGCCCACCCGCCTGGGACACCACCGTCTCCGTGACCAGCCGGCGCTGCCGGTCCGTCAGATACGCCACCTCCGACGTCGAGCCGAGCACGAACAGGCCGTCCACCCCGGCCTCCGTCAGATGGTCGACGAGCCTCTTCAGGGAGACGACGTCCACCTCGCGGTCCGGTGTCAGGGGCGTGCAGACGGGCGGTACGACACCGGTCAGCGGGGTGGGCAGCGTCATCAGGGCTCCTGGGGCAGGCTGTGGCTCGGCTGGTCCTCCTCCAACGGATGGTGACAGCGGTAGCGGTGCGCGGGGCGTGACGCGGCCGTGAAGTCAGGCATGCGGACGGCACAGGCGTCGTCCGCCCGCCAGCAGCGGGTGCGGAACGGGCACCCGGACGGGGGGCGGCTTGCCGAGGGCACTGGACCGGTCAGCGGGATGGGGTCGACGGGATTCAGCAGGCCGGGGGTGGCCGAGAACAGGGCCCGGGTGTACGGGTGCCGGGCGGCGCCCGTGACCTCGGCGGCCGGGGTCTCCTCGACGATCCGGCCCAGGTACATGGTGATCACCCGGTCGCTCATCCGCCGTACCGTCTGGATGTCGTGGGAGACGAAGACCATCGCGAGACCGAGGCGTTCGCGCAGGTCGAGGAGGAGGTTCAGGATCTGGGCGCGGACCGAGACGTCCAGGGCGCTGGTCGGTTCGTCCGCCACCACCAGGTCGGGGTCCAGGGCGAGCGCGCGGGCGATCGCGACGCGCTGGCGCTGGCCGCCGGAGAGCTGCCCGGGGAGGGCCTCGGCGAGGGCCCGGGGCAGACCGACCAGGGCCATCAACTCCCTTACCCGGTCCTCCCGTTCGGGCCGGGTGCCGCGCTCGTGGACGTCCAGCGGGTCGCGCAGGATCCGGCGTACGGGCAGCCGGCGGTTCAGGGCCGCCGACGGGTCCTGGAAGACCATGCCGGTGCTCGCGCCGACGGTCGCCCTGCGGTCGGCCGCCGGCATCGACCACAGGTCGCGGCCGTGGAAGGTGACCGTGCCCGCGGTCGGCCGCTGGATGCCCACCAGCACCTTGGCCAGCGTGGACTTCCCGCACCCCGACTCGCCGACCACGCCGACCGTCTCGCCGGGCGCCACGGTGAGGTCGGCGCCGGTCAGCGCGTACACCCGGTCGCGGCCGAGGACGCCTCCGCCGCGGGCCTTGTGGACCACGTGGACGCCGGTCAGCTCCACCGCGCTCATGTCACCGCCTCGGTGCTCGCCAGGTCGGCGGCCGGGTGGTGGCAGGCCGCGGTGTGGGTGGGGGTGCCGAGGAGCGCCGGTGGGGTCGTCCGGCACACGTCGGTCGCCGCGGGGCAGCGGTCACTGAACCGGCAGCCCGCCGGGAAGTCGGCGGGGGACGGGACCACGCCCCTGATCTGGGTCAGCCGCTCGGCCCCGGACTCCAGCGACAGGACGCTGCCGAGGAGGCCGCGGGTGTAGTGGTGGGTCGGGGAGCCGACCAGTTCGGCGGTGACGCCGGTCTCGACGATCTGGCCGCCGTACATCACCACCACCCGGTCGGTGACGTCGGCGACCAGCGCGAGGTCGTGGGAGACCAGGATCAGTGCGAAGCCGAGTTCCTCGCGGAGGCGGAGGAGGAGTTCCATCACCTGGGCCTGGACGGTGACGTCCAGGGCGGTGGTCGGTTCGTCGGCGATGATCAGGCGGGGGCCGCGGGAGAGGGCCATCGCGATGAGGACGCGTTGGCGCTGGCCGCCGGAGAGTTCGTGGGGGTAGCTGGGGAGGGTGCGGGTGGGGTCGAGGCCGACGAGCGCGAGGAGTTCGGTCGGGGTGCGGTGGCCGCCGCGTCTCACCAGCTGTTTGAGCTGGGCGTTGATGGTCATGGAGGGGTTCAGGGAGGAGAGGGCGTCCTGGTAGACCATCGCGATCTCGTGGCCGAGGAGGCGGCGGTGGGGGGTGGTCAGGTCCACCGGCGGCTGCGGGTGCGTTGTGCCTGGTCGCGCCCCCGCGGCGGCAGCCGCATATTCGACACTGCCCCGCGCCCCCGGCGGGGCGCTCCAGGCAGCGGTGTCGAAGAGGATCTCGCCTGTCACTCTCGCCGTCTTGGGTTGCAGGCCCATGACGGTCAGAGCCGTCAGGGACTTGCCGCAGCCCGACTCGCCCACCAGGCCCAGGACTTCGCCCGCATGAACCTCGAAGGTGATGCCGTTCACGATGTTCGTGCCCCGGTGACGGTCGGGGAAGGCGATGGTGAGGTTCTCCACGGACAGGACCGGCGGGCCCTCCCGGGAGGGGAGGGGACGGGCACGCCGTCGTAGCCGGTCGGCCGCCTCGGTCAGGGACGGCAGCTCCGGGGCCTCCCCCGGCTCAAGTACCTCCACAGGCTCCGTCGGTTCCGTCTCCCTCGGTGCCGGGGACGCCCACGCGTCCGAGACGCCCTCGGAGAGGATGTTGAGGGAGAGGACGGTGAGGAGGATCAGGAGGCCGGGGAAGACCGTGGCCCACCAGCCGCCGGTGAGGACCATGTTCTTGCCGTCGGCGATGACGCTGCCCCAGGAGGGGTCCGGGGGACGGACGCCCGCGCCGATGAAGGAGAGGGAGGCCTCGAAGACGATGGCCTCGGCGACCTGGACGGTGCAGAAGACGAGGACGGGGGCGGCGCAGTTGACGGCCACGTGGCGGAGCACGATGTGCGGGGTGCGGGCGCCGATCACCCGTTCCGCGGTGACGTAGTCCTCGCCGTACTGGTCGAGGACGTTCGCGCGGACCACCCGGGCCACCGGCGGGGTGAAGAGGAAGGCGATCGCGCAGATCAGGACGGTGAGACCACCGCCGAAGACGGAGACGAGGACGGCGGCCAGGGCGATGCCGGGGAACGCCATCACCACGTCCAGGCAGCGCATCAGCGTCTCGTCGACGGCTCGTCGGGAGGTGGCCGCGAGGGCCCCGAGCAGCGCGCCGGCGACGAGGGCCAGGGCGGTGGCGCCGAGGCCGATGGCGAGGGACCAGCGGGCGCCGTACATCAGCCGGCTGAGGATGTCCCGGCCGAGGCTGTCCTGGCCCATCCAGTGGTCGGCGGAGGGGTGCCCGGTGCCGTCGACGGGGGCCTGCTGGGCGAGCGGGTCGTCCGGGGCGAGGAGGGGCGCGAGGAGCGCCACCAGGACGACGACGGCCAGGAAGGCGAGGGCCGTCCTCGACAGCGGGGTCAGCCTGCGCAGCCGTACGCCGGGACGGGCGAGGGCGGCGGTGAGGCCGGTGCGGGTGAAGGTCGTCATGTCGCCTCCCTCAGACGCGGGTTGACCAGCAGGTAGAGGATGTCGATGACGAGGTTGACGACGACGAAGCCGGTGGCGGTGGTGAGGACGACGCCCTGGACGACGGCCGGGTCGCCGTTCTGGACGGCGTCGATCATCAGCTTGCCCATGCCGGGCAGGGCGAAGATGGTCTCGATGACGACGGCGCCGCCGAGGAGGTAGCCGACCCGCAGGCCGAGCACGGTCAGGGGGTTGACGAGCGCGTTGCGGAGGACGTTGCGGCCGACCACGACATGGGGTGGCAGGCCGCTGCCGATCGCGGTGCGGACGTAGTCCTTGTCGAGTTCCTCGACCACCGAGGTGCGGACGATCCGGGTGAGCTGGGCGGCGACCGGCAGGGAGAGCGCGAGGGCGGGCAGGGCCATGGTCTTCAGCCAGCCGGTGACGGAGTCCTCGGGGTTGATGTAGCCGCCGGCCGGGAACCAGCCGCGGTCGACCGCGAGGTACTGGATCATCAGCAGCGCCAGCCAGAAGGCGGGGGCGGCGACGCCGATCAGGGAGAGCACCCGGATGGCCTGGTCCGGCCAGCGGTCCCGGTGGATGGCCGCGGTGACACCGCCGGCGAGGGCCAGGACGACGGCGATGCCGAGGCCGAGGAAGGTCAGCTGGAGGGTGAGCGGCAGGGCGGTGAGGACCTGGTCGAGGACCGGGGTGCGGGTGAGGGCGCTGGTGCCGAGGTCGCCGTGGAGCAGGTCGCCGACGAAGTGGAAGTAGCGGACGGGGAGGGGGTCGAGGAGGCCGTTGTGGGCGCGGAAGGCGTGCAGCTGCTCCGGGGTGGGGTTGGCGCCCTGGAAGAACGCGGACGCCGGGTCGACGTCGGAGAAGCCCATCACCAGGAACACGAACAGGGCGATGCCGAGCAGCAGCGGCACCAGCAGGGCGACGCGGCGCAGCAGGATGCGCAGGACGGCGGTCATGCCGTCAGACCCACTTGGCGGTGAGGACGTTGATGCCGGGGTAGGGCTGAGCCCTTATGCCGGTGAGTCTGCGCGGGTCCCAGGCGGTGATCAGCTCGTTGTGGACGACCGGGTAGAGGACGGCCTGTTCGGCGACGACGTCGATGTAGTCCTGGATCATCGTCCTCTTCTTCCCGGGGTCCGGTTCGCGGGTGGCCGCGTCCATGGCCTTGAAGAGCTGCCTGGCGACAGCGTTGTCGGCCCAGCGGGCGTAGCCCGTCCAGAGGTTCTCGGGGCCGTAGTTGTAGTGCATGATCAGGTCGGCGTCGAGGCCGAACTGGTTGGGGTTCGAGACGGCGGCGACGACCTGGTAGTCCTGCTTCTGGTCCATCTTGGTGAACACGGCCGTGGTCTCCTGCGGGGACAGGGTGGTGCGGACCCCGATCGCGTCCCAGGACGACTTGATGGTGGGCAGGCAGTCGACGAGCCAGCTCACGTTGACGGCGAGGATGTTCACCCGGAGTCCGCCGACCCCGGCGGCCTTCAGCAGGGCCCGCGCCTTGTCCGGGTCGTAGTCGTAGACCGTTTTCGCGGGCCGGTAGGCGGGGTTGGTCTCGTTCAGGAACGAACTCGCGGGCTTTCCGTGGCCCTTGAGGGCGACCTCGACGATCTTCGCCTTGTCGATGGCGTAGTGCAGGGCCTGGCGGACCCGGACGTCGTCGAACGGCTTGTGCCGCGTGTTGAACATCAGGAACGCGTTGTTCATCCCGGCGCCGCCGCCGACCGAGAGTCCGCCCTGTTCGAGGCGGGGGATGTTGGCGTACGGGATGTTGTCGGAGATCTGCGCGCCCGCGTCGGCCCCGGAGATCCGCGCCACGCGTGAGGCGGCGTCGACGATCGTCAGCCAGTTCATGCGCTCGAAGGCGGGGGCGCGGGGGCCGTTGTAGCGGTCGTACGCGGCGAAGGTGGTGTTCGACTTCGGGTGGTGCCCGGTCTGCCGGTACGGCCCCGAGCCGACCGCCAGTCCCCGGATCGCGTCGTCCCAGGCGCCGGGCCGGGAGAACACGTGCTTCGGCATGATCTTGGCGAGGGTGAGGCGGGCGATCCCGTCCGGGAAGGGGAAGCGGAGCACCAGGTCGACGGTCCGGGTGTCGACCCTGCGGGCCGCCTTCAGCCAGCTCGCGAAGAAGCCGTGGGCGAGGGTCGGGGTGCCCGGGTCGAGGATCCGGTCGAAGACGAAGACCACGTCGTCGGCGGTGACCGGTTTCCCGTCGTGGAAGGTGGCGCCGGGGCGCAGGGTGAACCGCCAGGTCGTGGCGTTCGCGTCGGCGGGCAGCCGGGTGGCCAGCGCCGGGTAGGGGGCGCGGGTGATCGGGTCGGTGTCGGCCAGGCCCTCGTAGAGGTGGTTGTTGGCGGCCATCGCGAAGGCGGAGGCGGTCTGGGTCGGGTCCCAGCTGCCGTCGTTGCCGTAGCCGATCACGGCGGTGAGGGTGCGGCCGGAACCGCCGCCGCCGAGGTCGATGGTCGACTTGGGACCGCAGGCGGTCAGCGTCGGCAGGGTGGTCAGCGAGGCGGCCGCGCCCAGGGCCCCGGCGTGCTTCAGGAACGTCCTGCGTCCGTGGGTCGCCTCGTCGCGCACGGAGCCTCCAGTGTGGGGGAAACGGAGACGTCGGACGTCCTGTGTAAGCGCGACCATAAGAGGGGGTTCGGGGGCGGTCAAGGCAAGGCGCGCGAATGGCGTAAACCGTCAGAGGTGGGACCAATGGCACCCTGATGGCACCCCGGATGGGCGGGAGTTGGCGCCGGGGTGCTACGCGGGAGCGGTCAGCTGGGCCGCCACCGCGGCGCCGTCCAGCCAGACGTTCTCCATGGTCACGGCGGAGTCGGAGTAGTAGGTGCGGGTGCGCTCCTCGCTCTCGGCGCGGAAGTCCTTGCACAGCTGGCGGTAGAAGTCGAGCGCCGCCGGGATGCCGCGCTTCGGGCCGTTCGGGTCGCCGACGACGTCGTGCTCGATGTCGTCGGTGTAGACGGCGACCGACCGTTCCTAGAGACTGAGCGGGAGTGAGTCCTGTTGCCAGGATTCGTGCTCAGCCGAACGCCCCGGACGGTGTTGGGCGTTCTGGTCGACCGCGT
>NZ_JBIBKW010000020.1:0-203032 GCF_042959465.1 Streptomyces sp. NPDC007901 | reverse complement strand
CCGGCGCGGGTGGATGAGTTGGATGCCTGGGTCGACATGGTCGCCGGGACGGCCGGTGCCGGGGAACCGCTGATCGGCCACCGTCCGCTGGACCCCACCGTCGACACGACGTCCACCCTGCGCCTGCTGTCCTGGTCGCTACCGACGGAGGAGGCAGCGGTGCTCGTAGGCGAGACACCGCGGGTGTTCCACTGCGGGCTGCACGAACTGCTGTTGTCCACGCTGGCCGGTGCGGTGACGCACTGCCGCCCGAACCCAGGGACCGGCGTCGGCATCGGCTCCGACGGGTTCCTGGTGGAGGTCGAGGGCCACGGGCGTGAGCCGTTGTCGGAGGGAATGGACCTGTCGCGGACGGTGGGCTGGTTCACCGCGGCCTACCCGGTCCGCTTGGACGCCTCCGGAGTCGACCTTGCCGAAGCCGCCGCCGGTGGTGCGGCCGCCGGTGCGCTGGTGAAGCGGGTGAAGGAGCAGGTGCAAGCGGTACCCGGGGACGGGCTCGGCCATGGCCTGCTGCGTCACCTGAACCCGGAGACAGGGCCGGTGTTGGCGGGTCTGCCGGTGCCGCAGGTCGGGTTCAACTACCTGGGCCGGTTCGCGGCCGCCGGTGCCGGGTCGGACGTGGTCGTGCCCTGGCAGACGGCCGGGGACACGGCCGTGGGAGGCGCTGCCGATCCGGGGATGCCGGTGCTGCACACGCTCGCTGCGGGTGCCGTGGTCGCGGATACCGCGAGTGGCCCGGAGCTGACGCTCACCCTGAGCTGGCCCGCGGCGCTGCTGGACGAAACCGACGTGGAGGAGTTGGGCCGGGCCTGGCTCGGGCTGCTGTCGGGCCTCGCCGCGCACACCGCCGGTCCCCAGGCCGGCGGTCACACCCCCTCTGACTTCTCACTCCTCGATCTCGACCAGGACGAAGTCGACGACCTCGAAGCCATAGCTGCCGAACTCGACGAAGGACGGTTCCTGTGAAGCCCCCGAAGCCCCTCTCGACGCACGCCAAGGGATCCGCTCTCGCGGAGGTGTGGCCGCTCTCGCCCCTCCAGCAAGGGATGCTCTTCCACTCCTCGTACGACGACGAGGGACCGGACGTCTACGGCCTCCAGTGCGTCCTCGGCGTGGACGGCCCCCTGGACACCGAGCTATTCCGCGCGTGCTGGGAGGCTCTGATCGAGCGCCATGCCGTCCTGCGCGCCAGTTTCCAACGGCGCAGGTCCGGAGAGGCAGTGCAGCTGATCTCGCGGAGTGTTGTGCTCCCTTGGGGCGACGTCGACCTGTCGGACCTCGGCGAGGAGGAGGCCCTGACCCGGTTCGGGCGGCTGGCCCGCGAAGAGCGGGAGGACAGGATGAACCCCGCCTCCCCGCCCTTGCTCCGGCTGCTGCTGGCCCGGCTCGGGGAAGCCCGCCACCGCCTCGTCGTGACGACTCATCACATCCTGCTGGACGGCTGGTCGATGCCGGTGCTCCTCGACGAGCTGGAGGCGATGTACACGGCGGGTGGTGACATCCGGGTACTGCCCCCGGTCACCTCCTACCGCGACTACCTGTCGTGGCTCGGCCGTCAGGACCGGGAGGCGGCGCGCGCTGCGTGGCGGGAGGAACTGGCCGGGGCGGAGGAACCGACCCTGGTCGCACCCCAGGCGGCAGGCGGGGTCGAGGTCTCAGTGCTGCCGCGGGACCTCGTCCTGGATCTCCCCGAGGAGACCACCACGCGGTTGCGGGAGTTGGCCCGCGGCCGGAACCTCACGCTGAACTCGGTCGTGCAGGGCGCATGGGCGCTGGTCCTGTCCCGGTTGACCGGACGGAACGACGTGGTGTTCGGCGCGACGGTGTCGGGGCGGCCGGCGGATCTGCCCGGTGCCGAGTCCATGGTCGGCCTGATGATCAACACGCTGCCGGTACGGGTGCCGCTGGCCGGCGGACAACCGGTGCTGGACATGCTCGCGGACCTGCAGGCGCGGCAGTCGTCGCTGATGCCGCATCAGCATCTGGGCTTGAGCGAGCTGCAGGGGCTGGCCGGGCCGGGAGCGACGTTCGACACCCTCGTGGTCTACGAGAACTACCCGACCCCGCCCGACGGGGCGCCCGCGCCCGGCACCATCTCCTTCACCCGCATGGATGCGCACGAGGCCACCAACTTCCCGCTGACCGTCGGCATCGTCCCCGACGTCGGACTCCGGATCGTGATGACACACAGGCCGGACCTCTTCGACGAGGAGGCGGCGGCCCGCGTCGCCGGATGGCTGATACGGGTGCTGGAACAGGTGGCGGACGAGCCGACGCTACGGGTGGGCGACATCGATCTCCTCGACGGGCCCGAGCGGTCCGTAGTCGTAGAGGAGTGGAACGCCACGGCGCGGGACGGAGTTCCCGGCACGGTGCTGGAACGGTTCCGCGGTTGGGTCGTCGGCACGCCGGACACGGCGGCGTTGTGGTTCAGCGACCGACCGCTGTCCTACGGCGAGTTGGATGCGCGGTCGGATGCGTTGGCGCGGGGTCTGATTGCCCGTGGGGTGGGTCGTGAGTCGCGGGTGGGTTTGTGTCTGCCGCGTGGGGCCGAGATGGTGACCGCGATTCTGGCGGTGTGGAAGGCGGGCGGGGCGTACGTTCCGCTGGATCCGGAGTATCCGTCCGATCGGTTGTTGTTCATGGTGGACGACAGCGGTGCGGAGTTGGTGCTGGTCGCGGAGGAGACCGTGGACCGGTTGTCGGCTGATGTGGAGACTGTGCTGCTGGGCGAGGTGGGGACCGACTCGGGTGAGCTGCCGGACGTCGCCTCTGAACAACTGGCCTACGTCATCTACACATCGGGGACGACGGGTCGTCCGAAGGGTGTGGCGGTGGAGCACGCCTCCGTGGCCAACCTCGCCTCGGCGATGGGTCCCGTTCTCGGTGTGGGACCGGGGCTTACGGCGTTGCAGTTCGCGTCGTTCAGTTTCGACGCGGCGGTGCTGGACGTGGCCGTGACCCTCGCCGGCGGGGGCACGTTGGCGATCGCCACGTCCGAAGAGAGGCAGGACGGCTCTGCCCTCGCCGCGATGATCGACTTCAACGGTGTCGACAGCGCGAGTGTGGTGCCGTCGTTGCTGGGCGCCCTGGAGCCGAAGGCGGTTGCCGGGGTGCGGAACTGGGTGCTGGGTGCGGAGCGGTTGGAGGCCGGTCTGGCGGCGAAGTGGCGTGCGGGTGCGCGGGTGTGGAACACCTACGGCCCGACGGAGGCCACCGTCATCACCGCCGCCGTCCTGTTGGAGGAGGGCATCACCGGTGAGGACGCGCCACCGCCGATTGGCCGTCCGCTGCCGAATGTCCGTACCTACGTGCTGGATGCGTTCTTGCGGCCTGTTCCGGTGGGTGTGGCGGGGGAGTTGTATATCGCGGGTCTGGGTCTGGCCCGTGGTTATATCGGTCGTGCGGATCTGACGGCGGAACGGTTTGTCGCGTGCCCGTTCGGTGATGGCGGGCGGATGTACCGCACCGGTGACCTGGCCCGGTGGACTTCGGACGGGCAGTTGGAGTTCGTGGGGCGTGCGGACGCGCAGGTGAAGATCCGCGGGTTCCGGGTGGAACTCGGCGAGGTCGAGGCCGTCCTTGCCGCGCACCCGCGGGTCGAGCGGGCCGTGGTGGTGGTTCGTGACGGTCGGCTGATCGGATACGTCGTCGGGGACGTGGACGTCGAGAGGGTCCGGGCCTTCGCCGCAACTCGCCTGCCCGAGTACATGGTTCCGTCGGCGGTCGTCGTACTCGACGCGTTCCCGTTGACCGTCAACGGCAAGGTCGACCGCTCCGCCCTGCCGACGCCGGAAGCCGCGGTGAGTGCCGGTCGGGCTCCGGAGACGCCTGCCGAGAAGGTGTTCTGCGCCCTGTTCGCCGAGGTGTTGGGGCTGGAGGAGGTCGGGGTCGGGGACGGGTTCTTCGAGTTGGGCGGCGATTCGATCATGTCGATGCAGCTCGCTTCCCGGGCCCGTGCCGCGGGGTGGACCGTTTCGCCGCGGCAGGTGTTCGAGGAGAAGACGCCGGAACGGTTGGCACTGGTGGCGGTCGCGGTGTCCGGTGGGGCGGCTGGGCAGAGGGCGGAGACGGGTGTCGGTGAGGTGCCGTGGACCCCGGCGATGCGGTCGATGGGCGCACACGCGCTGCGGGGCGAGTTCGCGCAGTGGACGGTGCTCGGTGCGCCGGCCGGGCTGGGCGCGGATGTGCTGGCGTCAGGCGTGGAGGCGCTGCTGCGGGCACACGGGATGCTGCGGGCCCGGACCGGGAGCGACCTTCGGACGCTGATGGTTCCGGAGGCAGGTGAGATCGACGCGTCCGGGCTGGTGGTCCGGGTGGATGCCGCAGGGGCTGCTGAGGGCGAGTTGGACCGGGTGGCGGTGGATGCCGCTCGGCCTGCGGTGGCGCGGTTGGATCCGGCGGCGGGTGTGATGTTGCAGGTGGTGTGGGTGGACGCCGGGCCGGGCCGGATCGGTCGGATTGTGCTGGCGGCTCATCATCTGGCGGTCGACGGGGTGTCGTGGCGCGTCCTGGCGCAGGATCTGGGAACCGCGTGCGAGGCGGCGGCCGTTGGCCGGCGACCGGTCCTCGAACCGGCGCCGACCTCCTTCCGCACCTGGGTTCGGGAGTTGGAGCAGTCGGCGGAAGACCCCCAGCGGGTCGAGGAGCTGGCGAAGTGGGTTGAGCTGGTGGGCACCGCCGATGAGCCGCTGGTCGGCCGTCGCGCGCTGGACCCGGCCGTCGACACGGTTGCGTCTTTGCGGCGTTGTTCTTGGTCGGTTCCGGTGGGTGAGTCCGCGGTGCTCGTCGGTGAGGTGCCGGGGGTGTTCCACTGCGGTCTGCATGAGGTGTTGCTGGCGACGCTGGCCGGTGCGGTGGCGGGGTGGCGGCCGGGCTTCGGGGCTGAGGCGGGTGGGTTCCTGGTGGAGGTTGAGGGGCATGGCCGTGAGCCGTTGTCGGAGGGCATGGATCTGTCGCGGACGGTGGGCTGGTTCACCGCCGCCTATCCGGTACGGCTGGACGCCTCCGGTGTGGACCTGACGGAGGCTACGGAAGGCGGTGCGGCGGCTGGTGCGCTGGTGAAACGGGTGAAGGAGCAGGTGCAGGCGGTGCCCGGGGACGGGCTGGGCCATGGCCTGTTGCGTCACCTGAATCCGGAGACGGGGCCGGTGTTGGCGGGTCTGCCGGTGCCGCAGGTCGGGTTCAACTACCTGGGCCGGTTCGCGGCCGCCGGTGGTGCCGGGGCGAGTTCGGTCGAGCCGTGGAAGTCGGCCGGAGACACGGCCGTCGGTGGCGCTGCCGATGCGGGGATGCCGGTGCCGCATGCGCTCGACGTGGGTGCCGTGGTGGCGGACACCGCGAGTGGTCCTGAGTTGACGCTCACCCTGAGCTGGCCCGCGGCGCTCCTGGACGAGACCGACGTACAGGAGTTGGGGCAGGCCTGGCTCGGGCTGCTGAACGGCCTCGCCGCGCACACCGCCGACCCGTCGGCCGGCGGCCACACGCCCTCCGACTTCTCACTCCTCGATCTCGACCAGGACGAAGTCGACGACCTGGAGGCCGATTTCGCCGACGACCACCGCTGATTTCCGGCCACTGACCCTCGGCCCCCGTCCCCCGACCCTCGACCACCGCTCACTGCCGACCAACCCCCACAGCTCCGTCCGCGCCACCCGCCCCACCGCTCTGTCCCTGCCGCCGAACCGAAGTTGCGAACCGCTGTGAGGAGACGTACGCGATGACCCGGACCCGGACCGCCATCGAAGACATATGGCCGCTGTCGCCGCTTCAGGAGGGCCTGCTGTTCCACGCGTCCCTCGGGGACGAGGCCTTGGACGTGTATGCGGGCCAACGGGCCCTGGCCCTCGACGGACCGCTCGACGTCGACCGTCTCCGCCGCTCCTGGGAGGGCCTGATCGCCCGCCATGGGACCTTGCGGGCCAGCTTTCGCCGGCGCAAGTCGGGTGAGGCGGTGCAGGTCATCGCGCGGGAGGTGGAGCTGCCATGGCGTGAGGTCGATCTGAGCAGCCTGCCCGAGGCCGATGCGGAGGCCGAGGCGGCCCGGTTGTCCGGGGCCGAACTCGCGGACGGCTTCGATGTCGCGCGGGGTCCGTTGCTGCGGTTGCTGCTGCTCCGCCTGGGCGAACGGCGTCACCGACTGGTGCTGACAACCCACCACATCGTGCTCGACGGCTGGTCGTTGCCCATCCTGGTGAACGAACTGGAGGTGGTGTACCGGGCGGGCGGGGATGCTGGGGCGCTGCCTCCGATCAGGTCGTACCGCGACTACCTGGCCTGGCTCGGCCGTCAGGATCGGGACGCGGCGCGTGCCGCGTGGCGGGAGGAGTTGGCGGGGGCGGAGGAGCCGACCCTGGTCATGCCGGCGAACCCGGCCCGGCTGCCACTGCGGCCCGAGACGGTCGTCGTCGAGTGCGATGCGGAATTGACGCGGGCGCTGAACGACGTGGCCCGTCAGGGTGACGTCACCATGGCGACGGTGGTCCAGGGTGCGTGGGCTCTGGTGCTGGCCCGCCTGTCCGGACGGCAGGACGTGGTCTTCGGGACGACGGTTGCCGGGCGGCCGGCGGATCTGCCGGGTGCGGAGTCGTTGATCGGGTTGTTCATCAACACCCTCCCCGTGCGTGCCCAGTTGGCCGGTGATCTGTCGGTTGCCGACCTGCTGTCCGAACTCCAGGACCGGCAGGTGAACCTGATGGGCCATCAATACCTCGGGCTGGCCGAGATCAAGCAACTTGCGGGACCAGGCGCCGAGTTCGACACGCTCGTCGTCTACGAGAACTACCCGCACTCCGCCGCTCCGGCACCGTACGACCCGGACACACTCGTCATCGGGCCGGGCGGCGCCCCGCAGGACGCCAGCCACCATCCACTGGGGCTGATCGTCATCCCTGGCGAGCGGATGGAACTGCACCTCGACTACCGCCCCGACCTCTTCGACGGGGCCCGTGCCGAAAGCGTGCTGGCCTCGCTGGTGAGGGTGTTGGAGCAGATAGCGGCCGATCCGCAACTGCGGCTGAGCGACATCGAGTTGCTGGACGAGGCTGAGCGGACCGCGGTCGTCGAGGAGTGGAACGCCACCGCACAGGAGGTGGACGCGTCGACGGTGCTTCAGCGGTTCCGTGGGTGGGTGGCGCGGACGCCGGATGCGACCGCGTTGTGGTCCCGACAACACGCCCTGTCCTACGGCGAGTTGGATGCGCGGTCGGATGCGTTGGCGCGGGGTCTGATTGCCCGTGGGGTGGGTCGTGAGTCGCGGGTGGGTTTGTGTCTGCCGCGTGGGGCCGAGATGGTGACCGCGATTCTGGCGGTGTGGAAGGCGGGCGGGGCGTACGTTCCGCTGGATCCGGAGTATCCGTCCGATCGGTTGTTGTTCATGGTGGACGACAGCGGTGCGGAGTTGGTGCTGGTCGCGGAGGAGACCGTGGACCGGTTGTCGGCTGATGTGGAGACTGTGCTGCTGGGCGAGGTGGGGACCGACTCGGGTGAGCTGCCGGACGTCACCTCCGATCAACTGGCTTACGTCATCTACACATCGGGGTCGTCGGGGCGTCCGAAGGGTGTGGCGGTGGAGCACGCCTCCGTGGCCAACCTCGCCTCGGCGATGGGTCCCGTTCTCGGTGTGGGACCGGGGCTTACGGCGTTGCAGTTCGCGTCGTTCAGTTTCGATGCGGCGGTGCTGGACGTGGCGGTGACGCTGGCTGCTGGGGGCACGCTGGCGATCGCCACGACGGAGGAGCGGCAAGATCCGTCCGCTCTCGCGGCGATGGTCGAGGCGGCCGGTGTGGTCACGGCGAGTGTGGTGCCGTCGTTGCTGGGGACTCTGGAGCCGAAGTCGGTTCCAGGAGTGGGCAATTGGGTCCTGGGTGCGGAGCGGCTCGAAGCCGGTCTCGCGGCCAGGTGGCGTGAAGGCGCCCGCGTGTGGAACACCTACGGCCCGACGGAGGCCACTGTCATCACCGCCGCCGTCCTGTTGGAGGAGGGCATCACGGGTGAGGACGCGCCACCGCCGATTGGCCGACCGTTGCCGAATGTCCGTACCTACGTGCTGGATGCGTTCCTGCGGCCTGTTCCGGTGGGTGTGGCGGGGGAGTTGTACATCGCGGGGGAGGGTCTGGCCCGTGGCTACATCGGCCGCTCCGACCTGACGGCTGAGCGTTTCGTGGCCTGTCCTTTCGGTGACGGTGCGGGGCGGATGTATCGCACCGGTGACCTGGCCCGCTGGACTTCGGACGGGCAGCTGGAGTTCGTGGGACGTGCGGATGCGCAGGTGAAGATCCGCGGGTTCCGGGTGGAACTCGGCGAGGTCGAGACGGTGTTGGCCGCCCATGCACAGGTCGAGCGGGCCGTGGTGGTGGCCCGCGACGGACGGCTGATCGGATACGTCGTCGGGGACGTGGACGCCGAAACGCTGCGGGCCTTCGCCGCCACCCGCCTGCCCGAGTACATGGTCCCGTCGGCAGTCGTCGTACTCGACGCGTTCCCGCTCACCGTCAACGGCAAGATCGACCGCTCCGCCCTGCCCGCTCCCGACCTCGGAGCGGGCGGTTCCCGGGGTCCGGAGACGCCTGCGGAGGAGGCGTTGTGCGCCCTGTTCGCGGAGTTGCTCGGGGTGGAGGAGGTCGGGGCGGAGGAGAGTTTCTTCGCGCTGGGCGGCGACTCGCTGCTGGTGATGCGGTTGATCGCGCGGGTGCGGGCGGAGCTGGATGTGTCGGTGGGGGTACGCGAGGTGTTCGCGGATCCGACGGTGGCCGGGGTGGCACGCCTGGTCGACCGGGCCGGGGCGGCCGCCGGCGCGCCGCTGCGCCGCCGGGAACGTCCGGAGCGGGTGCCGCTGTCTTTCGCGCAGCAGCGGATGTGGTTCCTCAACCTGATCGAAGGCGCCGACGGCGACGGTGCGGGGGCCGCCGCCTACAACCAGCCGTTCGCCCTGCGGCTGTGGGGCCAACCGGACGTGGCGGCGCTGGAGGCGGCGCTCGGCGACGTGGCGGACCGGCACGAGAGCCTCCGTACGGTCTTCCCCGACGTGGAGGGAGTGCCGTACCAGGAGATCCGCGAGGGGGCCGAGGGCCGCCCCCGGCTTCGGGTGATCGAGGCCGGCGCGCGCTGGCGGGACGCGATGGCGGAGGAGACCGGGCGCGGATTCGACCTCGGGGCCGAACTGCCATGGCGGACGAGCCTGTTGAGGGTCGCGGAGGAGGAGTGGGTCCTGCTGCTGGTGTCCCATCACATCGCCTCCGACGGCTGGTCGATGGGCGTCCTGGCGCGGGACCTGAGGACGGCGTACCGTGCCCGGCACGGCGGCCGCCCGCCGGAGTGGGAACCCCTTCCGGTCCAGTACGCGGACTACGCGCTGTGGCAGCGGGAGGTGCTGGGCGAGCTGGACGACCCGGACAGC
Source organism: Streptomyces sp. NPDC007901 (assembly GCF_042959465.1). Taxonomy (NCBI): domain Bacteria; kingdom Bacillati; phylum Actinomycetota; class Actinomycetes; order Kitasatosporales; family Streptomycetaceae; genus Streptomyces; species Streptomyces sp. NPDC007901. Next base: position 193,635 of record NZ_JBIBKW010000020.1, on the reverse strand, counting down.
GCGGGGGCCGGTCAGATCGCGCACTGGAGGCAGGCGCTGGGCGGGGCGCCGCAGGAGACGGCGCTGCCCTTCGACCGCCCGCGCCCGGCGACGCCCTCGTTCCGCAGTGGTTCGGTGCCGGTCGGGGTGGACGCGGCTACGCATGCCCGGTTGGCGGAGTTGTCCGCCCGGAGCGGGGCGACCATGTTCATGGTGGTGCATGCCGCGCTGGTGGTGCTGCTGGCGCGGATGGGCGCCGGGGAGGACGTCTGCATCGGCACACCGGTGGCCGGCCGCTCGGACGCTCAACTGGAGGAGCTGGCAGGGTTCTTCGTCAACACCCTGGTCCTGCGGACGGACTTGGCGGGGGATCCGTCGTTCGCCGAGATACTGCGGCGGGTGCGGGAGTCGGACCTGTCGGCGTACGCGCACCAGGACGTGCCGTTCGAGCGGCTGGTCGACGAGCTGAACCCTGCGCGTTCCGCGGCCCGCAACCCGTTGTTCCAGGTGATGCTGGCGCTGCAGAATCTGCCTGAGGCGCAGTGGGACCTCGACGGCCTGACCGTCCAGGCGGTTCCGCCGGCACAGGCCCCCGCGGCCCGCTTCGATCTCTCCCTGTCGCTGAACGAGCGCCGCTCGGACAGCGGCACCCCGGCCGGTCTCGGCGGCGGGATCCTCTACTCCGCTGACCTGTTCGACGAGCGGACCGTACGCCGTCTCGCCGAGCGACTGGCGCGGGTGCTGGAGCAGGCCGCAGCCGACCCCCAAGTCCGCCTGAGCGCCTTTGAGTTGTTGGACGAGGCTGAGCGGTCCGCGGTCGTCGAGGAGTGGAACGGCACGGCGCGGGATGTGGACGCGTCGATGGTGGTGGAGCGGTTCCGTGGGTGGGCGGTGCGGACGCCGGATGCGACTGCGTTGTGGTTCCGGCAACAGGCTTTTTCCTATGGGGAGGTGGATGCGCGGTCGGATGCGTTGGCCCGCGGGCTGGTTGCCCGTGGTGTGGGGCGTGAGTCGCGGGTGGGGCTGTGTCTGCCGCGTGGGGTCGAGATGGTCGTGGCCATGCTGGCGGTGTGGAAGGCGGGTGGGGCGTACGTCCCGTTGGATCCGGAGTATCCCTCGGACCGGTTGTTGTTCATGGTGGCCGACAGCGGTGCGGAGTTGGTGCTGGTCGCGGAGGAGACCGTGGACCGGTTGTCGGCTGATGTGGAGACGGTGCTGCTGGGCGAGTTGGGGACCGACTCGGGTGAGCTGCCGGACGTCACCTCCGATCAACTGGCTTACGTCATCTACACGTCAGGGTCCACCGGTCGTCCGAAGGGTGTCGCGGTCGCGCATGCCTCCGTGGCGCACCTGGCGTCGGTCATGCGTCCCGTCCTGGGAGTGGAACCCGCAGTGACAGCACTGCAGTTCGCGTCGTTCAGCTTCGACGCGGCGGTGCTGGACGTGGCCGTGACTCTCGCCGCCGGGGGCGCGTTGGCGATCGCCTCGCCCGACGAGCGGCTGGACGGTGCGGCGCTGGCGCGCATGGTCGAGGCGGCCGGGGTCGAGGTGGCGAGCGTGGTGCCCTCCCTGTTGCGTGCCCTGGAGCCGAAGTCGGTTGCGGGGGTGGGGAATTGGGTGCTGGGTGCGGAGCGGCTCGAGGCCGGTCTCGCGGCCAGGTGGCGTGCGGGCGCCCGTCTGTGGAACACCTATGGGCCCACCGAGGCCACCGTCATCACCACCGCCGTGCTGCTGGAGGAGGGCATCACCGGCGAGGACGCACCCCCGGCCGTCGGTCGGCCGCTGCCCAACGTCCGTACCTATGTGCTGGACGCGTATCTGCGGCCCGTGCCCGCGGGTGTCACCGGGGAGCTCTACATCGCCGGTTCGGGTCTGGCCCGGGGCTATGTCAACCGGCCCGAGCTGACCGCGGAGCGGTTCGTGGCCTGCCCGTTCGGTGCCGGCGAGCGGATGTACCGCACGGGTGACCTGGTCCGGTGGCTGCCCGACGGTGACGGCAACCTGGCCTTCGTGGGGCGTGCGGACACCCAGGTGAAGATCCGTGGGTTCCGCGTGGAACTCGGCGAGGTCGAAGCCGTGCTCGCCGCCCACCCGGACGTCAGGACGGCCATCGCGACGGTCCGCGAGGATCGGCCGGGCAACCCGCGCCTCGTCGCCTACGTCCTGCCGGCCGACCCGGAGGGCGGGCGGAGTGTGGAGACCGGGAGCGTGCGCGAGCACGCCGCGACGCGTCTCCCGGACTACATGGTCCCCTCCGTCGTCGTGGTCCTCGACGCACTGCCCCTCACCGTCAACGGCAAGGTCGATCACGGCGCTCTCCCCGTCCCGGAGCTGGACGACGGCGCCTTGGGCCTCCGGCCCCGGACCGAGACGGAGGAACTGCTCTGCGCCCTGTTCGCCGAGGTACTGGGCATCGACCGGGTGGCCGCCGACGGCAACTTCTTCGACCTGGGCGGCAACTCCGCGCTGGCGATGCACCTCGCGGGCCGGATCCGGTCGGAGGCCGGTGTCGAGCTGGACATGAAACAGTTCTTCAGCAAGCCGACGCCGATCGGCGCGGCGCGCATCCTGGCCCTGAAGGAGCGGCCCCCGGTGGTCGCGGTCGAGCACGAGGGCGGTGTGGCGCCGGCGACGGCCGGGCAGCGGCTCGACTGGCGGCGCGCCGCGGCCAACTCCCGGACGCGGGCCCTGCAGTCGTCCGTGGCCCTGCGCCTGCGCGGCGAACTCGACCACGACGCCCTGCGGGCAGCGCTGGCGGACGTGGCGGCACGGCACGACATCCTGCATACGGTCTTCGCCGAGACCCCTGACGGCGGACTGGTCCAGCGGATCCTGGACGCCGACGACCCCGCCGCCGTTCCCGCCCTGCCGCTCGTCGAGGCGACTCAGGAGGAGCTTCCCGCCGTCCTCGCCGCCCGCGCCGAGCATCGCTTCGACCTCGGACGCGAAACGCCTTGGGTGTCCACCCTGTTCGCGCTCTCCGACACGGACCACGTCCTCCTCCTCGTCCTCCACCGGATCGGCGCCGACGACGTGTCCCGGGACGCTCTCGTACGCGACGTCGCCGTGGCGTACGGCGCGCGCCGCGAGGGCCGTGCCACGGAACGCGCTCCCCTGCCCCTGCAGTTCGCCGACTACGCGGTGTGGCAGAACCGCCGACTCGCAGACGCGGAAGCAGAGGCGACGGCGGCGGACGCCGAGGGGAGTGGGGTCGGCGACCAGATCGCGTACTGGAAGGAGATGCTGGCGGACGCCCCGACCGCGACCGTCCTCCCCACGGACCGGCCGCGGCCCGCCCGGCCGAACCACCGGGCCCGCTCGGTGCCGCTGCGCGTCCCGGCCGCGACGCACGCCCGCCTGATGGACGTGGCCCGACCGCTCGGCGCGACCTCGGCGGCCGTCGTCCACGCGGGTCTTGCGATGCTCCTCGCCCGGATGGGCGCGGGTACCGATCTGACGATCGGCGCCGTGACGCAGCGGCCGGCGGCCGGCGGTGAACTCGAAGCCGCCATGGGCCCGTTCGCCGGGTTGCTGCCGCTGCGCACCGACATCTCGGGCGACCCGACGTTCCGGGAACTGCTCGGCCGCGTCTGGGAGACCGCAGGAGAGGCCGACGTACGCGGCGACGTGCCGTTCGCGCGCATCGCCGAGATCCTGGGCGTCGCGGACGAGGCGCCTGGCGACCCGCATCCGCTCTTCCAGATCGTCCTGGACGTACGGGAGGACACCGCGGAGAAGTGGGACGTCCCGGCGTTCCCCGGCCTGAACACCTCGACGGTCGACCTCGGTGCCCCGGCGTCCGGGTTCGATCTGTCGCTCCGGCTGACCGACCGCTACCGGGACGACGGCGGACCGGGCGGCCTCGACGGCACCCTGGACTACGCCGAGGAACTGTTCGACCGGGCCACCGCGGCCCGCCTCGCGAAGCGGCTCGTCCACGTCCTCCAACAGGTGGCGGCAGATCCCGGACTGACCCTGAGCCGCATCGACATCCTGCTCGGTACGGCGGAGTTCCGGCGGCTGACCGAGGAGTGGAACCTGGGCGCGGCCCGGGTCCCGGACGGCACCGTGCTCCCGGCGCTCGCCGAGTCCGCGGCCCGCGATCCGCGTGCCGTGGCCGTCCGCGACCGGGACGGTCACCTCACCCGGCGCTCGCTGGACCGGGCGGCGGGCCGGCTCGCCGCGCGGCTGGACCGGCTCGGGGCGGGCGCGGGCGGTGTCGTCGTGGTGGCGGCCCGTCCCGGCACCGGCTGGGCCGTCGCCGTGCTCGGGGTGCTCAGGTCCGGTGCCGTGTGCCTGATCGCGGACCCGGACGACCCCGCGGGCCCGCTGGCGGCGGCCGCCGCGCTGGGCTGCGAGCGCCCGGCCGCGCTCGTCCGGTCCGGCGACGCCGCCGTGCCGGGGACGGGGACGGTGCCGGTACTGCGGGTGGAGGACGCGATCCGGGCCGGGAACAGCAGGCTGCGCCGCACCGCCACGGTCCGGGCGCCGTCGCCGTCCCAACCGGCGGTCGTACTCCCCGTGGAGGCACCGGACGGCACCCTGGTGGGCGAAATGCTGGATCACCGGTCCCTGCTCGGTCGGGTGATCGATCGTCAGGCGGCGTCCCCGGCAACGGGACCGGCCGACGGCGCGGTGCGTCTGGACGCGGCCGCACCCGTCGCCGAACTGCTCGTCGGGATGGTGGCCGTGCTGCGCGGCGGCGGCACCGTGGACGTGGGGGACACCACCGTCGTACCCGCGACGGAGCGGCCGGACCGTGAGCCGGCGCCGGCCGCCGTCCCGTTGCCCCGCACCGCGCGCGCCTACGTCCTCGACGCCTGGCTCCGGCCGGTCCCGGCCGGGGTGGCAGGCGACCTGTATGTGGCGGGCCCGTCCCTGGCCCGGGTGTATGTCGGCGCGCCGGCCCGTACCGCGGGCAGTTTCGTGCCCGACCCCTTCGGACCCGGTGGCGACCTGATGCTGCGCACCGGCCGGCGTGCGGCGTGGACCTCCGACGGACTGGTGGAGCCGCGCGCCGCGGAGGACGGCGGCGCCGACCTGTCGGCACCACGACGTGCCGGACGCCGACGCGACGACCTCGACGCGCTGCTGGCGCTGCGGCCCGGGGGCTCCCGCACACCGCTGTTCTGCCTGCACCACAGCACGGGCCTGGCCTGGTGCTACTCCGGCATCCTGCAGCACCTTCCGGAGGACCTCCCGGTCTACGGCCTCCAGACGCCCGCCTTCGCCGGCCGCGGGGCGATGCCGGACAGCATGGACGCGATGGTGGCCGGTCACATCGAGCGCATCCGCGCGGTGCAGCCCGAGGGGCCGTACCAGCTGCTCGGCTGGTCCTTCGGCGCGGTGCTCGCCCAGGCCGTCGCCACCGCGCTGGAGGAGCAGGGCCAACAAGTCTCGCTGCTGGCGCTGCTGGACGGATTCCCCGGCGGACACCGGGAGGCGGAGAGCACCCACGAGGAGGACGGCGACGGGGTGGACCGCGAAGGGCGCGTGGTGCTCAGCGGTCCGGAGCTGGGGGCGCCACTGGCCGATGCGTTCACACGCGACATGGAGGGGACGAAACAGCACATGATCGGGTTGGAGCGGCTGCACACACCCCGGCGCTTCGGCGGTGACGCGCTGCTGTTCCTGGCCACCGAGGGCGGTCTGGCCCAGATGTCGCTCGACGCGAAGCGCACGACCTGGGAGCAGTACATCGCCGGCCGCATCGACGGGATCGAGGTCCCCGCCAACCACATAGGGCTGCTGTGGGCCGAGAGCGCCGCGGTCATCGGGCGCGCGGTCGCGGAACGGCTCGTGGAGCAGCAGTCCGCGTCAGACACGTCGGACACGTCAGAAAGGCAGAACCCCGCATGACGCAGTCGTTCGAGCTACAGGTCGACAAGCGCCGGAGCCTGCTGGACCCGGTGCCGGAACTCCTGGAGATCAGTGCGCGGGCGCCGCTCTCCAAGGCGCCCGGGGGAATGCCCGGCTGGATCGCGACCGGCCGTGAGGTGGTGCGGCAGATCCTCGGTGATTCCGAGCGGTTCTCCAACGTGCCGCCCCCGGAGCCCGGCGGCCGCAAACTCGATCAGCACGAGGGCAGCCTGCTGCACATCGACCCGCCGGAGCACAGCCGGTTGCGGCGGCTGGTGGCGCCCATGTTCACGGTGCGGCAGATGCGGCGGCTGGAGCCGATGATGGAGCGGATCGTCGCGGATCACCTGGACTTACTGGAGCGGGCGGGACAACCGGCCGACCTGATGCGGCACTTCGCCCGGCCCGTGTCCGGCCTGGTCCTCGCCGAGATACTCGGCCTGCCCCGGGACGACCTGCCCGAGCTGTCCCGGCTGAGCGACTACCGGGCCGCCGGGCACAGCGCCCGCCGGAAGCCGGCGGCGACGGCGTACTTCAGGCACTTCGAGCAACTGGTCGCGGAGCAGCGCCGTCATCCGGGCGAGGGTCTGGTCGGGACGCTGATCCGGGAGCACGGGGACAGGGTGACGGACGAGGAGCTGGCCGGACTCTGCGAGGGCATCGCCAACGGCTCGATCGAGAACACCGCGGAGGCCATCGCCCTGGGCACCCTGGCCCTGCTGCTCCATCCCGAGCAGCTGGCCCTGTTGCGGGAACGGCCCGAGCTGATGGACCGGGCCGTGGAGGAACTCCTGCGCTACGTCTCGGTGGTGGCGGTCGTCTCGCCGCGCACGGCGCTGGTCGACGTGGCGATCGCCGGCGAGGTGATCAAGGCCGGCGAGGTGGTGTCGTGTTCGGTGCTCGCCGCGAACCGCTGCCCGCACGGCGACGGCCTCGCGGACGGCCTGGACATCGCGCGGGAGGAGTCCGCCAATCACCTGGCCCTGGGCCACGGCAACCACTTCTGCCTGGGTGCCGGGCTGGCACGCGTGCAGATGCGGATCGCTTTCACCGGGCTGCTGGAGCGGTTCCCCGGCCTGCGCCTCGGCGCCGGGGTGGAGGAACTGCGCTTCCGGCTGCTGGCTCCGCAGTTCGGCGTCGAGACGCTTCCGGTCGCCTGGTGACGCCGGTGACCGGCGCGGACGGGGGCGCGGCGCGCGTCGAGATCCGGGTCGACCGCGACAGCTGCGCGGGCTCGGGGGTGTGCGCCCTGTTCGAGCCCAGGTACTTCGACCAGTCCGAGGAGGACGGCCTGGCGCTGCCGCGCGTCCGCGAGGCGGCACCGGAGGCGCTGCCGGCGCTGCGCGCGGCCGCGTCCCGCTGCCCCGCCGGCGCCATCACGCTGGTGGCGTCCGACGCGCGGGAAAGTGCCGCCGGGGACCGGGCTGACTGAACGGTCGCGTGGGGCGCCCGTTGCAACCTCGGTGTGACCGGGTGCCCCGTAGAACTGGTGGTATGCCGAACACATTTCAGAAGCGTATGGCCGGGCCGGTCCTGGCGGTCCTTTCCGTGCTGACGGCCGGAACAGTGCTCGTCGGCTGTTCGTCGGACTCGAAATCTACCGACGCGTCCGGCGACAGCCAGGGCTCGTCGAATTCGTCGAGCGGCTCCTCCAATTCGGCCGTCGCCTATTCGCAGTGCATGCGCGACAACGGCGTCTCGAATTACCCCGACCCGAAGGAGGACAGCCAGGGCCGGGTGCAGTTGACGGTCCCCGCGGACGTCGACCAGAACTCGCCGACCTTCAAGTCGGCCCAGTCGGCCTGCCAGTCCAAGCTGGTGCAGGGTGACACCGGCGCCGCCGCCAACAGCCGGTCCTTCGACGCGACGAAGGTCGCCGCGTGGGCGAAGTGCATCCGCAAGAACGGTATGCCCAACTTCCAGGACCCCAAGGTCGACGGCAGCACGATCATCATCGATGCCGACGCGGCCGGTATCTCCGGGCAGAACGACCCCAACTTCGCCAAGGCCACGGCCGCTTGCTACAGCATCCGGCCCGGCGGCAGCCTGATGGTCACAGGAGGGGGGCAGTGACCGCTCGCGAGGAGGGGACCGTGGAGACGGCTGCCCCCGAGAGTGCGGCGGACGTCCCGGGCGGGGAACTGGAGCCGAGGGCCGCGGCGGCCCTCGCCTCCTCCTTCGACGGGAACGGCGGTGCCGTGGAGCAGCCGCCGCCCGAGGGCGGTCGCCCGCGGCGCCGCGGGATGCGCATCGCACTGATCGTCGCGTGTGCGGTGGTGGTCGCCGTGGCCGCGGCCGGCGCCGCCTCGGGCGTGTTCGGCGGCGGGGACGACAAGACCGGGGCGACGGCGCCCTCCGGACCGCCCGCCACGGTGCAGGTGAAACGGACGACGCTGACCAGCTCCCAGACCGTGGACGGGCAGCTCGGGTACGGCGACACCGCGGCGGTCCAGGCCCCCGGGTCGTCCGGCTCGGCGCAGTCCGGCGGGTCGGCGCAGGGCGGTGGCGGGGCCGGCTCCGGGATCGTCACCTGGATGCCCTCGGACGGCGACACCATCACCCGCGGACAGCCGGTCTACAAGGTCGACCAGCAGTCGGTGCCGCTGCTGTACGGCTCGGTGCCGCTGTACCGGACGCTGAAGCCGGGCAGCAGCGGCAGCGACGTCAGGATGCTGGAGAAGAACCTCCGGGCGCTCGGCTACCGGGGCTTCACGGTGGACGACACCTACGACTACGGCACGGCCGCCGCCGTGGAGAAGTGGCAGGACAAGCTCGGCCGTTCGCAGACCGGGGAGGTGCGGGTCGGTGACGCGTTGGTGGCCTCCGGCGCGCGGCGGGTCGCCAAGGCGGAGCTCGCCGTCGGCGACACCCTCGCCGGGGACGTGCTCACTTGGACAGGAACCGATCGGGTGATCTCCGTCGACCTGCCCGTGCAGTACGCGGACCTGGCGAAGAAGGGCGGGGCCGCGACCGTCACGCTGCCGGACAACACCACGGTGACCGCCCTGGTGACGGACATCGGCACACCGACGTCGTCGAACGATTCCTCGGGCTCCTCGCCCGCCGGAGGTTCGGGGGGGTCCTCGGGCTCAGGCTCCTCCAACGCCACCGTCCCGGTGGAGCTGAAGGTCAAGGACGCCGCGAAGATCGGCGCCTACCAGGCCGCCTCCGTCAGTGTCGAGTTCGCGTCCGAGACCCGCGCCAACGTGCTGGCCGTGCCGATCAGCGCCCTGTTCGCGCTGCCCGGCGGCGGCTACGCGGTCGAGGTGGTGACCGGGGCGAAGACGGAGTACCGCGATGTGAAGCTCGGGACGTTCGGCAACGGCATGGTGGAGATCTCCGGCACCGGCATCACCGCGGGCACGGTCGTGGGGGTCCCGAAGTGACCGTCGCAGCCCACCCGGTGATCGAGCTGGCCCGAGTCAGCAAGTCGTACGGCGACGTGGCCGCCCTGGTCGAGACGGACCTGGTGGTCCACCGCGGCGAGATGCTCGCGGTCGTCGGCCCGTCGGGCTCGGGCAAGTCCACCATGCTCAACATCATGGGCACGCTGGACCGCCCCTCGTCGGGGACGGTGGCGATCGCCGGCCACGCCGTGGACTCCCTCAACGACCGCGAGCTGTCGGCGCTGCGGGCCGGCACCATCGGCTTCGTCTTCCAGCAGTTCCACCTCGCCGCCGGAGTCCCCGCCCTCGACAGCGTGGCGGACGGCCTGCTGTACGGCGGACGGCCCCGCCGTGAGCGGCGTCGGCTCGCCGAGGCGGCGCTGCGCAGGGTGGGCCTGGGGCACCGGCTCCTGCACGAGCCGCAGCAGCTGTCCGGCGGTGAGAAGCAGCGGGTGGCGATCGCCCGCGCGGTGGTCGGCGATCCGCCGCTGCTGCTGGCCGACGAGCCGACCGGCGCACTGGACTCCCGCTCCGGGACGGTGGTGATGGAACTGCTCCACGAGCTGCACGAGGCCGGGACGACGGTGGTCGTCATCACCCACGACCGGGACATCTCGGCGTCCCTGCCGCGCGAGGTCAGGGTCCGGGACGGCCGTATCGAGCACGATTCGGGGGCACCGGGGCCCCGGGCTCTGGCGTACACGGGGGTGGAGCGATGAGCACGACGCAGTCGCCGCCGGCCGGCCGGGAGCGGCCCTGGGCCGAGCTGCCCCCGCCGCCGCGGCCCCGGGCGGCCCGGCTGAGCCTGTCCGACGTGGCCCGGGTGGGCGGCTGGGGCCTGCGCTCGCGGCCCATGCGGGTCTTCCTCTCCGCCCTGGGCATCGCGATCGGCATCGCCGCGATGATCGGAGTGGTGGGCATCTCCACCTCGTCGACGAACGACCTGAACAAGCAGCTGGCCGCGCTCGGCACCAATCTGCTCACGGTCTCCCCGGGCACCACCATGACCGGCGCGAACGCCCATCTTTCCGAGGACGCCGTCGCCATGGTCGGGAGCCGACCCGAGGTGATCTCGGCCTCCGCCACGGGGACCACGGACGCGAAGCTCTACCGCAACGACCGCATTCCGTCGGTGGAGTCCGGCGGCCTCTCGGTCAGCGCGGCGCGGACCGACCTGCTGCGGTCCATCGGCGGGCAGATCGTGGACGGCCGCTGGCTCAACGGCGCCAGCAGCCGCTATCCGGCCGTGGTGCTGGGCTCGGAAACGGCACGCAGTCTCGGGATCCACCGGGCCGGCCCCGACGTGCAGGTGTGGCTCGGCAACCACTGGTTCACCGTGGTGGGCCTGCTGGCGCACAACGAGCTGCTGCCGGTCCTTGACACACAGGCCTTCGTGGGCTGGCCGGTGGCGGAGAAGGAGCTGTCCTTCGACGGCTATCCGACGACGATCTACACCCGGGCGAAGGACGCCGACGTCGAGAAGGTGCACGGCGTCCTGGGCGCCACGGTGTCCCCGGAGGACCCCAACGAGGTCAACGTCTCCCGTCCCTCCGACGCGCTGGCCGCCAAGAACGCGACGGACAAGACGCTGAGCGGGCTGCTGCTGGGCCTGGGAGGGGTCGCGCTGCTGGTCGGTGGCGTCGGGGTGGCCAACACCATGGTCATCTCGGTGCTGGAGCGGCGCTCGGAGATCGGGCTGCGCCGCTCGCTGGGCGCCACCCGGGGCCAGATCAGGATCCAGTTCCTCGCCGAGGCGCTGCTGCTCTCCGGGCTCGGCGGCCTGGGCGGCGTGCTGCTGGGCATCGGCGTGACCGACGGCTACGCCGCCTATCAGGGGTGGGCCGCCCTGGTGCCGCTGTGGGCGATGGCCGGCGGCCTGGCCGCGACCCTCGCCATCGGCGGACTCGCCGGCTTCTACCCCGCGGTCCGTGCGGCCCGGCTGCCCCCGACGGAGGCCCTCGCGACCAACTAGCCGGCGGCGGCCGTGCATTGACAGTTGACAATCCAGACCGCGGCGCCCTCGCCGTCCACCCCTGTGCGGAGGGGGCGTCGCACCCCGGTCCGGTGTCCAAGTGCTCGGGTCGGTCGGTTGGACGCCCCTGTCGCGTCGGCGTCCGGCACGTGACACTGGTGACCCGACTGCACTCGTCCCCGAATAAACAATACCTATATCCAGGAATTGCTCCTCGGATTGTTCCTCGAATTGGTGAGCCTTGTTCGTCCCATGAGTGACGGCTAGGGTTTTCTCATCCACCGAGGAATATGATCCGTGGGAGCGATTATGGCGAACCCGTTCGACGACGAAAACGGGACCTTTCTGGTGCTCGTGAACAGGGAGAATCAACACTCGTTGTGGCCTGCATTCGCAGAGATTCCGAATGGCTGGCGGCTCGCTTTCGGGGAGGCCACGCGCAAGGAATGCCTCGCCTATGTGGAGGAGAACTGGACGGATCTCCGTCCGCAGAGCCTCATCGACGCGATGAGGAAGACCGAGGCGGCCCACTGATGGCCGGCCAGACCGCGGCGACGCGACCCAGGGAGTACCTGTGGCCATGATGGGCGGGCCCGGACCGGTCATGGTCCGATCCGACGGGCCGGATTCCTCGAACGACAGACAGCGGGCGAAGCCCGGAACGACGAAAAGGATCATCCCGTACACCCGCGGGCACCGCCGCTCCATCGGCATTCTCGTGGTCTGCACCACGCTGAACGCCGCCTGCGCGGTCGCCCCGCCCCTGCTGCTCAAGTACCTGATCGACAACGGCATCACGGCCGGGGACACCGGGACCGTGGTCGGACTCGCGGTCGCGGTGGCCGCCATCGCCCTGCTCGCCGGCCTCGTGGGATTCGGCGAGACCTGGTTCTCCGCCAAAATCAGCGAGGGCCTCGTCTACGACCTGCGGGTGAAGGTCTTCGACCATGTGCAGCGCCAGTCGCTCGCCTTCTTCACCCGCGCCCAGACCGGTGCCCTGGTGAGCCGCCTCAACACCGACGTGATCGGTGCCCAGCAGGCGGTCACCCAGATGCTCTCCACCGTGGTGTCCTCCGGACTGACCGTCGTGTTCGTGCTGGCCACGATGTTCTATCTGTCCTGGACGATCACCCTGATCTCCCTGGTGCTGGTCCCGTTCTTCATCCTTCCCGGTCGCCTCATCGGCCGCCGTCTGCAGGGCCTGGCCCGCCGGCACATGCAGGTCAACGCCGAGATGGGCTCGCTCATGCACGAGCGGTTCAACGTCGCCGGCGCGCTCCTCGCCAAGCTCTACAGCCGCCCGGACCGGGAGACCGCCCGCTATGCGCGGCTCGCCGCCCGCGGCCGTGACATCGGCGTCCGCAACTCGGTCTCCATGAAGATGCTCTTCCTGTCGACCATGTTCATCGGCTCGGTCGCCACCGCCGTGGTCTACGGCGTCGGCGGAGTGCTCTCCGTGCACGGCGCCTTCCGGATCGGCACCCTGGTGGCCCTCACCACGCTGCTCACCCGGCTGATGGCTCCGGTGGGCCAGCTGTCGAACGCCCAGGCCGACGCGATGACGGCGCTCGTCAGCTTCGACCGGCTCTTCGAGATCCTCGATCTCAAGCCGCTGGTCACCGAGAAACCCGACGCGGTGGCGCTGCCGCCCGCCGCGACCCGCGACACGGCCCCCGGCGTCGAGTTCCGAGGGGTGTCGTTCCGTCATCCGAGGCCCGCCGACGTCTCGTTGGCCTCTCTGGAGGACTTCGCCACGCCGGCGGCCGAGCGCGACGGCGACAGTTGGGCGCTGCGTGACCTCAGCTTCACCGTCCCGGCCGGCAAGCTCACCGCGCTGGTCGGCCCGTCCGGGGCCGGCAAGACCACCATCACCCACCTGGTGCCGCGGCTGTACGACCCGGAGGAGGGGACCGTCCTCATCGACGGCCGGGACGTGCGCGACCTGACGCTGGAGTCGCTGGGCGACACGGTCGGGATGGTCACCCAGGACGGACACCTGCTGCACACCACCATCCGGGAGAACCTGCTCTACGCCCGCCCGGACGCCACCGAGGAGGAACTGGTCGCGGCCTGCCGGGCCGCACAGATCTGGCGGCTCGTCGCCTCGCTGCCCGACGGCCTGGACACCATGGTCGGCGACCGCGGCTACCGGCTCTCCGGCGGCGAGAAGCAGCGCATCGCCATGGCCCGGCTGCTGCTCAAGGCCCCGCCGGTGGTCGTGCTCGACGAGGCGACCGCGCATCTCGACTCCGAGTCCGAGGCCGCCCTCCAGCAGGCCCTCAAGACCGCGCTCGCCGGCCGGACCTCGCTGGTGATCGCGCACCGGCTGTCGACCATCCGGGACGCCGACCAGATCATCGTCCTGGACCAGGGGCGGATCGTGGAGCGCGGCACCCACGACGAACTGCTGGCTCTCGGCGGGCTCTACGCCGAACTCCACCGCACCCAGTTCGCCGGCCGCGCCCTCGCCGCCGAGGCCGAGGACGACGCGGAGGAACTGCTGGAGCGGCGGGTCCCCGAACCGGTGGGCTTCGGCCCCCGGCAGGTCGGCTTCGGTCCCGGACCCGGACCCGGCGGTCCGGGGATGCCCGGCCCGGGGATGGCCGGACCGGGTCCCCGACCGGTTATCTTCGGTCCCGGCGGGCCCGAGGGGCCGGGCGGACCAGGAGGGCCGGGCGGGCCGGGGGGACCGGGAGGTCCCGGCGGTCCCGGCGGCCCGGGAGGCCCCCGACCGCGCTGAACCCGTCCCCCGGAAGCGGTGCCCGCGACGCCCCACGGCGTCGCGGGCACCGCTGCGTCGTTCCGTCGAACCCCTACGCCGCCCGGTCGCCCTGGGTGACAGGGGTTTCGAACGCCCAGGGGGACTGTTACGTTCGGTGTTGTCTACGGCGGGTGTGTTTATGGCGCTAGGTGTCGAAATAAGCAAGATATCAGCGTGGCCCGGCATTGGCGGCAGAAATACCCGCAGGACGGAGGGTTCGGAAGAAGGTTCTTCTTCCAGGAGCGAGAACAGCCGCCCGTTCTGACGGCGGGGGGCGGACAAGGAGTCGGGGTGGAGCACGGGGGAGTCATCGAGCAACAGTCCGTAGTTCAAGTGGAAATCGACGCTTTATGCCTGGCCGGATCTCCACGGTTGGCGGGCGAACGAAAAGAGCACATCGAGATACTCGCGGCGGCGCCCGACGCGCTGCCTCCGATCATCGTCCACCGTCCCACGATGCGGGTCATCGACGGCTTTCACCGGCTGCGCGCGGCCCGGCTGCGCGGGGACACCACCATCGCCGCCCGTTTCTTCGACGGCGACGAATCGGCCGCGTTCGTCCTCGCGGTCCAGCTGAACGTCACGCACGGGCTGCCACTCGCGCTCGCCGACCGGCAGCGCGCCGCGGAACGGATCATCGTCTCCCACCCCCACTGGTCCGACCGCAGAGTGGCCACCGTGACCGGCATCGCCCCCGGAACCGTCGGCGAGATCCGCCGCCGGCTGGGCCCCGGTGCCACCGCCCCGGACGAGCGCAGGCTCGGCCAGGACGGCCGGATGCGCCCGCTGGACGGCGCCGCAGGCCGCCTTCGCGCCGGTGAACTGCTCTCCGAGAACCCGGAGTTGTCGCTGCGTCAGGTCGCCCGGGCCGCCGGTATCTCCCCGGAGACCGCGCGGGACGTGCGCAACCGCCTGCGCAACGGGGAGGATCCGCTGCCCCGGTCCCGTCGGCGCGACCACGAGGCCGAACCGGTCCACGACATCACCACCGGGGCCGGCGCAGGATCCGCCGCCGCCGGGACCGGCGCCGGTCCCGTCCCGGTGCCGCCGGGCGAACCCACCGCCCTGCGGCTGGCCCGTCCCGCCACCCGAACCCGCGTGGACGTTGGGCCCGACCGGGTCGTCCTGGTGAAGCGGCTGACGGCCGACCCGGCGCTGCGCTTCTCCGAGACCGGCCGCAGCCTGCTGCGGCTCCTCGCGATCCACGCCGTCCGTGAGGAGGAGTGGGACGCGATCATCGGCAACGTCCCGCCGCACTGCAGCGGCATCGTCGCCGACCTCGCCGTCCAACTCGCCGACATGTGGGCGGACTTCGCGACCCGCGTCCGGCAGGACGTGACGGCGTCGGTCGGCTGAGCGTCGTAGCGGCAGAACGGACATACCCGTCGCGGCAACGACCGCAGGACCGATCGACGAGCGACTACCCTGGAAGCAAGCTGTCGGGGGAACAGTGAGTCGGGGGGCCAGGTGCCGCACAACCTCCAGGAACGGAACGGGGAAGTCCAACAGCTCCACCAGCTCTACCGGGCGTGTGCCGCGGGCAGCGGCGCGGTCGTCCTCGCCGACGGACCCGTCGGCTGCGGCAAGACCGCGCTGCTGCGCTCGCTCGCCGAGTGGGCCGCCGGACAGGGCGCGCTGTGCGCGTCGGCGACGGCGTCGCCGGCCGAACGGCACGACCGGCTCGGCCTGATCGAACAGCTGATGACCGCACTGCGGGCGGCGGCCCGGTCCGTCGATGACCGGGCCGCCGACAACTGCGCCGTGATCGCCGCGGCCGCGGCCGCCGGCGGCTACGCCTCCCGCGCCCTGCTGAGGCGCTTCGCACAGGCCGTCACCGGCCTCGCCGAGCGGGCACCGGTCCTGCTCCTCGTCGACGACGTGCATGTCGCCGACGAGGAGTCGCTCGCCTGCCTCCGCTATCTGATGCGCAGGATCGACGCGTCCGCCGTGCTCGTCGTGCTCACCGAGTGCGTCGGCCACGAGCGGGCGCTGGTCTCCTCGCATGCCGAGACCCTCTACCTGCCCTACAGCCACCGGATCCGGCTCGCGCCGCTGTCCGCCACGGGTGTGCGGCGCCGGCTGGCGGACCGGCTGGGCGCCTGCGCGGCGGACCGTGTGGACACCGCCGCCTGGTACCTGGCGACCGGCGGCAACCCGCTGCTGGTCGAGGCCCTCGCCGACGACGCGCGGGACGTCCGGACCGGCGCGACGCCCGCCGCCGGCCCGGTCAGCCGGGTGGACGCGACCGTCTGGCACCTGGCGACCGGCGGCAACCCGCTGCTGGTCGACTCCCTCGCCGACGCCACCCGGGACGACCACGCCGGCACCCTGCCGACCCGCCCGGTCCCGGGCCCGGCCTTCCGCCACGCCTATCTGCGCTGCCTGCACCGCGCCGGCCCCGCGGCCCTCGCGGTCGCCCGCGCCACCGCCGTACTCACCGGCCCCGTCACCGACCCCGCCCTGATCGCCGCCCTCCTCGACCAGGACACCGCCGGCGTCCGGCGCACCGCCGACGACCTGTGCGAGGCCGGTCTGCTCGCGGACGGCACCGGGTTCCGTACCGAGGCCGCCCGGTCGGCCGTCCTCGAGGACCTCCGCGCCGACGAACTGGCCGCCCTCCGCGCCCGCGCCGCCGAACTCCTGCACCGGGACGGGGTGCCCGCCCGGGCCGTCGCCGAGCAACTGCTCGCCGCCCGCGGCACCGCGCGCTCCCGCTGGCAGGCCGACGTGTTGCGGGCGGCCGGACACGAGGCGCTGGCCGCGGGCGACGCCGGGCCCGCCGTCGACTACCTGCGCCGAGCCGCCGAGTTGACCGCCGGCACCCCCTGCGAGGACGAGACGGCCGCCGCCCTCGCCGAGGCCGAGTGGCTCGTCGACCCCGCCGCGGCCGCCCGCCGGCTGCCCCCGCTCGTCCGCGCCGCGCGCACCGGCCGGGTGACCGCCAAGGAGGCCCGCGCGGTCGTCGAACAGCTGCTGTGGAACGGGCAGTTCACGCAGGCCGAGGCGGTCCTGCGCAATGTCGCCGACCACACCCCCGGTGCCTGCGCCGAACTCGCCGTCCTGGACGACTGGCTCCGGCTGGTCCGCCCCGACCCCGACGCGCACACCCGGACCCGCGCCACCCCGATCCCCAGCGCCTTGCTCGCCCGCGCCACCGGACCGGCCGGCGACATCGGGCAGGGCGGGGACGGCGGGGGCGGTGGAGACGGCGCCGCCCACCGGACGGCCGAGGGGGCCCTGCGCGGCACCCGTGTCGACGGCCCTCTCCCGGCCACCCTGCTGCTCCTGGCCTGTCTGCTGGAGGACGGCCGGCTGACCGGCGCCGACCGCTGGCCCGAACACCTGCTGGCCGAGCCCGGCCACCGCCATGTCCCCGTCCGGCGGGCCCTGTTGCAG
Source organism: Streptomyces sp. NPDC007901 (assembly GCF_042959465.1). Lineage (NCBI taxonomy): Bacteria > Bacillati > Actinomycetota > Actinomycetes > Kitasatosporales > Streptomycetaceae > Streptomyces > Streptomyces sp. NPDC007901. Next base: position 176,282 of record NZ_JBIBKW010000020.1, on the reverse strand, counting down.
ACCGTCGCCGCCACCACCGCGCTGCGCCGCGGCCAGGCCGACGAAGCCGGACGCCTCGCCCGCGCCGGGCTGTTCACGCTCACCGCCGACGCCTGGGGCATCGCGATCGGCGCGCCCCTCGCCACCGCGCTGCTCGCGGCCACCGAGGCCGGCGACACCGCCGCCGCCCGCGCCGCCCTCGACGTGCCCGTGCCCGGCGCGATGTCCGGCACCCCGTTCGCGCTGCCCTACCGCTACGCGCTCGGCCGGTTCGAGGCCGCCCGCGGCCGTACCTCCGAAGCGCTGCGGCACTTCGAACGCTGCCGGGAACTCGCGGTCCGCTGGGGGCTGCACGGCCCGGGCTTCGTGGACTGGCGCCAGCGCGGCGCCGTACGACTGGGCCGCGCCCCGCGCCCGGCCGCCACGGCCGCCCGCCCCGCCCCGCTCCCCGAACTCACCGAATCGGAACGGCGGGTGGGCGCGCTCGCCGCGGCCGGCCGGACCAACCGGGAGATCGCCGACCTGCTCAGCATCACCGTGAGCACGGTGGAGCAACATCTCACCAAGGTGTACCGGAAACTCAAGGTGCGGCGCCGGGCGGATCTTCCGGAACCTCTCGCGCATTTCTCCGGAGAAGTTCTGCACATGGTCGAAGAAAGTCGCGTCTGACGTCCGAGGGCGTTCTCCCGTAAATCTCTGGCCCATGCCCGGCGGTCTCTTCGACATGCCTTCCGGAACCCGTCCAACCGACCTTCCCGCCTCTTGGACACGTTGTTGGGGCGACGGAAATCGTGTGATGCTGACCGGGAAAACGGCGCGACCCACCTGATGATTCCAGGGCCATGGACGCCGTCGATTCTCACCGGGGGAGATGCGTTTCCGTGTCCGCCACCGCATTCCCGAGCACCCCGTCCGACGGCCGTGTGCTGAGCAGGGGGGACCTGCACGCCAGCGTCCGTGATCCCGTCCTGGACACCATGACGTTCCTGAACGAGATCACCCACCGCTATCCCGACGCCATCTCGTTCGCGCCGGGCCGGCCCTACGACGGGTTCTTCGACATCGAGCAGGTCTTCGACCATCTCCGCGGCTATCTCGACCACCTGGCCGCCCTCGGCCGCACCCCCGCGGAGGTGCGCACCGCGCTCTACCAGTACGGCCCCACCGCCGGCCAGATCCGCGGGATCATCGCCGACTCGCTCCGCGCCGACGAGGGCATCGACGTACCGCCGGAGTCGGTGGTCGTCACCGTCGGCGCCCAGGAGGCCATGCTGCTGGTGCTGCGTGCCCTCGTCGCCGGACCCGAGGACGTCGTCCTGGTGGCCAGCCCCTGCTACTCGGGCATCACCGGCGCCGCCCGGCTGCTCGGCGTCACCGTCGTCCCGGTCGACGAGGACGAGAACGGCTTCTCCCTCGCCGAGCTGGAGACCGTGATCGCGCGGGAACGGGCGGCCGGCCGGCGGCCCCGCGCCCTCTATGTCATCCCCGACCACTCCAACCCCTCGGGCAACACGGTGGACCGGGACACCCGCGACCGGCTGCTGGCCAGCGCCGAGCGGCACGGCCTGCTGATCGTCGAGGACAGCCCCTACCGCCGGGTCAGCCCCGGCACCCCGCTGCCCACCCTCAAGTCGCTCGACCGGTCCCGGACCGTCGTGCACCTCGGTTCCTACTCCAAGACCGTCTTCCCCGGGGCCCGCGTCGGCTTCGCCGTCGCCGACCAGCAAGTCGTCGACGAGGACGGGTACACCGGCCTGCTCGCCGACGAACTCACCCGGATCAAGAGCATGGTGACGGTCAACACCTCCTCGCTGAGCCAGGCCGTGGTGGCCGGCGCCCTGCTCGCCGCGGACGGCCGGATCTCCACGCTGAACGCCGAACCCGCCGCCTACTACGGCGACGCCATGCGGACCACCCTGCGCTGCCTCGACGCCCGGCTCCCTGCCGCGCGCCGCGAAGCGCTGGGCGTCCGCTGGAACCGGCCCGCCGGTGGTTTCTTCCTCACCGTCCAGGTCCCTTTCCGGGCCGACAACGCGGCACTCGCCCGTTCCGCGGAGAAATTCGGGGTGCTCTGGACACCTCTCAGCTACTTCTATCCGGACGGCGGCGGAGACCGGGCACTGAGGCTCTCCACCAGCTATCTGACGAAGACCGAGATCGAGGAAGGCACAGCGCGCCTGGCCGATTTCATCGAGGCCCAGACGGCCGCGGACCAGGACCTCGTTCCCGAGCCCGTGAACAGCCGGCCGCGCTGAATTTCCCGAGCGTTCCCGAACGTTTCCGAAAGGTGGAATCCGTGCGCGATTTCGGCACGACTCCGCGATCACGTCAAATACCGCGCAGCAAGTCCCGTATGTGGGGGTGGACCTTCCGATGACCATCACGCTCGAGGCAGGCGACGGCGTCGTCACCGCGGCGCACCGGCCGCGCATCACCGGCGTCGGCACCGCGGTGCCCCCGGCCTCCTACTCCCAGCAGGACGTCCTCGACGCCTTCGCGATCAGCGACCCGAAGATCACCTCCGTCTTCCGCAACAGCGCCATCGACCGGCGCCACCTCCAGCTGCCCGAGCCCGGCCCGGACGGCGTGCGCAGCCCCGAGAGCCAGGGCGACCTCCTCGACAAACACAAGCGGGCGGCCGTCGAGATGGGCGCCGAGGCGCTCCGCGCCTGCCTCAAGCGGGCCGGCGCCGACCTGTCCGACCTGCGCCACCTGTGCTGCGTCACCTCCACCGGCTTCCTCACCCCCGGCATCAGCGCGCTGCTCATCCGCGAACTCGGCATCGACCGGCACTGCTCGCGCAGCGACATCGTCGGCATGGGCTGCAACGCCGGCCTCAACGCCCTGAACCTGGTGTCCGGCTGGTCGGCCGCGCACCCCGGGGAGCTGGCCGTGCTGCTGTGCACGGAGGCCTGCTCCGCCGCCTACGCCATGGACTCCTCCATGCGCACCGCGGTCGTCAACAGCCTCTTCGGCGACGGCGCCGGCGCGATCGCGCTGCTCTCCGGCCCGGACGAGACGGCGGGCGCCGAAGACGGCCCCACCCTCCTCAAGTTCGCCAGCTGCATCATCCCCGAGGCGGTCGGCGCGATGCGCTACGACTGGGACCGCGACCTGGGCCGGTTCAGCTTCTACCTCGACCCGCAGGTGCCGTACGTGGTCGGCGCGCACGCCGAGATCGTCATCGACCGGCTGCTCGCCGGGACCGGGCTGCGCCGCAGCGACATCCGGCACTGGCTGGTGCACTCCGGCGGCAAGAAGGTCATCGACTCGGTCGTCGTCAACCTCGGCCTCACCCGGCACGACCTGCGCCACACGGTCGGCGTGCTGCGGGACTACGGCAATGTATCCAGCGGTTCGTTCCTCTTCTCCTACGAGCGGCTGCTCGACGAGAAGGCCGCCGAACCCGGCGACTACGGCGTGCTGATGACGATGGGGCCGGGATCCACCCTCGAGACGGTACTGGTGCAGTGGTGACGGGAGGCACGGGAGACGTGGACGTGACTGTGGACGCAACGCCGGCCCTGACCGTGGACGGCCGCCGGCCGCCGACGGCGGTGGCCGTGAAGGAACTCGCCGCGCTCTGCGACCGGGTGGAGGACGGTGGTCCCGCCGTCGCCGCGCTGCGCGTCACCGGCGCGCCCGACGCGGGCTGGACGGACGGTCTCGACACCGCGCTGGTCACCAAGTGGGAACGCACCCTGCGCCGCTTCGAGCGGCTCCCCGCGGTGACCGTCGCCGTCGCCGCCGGGGACACCGGCGGCACCGCCCTCGACGCCTTCCTCACCGCCGACCTGCGCCTGGCGGCGCCGCGCACCCGGCTGGTGCTGCCCTCCGACGGCGAGGCCACCTGGCCCGGCATGGCCGTCTTCCGCCTGGTCCGCCTCCTCGGCGCCGGCCGCGCCCGCCGCGCCGTCCTCTTCGGCGACCCGATCGACGCCCAACGGGCCCTGACCCTCGGCCTCGCCGACGACCTGACGGACGACCCGGACACCGCCCTGACCGACCTGCTCCTCCGATACGCCGACAACGGCGGCACCGAACTCGCCGTCCGCCGCCAACTCCTCCTCGACGCCGCCACCACCCCCTTCGAGGACGCCCTCGGCCCCCACCTCGCCGCCTGCGACCGCGCCCTACGCCGCCTCCCCACCCGGGAGCCCGCATGACCACCACCCCACCGGACCCCTCCGGGGGGCCGGACGTTCCGGGCCGGCGGCCTGCCGCGGAGGGTTCCGGAGGGCCGGGGCTCTCGGGTCGGGCGTCCGTGGCGGAGGGCTCTGGGGGAGCGGGTTTTCCGGGCCGGGTTCCCGCGGTGGAGGGTTCCGGAGGGTCGGGGCTTTCGGGTCGGGTGTCCGTGGCGGAGGGCTCTGGGGGAGCGGGTTTTCCGGGCCGGGTTCCCGCGGTGGAGGGTTCCGGAGGGTCGGGGCTTTCGGGTCGGGCGTCCGTGGCGGAGGGCTCTGGCGGAGCAGGGCTCCCGGGCCCGGCATCCGCCGCGGGGAATTCCGGCGCATCGGAGTTTCAGCCCCAGGGGTCTCTCGTGGAGGCCACCGGGCAGCCGAATCTCCAAGGTCGGCGGTCCGTTGGCGAGGAGACCGGGGAAAGGGCGCGGGCCGTCGCGGCGGCCACCGTCGGCCCGGACGTCCAGGGCCGGGCGCCTGCCGTGGGGGTGGGCGATGCGTCGGAGCTGCCCGGACGGCGGAACGGCAGCGAGGGGGCCGCCATGGGGGTCGCCGCAGGGGCGGAGCCGGCCGGCTGGCAGGACGTCGTGGTGGCGTCGGCCGAGGCTGACCGGGTGCTGGCCGGGCTGGGGCGGCCGGCGGGGCGGGGTGTTGCCGCGCGTGAGGCCGCCGAGGCGGTGAAGGAGGCGGCGCGGGGCGCGCGGGCGCGGTTCCTTGATGTGCATGCCGATGCCGTCTACGACCGGTTGACCGACGGCCGTACCCGGTGGCTCCGCCTCGACGAGCTGGTCGAGGCGGCGGCCGTCGCCTTTCCCGGTCTGGTCCCCGGTGCGGAGCGGATCGCGGAGGAGCGGGCCCGGCCGCAGGCCGACAAGGAGGGCCACGAGATCGACCAGGGCATCCTGCTGCGGGCCGTGCTGCGTTCGCCGCTCGCGGGCCCGCACCTGCTCGACGCGATGCTCCGGCCCACCGCCCGCGCGATCGCGCTGCTGCCGGAGTTCCGGCGCACGGGTGTGCTGGAGACGGAGTCCGTACGGCTCGAACGCCGGGACGGCGTCGCCCGGCTGACGCTCTGCCGCGGCGACCGGCTCAACGCCGAGGACGAGCAGCAGGTCGACGACATGGAGACCGCCGTCGACCTCGCCCTGCTCGACCCCGGCGTCCGGGTCGGCCTGGTGCGCGGCGGCGAGATGACCCACCCCCGCTACCGGGGCCGGCGGATCTTCAGCGCCGGGATCAACCTCAAGAGCCTCAGCTCCGGCGGCATCCCGCTGGTCGGCTTCCTGCTCCGCCGCGAGCTCGGCTACCTCCGCAAACTCGCCCGCGGCCTGTCCCTCGGCGATGCCGCGAGCTGGCACACCCGGTACGCCGACAAGCCGTGGCTGGCCGCGGTCGACGGCTTCGCCATCGGCGGCGGCATGCAGATGCTGTTCGTCTTCGACCACGTGGTGGCCGCCTCGGACGCGTACTTCAGCCTGCCCGCCGCCAAGGAGGGCATCGTCCCGGGCGCCGGCAACTTCCGCCTCGGCCGTTTCACCGGGCCCCGGCTCGCCCGGCAGGTCATCCTCGGCGGCCGCCGGATCAGGGCGGCGGAGCCGGCGGCCCGGCTGCTGGTCGACGAGGTCGCCGAGCCAGAGGAGATGGACGCCGCCGTCGAACGCGGACTGGACCGCCTCGACGGCGAGGCCGTGCTCGCCAACCGCCGGATGCTCAACCTCGCCGACGAACCCGAGGACGCGTTCCGCGCCTACATGGCCGAGTTCGCCCTCCAGCAGGCCCTGCGGATCTACGGCGAGGACGTCATCGGCAAGGTAGGCCGCTTCGCGGCGGGGAGCGGGTGACGGGTGCCGTACGCACGGATCGACGGCAGGGACCTCGCCTACGAGGAGTACGGCGCCGCCGGCGCCCCGGCCGTGATGCTGGTCGCCGGCACCGGCGCCCCCGGCCGGGTGTGGCGTGCCCACCAGGTGCCGGCGCTGCGCCGGGCCGGCCTCCGGGTCGTCACCTTCGACAACCGGGGGCTGGGCCCGGAGCCGCCCGGCTCCTTCACCCTCGCCGACCTGGCCGCCGACGCCGCCGCGCTGATCGAGCACCTCGGCGCGGCGCCGTGCCGGCTGGTCGGGCACTCGCTGGGCGCGATCATCGTGCAGGAGGTCGTCCTGGCCCGGCCCGAACTCGTCGACCGGGCCGTCCTGCTGGCGGGCGGCGGCCGTACGGACGCGCTGATCGCCGCCGCCTCCGCGGCCGACCTCGCGCTCGCCGACAGCGGGATCCGGCTCCCGCCCGCGGTCGCGGCCCACCGGCACGCCCTGCAGAACCTCTCGCCCCGCACCCTCGACGACGACGCGCGGCTCACCGACTGGCTGAGCCTGTTCGAGCTCACCCTCCCCGATCCGGCCGCCGTCCGCGCCCAGCTGGGCCTGGAGCTGATCCCGAACCGGCTGGCCGCCTACCGCCGTATCACCCGGCCCTGCCTGGCCGTCGCCTTCGCCGACGACGTGGTGGTCCGCCCCCGCCTCACCCGCGAACTCGCCGACGCCATCCCCGGCTGCCGGTACACGGAGATCCCCGGCTGCGGCCACTTCGGCTATCTGGAGCGGCCCGACGAGGTGAACGCGGAACTCCTCGGCCATCTCGCCGGCACCCGGGTGTGACGCCGTGCCACGTGACCCGCTACTTTCCGACCAGTCGGTCGGTCGCTCAGGCTGAGGGCTCCGTCAGGGTGCGCTCGCCGCGCCGGAGGATGACCAGGGCCGCCCACGCCATGGCCACCAGCGGGATGACACCCGAGACGATCACCTGGCCCCGGCTGGAGACCAGGCTGTTGGGGGTGCCCAGCAGATAACCGAGGCCGATGCAGGTGCGCGACAGTGCCTGGAAGCAGGCCCAGGCGCTGCCGTGCACCTCGGCCGGCACATGGACGTGCACCGCGTTGCGCAGACCGACGTTGCAGGCGCCGTTGCCGAACCCGGCCAGCAGGAACAGCGGGAAGATCACCCAGACGACCGGGAGCAGACCGGCGAGGATCAGCCCCAGCGAGATGGCGAGGACCCCGCCGATGATCAGCAGGGTGTGCCGGTTCTCCCAGCCCGGGCGGCCCGCGAGCAGCGCGCCGGGGATGGACCCCAGGGCCCAGGTGGCCAGGAAGAGACCGAAGACGGTGTCGTTGCCGTCGGCGACGCCCCGCAGGTAGAAGACGCCCGCGACGCTCTCGATGCTGGTGGCCAGCATCGCCGCCGCCAGCGCCGGCATCAGCGCGCCCACGACCGGCGCGTCCCTGAGCGCCCGGTAGCCGTCCGCGAGCCGGGTCGCGGGACGGCGGCCGATCGCCACGTCCACGGTGCTCGGCACCGCCAGCATGGTGCAGCCCGCGAGGACGAGGAAGGAGACCGCGTCGGTGGCGAGCAGCACGCCGGTGCCCCACAGCGAGTTCAGGAAACCGGCCAGCGGCGGCCCGATCAGCCCGGCCACCGACAGGCCCGCGGTCAGCAGGCTGTTCGCCCGTCCGGTGTGGCTCTCGCCCGCCACGGCGGGCAGCATCTTGAACCCGGCGGCCACCGAGGCCACGCCGGCCAGCGCCGCCAGCGCGATCAGCGCCACCTTCACATGGAATCCGCCGACCGCGGTGGCCGCACCGAGGGACAGCGCCTGGAGCAGCAGGGCCCACAGACACACCACGCGGGCACTGAACCGGTCCACCACCGAACCGATCAGCGGTGCCGCGACCACCGTGGGGACGAGCTGGGCCAGCATCACCTCGGTCACCCCGAAGCGGATGTCGTGGTCCGCCGCGTGCAGCACCAGTCCCAGCGAGGCGAGAGTGTCGCCGAGACTGGAGAAGAGCGTTCCCGCGATGAGGATCTGCGCGGCGACCGGCATGGCGGTGCCCCGGCGCAGCGCGGCGAACGGCGCCCTCCGCGACTTTTGCGTGTCCAATCCTGTCCAATCCGTCCGCTTGCCGGGCCCATTCGACCTGCTCGCGCATCAGATTAGGCCTGCTCGTGAAGTGCTAGAGCGTCCACCGGCCACCGGGAGGAACCGCTTCCCGTCCTTTGCGCGGCCCGCCGGAACCCCGGGCGGGATCCCAATTTCTCAGCCACACGGAGTGCTTCACCGAAAATCCACACATGTTCCACACCAACTCCGGCCGGACCGTTACCGGAAGGGCCGCTTCGCACGGCACTCCGGGAAGATGTGCATCCGGGGCGTTCCGGGCGTCCTTTCCCGAACCCGCGCCGCCGGTGCGGCTGATGGGCGCACGGATGTCCCGCTGGGAGCCGTAAAGCGTGTTTTTCGGCCAATCGCTGGAGTTGCGGCGGTCTCGGCCGGCGAACCGCCCCGGCCCGGCGCGCCGATCCGGAATGAACCTTCCGGGCCGAAGGGGTTATCGGTGCCGGCCGGATGAATGACCGGAAAAGGCCGGGACAACGGCTCGTCCCATTCCCCGACGGGCGGAGAAAAGGGAACGAACCGGTATCTCCGGGAAGTTCGGCCGCCCCGCCCGGCCGAAAACCAAGTGCCCAGCTCCGCGACCCTGCCTACACTCACCGGGTATCACGCACCGTAGCCGCAGAACGCGGTCGCCGTGCTTTGCCGTGACGGGTTCCGACGAATGAGAGGGAGAGGGCCATGCGTGACCGCACCGCTGCCGTCTCTCCCCGTTGCCGCTACGAGGTGATCCTCGTGTCCCCGTTCCTCCGGTGCCCGCTGCGCGGCCGGCACCGGACGCCGTGACACGCGACCGATCCGAGCAACCACCGGCATATACCTAATGTTTGACGTGCCGTCAGTCATGGCTCGGCGACTTCGCCGCACGGGAAATTGCGCTGCCCCTTCCGGGAGTCATTCCGGGAACCCGCATTCGAAAGGCACCGGGTCATGCGCACCGAACTCCACCCGAACTCCGTCAGCCCCCTTGCCGCCGTTCGCAACCTGGGCATCCTCGCCCACGTCGACGCCGGAAAGACCACCGTCACCGAACGCATCCTCTTCGCCACCGGAACCATCCACAAACGCGGCGAGGTCCACGACGGCACCACCGTCACCGATTTCGACCCCCAGGAACGCGATCGCGGCATCACCATCTTCGCCGCGGCCGTCAGCTGCGCCTGGGACGGCCACCGCGTCAACCTCATCGACACCCCCGGCCATGTCGACTTCGCCGACGAGGTCGAACGCTCCCTGCGCGTCCTCGACGGCGCGATCGCCGTCTTCGACGCGGTCGCCGGCGTGGAGCCGCAGAGCGAGTCGGTGTGGCGGCAGGCCGACCGGCACGGCGTCCCCAGGATCGCCTTCGTCAACAAGCTGGACCGCGCGGGCGCCGACCTCGACCGGGCCGTCGCGTCGATCCGCGCCCGGCTGCACCCGGCCCCGCTCGTCGTCCAGCTGCCCATCGGCACCGAGGACGGCTTCACGGGCGTGGTCGACCTCGTCCACATGCGGGCGCTGGTCTGGGCGGACGACGGCGGTACGGCGACGGAGGGGCCCGTCCCCGAGGAACTGCGGGAGACGGCGGCCCGGCGGCGGCGCGCGCTGGAGGAGACGGTGGCCGAACTGCACCCGGCCGCGCTGGAGGAGTTCTGCGCGCCTCCCGGCCGGCTGTCCACCGGCACGCTGGTCACCGCCCTGCGCGAGCTCACCCTGAGCGGCGAGGGCGTCGTCGTCCTGTGCGGCTCGGCCTACCGCAACCGGGGCGTCGAACCGCTCCTGGACGCGGTCGTGGCCTATCTGCCCTCGCCGCTCGACGTCCCGGCGGTACGCGGTACCCACCAGGGTGCCGAGCGGGAACGGCCCGCCGACCCCGAAGGGCCGTTCGCGGCGCTCGCGTTCAAGGTGACCGCGACCGCCACCGGACGCCTCACCCATGTCCGCGTCTACTCCGGCACGATCGAGAAGGGAGACACCGTGATGGACCCGGCCACCCGCCGCACCGAACGCGTCGCCCGCATCCTCCGTGTCATGGCCGACCGGCACCAGCCCCTCGACCGGGCGGTGGCCGGTGACATCGTCGCCGTCGTCGGCCTGAGGTCGGCCCGGCCCGGCGCCACCCTGTGCGACCCGGACGCCCCGCTGCTCCTGGAACCGCCCGGCACCGCGGAACCGGTGGTCTCGGTCGCCGTCGAGGCCCGCCGCCGTACCGACACCGGCCGGCTGGCCCAGGCGCTGGCCCGGCTCGCCGAGGAGGACCCTTCCCTGGCGGTGCGGACCGACGCCGAGACCGGGCAGACCGTGCTGTCCGGGATGGGCGAACTGCACCTGGAGGTCGCGGTGGAGAAGATCCGCCGCGACGGAGGTACCGAGGTCACGGTCGGCCGGCCGCGCGTGGCCCACCGGGAGACCGTGGCCCGCGGGGTCACCGGCCTGGTCCACCGGCACGTCCACCAGACCGGCGGGGCCGGGCAGTTCGCCCATGTCGTCCTGGACGTCGAGCCCCTCGGGCCCGAGGGCGGCTTCGCGTTCCGGTCGACGGTCACCGGCGGCCGGGTGCCGCAGGAGTACGTCCGCGCGGTCGAGGCCGGCTGCCGGGACGCGCTCGCCGAGGGCCCCCTCGGCGGGCACCCGGTGACCGGGCTGCGGGTCACCCTCACCGACGGCTCGACGCATGTGAAGGACTCCTCCGACACGGCGTTCCGCACGGCGGGCCGGCTCGGCCTGAGGGAGGCCCTGCGGGCCTGCGCGATGGTGCTCCTGGAGCCGGTCGCCGAGGTCACGGTCACCGTGCCCGAGGACGCGGTGGGCGGCGTGCTCGGCGACCTGGCCGTCCGGCGCGGCCGGGTCACCGGCTCGGAGACCCGGGCCGGGGCGGCGGTCCTGACGGCCACGGTGCCGCTTGCCGAACTGTTCGGCTACGCGACCCGGCTCCGCAGCCGCACCCAGGGCCGCGGCACCTTCACCACCCGCCCCACCGGCTACGCACCGGCCCCGGCCCCGGCCCCGGCTGCGACGCCCGTCCGGTGAGGTGACCCCAGGTGGGGGTGACCCCAGGTGGGGGTCGGGGACAGGCTCCCGACCCCCACCGCCGCGGGCAACGACCCGTCGAAACACAACCGTTGTGGAACGGCGCCCGGCCCCTCTTCGGCCAGGTCGCGCGGCTTCGGCCCAGGTCACACAGGCGGACGCGGGCGCGCCACCGTCCCGGAACCGGCCGCTCCCCGGCCTGCCTGCGCGGATACCCGTGCCGGATCCCTTGACGAGCCAGCCTTCCGAGGATTAACTCACGTCCTAAATTAAGCCATGAGGGGCTTCGGGAGCCGAACGCGCGAAGCCCTCTCGGGGTTCTCGACTCCCGGAAAGGCACAGCTGGAGCCATGCGCAGCATCCGAGCCGCGGCCGTAGGCGCCGTCACCATGTCTCTCGCCCTCGCGGCCACGGCCTGCGGTGGCGGTTCGTCCACCGGCGGCGGGTCCGACGACTCCCCGAAGACGCTCACCTACTGGGCCTCCAACCAGGGTGCCAGCATCGAGATCGACAAGAAGGTGCTCCAGCCCGAGCTCGACAAGTTCCAGAAGCAGACCGGCATCAAGGTCAAGCTGGAGGTCGTGCCCTGGTCGGACCTGCTCAACCGGATCCTGACCGCCACCACCTCCGGCCAGGGCCCCGACGTGCTGAACATCGGCAACACCTGGAGCGCCTCGCTGCAGGCGACCGGCGCGCTGCTGCCCTGGGACGCCAAGAACTTCGACAAGATCGGCGGCAAGGACCGCTTCGTCGACTCGGCGCTCGGCTCCACCGGCGCCGAGGGCAAGGACCCGGCGGCCGTACCGCTGTACTCGATGGCGTACGCGCTCTACTACAACAAGAAGATCTTCGCCGAGGCCGGCATCTCCCAGCCCCCGGCCACCTGGGCCGAGCTGATCGCCGACGGCAAGAAGATATCCGCCAAGGGCAAGTCGGTGCTCGGCGCCGAGGGCGGCAACGTCTCGGAGAACATCCACCACACCTTCGTCTTCGCCAGGCAGAACGGCGGCGACTTCTTCACCGCCGACGGCAAGCCGGACTTCACCAACGACAAGGTCGTCGCCGGGGTCAAGCAGTACGTCGACCTGATGGCCAAGGACAAGGTCATCCCGACCGGCGACGCCGAGTACGCACAGAACCAGTCGGTCAGCGACTTCGCCAAGGGCAAGCAGGCCATGCTGCTGTGGCAGTCGGCCTCCGCCAACCTCAAGTCGCAGGGCATGAGCGACAGCGACTACGGCATCGCGCCCGTCCCGGTCCAGTCCGGCACCCCCGGCACCGGCGCCCAGGTCAACTCGATGGTGGCCGGCATCAACCTGGCCGTCTTCAAGAACACCAAGAACCTCGACGGCGCCACCAAGTTCGTGAAGTTCATGACCAGTGACGACGAGCAGAAGATCCTCAACACCGCCTACAGCTCCATCCCGCCGGTCAAGGCGGCCCAGGAGGACGCGGCCTTCAACACCCCGGCCAACTCCGTCCTGAAGAACACCCTGGCCACCAGCGCCGCGGCGCTGCCCCAGGTGGCCTCGGAGTCGCAGTTCGAGACGACCGTCGGTACGGCCGTGAAGAACCTGTTCGCCGACGCGGCCGCCGGCCGCACCATCACCACCGACTCCGTCAAGGCCGAGCTGGAGAAGGCCCAGCAGCAGATGCCGGCGGCCTGAACGCGATGACGACCACCACCACCGCTGTGCAAGAACCGGCGCGGGTGAACTCCCCCGGGGCGGCGGGCGGCTCGGGCCGCCGCCCCGGGCGGATCCGCCGCATCGGACTGCCCTACCTGCTGCTCCTGCCCGCCCTGCTCCTCGAACTCCTCGTCCATCTCGTCCCGATGGTCATCGGCGTCGTGATGAGCTTCAAGGAGCTCACCCAGTTCTACATCCGGGACTGGACCACCGCCCCCTGGGCCGGCTTCGGCAACTACAAGATGTCGGTCGACTTCGACGCCCCGGTCGGCAAGGCCCTGCTGCACTCCTTCTTCGTCACCGTCGGCTTCACCCTCCTGTCGGTCGGCCTGTGCTGGCTGATCGGCACCGCCGCCGCGGTGTTCATGCAGGACACCTTCAAGGGCCGGGGCCTGCTGCGGGCCCTGTTCCTGGTGCCGTACGCGCTGCCGGTCTACGCGGCCGTCATCACCTGGGTGTTCATGTTCCAGCACGACAACGGCCTGGTGAACCACGTCCTGCACGACCAGCTGCACCTCACCGACCAGCCGTCCTTCTGGCTGATCGGCGACAACAGCTTCTGGGCGCTGCTCATCGTGTCGGTGTGGAAGGGCTGGCCGTTCGCCTTCCTGATCGTGATGGCCGGACTCCAGAACATCCCGCGCGAGCTGTACGAGGCGGCCGCCCTGGACGGCGCCGGCCTGTGGCAGCAGATCCGCCGGATCACCCTGCCGTCGCTGCGCCCGGTCAACCAGGTGCTGATCCTGGTCCTGTTCCTGTGGACGTTCAACGACTTCAACACACCGTACGTGCTGTTCGGCAAGTCCGCCCCGGAGGCCGCCGACCTCATCTCGGTCCACATCTACCAGGCCTCCTTCGTCACCTGGAACTTCGGCACCGGTTCGGCCATGTCCGTGCTCCTGCTGCTCTTCCTGCTGGTGGTGACCGGCGTGTACCTGGTGTTCACCTCGCGCGGACGGAGGACCTCGGATGTCTAGCTCGCCCATGGCCCCGCCGCGCTCCTTCCTCTGGTCCCGGCGGATCTTCCTCACGCTGCTCACCGGGTTCGTGCTGATCCCTGTGTACGTGATGATCTCCAGCTCCCTGAAGCCCCTCGCGGACGTCACCGGCAAGTTCCGCTGGCTGCCGAGCGGGCTGACCATCCGCCCGTACATCGACATCTGGTCGACGGTCCCGCTGGCCAAGTACTTCGTGAACTCGCTGATCGTGTCGATCGCGGCGACCCTCTGCTCGGTCGTGGTCGCGGTGTTCGCCGCCTACGCGGTCAGCCGCTACGAGTTCCGCGGCAAGCGCGTCTTCACCGTCACCGTGCTGTCCACGCAGATGTTCCCGGGCATCCTCTTCCTGCTCCCGCTGTTCCTCCTGTATGTCAACATCGGCAACGCCACCGGCATCGCCCTGTTCGGCTCGCGGGGCGGCCTGATCCTCACCTACCTGACGTTCTCGCTGCCGTTCTCGATCTGGATGCTGATCGGGTACTTCGACTCGGTCCCGCGGGACCTGGACGAGGCCGCGCTGGTGGACGGCTGCGGACCGCTCGGCGCGCTCTTCCGGATCGTGGTCCCGGCCGCGATCCCCGGCATCGTCGCGGTCGCCGTCTACGCCTTCATGACGGCCTGGGGCGAGGTCCTCTTCGCCTCCGTCATGACCAACGACACCACCCGCACCCTCGCCGTCGGTCTCCAGGGCTACTCCACGCTCAACGACGTGTACTGGAACCAGATCATGGCCGCCTCGCTCGTGGTGAGCGTCCCCGTCGTGGCCGGCTTCCTGCTGCTCCAGCGCTATCTCGTCGCCGGGCTGACCGCCGGCGCCGTCAAGTGAACCCTCCCGGTTCCGAAAGGACTTACGTGACCATCGACCTCGCCGCCCTCCCACACGACTTCCTGTGGGGCACGGCAACCGCGGCGTACCAGATCGAGGGGGCCGTCGCCGAGGACGGCCGCGCACCCTCCATCTGGGACACCTTCTCGCACACCCCGGGGAAGATCGCGGGCGACGACAACGGCGACGTCGCCTGCGACCACTACCACCGCTGGCGCGAGGACATCGGTCTGATGCGGCAACTCGGCGCCAACGCCTACCGGTTGTCGGTCGCCTGGCCGCGGGTGCGGCCCGGTGGCGACGGACCGGTCAACGCCAAGGGCCTGGACTTCTACGACGGGTTGATCGACGCCCTGCTGGACGCCGGCATCACCCCGTCGGTCACCCTGTACCACTGGGACCTGCCGCAGGCGCTCCAGGACCGGGGCGGCTGGCCCGAGCGGGCGACCGCCGAGCGCTTCGCCGCGTACGCCTCCGTCGTCGCCGACCGTCTCGGCGACCGCGTCCACCACTGGACCACCCTCAACGAGCCTTCCTGCTCGGCCTGGATCGGCCACCTGGAGGGCACGATGGCCCCCGGCTGGACCGACCTCACGGCCGCCGTCCGCGCCTCGTACCACCTGCTCCTCGGGCACGGTCTGGCCGCCCAGGCGATCCGCGCCGCCGCGCCCCGCGCCCAGGTCGGCATCGTCAACAACCTCTCCACCGTCTTCGCCGCGACAGACCGCCCGCAGGACGTGGCCGCCGCCCGCCGCCACGACGGACACGTCAATCGCTGGTGGCTGGACCCGGTGCACGGCCGCGGCTTCCCGGCCGACATGGTCGAGACGTACGGCGTCGAACTCCCCGAGCGCCCGGGCGACCTGGAGACCATCGCCACCCCGCTGGACTGGCTCGGCCTGAACTACTACTTCCCGGCGTACATCGAGGACGACCCGAACGGCCCGGCGCCCTACGCCCGTTCGGTCCACCGCCCCGGCGTCCCGCGCACCGGCATGGACTGGGAGATCGACGCGAGCGGCATCGAGACGCTGCTGCTGCGCCTCACGGACGAGTACGGGGCCCGCAAGCTGTACGTCACCGAGAACGGCTCCGCCTACCCGGACGTGGTCCGTCCCGACGGTACGGTCGACGACCCCGAGCGCCAGGAGTACCTGGCCGGCCACCTCGCCGCCTGCGCCTCGGCGGCCCGCAAGGGCGCCCCGCTGGCCGGCTACTTCGCCTGGTCGCTGCTGGACAACTTCGAGTGGGCGTACGGCTACGACAAGCGCTTCGGCCTCGTCCACGTCGACTACGACACCCAGGTCCGCACGATCAAGGGCAGTGGCCGCCGGTACGCGGACATCATCCGCGACCACCGGGGACAGGCCCGCAAGGCGGCCTGACGCCCACCGGGCCGGGCGTACGTCCGGCCCGGTGCGAGCGCCCCGGCACTTCGGGAAGGTCGGCAACGAGTGTCGGCGGGGCCCGCCATGATGAGCGCATGCAAAAGCTCGAAGCGCATGAGATGCCCCTGCACAAGGTCTTCAGCAGCGACTACGACTTCCGCATACCGGACTACCAGCGCCCGTACGCCTGGCAGGAGGAGCAGGCCGTCCAACTGCTGACGGACTTGGCGGAGGCGCTGGAGCGGGGGACCGACGAGCCGTACTTCCTGGGTTCGCTGGTCCTGGTCAAAACGAGCGGAGAACCGAGGTCCGACGTCATCGACGGTCAGCAGCGTCTCACCACGCTGACCATCCTGCTCTCGGTCCTCCGGGACCTGACGACCACTCCCGAGTTGTGTGATGCCCTGCACAAGCTGGTCAACCAGCCCGGCGACCCGATCCTCGGGCTCATGCCCAAGCCAAGACTCAGACCCCGCCCACGTGACGCCGAGTTCTTCCGTAAACACGTCCAGACCAGCGGAGCCATCGAGACGCTCCTCGGCATCGACAGGAACACGCTGCCGACGGACGCGCAGAAAGCGGTGCGGGACAACGCGCTCGCCCTGTACCGAGAACTGGCCCGCTGGTCGGAGGAACGCCGTCTCGGTCTGGTCCGCATGCTCGGCGAACGGACCTTCTTGGTCGTGGTCGCCACCCCCGACCTGGAGAGTGCGCACCGGATCTTCAGCGTGATGAATTCCAGGGGGCTGGACCTGTCGCCCACCGACATCTTCAAGTCGCAGATCATCGGGGCCCTGGAAGACGCGCAGGAGTCGGAGGACTGCGCACGCAGGTGGGAGGATGCCGAAGAGACCCTGGGCCGGGACGACTTCGCGGATCTGTTCCTTCACCTGCGCATGATCTACGAGAAGAAGCGCGCGGAACGGGAACTGCTCAAGGAGTTTCCCACGCAGGTTCTCAACCAGTACCTGCCCGGCAAGGCCGAGGTCTTCGTCAACGACGTGGTCGTACCGTACGCCGAGGCATACGCCCAGATCCGCGACGCGCGGTACGAGGCGTCATTCGGCTCGGAGAAGGTCAACGCCTGGTTCAAGCGCCTCCAGCAGACCGACAACAACGACTGGCGGCCCGCCGCACTGTGGGCCCTGCGCAACCACGAACACGACCCGGTCTGGCTCGACCGCTTCCTCAAGGCCCTGGAGCGCCTGTCCGCGAGCATGTTCATCCGGCGCGTCTACACCACGCCACGCGTGACACGCTATGCCGAGCTCCTCCGCCAACTCGACCAGGGCCAGGGCCTGGACTCTCCCGCGTTCGAGTTGACCGAAACCGAGAAGTCGCAGACGCGCTCCCGACTCGAGGGCGAGCTGTACCTCGTCGCCAAGACCCGCAAGTTCGTCCTGCTCCGTGTGGACGAACTGCTCTCGGAGGCCCATGGCGTGAAGTACGACCTGCCGCTCATCACCGTCGAGCACGTACTGCCGCAGAATCCGAGTGCCGACTCCCGGTGGGTGGATCTGTTCGACAGGGCACAGCGAGAGCACTGGACCCACCGGCTCGGCAACCTGGTTCTGCTCAACCGGGCGAAGAACTCCGCCGCCCAGAACTACGACTTCGCCGCCAAGAAGGCCAGGTACTTCACGGGCCGCGGCGGCTCCGTTCCGTTCGCCCTGACCAGTCAGGTACTTCAGCACGACGACTGGACGCCGGAAGCACTCGCGGCGCAGCAGCGGAGACTTGTCGACCTGCTGGCCACGGAATGGGCTCTGTGACCGCCCTGGAGGCGCGTCCGTCGGGACCGACAGGGATCCAGGTACGCGGTGCGTACGCTGCGTCAGCGTACGAGGGCAATCCGTAGACGGTACGTGGATCTTTCCGTCACTCTGGGTGAGTTGATCGCGGGGAGCGGAGCGCGCACGTACCTGGAGGTGGCCGCGTATGACGAACGGCGTGGACGAGAGCGACGGCGACGATCCGACGGGCTGTGAGGTGGAGCGGGAGCCGGACCCCTCCGACAGCCTGCGGACCTTCGGGGCCGTCGTCCAGGCGCTGCGGGAGCATGCCGGGTACGGCAGGGCCGACTTCGGCGAACCGGTGCGGTTCTCCAAACACACGGTCGCGTCGGTGGAGTTGGGGAGGCGGATGCCGGACCGGGCGTTCGTGGAGCGGGCCGAGGAGGCGCTGGGGAACACCGGGCGTCAAGGAAGGCGGCCCAGTTTCTGACGCGCGGGGAGAGAGGGCTGGCGGTCTGGTTCCGGCAGTGGGCCCGGCTGGAGCGGATCGCGGTGATCCTGTGTACGTACGAGTGCAGGCTGGTGCCGGGGCTGTTGCAGTCGGACCGATACGCGCGGGCCGTGTTCGACGGCACCATCCCGGTGGTCACGGACGAGGGGCTGGAGAACCTGCTCGACGTACGGATGAAGCGGCAGCGCGTGTTGTACGAGCGGCCGACGGTGCCGTTCAGCTTCATCGTCGAGGAGCATGTGTTCCGGCGGCGGTTCGGGGACGCGGAGCAGATGCGCGAGATGTACGACCATGTGCTGGAGCGGGCCGCCCTGTGCAACGTGACGCTTCAGATCGTGCCGTTGGAGGCGGGGCCGCACGCGTGTCTGGACGGGCCGGTCCGGCTTCTGGAGACGCCGGAGGGGCGGCGGTTCGCGTACTCGGAAGGGCAGCAGAACGGGCGGCTGATCAGTGACGTGAAAGAGGTGAGCCTGCTCCAGCAGCGCTATGACACACTGCGCTCGCAGGCCCTCAACCCCAAAGGATCGCAGGGCTTGTTGGAGCGACTGCGAGGAGAACTATGAGCACGACGGAACTCGCCTGGTTCAAGTCGAGCTACAGCGGAAGCCAGGGGGACGACTGCATCGAGGTCGCTGTCACCGAACAGGCCGTCCGCATACGGGACTCCAAGGACGTGTCCCGCCCGCACTTCGCATCAGGGCGGCGACCCCCGACGACCTCGGCGGCGCCCGCGCCGTCATGCTCGACACCGTCTACCGGGACTTCGGTACCGGGTACGTGCCGCGCTGGCACGGGGACATAGTCGACCCCGGCGCGGCCTATCTCGCCTCCCGCCGGCACGCCCTGCTGGTCGCCGTCGACGCGGGTGGGCGGGTCGTCGGGACCGGGGCGCTCGACTCGCGGGGGCCCGCGCATCCGCCCAATCCCCGGGAGCTGGCCCAGCGGTATCCCTCGGGGGAGACCGCCCAGGTGCGGCGGCTGTATGTGCGGCCGGAGTGCCGTCGGCGGGGGATGGCCCGGCAACTGGTGGCCCGGCTGGTCGACTTCGCCGTCGCGGACGGCGGGTACCGGGCCGTGTATCTGCACACCGACCCCGCCGTGCCCGGCGCCGAGGCGTTCTGGCGGTCGCTCGGGAAGGGCGTGCTCGACGAGCGCGAGGAACCGGGCGCAGGGCAGGGGGTCGTGCACTTCGAGCTTCCGCTGGGGCGGGCGGCGACCCGGGCTTGATGATACGCACCGCACGGTCGCCCTCGGCCTCGGCGGTCAGGCTGACGCCGGTCAGGGCGGCCGGGGCGGGCTCGGCCGCGCGGTGCTGCCCCGGCCGACGTCCGGGCCCGTGTCCGCACAGCGGTCTGCTACGGCCGCACGGGAAATCCCCAGCCGTGAGTGAACGGGGCGTCCACACCTCGCGTACCACCCGACCGTGGGAGGATCGCTCACCATGAGTGCGTCACCGGCGGTACGGAGCCTGCGTGCCGCGGTGTTCGCCGCGGTGTGCGTGCTCCTGGCTGCCGCCGGCCACGGCCTGGCGATGGGCGACCTGCCGCCGCTCTGGGCCGACGCGGCCGGGTTCCTGGCCGTGTTCGCCGCGGGGCGGGCCCTCGCGGGACGGGAGCGCGGACTCCCGGAGATCGGCGCGGGCATGCTCCTGACCCAGGCCGGCCTGCACTTCGGCTTCGACGCGGCCCGCCCGGCCGCCCCCGCGCACAGCATGGCGATGGCCGGTATGCACGATGACGCCATGGCCGGCATGGCGCAGCAGCCGCACCTCCTCACCGCGCACGCCACCGCCGCCCATGTCGCCGCCGCGCTCGTCGCCTCCTGGTGGCTGCGGTGCGGCGAGGCCGCGCTCTGGTCGCTGCTGCGCCGCGCGGTCGCGCTCGTGCCGGGCCTGGCGGCCTGGTGGCACGACGCCCCGCTGCCCGCCCCGGCCGACCACCGTCTCCCCGCCCTCGCCCACCCGGTCCGGCCCCGGCTGCTGGCGCTGCGGCACGCCGTGAGCCGACGTGGCCCCCCGATCCCGTATACGGCCTAACAGCAGTAACAGCCTCTAACACACTTCAGCCGTACGGAGATCCGTTCACCCATGTCCACAACCCGCCTTGTCCTGCGCCGCGCCGCCACCGTCACCGCGCTGACCGCCACGTCGGTCCTCGTCGCCGCCGGAGTCGCCGCCGCGCATGTCACCGTCCACCCCGAGAGCTACGCCAAGGGCGCCACCGACGGCGTGCTGACCTTCCGCGTGCCCAACGAGGAGGACACCGCCACCACCACCAAGGTCGAGGTCTACCTGCCCACCGACCACCCGGTCCTGGGCGTGCTCGTCAGCCCGCGGGACGGCTGGACCGCCAAGGTCACCACCAGCAAGCTCAAGACGCCCGTGAAGACCGACGACGGCACCATCACCGACGCCGTCTCCGAGATCACCTGGACCGGCGGCAAGATCGGCGCCGGCCAGTTCGAGGACTTCGACGTCGCCTTCGGCCAGCTGCCCGAGGACACCGACGAACTCGCCTTCAAGACCCTGCAGACGTACTCCGACGGCAAGGTCGTCCGCTGGATCGAGGAGGCCCAGAGCGGTGACGAGGAACCGGAGAACCCGGCGCCGACGCTCAAGCTGACGGCGGCGGGGGACGAGGCCGCCGCGTCCACGGCACCGGCGGCCAAGAGCAGCGCCAAGCCGGCCACCGCGTCCGCCGACTCCAGCGACTCCACCGCCCGGGGCCTCGGCATCGCGGGCCTGATCGTCGGCGCCCTGGGCCTGGCGGCGGCCGCGTTCACCTTCGTACGGACGCGGAGCGCACGGTCGTAGCCCAACCCCTGTAGGCGCATGCCTGTAGGCAAACGACATGGGCAAACGAGAAGGGGCCCGGACCATCCCCCGGTCCGGGCCCCTTCTCGTGCTGTCCTCGGCTACCGGACCGCGAGTTCCAGCAGCTCCCGCTCCAGCGCCGCCACGGACGCGTCGACCTCCTCGGCCTCCTCGGCCGTCACCGTGATCTCGGCCGCCGCCTCCCGCACCGCGACCCGCCCGTTGCGCCACAGCCACACCACGTCCCGCCCGAAGGACCACAGCAGCGAGCCCAGCGCCAGGAGCACCACGCCCAGGTTGGCCGCGTAGGGCAGCAGGTCCGCGCCCGCCAGCAGCAGGCAGATGCCCTGCATCGCGGCGACCGTCTTGCGGGCCATGGAGTGCGGCAGCGGGGCGTTCAACCAGGGCGCGACCCTGGCCGCTGCCACGAACGCGTAGCGCATGCCGCCGATCAGGAGCACCCACGGCCCGAGTTGCGTCGACACGTACACGCTGAGCACCAGGATCAGGAACGCGTCGACCTCCATGTCGAAGCGGGCGCCCAGCGCGGTCGACGTACCGGTCTTGCGGGCCACCTTGCCGTCGACGCCGTCGAGGATGAGGGCGACCGCGGTGAGACCCACCAGCAGGGTGACCGGCGGGGAGCTCTCGAAGGAGTCGGCGACCAGCGCGGTCACCCCGCCGACCAGGATCGCGCGGCCCAGGGTCACCCGGTTGGCGGGGCCGAAGGAGCGCGGCCGGGTGCGGTGCAGGGCCCGGGAGAGTACCGCCCAGGTGGCTATCGCGAACGCGAGACCCGTCAACCAGCCGGCCGGCCCCATGCCGATCGCCGAGCCGAGCAACGCCAGCAACAGGATCTGTACTCCCGCTCCCACAGCGGTCTCCTGCTGGACCAGCCTGGCTTCGTAAGTGTTGTTCAGGGCCACCGCACGTCCTCCGGCCGAGTGACAGAGTCGATCAACGCCGCGTACTGTGCGCGGCCTGTGCACTTCTCGCTGTGCACATCTCCGTACGTGAACCACTTCCCGATCGTTCAGGAGGATGCCGATGAACTCCTCGGCCCGCGCGTTCTGGCTCCGCTCCCCGGGCCACGGAGAGCTGCGTGACGTCACCCTCACGGGGCCCGGCGAGGGCGAGGTGCTGGTGCGTTCGCTGTACTCGGGAGTCAGCCGGGGCACCGAGACACTGGTGTTCCGGGGCGGGGTGCCGGAGAGCCAACACGCCGTGATGCGGGCGCCGTTCCAGGAGGGCGAGTTCCCCGGGCCGGTGAAGTACGGCTACCTCAACGTCGGCGTCGTGGAGCAGGGCCCCGATGGGCTGATCGGCCGTACGGTCTTCTGCCTGTACCCGCATCAGACGCGTTACGTCGTTCCGGTGAGCGCGGTGACGGTGGTACCGGAGCAGGTACCCCCGGCGCGCGCGGTACTCGCGGGCACCGTGGAGACCGCCGTGAACGCCCTCTGGGACGCCGCGCCCCTCGTCGGCGACCGGATCGCGGTGATCGGCGGCGGCATGGTCGGCTGCTCGGTCGCCGCCCTGCTGGCCCGCTTCCCCGGCGTACGGCTCCAGCTGGTCGACGCCGACCCCGCCCGGGCCAGGACCGCCGAGGCCCTCGGCGTGGACTTCGCGGCCCCCGAGGACGCCCTGGACGGCTGTGACCTGGTCGTGCACGCCAGCGCCACCGAACAGGGCCTCACCCGCGCGCTGGAACTCCTCGCGCCGGAGGGCACGGTCCTCGAACTCAGCTGGTACGGCGACCGGCGGATCGCCCTCCCGCTCGGCGAGGCGTTCCACTCCCGGCGGCTCACCGTACGCAGCAGCCAGGTCGGCACCGTCTCCCCGCGCCGGTCCGGCCGCAGCTACGCCGACCGGCTCGCCCTCTCCCTGGACCTGCTGGCCGACCCGGCGCTGGACGCCCTCATCACGGGCGAGAGCGCCTTCGAGGAGCTCCCGGAGCTGCTCCCGAAGCTCGCCTCCGGGGAGATCCCGGCCCTCTGCCACCGGGTGCGCTACGGGGACAACCGCTGACGGAACGTCCGATTGGCCCGCCAAGCGCGCCTGACCTGAGAAAAGAGTGAGAGTGGACTGAACACGGGGAAGCCAAGAGCCGTATTAAGGGCATCCCCCGGCAGGGATCAGCCGGGGGACCAGACGCGCCGCACCTGGAGGGTCGTCCGTTGTTCAGCATCACCGTCCGCGATCACATCATGATCGCCCACAGTTTCCGCGGCGAGGTGTTCGGACCCGCGCAGCGACTGCACGGCGCCACGTTCCTGGTGGACGCCACCTTCCGCCGCGAGCAGCTGGACGACGACAACATCGTCGTCGACATCGGTCTTGCCACCCAGGAACTCGGGGCCGTGGTCAGCGAGCTGAACTACAGAAACCTCGACAACGAGCCGGACTTCGCCGGGATCAACACCTCCACGGAGTTCCTCGCGAAGGTCATCGCGGACCGGCTCGCCGAGCGGATCGAGAAGGGCGCCCTGGGCGAGGGCGCCAGGGGCCTCGCCGGACTGACCGTGACGCTCCACGAGTCGCACGTCGCCTGGGCGAGTTACGAGCGTGCCCTGTGACCGACATGGCCGTCGGCCGCGCCCCGGCCCTCACCTACGTGCCCGCGCCGCGCGCGGCCACCGCCGACATCCAAGCCCCGGCGAACCTCGGGATCCTGCCCATGTCCCTGCGCACCGTGCACTTCGTCATGCCGGGCGGCGTCGACGACCCGGCCCAGCCGAGCGGCGGCAACGCCTACGACCGGCGGGTCTGCCTGGACCTGCCCGGCTTCGGCTGGCAGGTCACCCGGCACGTGGCGGACGGATCCTGGCCGCGCCCCGAGCAGGCCGCCCGGGACGGCCTCGCCCGCACCCTGCGGGAACTGCCCGACGGTGCGGCCGTCCTGCTTGACGGCCTGGTCGCCTGCGGCGTCCCGGAGATCGTCGTCCCCGAGGCGGAACGGCTGCGGCTCGCCGTCCTCGTCCACCTGCCGCTCGGCGACGAGACCGGCCTGGACCGGGCCGTCGCCGCCGACCTGGACGCCCGTGAGCGCGCGGTGCTGCGCGCCGTCCCGGCCGTGATCGCGACCAGCGACTGGGCGGTACGACGGCTGGTCTCGCACCACGGCCTGGCACCCGAACGGGTGCATGTCGCCGCCCCGGGCGCGGACATCGCCCCGCTGGCCGGCGGCACCGACGGGGTCTCGCACCTGGTGTGCGTCGCCGCCGTCACCCCGCGCAAGGGCCAGCACCGGCTGGTCGAGGCCCTCGCCGCGGTCCGCGACCTGCCGTGGACCTGCACCTGCGTCGGCGGGCTCGGCCAGGACCCCGAGTACGTCGCCCACCTGCGGTCGCTGATCGCCGAGCACGGGCTGACCGACCGGCTGCACCTCGCCGGCCCCCGCTCCGGCGCCGCGCTCGACGCCAGCTACGCGGCCGCCGACCTGATGGTCCTCACCTCCTACGCCGAGACCTACGGCATGGCGGTCACCGAGGCCCTCGCCCGGGGCATCCCGGTGCTCGCCACCGACGTCGGCGGACTGCCCGAGGCGGTCGGCCGCGCCCCCGACGGCGGGGTGCCCGGCATCCTGGTCCCGCCGGAGGACCCCGCCGCGCTCGCCGCCGAACTGCGCGGCTGGTTCGGCGAGGCGGACGTACGCCGCCGTCTCAAGGCCGCCGCGCGCGGCCGGCGGGCGGCGCTCGACGGCTGGGCGGCCACCGCCCGCAGCCTGGCCGGAGTCCTGCTGCGACTCCCCGACGAACCCAGGAGGGCGGCATGACCAGCGAGACCACGACCACTACTCCGGTCGGCGCGATCCCCGCGCAGCCGGGGCCGAGGGATGTTACGGATGCAGGAGTGGGACGAGAGAGCGAACAGGTGTCTTCCGAGGTGATCGCCGGGGCCGGTCCCGTCGTGCGTCCGGGCGAGCGGGCCACCGTACGGCTGCGCGAGGCCGGGCCCGAGGAGCCGCCGCGGTACGCGCCCGAGTGGCTGGAGCTGCGGGAGAGCGCGGACGCGGTCGCCCGGGCGCACGACCTGCTGGACCCGCTGCGGATCCGGCTGGCCAACCTGCCCGGCAAGGCGGGCGGTGTCGTCGTGCACGACCTGGGCTGTGGAACGGGCTCGATGGGCCGCTGGCTGGCGCCCCGGCTCGACGGCGCCCAGCACTGGATCCTGCACGACCGCGACCCCTACCTGCTGCACTTCGCCGCCGTCGCCTCGCCCCGGGCCGCCGCCGACGGCAGCCGGGTCACGGTGGAGACCCGGCGCGGTGACGTCGCCCGGCTCACCCCCGACGCGCTCATAGGCGCCTCGCTGGTGACCGCCTCCGCTCTCCTCGACGTCCTCACCCGGGAGGAGGTCGACGTACTCGCCGAGGCCTGTGCCGGGGCCGGCTGCCCCGCGCTGCTGACCCTGTCGGTGGCCGGGCGGGTCGACCTCACCCCGTCCCACCCGCTGGACGCCGAGATCACCGAGGCGTTCAACGCCCACCAGCGGCGCGGCGGAATGCTCGGCCCGGACGCGGTCACGGCCGCCTGCGAGGCGTTCGCCGACCGGGGCGCCACCGTGAAGGTGCACCCCAGCCCCTGGCGGCTCGGCCCCGACGAGAAGGCGCTCACCGAGCAGTGGCTGCGCGGCTGGGTCGGCGCCGCCGTCGAGCAGCGCCCCGAACTGGCCGAGCGCGCCGAGGCCTACCTGGCCGAGCGGCTCGCCGCCAACGCGGCCGGTGAACTGCGGGTCCTCCTGCACCACAGCGACCTGCTGGCGCTGGCCCGGCCGACCGGAGGCACCTCGTGAGCACCCCCACCCTGGTCCGGGAGAGCGCGCCTGTCGCCCCGGTGAGCGTGGGCCGGCGCCTCACCTTCCGTGCCGTCCGACCCCACCTGGGCACGGTCGCCGGCGCCGCCATCATCGGCGTGCTGCTGTGGCGGCTCGGCACCGGCGTCTTCCTCGACGGACTGCGCCGGATCGACACGCCGACGCTGCTGATCGGCCTGGTGATCGGCGCGGTCACCACCGTACTGAGCGCCTGGCGCTGGCAGTTGGTGGCCCGCAGCCTCGGTCTTCGGCTGCCGCTCGGGCCCGCCGTCGGCGACTACTACCGGGCGCTGTTCCTCAACGCGGCCCTGCCCGGCGGGGTGCTCGGCGATGTGCACCGGGCGGTGCGGCACGGGCAGAGCGAGGGCGACATCGGGCGCGGGGTCCGCGCGGTCGTCCTCGAACGGACCGCCGGGCAGATCGCGTTGACGGTGTTCGGGGCGGGCGCGCTGCTGATCCTGCCCTCGCCGGTCCGCGCCGACGTGCGCAGCTTCGCCCCGCTGGCGGCGGCCGGGGTCGCGGGCGCGATCGCGATCGTGGTCGCCCTCCGGATGAACAAGGCCCCGGGCAGGCGCGGCGGCGCCCTGCGCTCGACGCTCGCCGAGGCCCGCCGGGCGCTGCTGTCCCGGCAGAACGGTCCGGGCGTCGCGCTGTCCTCGGTGGTCGTCCTCGCCGGGCACGTCGGGATGTTCGTGGTGTCCGCGCGGGTCGCCGGTTCCGCCGCCTCGGTGGCGGCGGTGACGCCGATCGCGGTGCTGGCGCTGGTCGCCATGGGCGTGCCGCTGAACGTCGGCGGCTGGGGGCCTCGGGAGGGCGTCACCGCCTGGGCGTTCGCCGCGGCGGGCCTCGGCGCCAACACCGGGCTCGCCACCGCCGTCGTCTACGGCGTGCTCAGCTTCGTGGCGGCGCTGCCCGGTCTGGTGGTCCTGGTCGTCCGCTGGTACGCCGGGCTGCGCTACTCCCGCCCGGCGGTGAGCAGTTCGAAAACCGCCCCGAAGGAATCCGCCAGGCTCGCCAGCAGTTCCTTCCCCTTTTCCGCCGACCCCAGGGAAGGACGGCCGATCACGCCCGAGTCGGTATAGGCGGACATTCCCAGGGTGAGGAGATGACGACGGTCGTCAGCGGTGAAATCGACGGACTCGTAACCAGGGCGGACCATTTCGGGATGAGCGTGCAGCAGAATGGAGGTCTCGATTTCCCCGGCATGCATGTCGGTGAGCGCCGAGGTCTCCACCCCGGCCTTTTCCAGCGCCGTCGCCCAGTCCTCCGCGGCCGGGTACAGCGCCATCCGCTCGCCCCGCGCGGACGCCTCCTGCACGACGTTGCCCAGCACGTAGTTGCCGCCGTGGCCGTTGACCACGACCAGTGCCTCGACGCCGGAGCGGCGCAGCGAGGCGGCGATGTCGTTCACCACCGCGTGCAGGGTCACCGCGGAGATGCTGACGGTCCCCGGCCAGGCGGCGTGCTCGTGCGAGCAGGAGACCGTCACCGGAGGAAGGAGGTGCACCGGGAACGTGGCGGCGATCTCCCGGGCGACGGCACAGGCGACGAGGGTGTCGGTGGCCAGCGGAAGGTACGGGCCGTGCTGTTCGAAGCTCCCCACGGGAAGGACGGCGACCTGTGTTGAAACGCCCGCCCCCCTGGTCCGTACCTCTTCCGTAGTGTCCGCCGGCAACAGACCGTATGCCGCCGTACGCGCGCCCGAACCACTCATCTTTCACGGCCTTTCGTCTCTGCTTAGGAATCAGATCATGACAGAAAACATCGGCGTACTCGGCAAGAAGTCCCCACGGCGTTCGGGCGTGGAACGCGTCGTGAATGCACCGCTGCCCACCGTCTACGGGAAATTCCAGGCGATCGGCTACCTGGACCACGACCGCGGTGACGAGCAAGTCGCCCTGGTCTACGGGGACATCGACAGCGACCGAGTGCTGACCCGGCTGCACTCGGAATGCCTGACCGGGGACGCGTTCGGCTCCCAGCACTGCGAGTGCGGCGACCAGCTGGCCGCGGCGCTGCGCGCGGTCGTCGCCGAAGGCAGCGGCATCGTCGTCTACTTGCGGGGGCACGAGGGCCGCGGCATCGGTCTGCTGGCCAAGCTGCGCGCGATGGCCCTGCAGGCGGAGGGCCTGGACACCGTCGAGGCCAACCTCGCGCTCGGCCTGCCCGTCGACGCCCGCGACTACGGTGTCGCCGCCGGCATCCTGAGCGACCTCGGGGTGCGTTCGGTACGCCTGATGTCCAACAACCCGCGCAAGCGCGAGTCCCTGGAACGGCACGGCGTCGAGGTAGCCGAAACGGTCCCGCTGCTGATCGAGCCGTGCGAGAACAACATCACGTACCTGCGCACCAAGCGGGAGCGCCTGGACCATGTGCTGCCCCACCTGGACGCGGTCGCGCACTGGTCCTGAGGTACCCGGTGGCCTCCCGGGGAAGGATCGGGGGAGACCGACAGGAGGTACACGCGTGAATCTTCGGGCCCAGGCAGTGATCGTCGGCGGCGGGGTGATGGGCACCAGCATCGCCTACCACCTCGCGAGCGCGGGCGTCCGTGACGTCGTCCTCGTCGAACGCGACGAGCTGGCCGCCGGATCCACCTCGAAGGCCGCGGGCGGAGTGCGCGCCCAGTTCTCCGACGAGCTCAACGTCCAGCTGGGCGCGCGCAGCTTAGAGGCCTTCGCCCGCTTCGGGGAGGAGATCGGGTACGACATCGGGCTGCGCCGGGTCGGCTACCTCTTCCTCCTCTCCACCCCCGAGGAGGTCGCCTCCTTCGAGGCGAGCGTCCGGCTCCAGAACCACCTCGGCGTGCCCAGCCGGATGCTCACCCCGAAGGAGGCGGCCCGGCTCTCCCCGCTGATCAGCACGGACGGGCTGCTGGCCGCCGCGTACTCCCCGGACGACGGCCACTGCACTCCCGAGTCCGTCGTGCACGGCTACGCGGCCGCGGCCCGTGCCCACGGCGCCCGCGTGCTGCGCCACACCGAGGTCACCGGCATCGAACGGGACGGCAACTATGTCACCGCCGTCCACACCACCCTCGGCCGGATCGCCACCGACACGGTGGTCTGCGCGGCCGGGCCCTGGTCGAGGGCGGTCGGCGCGATGGCCGGCGTCGACTTACCGGTGCAGCCCCTGCGCCGCCAGATCGCGGTCACCGAACCGGTCCCGGGACTGCCGCCGACGCTCCCGATGACGATCGACTTCAGCACCAGCCTGTACTTCCACGCCGAGGGCCCCGGACTGCTGCTCGGCATGTCCGACCCCGACGAGCGGCCGGGCTTCGCCACCGACGCCCACGACCGCTGGATCCCGCGCCTGTACGAGACGATGCGGCGGCGCGCCCCGGCCCTGCTCGACCTGCGCCGCACCGGCGGCTGGGCGGGCCTGTACGAGAACACCCCGGACCACAACGCCCTGATCGGCGAGGCCCCTTCGGTCTCCCGGTTCCTGTACGCCACCGGGTTCTCCGGTCACGGCTTCCTCCAGGGCCCGGCGGTCGGCGAGGTGATCCGCGACCTGTATCTGGGCCGGGCACCCTTCCTGGACGTCCGCCCGCTCAGCGCCGACCGGTTCGCGGCCGACGCCCCCCGCCCGGAGGCCAACCTGGTCTGACCCGGGCTCGCTCAGTCCTGGATCGTCTCGTGGACGAGCCGGCGCAGCTCCGGGAAGATCTTCAGGCTCCTGGGGCGCACCTGGGTGTGGAACTGCACGGTCAGGTCGTGGGCGGGATCGACCCAGAAGGCGGTGGTGGCGGCCCCGGTCCAGCCGTAGGCGCCGGGGCTGCTGGGCGAGAGGGTGCGGGCGGGGTCGATCACCACCGAGACGCCCAGGCCGAAACCGAGGCCGTCGTTGCCGGGCTCCTGGTGGACGGGGGCGCCGAAGGCACGCAGGTCGGCGCCGCCGGGCAGGTGGTTGCCGGAGAGCAGGCCGACCGAGGCGGGGGAGAGGAGGCGGACGCCGTCCAGCTCGCCGCCCCGGCGCAGCATCTCCATGAACCGGTGGTAGTCGTACGCGGTCGCCGCCAGGCCGCCGCTGCCGGACAGGAAGCGGGGGCGGCCCCGCAGCGGCAGCCCGGGGATGGCCTCGATGCCGCCGCCGTCCGTCTCGCCGTACAACTCGGAGAGCCGGTCGGCCTGCTCGGGCACGATGTGCAGGCCCGCGTCCGGCATGCCGAGCGGGCGGAAGATCCGGTCCGCGAAGAACTCGTCGAGCCTCTGCCCGGAGACCACCTCGACGACCCGGCTGAGCACGTTGAAGCCCACCGAGTAGTTCCACTGGGTGCCCGGCTCGAACTGGAGCGGCATCCGGGCGTACACCGCCATCGTCTCCGCGAGGTTCGCGCCCGCCGGTACCGAGAACTCCAGGCCCGCCTCGCGGTAGAGGGCGTCCACGGGGTGCGTGTGGTAGAAGGCGAAGGTCAACCCGGCGGTGTGGGTGAGGAGATGGCGGATCAGGATCGGTCCGTCGGCCGGCCGGGTCACCGTGCCCTCGCCCGAACCCGACACGTACACCCGGGGTTCGGCGAACTCGGGAAGGAAGCGGTCGACCGGATCGTCCAGCGACAGCAGGCCCTCCTCCCTCAGCAGCAGGATCGCGACCGCCGTGACCGGCTTGGTCATGGAGTAGACCCGCCAGATGGTGTCCGGTTCGACCGGCAGTCCCGCCGCGCGGTCGCGGTGGCCCTGCGTGGTGAGGTGGGCGACCCGGCCGCCGCGCGCCACGGCCACCAGGTAGCCGGGCAGGCGTCCTTCGTCGACGAAGTGGGCGAAGTGCTGGTCGAGGCGGTCCAGCGCCTTCACGTCCAGCCCGACCTCACTGGGGTCGACTTCCTGTCGCAGCTGTGCCATCGCTCTCCTCCGGTCGCGTCGTCCGCGGTGCGGTCCGACCTCGGATCTCATCGTTGCGCAGGAAGGGGGGAATGGTCCCGCTCATCCGCGTGTGGTGTGACGGACGCTATAGGAGATGCGCCGGGGAGCGGACGGACGACCGCCACGCCGAGCGCGGCCAGGAACCCCAGGACGAGCAGCGGTTCCGTGGCTCCGGAGGGCAGCAGGGCGCCCGCCACGGCCACCCCGAGCACCGGCCCGATGTTGAGCGCGGTCTGCTGCGACCCGCCCGCCACCCCGGCCGCCCCGGCGTCCGCCTGCCGTACGACGACCTGGGTCGCCGCCACCATCACCGTGCCGAACCCGGCGCCCAGCGCCGCGAAACCGCCGTACAGCGCGGGCGCGGCCGAGGGCCGGGTCAGCAGCAGGACACCGAGGACGAGCAGGGCCATGGCCGTCGCGGTGGTGCGCCGCGCGCCGTACCGGCGCAGGAGTACGGGGCACAGGGCGGCGGACGCCACCATCAGCACCGCCAGCGGCAGACTGCGCAGGGCGCTGGCGAACGGGTCGAGACCGAGGGTGCGCTGGAGGGCGTAGACGGCGACGAACAGCGTGCCGAACAGCGCCGCCGACGCGGTGACCAGGACGCCGAGGGCCGCCCCGACCGCCGGGGCGCCGATCACCCCGGGCGGCAGCAGCGGGCTCGCCGTCCGCCGCTCGTGCCGGACGAACACGGCCCCGGTGACCACGGCCACCCCGAGACTCGCCGCCGTACCGGTGACCAGTCCGTGCACCAGAGCGGCCAGGGTCACCGCGAGCAGCAGCGCGCCCGGCCCGTCCAGCGGGGTCCGCACCGCCGGTCGTGGCTCCCGCCCGGCCAGCGCGAGCATCCCGAAGGCCGCCGTCGGCAGCACATGGAGGAAGAACACCGCCCGCCAGCCCAGCCCCGTCACCAGCGCCCCGCCGACCAACGGCCCCGCGGCGGCGGCCAGTCCGACGGCGGCCGTGCGCACTGCGAGGGGCCTGGCCAGCCGGTCCGGTGGATATGCGGTGCGCAGCATGCCGAGCGTCGCGGGCTGCAGCAGCGCCCCGAACACGCCCTGGGCCACCCGCAGTCCGATCACCCAGCCGATCCCCGGCGCACAGCCGATACCGGCCGAGGCGGCGCCGAAGCCGAGCATGCCGAGCCCGAACATCCGCCGCTGCCCGTACCGGTCGGCGAGCCGCCCGGCGAAGACCAGCAGGCTCGCCACCGCGATGAGATAGGCGGTGCTGGTCCACTGCACCTCGGCGAAGGAGGCGTGCAACTCCCGTTGCAGCGTGGGCTGTGCGACCGTGAGCACGGTGCCGTCCAGCGCGACCACCACGGCGCCGGCGACACTGCTCGCCAGCGTCAGCCGCCGGTTCACCGGCCGGCCTCCGGCCCGAGGTGCGCGTCCAGCGCGGAGCGCAGCAGGGGCCCGAAGTCGTCTGCGCCGGTGGCGAGTTGCAGGCTGCCCCAACTCCACAGCTGGGCGATGCCGTGCAGGTTCGCCCACAGGGCGCCCGCGACGAGCCGTGCGTCCGCGCCGGGCCGGGCCCGGCCGACCAGGTCGGCGAGCAGCCCGAACAGCGGCAGGCTGGTCTCCCGCAGCCCTAGGTGGCCGCTCTCCAGCAGGTCGTGACGGAACATCAGCTCGTACATGCCCGGACTGTCCCGCGCGAACTCCAGGTACACCCGGGCCAGCGCGGCGACTTGTGCGCCTGGTGCCGACGCACCGTCGCCCAGCGCCGCCTCTCCGCGCGCGGCCAGTTCGGTGAAGCCCCGGCGTGCGATGGCCGAGAGCAGTCCGAGATGCGTGGGGAAGTAGCGGCGGGGTGCCCCGTGCGAGACCCCGGCCCGGCGGGCGATCTCCCGCAGGGTCAGCGCCTGGGCGCCCTCGGCGGCCACCAACTCCACGCCGACGTCGACCAGCCGGTCGCGCAGGCTCGTGTCGGACTCTGTCATAGACACTGTCTACCAGGCCACCGTAGACAGTGTCTACCGCCTCGGTCCGGAAGGGCAGGAAGGGAATGCCGGACGGCAGCGGCGGGGTTGTCCCCTGTATGACCCAGGACGCTCTTCTGAAGCTGCTCTCCGAAGGCCACGCCGGGGTGCTGGTCACCCTCAAGAGCGACGGCCGCCCCCAGCTGTCCAATGTCAGCCACGCGTACTACCCCGACGAACGGACCGTGCGGGTCTCGATCACGGACGACCGCGCGAAGACCCGCAACCTGCGCCGCGACCCCCGCGCCTCCTACCACGTCACCAGTCCCGACCGCTGGGCCTACACGGTCGCCGAGGGCACCGCCGAGCTGTCACCGGTCGCCCGGGACCCGTACGACGAGACCGTCGAGGAACTCGTCCGCCTCTACCGTGACGTCCAGGGCGAGCACCCCGACTGGGACGACTACCGCGCCGCGATGGTCCGCGACCGCCGGCTCGTGCTGCGGCTGCGCGTGGACCGGGCGTACGGCATTCCGCGCGCGTAGGCCCGAGGCGTCGGGGTGCGCGGGGGCGGCGTCAGTAGATGCTCCACTTCTGGTTGCCCCCGCCGGAGCAGCCCCACAGCTGCAGCCGCGCGCCGTTGTCGCTCCGCACGTCGGTGACGTCGACGCATTTGTCGGCCTGGACGTTGACCAGGTCGTTCGCCGCGGTGAGCCGGAACCGCTGGGCCCCGGAGCCGTCGCAGCCGGCGAGGCGGATCGCCGCGCCGTCGTCCCGCGAGCCCCCGGCGACGGTCATGCACGTGCCGAGGCTGCGGACGGTGCCGTCGGCGAAGAACGTCCACTTCTGCCAGTCGACCCCGCCGCAGTCCCAGATCTGCAGGGGGGTCTGGTCCGCGGTGCTGCCGTCCGTCACGTCGATGCAGCGGCCGGATCCCGCGCCGCGGAGCCGGACGTTCGCGACGGTGACCGAGGGGGTGTCGGGCGCGGCGGATGCGGTGGGCGTGGCCGTGGTGCCCTTCTTGCCGCCGCTCTTCTTGGTGCCGCCGGACTTCCTGGAGGGCGTCGGCGACGGGACGGGCGAGGGCGTCCGCTCCTGGGGCACGCCCTTCACGGACGCCTGCGGGGTCGCTCCGCCGGAGGAGTCGGGGGCGTGACCGTTCTTCCCGTCGCCGAGGAGGGAGCCCGCCGCGGATCCCGACGCGTCGGTGTGGTCCGTGCCGCCGTCGCCGCCGTTGAGGAGGAACGGGGTGCCGATCAGCAGGGCGGCCACGAGGCCGGCACCGGCCAGTACCGCCGGACGGGGACGCCGGGAGCGACGCGGAGGCGTGGCGGTGGTGACCACCGGGTCGTCCGGACGCCCCGGACCGGGACGCGGGCCGGCGCTGCCCGCGCTGTTCGCCATGTCCGCCGGGTCCGGTGCCTCGGTGGTGAGGGCCGCGAACTCCGCCGCGGCGGCGGACATGGGCGGTATGGACGCGTACTCGGGACCGGGTTCGGGGGCGGCTCCGTCGGGGGCCGCCCCCGGTCTCGGCGCGGGGGACGAGGCGCCCGCCTCGGCGATCGCCGACGGGCCTCTTTCACGGCGGGGCAGGGGTCTGCGCGGAGATGTGGTGGCGGGCGGCTCCGGCGAGGCGGCGACGTCTTTCGCTGTCGGATCGTCGGGGGAGGCGGTCATGTCATCCTCGCGGTGAGAAGTCGGGGGGAGCGTAACCGGTTTCTGTCGGTGGACGTGACTCCGCACGACGACGGTTCCCGGCCCCTGCGCGGTGCACGGCAAGCGCTCCCGCGTCCGGATCTCCCCCGGTGAATTTCGCCATTGAACGGGGCGGGGCGGGGCGGTGGCAACGCGGCGCACCGCGAAGCCCGTTGCCCGGCACCGCCGCTGTGCGGAGGCGACCTAGGCCCTGCGGTCCAGGGCGATCGGCCGATGGCCGAGGGAGGTGCGGATACCTAGGCTGCTGAGGAGGAAACGGCAGCTCAGGAAGAGGTCACGATGCCCGTCAACGGCCGTAGTCACATCCGGATCGCCCGCCCGTCCCGGGACCTCGCGGCGGCCGAGCGCTTCTGGGTGGAGGGCCTCGGGCTGGGTGTGGTGTGGCGGGCCGAGGGCGGGCCGGAACCCGGGGAGCACGACCTGCTGATGGTGGGCTGGCCGGACGCCGGCTGGCATCTGGAGCTGGTCCACGAGCCCGCCCGGCCCGTCGACCCCCGGCCCACCGAGGAGGACCTGCTGGTCGTCTACGTCGACGAACCGGTGCCGGAGGAACTGGTCGCCCGGCTGGAGGAGCACGGCGGCAAGCGGGTGCCCTCGCCCAACCCGTACTGGAACCAGTGGGGTGTCACGGTCGAGGACCCCGACGGGTACCGGCTGGTGCTCTGCGAGCGGGGCTGGTCCAACGCGTGACGGCGGGTGACGGCGGGTGCTTGCCGACGGCCCGCTCCGCGACTAGCCTCCGCGCGTGATCAATGGGGCACATGTGGTGATCTACACGCGCGACGCCGAGGCGGACCGCGCCTTCCTCCGGGACGTCCTGGGCTGGCCGCACGTCGACGTGGGGCACGGCTGGCTGATCTTCCGGCTGCCGCCGGCCGAGGTGGCCTGCCATCCGGCCGACGGCGGACCGTCCCACGAACTGATGCTGATGTGCGACGACCTGGACTCCACGGTCACCGAACTCACGGCCAAGGGCGTGGAGTTCAGCCGACCCGTCCAGGTCGCGGCCTGGGGCCGGGTGACGGCCTTCCGGTTGCCGGGCGGAGGCGAGGTCGCCTTGTACGAGCCCCGTCACGAGCGCGCCTAGTACCGGCCTCCTCCCGCACCCAGGTCTCCAGGCAGTGCGTG
Organism: Streptomyces sp. NPDC007901; assembly: GCF_042959465.1. Taxonomy (NCBI): domain Bacteria; kingdom Bacillati; phylum Actinomycetota; class Actinomycetes; order Kitasatosporales; family Streptomycetaceae; genus Streptomyces; species Streptomyces sp. NPDC007901. The sequence goes on along the minus strand of NZ_JBIBKW010000020.1, from coordinate 140,761 downwards.
AACTCGGCTGCCTTGTCCGGCCAGTTGAAGTGGGTGAGAGCCGCCTCGCGGCCGCGCTGGGCCGCGGTGTGACGCAGGATCGCGTCGGCGCCCAGCCGCCGTATCGCCGCCGCCGCGGCGCGCGGATCCTCGTACGGGACGACGAGACCGCAGCCGTGTCGCTCGACCATCTCGGCCGCCAGCGGGGTGGGGGTGGTGATCACGGGAACCCCGTGCGCCATGTACTCGACGACCTTGGTGGGCCGCGAATGGCGGTAGTTGGGCTGGTCGTGGAGGAGGGAGAGGCCGGCCAGGGCGCCGGAGAGCAGGGCGAGGGCCCGGTCGTTGGGCAGGAAGCCGTGCCAGCGCAGCACCCCGTCCCGGTCGGCCGCCGTGAGCGCCTCCCGGACGTCGGGGTCGGCCGCGCCGGCCACGTCGACCCGCAGGCCGGGGCCCAGTTGCCGGGCCGTCTCGATCAGGTCCAGCGCGCCGCGGGCCCGGGACAGGTGGCCGACGTAGACGACGTGCCCGGTGCCCGGCGGTTCGGGGGCGTGGACGGGCGCGGTGGTGAAGTTCGGTACCACCGGGTGGCTGCGGCGGAACCGCCGCTGGTAGGCGTCCTCGGCGAGGAGCAGCCGCAGATGGCGTTCCGCGAGCCGCTCGGCCGCCCGCACGCCCAGCCGCAGCGGCGGCCGCAGCGGTTTCGGCACCCAGCGCTTCATGGCGAGCGCCGCCGCGGTGTCCTCGTGGACGTCCCAGACGACCACCGGACCGGCCCCGGACCGCCGCCAGCGGCGCAGGGTGCCCGGGAGCGCCAGCAGCAGTTCCGGGTCGTGGAGGAGGACCAGGTCGGCCTCGTGGCCGCGCGCGGCCAGCAGGGCACGGGCGGCGCCCACGGCCGCCCGGCGGTCGCGGCCGGCCGCCCGGGGCAGGTCGATGCCTTCGAGATCCGCCCGGGGCCGCACCTCGCGGGCCGAGAACGGTGCCGCGTACACGACGTGGTGACCGCGTTCCCGCAGCGCGCCGATCTGCCGGTGCAGGATGCGCGCGTCCTCGGGGTGGTGGACGACGGTGACGACGAGTATCCGCATCTGAGCGCCTTTCGACTCCGCGGCTCGGAGTCCTCGGACTCCGGGCCGCGGAAGGGGAGTTGCCGCAGGGGTCGCCTAGAGCACCTCGACACCGGGCCGGAAGATCCGCCCCCGGGTGTCGAAGAGCAGGCGGGCCTCGTCGCCGAGGGCAGGGAGGTCGTACACGGAGTGGTCCTGGAGCAGGATCGTCAGGTCGTGCGAGCGCACGGCGGCCGCCACGTCGGTGACGCGCGGCACGGCCTCCCCGTCCACGAACCAGGCCGGTACGAAGGGGTCGTGGAAGGCGATCTCCGCCTCCCGCTCCCGCAGCAGCCGGGCCACCGGCACCGCGGGCGCCTCCCGCTGGTCGGCGACGTCCGGCTTGTAGGTGACGCCGAGCAGGAGCACCCGGGAGCCGTGCAGGGCGCGGCCCTCGTGGTTGAGCAGGTCCTGGGCGCGCCGGACGACGTACTCCGGCATGTGTGCGTTGATCTCCCGGGCGAGTTCCACGAACCGGAACTCGTAGCCGATCGAACGCACCTTGTACGACAGGTAGTTGGGGTCGATGGGGATGCAGTGGCCGCCCACCCCGGCGCTCGGCCGGAAGGCCTGGAAACCGAACGGCTTGGTCCCCGCGCAGCGGATCGCGTCCCAGACGTCCACCTTCAACTCGCGGCAGAGAATGGCCAGTTCGTTGACCAGTGCGATGTTGACGTGCCGGTAGGTGTTCTCCAGGAGCTTGGCCATCTCGGCTTCCCGGGTGCCCTTGGCCTGCACGACGGTGTCGACGAGCTTGCCGTAGAAGGCGGCCGCCTTCACCGAGCACGCCGGGGTGAGGCCGCCGACCACCTTCGGTGTCTCGCGCAGCCCGTGCGTGGTGTTGCCCGGGTCGATGCGCTCCGGTGAGAAGGCCAGCGCGAAGTCCTCGCCGGCCCGCAGCCCGGACTCCTCCAGGAGCGGCTTGACGACCTCCTCGGTGGTGCCCGGATAGGTCGTCGACTCCAGGACGACGAGCCGTCCCCGGCGCAGCCGGCCCGCCACCGCGCTCGCGGCCGAGGTCACCGCGCGCAGATCGGGCCCGCCGTCCTCGCTGAGCGGGGTCGGCACACAGATCACGATCGTCTGCGCCCGGGCCAGACACGCGTCGTCCGTGTACGCGGTGAACCCGGCCTGCCGCATCCGGGCGACGTCCTCGTCGGAGACGTCGTCGACATGGGAGTGGCCGGCGTTGAGGCCCTCGACGACCCGTGGGTCCAGATCGAGGCCCGCTACTCTCAGGCCGACCAGCGACGCCTCCCGCGCGAGCGGAAGCCCGACGTAGCCGAGCCCGATGACGGCCAGTTCGAAGCCGTCGGTCTGTTCCTCGTCCCCGAGCGATGCGCTCAATTCCCCGAGCGGTACGGCCTTTTCAGCCTGCATAGGGATTCACTCCGCCCTCAAGCGAGGGGCCTCAGACACATCCAAGAGTGCGATACGCCTCTCGGGTCGTGGCAGCGACCCTCTTCCAGGTGCGTTCACGCGCCACCAGCGCGCGGGCCGCAGCTCCCCATTCATGCCGCCGTTTTCGACTGTAGAGCAATACTTCGAGACCTTCTGCCCAAGCATGCGGAGATTCAGGCGAGATTAGCTGGCCGTTAACCCCTGGTTCGACCAGCTCTCGCAGGGCTGTGAGATCACTGGCCGCCACGGGAAGACCGCTCGCCATCGCTTCGACGGGCTTGAGTGGGGTGACCAGATGGCAGACCCGTTCATCGGTGCGCGGCACCGCGAAGACATCCAGAACGGCGTGGTAGGAGCGCACTTGGCGGTGCGGCACCCGGCCGGTGAACAGGGCGGTGCCGTCGTCGAGTCCGAGCCGCCGGGCGAGCGCCTGGAGCGCCACCCGTTCGGGTCCGTCGCCGACGATCAGCAGCCGCAGCGGGACGCCCCGGCGGCGCAGCTCGGCACCCGCATGGAGCAATGTGCCGATTCCCTCGTGTGGAGTAAGGCTGCTCACGGTGCCCACCACGAAGTCGTCGGCCGCGATGCCGAGCCGGGTGCGCAGTTCCGCCCCGTCCGGCGGCGGCGCGAGGAAGGCCTCGTCCACCGCGTTGGGCACGATCAGCACCCGCTCCTCGGGCACCCCGCGGCCCACGATCTCGGCCTTCATCGCCGAGCCCAGCGTCAGCACCAGATCGGCCTCGCGCATGCAGTGCGTCTCCAGGGCGCGCCGGGCCCGGTACGTCCCGTCCCGCGGACTCCGGCCCGGCGCCTGGGTCAGCCAGGTCTCCTCCAGGAAGCCCCGCACCTCGTAGACCACGGGCAGCCCGTAGGTCTCGCGCAGGGCCAGCGCCACCCGCCCGTTGCCGTGGTCGGTGGCCGCGTGCAGCACGGCCGGCCGCAGCCGCTCGACCAGGCGCCCGGCCAGCTCGGCGTTGCGGGCGAGGACCGCGCCCTGCCCGTACGGGAGTCCGAGCGGCAGCAGCCGGTGCTGCGGCACCCCGTTGACGAACTGCAGCGGGCGGGCGTCAAGGACGCCCTGCGCCACCGGGAACCCGATCCGGGTCACCACGTGCGCGTCGAGCCCGGCCGCCCGCTGGGCCTCGGCGAGGGCCTGGGTGCGCACGGTGTAGCCGGCGTGCTTGAACGGCAGCCCGTTGGTGACCAGATGGAGCACCCGGCCGGGCTCGGGCCGCACCGCGCGCCCGGCGGGCGCCGCCACCCGAGCGGCGGACGGGTCGGCGGTGGGACCGGCCGTACGGGCCCGGGCGGCCAGCCGCCGCTCGACCGGCCTCAGCCCGCGCCGCACCCGCCCCGGCAGCAGCCGGACGCCGAGCAGCGCGGCCCGGGCGGGGTCGTGCCGCAACTCGCCCCATGCGACGGATGCGGCCAAGCTGAGTGCACGGGGGATTCGACGCGGCGTGTGCCGGGACGGACGTCGGGCCATGTCGCCAAGGTAGGCCGACAGAGCGGAGAACGTACGACATGAACGGCCGCGTACTCCATGTCGTAGGGACCAGGCCGAACTTCGTGAAGGCCGCGCCCGTCGTCGCCGCCCTGCGCGCGAGCGGGCACGACCAGGTCCTGGTGCACACCGGTCAGCACTACGACGAACGGATGTCGCACATCTTCTTCCGGGAGCTGGGCCTGCCCGCCCCGGACACCGACCTCGGCGTCGGTTCCGGCAGCCACGCCCGGCAGACCGCCGACCTGCTGGTGGCCCTGGAGAGCGAGCTGCTCGCCCGCGCCCCGGCCCTGGTCGTCGTCTACGGCGACGTGAACTCGACCCTGGCCGCGGCCCTGGTCGCCGCCAAGCTCGGCATCCCGGTCGCCCATGTCGAGGCGGGCCTGCGCAGCTTCGACATGGGGATGCCGGAGGAGGTCAACCGGCGCCTGGTCGACCAGCTCGCCGAGCTGCTCTTCGCGACCAGCCCGGAGGCCGTCGGACACCTCGCCCGCGAGGGCGTCGACCCGGGCCGGGTGCACCTCGTCGGCAACCCCATGATCGACACCCTGCTCACCCATCTGGACCATTTCGACCCGGCCGCCGCCCGCTCCGCCCACGCACTGCCCGAGCGGTACGGCGTGGTCACCCTGCACCGCCCGGCCAACGTCGACGACCCCGAGGCCGCCGCCGCAGCCGCCCGCGCCCTCACCGAGGCCGCGACCCACCTCGACCTCGCGGTGCCGCTGCACCCGCGCGGCCGGGAGGCCCTGCGCAAGGCCGGCCTCGCCGACGCCCCCGGCATCCACCTGCTCGAACCGCTCGGCTATGTCGAGTTCATGGGCCTGGTCCGCGGGGCCGCCGCCGTGATCACCGACTCCGGTGGCGTCCAGGAGGAGACCACCGTGCTGGGCATCCCCTGCCTGACCCTGCGCACCACCACCGAACGCCCGGCCACCGTCACCCACGGCACCAACCGCCTGGTCCGGCACGGCGAACTCGTACCCGCCCTGCGCAAGGTCCTGGACGGGCAGGCCCCGGCCGCCCCGGAAGGGCCGCCGCTGTGGGACGGCAAGGCGGGCCCCCGGATCGCCCGCGTCCTCACCGAGTGGCTGGAGCGCCATGACTGAAGCCACCCGCACCTACACCGACACCACCCGCACCAACACCGACGCCCCCCTCACCTACACCGACGCCCCCCTCACCTACTGGGACACCCGGCACCGCGAACGCGACGACCTCGCCTCCGGCGGCCACATCGGCCTGGACCGGCCCGGCAACGAGATCTTCTACGCCGTCCGGCTCGGCCAGCTGCTCACCCTGATCGGCGACCTGTCCAGCCCGGCCTCCCCGCTCTTCGTCCTCGACGCGGGCTGCGGCAAGGGGCACTTCGCCCGCGCCCTGGCCCGCTGCGGCCACCACGTGGACGCCTTCGACGCCAGCGAGGCGGCCGTCGCCCACGCCCGCGAGGAGGGCGGCGGACCCCGCTACGCCTGCGCCGCCCTCGACGAGTGGCGCAGCCCCTGGCTCTACGACGTGGTGATGTGCGTGGACGTCCTCTTCCACGTCCTGGACGACGCCGAGTGGGCGGCCGGCCTGCGCAACCTCGCCTCCCTCGTCCGGATCACCGGCCGGCTGATCGTCACCGACGAGAACATCCCCGAGCCCGTCCCGCGCGGCGACTACATCCTGCACCGCCCGATCGCCGCCTACCGCGAGGAACTCGAGCCCCTGGGCCTGAGCCACACCCTCTTCCGGCCCTACGGCTTCCGTGAGAACCGGGTCGGCTTCCATGTCTTCACAAGGACCCGCTGATGCGCCTGACCGATCTGCTCCACCCGCACCTGGACGAGGTCACCTCCGTCGTGGACGCGACGAGCGGCGGCCTGAGTCTGGACCCCTACCTCCACCTGCCGCCCGGCGTCGACCTGACCCGCCACGAACAGCCCGTCGGCGAGGGGGAGCTGATGCTCCTCTGCTACGGCCCCGACCCCGCCCTGCACGGCGACGAGGCGGACTGCCTCACCGCACTGGAACGGATGCGGCCCGGCGCCCGCGGCCTGATCGTCTTCGGCCACCCGGGGACCGACCTGCCCTACCACCGCCTCCTCGACGCCCTGGTCGCCCACCGCTGCCAGGTGCTGCACGCCGCCTCGCTCGGCTACACCCATCTGCATGCCGGCGCGGTCTTCGCGTGCACCGAGGAACTCCTGCCGCCGCACGACTGGTTCGGCCGGCCGCTGCCGGCCGACGGATTCGCCACGGCCCTCCGGATCGCCGACGAGTACGTCCTGGCCGACTTCGTCTCCCGCTCCCAGCGCGCCCGCCTGATCGACCTGGAGCGGGCGGCCGAGGAGAGTGCCCGCGCCCTGGAGAACACCCGCGAGGACGGCCTCGCCGAGCGCCTGGCCGCGGCCGTCCGCGACAAGGACCAGCTGACGGCCGCCCTGCGCGGGGCCCGGGAGCGGGTCGGCGTCCTGGAGTCGCGGGTGGCCATGCTGGAGGGCTCCACCTCGCTGCGGGTCGGCAAGGCGCTGGTGTCGGCGGCCCGCTCGCCCAAGCGGCGCGCCGCCCGGCTGCCGGGGGAGTTGTACGGGCTGTGGCGGCAGCGCAAGGCCAAGGGCCGGCCCGCCGGCTCCGGGACCCCGGCCGCCGCACCGGAGACACTGCTCGACGACCGCTTCTACCTCTCCCACCGGGCGCTGTCCGTGGCGCCCCGCGACCGGCTGGTGATCACCGGCGTGCTCACCGACCGCACCGCCGCCGACTTCGCGGCGGACGCGGTGGTCAGCCGGGTGCTGCCGCACGACGGCCGGCTGCTGGTCGAACGCACCGACCCGGACGTCTTCCTCGTCCAGCTCAGCGCCTGCACCGGCGAGGCCGGACCCTGGACGCTCACCGGCACCGGACTCGCCCCCGACCTCGACCGCCGGCTGGCCGAACTGGTCGGCCAGGCCCGCGGGCTGGGCCGTACGGCGGTGCTGTGGCGGGACGGCCCGGCGTCGTCCGCGCCCGGCCTGTCCCAGCTGCCCTGGGACGCCGTCCTCGACGGCGACACCGGTACGGCGCTCGCCCGGCTCGACCCCGTCACCGACGGCCGGGACCGGCTCCGGGACGTCTTCCAGCAGGACAGCACCCGGGTCCGGCTGGCCCGGCTCGCCGAACTGGCCGGTGCAGCCGACCCGTTGGACGAGCGCCGGGTCGCCGTCCGCGCCGCGCCCCGGGACGCCACCGACGTCGCCCGGCTCGTCGCCCAGGTGCTCGGCCAGCTGCACCGGCCGGCCGAGGTGGTCGTCGCCGACCCGGCGGGCCTCGCCCTCGACGAACTCACCGCCGCCTCGGTCACCGTCCACTCCGGACCGGCCACCGCCCCCTGGGTCGCCGACTGGACGGACCTGACCGAGGACCGCCCGGACACCCTGCTGCTCGACCTGCTCTGCGCGCAGGAGTTCTCCGGTGCCGACGCGGTGGGCCACACCCCGGCCGCCGACGACTACGCCTTCGTACCGACCCTGCGGCCGCTGCTCGTGCGCCGGTCGCTCCTGGACTCCGGCACCCCGCCGGACGCCTGGTCGCGTGCGGGGCACCGCCTGTTCGCCGTGCGTGGAAAGGAGCCGTCATGACCCGCACCCTCCGGGCGCTCGTCTACGGCGACGTGGACCTCAACCTCATCGACGGCTCCGCCGTCTGGGCCCAGTCGACGGTCCAGGCGCTGTCCCGCGCGGGCTGCCGGACCCGCCTCGTCCTCAAGGCCCCGGTGGAGACCGGCCGGCTGACCGACCCGCTGGCCGGCCTGCCCGGCGTCACCGTGGTGCGCCCCTACGAGGAACACCTCGTCCCCGGCCAGGGCAACCACCCCCTGTCCCCCTTCCAGGCCGCGCAGTTGCTCGCCCGCCTCGACGAGGAGGAGCCCTGCGACCTGCTGGTGCTGCGCGGCCGCAGACTGGTGAAGCAGATCGTCGGCGAGGGCGCCTTCCACGGCCGCATCTGGGCCTACCTCACCGACATCCCGCAGTCCCCGGCCGAGATGACCGAGGAGGCCCGCGTCGACCTGGCCCGCATCGCCACCGCCTCCCGGCAACTCCTGTGCCAGACCGAGGAGTTGCGCTGCTTCCTGGAGGCCTGGGTGCCGGAGGCCTGCGGCCGGGCCGTGCTCAGCCCGCCCGCCGTACCCGAACCGGGCTTCCCGATTCCCGGGCGCGACGGCGTGCACGATCCGGTACGCCTCGTCTACACCGGCAAGTTCGCGCCCCGCTGGAACACCCTGCCCATGACCCGGCTGCCCGCCCGGCTCGCCGAACGCGGCATCCGGGCCGAACTCCACGCCGTCGGCGACAAGATCCACAAGGATGCCGGGCACCCCGGTTTCGACACCGCCATGGCCGAGGCGCTGCGCACCACCCCCGAGGTCGTCCACCACGGCGGCGTGCCCCGCGAGGAGGCCATGCGGATCGCCGCCGACTGCGACCTCGGCCTCGGCTGGCGCGACCCCTCCCTCGACGCCAGCCTCGAACTCTCCACCAAGGTCCTGGAGTTCGGCTCCCTCGGGCTGCCCGTCGTACTCAACCGCACCCCCGCGCACGAGGCGCTGCTCGGCCCCGACTACCCGCTGTTCGTCCCCGGCGACGCCGCCCTCGCGGACGCGGTGGACGCCGTCGCCCTCGCCGTCCGTGACACCGGGGCCCGGCAGCTCGCCGCCGCGCGGTGCACGGAGGCGGCCCGGCAGTACACGATGGAGGCCGCGGCGGCCCGCTGGCGCGGCCACCTGGAGCAGGCGTTCCCGTCCGCACCCGCGGCCGTCGCCACCCGCGCCCGCCCGCTGCGGATCGGCGTGGCCGGCCACGACCTGAAGTTCCTCACCCGGCTGCTCGACCACTTCCGCGCCCTGCCCGGCCTGGAGGTGCGCGTCGACGCCTGGCCCGCGCTGGCCCGGCACGATCCGGCCGCCAGCCGGGAACTCGCCGACTGGGCCGACGTGGTGGTCGTCGAGTGGTGCGGCCCGGCGGCGATCTGGTACAGCCGCCACAAGCGGCGCGGCAGCCGGCTCGTGGTCCGTCTGCACCGCTTCGAACTCGACGCCGGATACCCCCGGCAGGTCGACATCGACGCCGTCGACCGGGTGGTGTGCGTCAGCCCGTACTACGCCCGCGCCACCGAGGAACGCACCGGCTGGCCCGCCGCGAAGATCACCACGATCGGCAACTGGGTCGACGTCGAGCAGCTCGACCGCCCCAAGGCGCCCGGCGCCCGCCACCGCCTCGGCATGATCGGCATCGCGCCCAGCCGCAAACGCCTCGACCTCGGCCTCGACGTCCTCGAAGCGCTCCGCGCCCACGACCGGCGCTGGCACCTCTCGGTCAAGTCCAAGCCGCCGTGGGAGTACTGGTGGATCTGGAACAAGCCCGAGGAACGCGCCCACTACGACGCGATCCTGCGCCGGATGCAGAACTCCCCGCTGCTCGAAGGGGCCGTCGTCTTCGACCAGTTCGGCCCTGACGTGCCCAACTGGCTGCGCCGGATCGGGCATGTCCTGTCCACCAGCGACGACGAGAGCTTCCACCTCGCCCCGGCCGAGGGCATGGCCTCCGGTGCCGTCCCCGCGCTGCTGCCCTGGCCGGGCGCCGACGAGATCTACGACCGGCGGTGGATCCACGACACCCCGCAGGCGATGGCGGAGTCGATCGCCGGGCTCGCGGAGCAGGAGGACTGGCGCTCGGCCGGGGAGGTGGCCCGGGGCCAGGTCCGGGAGGGGTTCTCGCTGGAGCGGGTGGCGAAGGACTGGACGGAGCTGCTGGTCTCCGGCTGACCCGGCTGACGCGTACGGCCCCCGGAGCCTCGCTCCGGGGGCCGTACGCACGGCTCAGGCCGTCACCGTCTCCGGCCGTGCCGCCTGCGCCCCGGCCCGCTCGCCGAGCAGCTCGGTCGGCACCGTGTGGGTCTCACGCGCCGACAGCGCGGCGATCACCGGCGGCACGCACAGCGCGGCCGTGAACAGGGCCACCGCCGACCAGTCGTCGCCGCCCGGACCCGCGATCTCCGCCGCGAAGGTCACCGCGAACCCGGCCACCGCGAACCCGATCTGGGTACCGATCGCCATGCCCGACAGCCGCACCCGGGTCGAGAACATCTCGCCGTAGAAGGACGGCCACACCCCGTTCGCCGCGCTGTAGACGACACCGAACGCGACGACCCCGAGCAGCATGATCAGCGGGTAGGAGCCGGTGGAGATCGCCCACAGGTAGCCGAACATCGCCACCGCGCTGCCCACCGCCCCGATCAGGTACACCGGCCGCCGGCCGATCCGGTCCGACAGCGTCGCCCACGCCGGGATCGCGCCCAGCGCCACCAGGTTCGCCAGCGCGCCCACCCACAGCATCGAGGTCTTGGACATCCCGACCGAGTCGCTCGTCGCGTAGGCCAGCGCCCACACCGTGAAGATCGTGCTCACCGAGGCGATCAGCGCGCCCCCGATCACCCGCAGCACATCCGCCCAGTGATGCCGCACCAGCGTGACCAGCGGCAGCCGTACGACCCCCTCGGTCGCCGCCTGCCGGGCGAAGGCCGGGGTCTCCTCCAGCCGGCGCCGGATCATCCAGCCGGCCACGGCCACCACGACACTCAACCAGAACGGCACCCGCCAGCCCCAGGACAGCAGCTGGTCCTCGGGGAGCTGGGCGACCGCGAGGAAGACGAGGGTGGCGATCAGCTGCCCGCCCTGGGTGCCGCCGAGGGTGAAGCTGGTGAAGAAGCCACGCCGCTTCGGCGGCGCGTGTTCCAGCGTCATGGAACTGGCGCTGGCCTGCTCGCCGGCGGCCGAGATGCCCTGCAGCACCCGGCACAGCACCAGCAGCACCGGAGCGAGCCCGCCCACCTGGGCACGGGTCGGCAGACAGCCGATCAGGAACGTCGACAGGCCCATCAGCAGCAGCGTGAAGACCATGATCTTCTTACGGCCGGCCCGGTCGCCGAAGTGCCCCAGGAACAGCGCGCCGACCGGCCGGGCCGCGTACGCGACACCGAAGGTGGCCAGGGACAGCAGGGTCGCGGTGGCCGGGTCCGAATCGTCGAAGAAGACCTTCGGGAAGATCAGCGCGGCCGCGCTGCCGTAGATGAAGAAGTCGTAGTACTCCAGGGCGCTGCCGATCCAGGCGGCCAGAGCCGCCTTCTTCGGCTGGCCGCCGGGTGGTGCGGCGCCGGCGGCGGGCTGAGCGGGGACGGACACGGCGGTGCTCCTTCGGGGAACTCCAACGTAAGCGGAGTGAGCGGCGGGGGAGAAGGCCGGATCCCAGGGATGACGGGGTCGGCGGACCAGGGGCCGGATGCTAATTAACCCACTGGGTAGTTAGTCGCGATGGGTACGGATGTTGCGCTCGCGTTTCCCCGCTGTCAAGAGGTCGTGCCGGATGTCCCGGTACGACGGTCAGTCCGCCGCGCGCTCCGCGGTGAGGTAGGCGATCACCATGTCGCCGAGCATCGTCCGGTAGTGCGCGCGCTGCGCCGGATCCACCAGGTCACGGCCGAAGAGGGCGCCGAAGGTGGCCCGGTTCGCCACCCGGAAGAAGCAGAACGAGCTGATCATCGCGTGCAGGTCGACGGCGTCGACGTCGGCCGTGAACAGCCCGGACTCCTGCCCCTGGGCGAGGATCCGGCGGATCACCTCCAGGGCCGGCGAGCCGATCCTGCCGAGCTTCTCGGAGGCGGCGATGTGCTCGGCGCCGTGGATGTTCTCGATGCTGACCAGGCGGATGAAGTCCGGGTGCTGCTCGTGGTGGTCGAAGGTCAGCTCGGCGAGCCTGCGGATCGCCGCGACCGGGTCCAGATGCTCGACGTCCAGCTGCTGCTCGGCCTCGCGGATCACGCCGTACGCCCGCTCCAGGACCGCCGTGAACAGCTGCTCCTTGCCGCCGAAGTAGTAGTAGATCATCCGCTTCGTGGTGCGGGTGCGGGCCGCGATCTCGTCGACGCGGGCACCGTCGTATCCGGCCCGGGCGAACTCCTGCGTGGCCACGTCGAGGATCTCGGCCTGGGTGCGGGCGGCGTCACGGATCCGCCCGTTGGTGGCTGCCGGTTCGTCGACGCTGGTCATCGGGTTCCTATCGGGTGCCTTGGCGGGGGTGGCCGGTGCGGAGATTGTAGAAGCCCGGACCGGAGGCGTTGCCGGAGAGGTCTTCCCCTGCGGTGGCCTCCGGTGTTATAGCTAACGTACTAGTTCGTACATTAGCTATGCCGCTCGGGAGGGCCACGTGGCCAAGGACTCGTATCTCGTCGGACTGATCGGCTCCGGCATCGGTCCGTCGCTCAGCCCGGCCCTGCACGAGCGCGAGGCCGGCCGGCAGGGGCTGCGGTACCTGTACCGGCTGATCGACATCGATGTGCTGGGGGCTCCGCCGGAGGCCGTGGGGGAGCTGGTGCGGGGTGCGCGCGACCTCGGCTTCGACGGGCTGAACATCACGCATCCCTGCAAGCAGCTGGTCATCGAGCACCTGGACGCGCTCGCCCCGCAGGCCGAGGCGCTCGGCGCGGTCAACACGGTGGTGTTCGAGGCCGACGGGCGGGCGGTCGGCCACAACACGGACGTGACCGGGTTCGCGGCGTCCTTCGCGCGCGGGCTGCCGGACGCCTCGCTGGAGCGGGTGGTGCAGATCGGCGCCGGGGGCGCGGGGGCCGCGGTGGCGCACGCGACGCTCACGCTGGGGGCCGAGCGGGTCACCGTGGTGGATGCGCTCGCCGACCGGGCCGTCGATCTCGCGGGCTCCCTGAACCGGCACTTCGGCGCGGGGCGCGCGGTCGCCGCGACGCCGGACCGGTTGCCGGAGGCGCTGGCGGGCGCCGACGGGCTCGTGCATGCGACGCCGACGGGGATGGCGGCGCATCCTGGGCTGCCGTTGCCTGCGGAGTTGCTGCGTGCCGAGTTGTGGGTGGCCGAGGTGGTGTACCGGCCGTTGGAGACGGAACTGGTGCGGACCGCACGGGCGTTGGGATGTGCGGTGCTGGACGGGGGCGGGATGGCGGTGTTCCAGGCGGCGGATGCGTTTCGGTTGTTCACGGGGCGGGAGCCGGATGCGGTTCGGATGCTGGCCGACATCGCGGAGTTGGCCGGGTTCGTGGGGCGCAACGTCGTGTGAACACTGCGGGCCGGTGGGGGCTGGTCGCGCTCACGCGGCGGCAGCCGCACATCGATACGGCCCCGCGCCCCTAAGAGCAGGGGATTGCAGTGAACGTGAGGAAAAAGGTCATGCGTACTTCTATTGCCACCGTTTCGCTCAGTGGGTCGCTCACCGAGAAGCTGACCGCCGCCTCCCGGGCCGGGTTCGACGGGGTCGAGATCTTTGAGAACGATCTGCTGGCCAGTCCGCTGTCGCCCCGGGAGATCCGGGACCGTTGTGCCGATCTCGGGCTCGCGATCGACCTCTATCAGCCCATGCGGGACATCGAGGCCGTGCCGGAGGACGAGTTCGGCCGCAATCTGCGGCGCGCGCGGCACAAGTTCGAGCTGATGCGGGAGCTGGGTGCCGACACCGTGCTCGTCTGTTCGTCCGTCTCCCCGCTCGCGGTGGACGACGACGATCTCGCTGCCGCTCAGCTGGCTCAACTGGCCGATTTGGCAGCTGACTTCGGTATCCGAGTCGCGTACGAGGCGCTCGCGTGGGGGCGGCACGTCAGTACGTACGACCATGCCTGGCGGATTGTCGAGGCGGCCGGGCATCCCGCGCTCGGGACGTGTCTCGACAGCTTCCACATCCTCTCGCGGGGGTCCGATCCGAAGGGCATCGAGGAGATACCCGGCGAGAAGATCTTCTTCCTGCAGTTGGCCGACGCCCCGCTGCTGGCCATGGACGTGCTCCAGTGGAGCCGGCACTACCGGTGCTTCCCGGGGCAGGGCGGGTTCGATGTCGCCGGGCTGGTGCGGCAGGTGCTGCGGGCCGGGTACGAGGGGCCGCTCTCCCTCGAAGTCTTCAACGACGTGTTCCGGCAGGCCGAGGCCGGGCCGACCGCCGTGGACGCGCAGCGTTCGTTGCTGGTGCTCCAAGAGGCCGTCGGGGCAGGGGAGTTGCCCGCGCCAGTGGTGCCGACGGGGGTCGCGTTCGCCGAACTGGTCACCCCGGACGGGGAACCCGTGTCGGTGCTGCTCGGTGCGCTCGGCTTCGCCCGGACCGCGCGTCATCGGAGCAAGCCCGTGGACCTGTGGGAGCGGGGCGAGGCCCGGATCCTGGTCAACACCGGTCCCGCGGCCCGCCGTGACGGGACGCAGCTCGCCGCGATCGGTCTGGAGTCACCGGACCCACGGGCCGCCGCCCGCCGTGCCGAGGCGCTGCTCGCTCCCGTACTGCCCCGCCGCCGGGCCCCCGAGGACGCCCCGCTCGACGCGGTCGCCGCGCCCGACGGCACGGAACTGTTCTTCTGCGCGACCGGCCGTGCCCCCGGACTCCCCGACTGGCGGGCCGACTTCACGGACGTACCGCACACCCCGCCAGCCGCCCCGGCGCGCATCGACCACCTCGCGCTCACCCAGCCCTGGCACCAGTACGACGAGGCGACCCTCTTCCATCGCAGCGTGCTCGGTCTGCACGCGCAGGAGAGTGTGGACGTCGCCGACCCCTACGGGCTGCTGCGTTCCCGGGCCGTCACCAACGCCGACGGCAGCGTCCGGATCGCCCTGGGCGTCGGCGCGGCCCCGGCCGACGACACCCTGCACGCCCAGCACATCGCCCTGGCCGTCGACGACGTGGTGGCCGCGGCCCGCGCCTTCCGGGCGGCCGGCGGCGGCCTGCTGCCGATCCCCGGGAACTACCACGACGACCTGGCCGCCCGGTTCGACTTCCCCGAGGGCGAGTTGGAGACGTACCGCGAACTCGGCATCCTCTACGACCGGGACGCGGGCGGTGTCTTCCGGCACTGCTACACGCGGACCGTCGGACGGGTGTTCTTCGAACTGGTCGAACGCGAACCCGGATACCGCGGGTACGGCGCCCAGAACGCCCCGGTGCGGCTCGCGGCCCAGCACACCCGGCGGTGAGACACAGGTAGGATTCAGGATTCTTACAGCTTCCACGACCGATACTCACGAAAATCCCGAATGTTCCTTGACATTCCGGGCGTGACGTTCGCCGAGATCCAGTCGTCCTACAGGCCGTAGCAGTCCAGGGCGTTCTGGATCCCTGGATACCGGGAGTCCTGGAGGCCGTCCGCGATGCCGAGCCCTGTCAGTGCCGAGCCGCTCGTCCGAGTCGAGGGGCCGCCACCTCCGCCGGCCCTGGCGCGCAGCCGTACCCAGCGCTACGAGATCCCGATCCTCGCCGGCATCGCCACCGTCGCCGCGCTGCTCTTCTTCTGGGGCATCTGGCACAGCGCGTACCACTCGTTCTACGCGAGCGCGGTCCGCAGCATGACCGACAACCCGGTCGCGTTCCTCTACGGCTCCTTCGACCCGGGCAACTCCATCACCCTGGACAAGCTGCCCGGCTTCCTGTGGCCGCAGGCCCTGTCGGCGCTGGTCCTCGGCTTCCACCCGTGGTCCCTGGTGGTCCCGCAGGCCCTGGAGGGAGTGGCCTCGGTGGTCCTGCTGCATGTGGTGGTACGACGCTGGGCCGGCGTACCGGCCGGGCTGCTGGCCGCCGCCTTCCTCACGCTCACCCCGGTGACCGTGGGCCTGGGCCGTTCGGTCACCGAGGACGCCCCGTTCGTCCTGCTGTTGCTGCTGGCCGCCGAGGCCACCCAGCGGGCCACCGCCCGCGCCCGGCTGCGCACCCTCGTGCTGGCCGGCGTCTGGGTCGGGGTGGCCTTCCAGTGCAAGATGCTGGAGGCCTGGGCGGTGCTGCCCGCGCTGGCCGTGACCTACCTGGTGGCCGCGCCGACCACGCTGCGCCGCCGGATCCGGGACCTCGCCGTGTCCGGCGCGGTCATGCTGGTCGTGTCGCTGTCCTGGATGCTGGCCGCCGGCCTCACCCCCGCCGCCGCCCGCCCCTACCTCGACGGCACCACCGACAACTCGCCGTTCGCCCTGGTCGTCGGCTACAACTTCCTGACCCGCTTCCAGTCGCTGGGCGTCGACGCGGCCGGCACCGGCAGCATCGTCGCCGACCGGGCGCACAGCCGGGCGTCGGTGGGGATGGGGGACAGCGTCTGGAAGATGTTCAGCCCCGGACTCGCCAGCCAGACGGGCTGGCTGTACCCGCTGGCGGCGCTGGGCCTGGCCGCCGGGCTGTACGGCCTGTGGCGCCGCCGCCCGCCGCGCACCGACGCCTTCCTCGCCGGGTACCTGCTGTGGGGCGTCTGGCTGGTGACGTTCTTCCTGGTCTTCAGCTTCGGCAGCGTGACCGGACACACCTACTACATGGGCGTGGTGGCGGTCGGCCTGTCGGCCCTGGCCGCCGTGGCCGTGACCCGGGTGCGGCGCCGGGGCGTGCTGTGCGCGGTCCTCGCCGTCAACGTCGGCTGGTGCGCGGCCCTCACCCTGTACTACCCGCGCTTCTTCACCTGGTCCGTCGCCGTCGCCGCGGTCCTCGCCCTGCCGGCCCTGGTCCTCTTCGCCGTCGGCGGATCGCGTCCGCGCCGGGCCGCCCTGGCCGTCGCCGTCGCCGCGGTCCTGGTCGTCCCCACGGTCTGGTCCGCGTCCGCGACCTCCCTGCGCTACAACCAGCCCGGCGGCTTCGGCCGGATCGGCCCCGGCAGCATCGCCACCCGCAACGGCGCCCTGGCCCTGGACCCGGCCCAGCGGCGCGTCCTCGCCTACCTCACCGCCCACCGCGACGGCGCCCGCTACCTGGCCGCCGTGCCCCGCTGGCAGATGGCGGCGCCGTACATCCTCTCCGACAACGCCTCCATCCTCCCGCTCGGCGGCTTCACCGCCCATGTGCCGTACCCCGCGCCCGGCACCTTCCACCGCCTGATCGACACCGGCCGGCTCCGCTACGTCCTCCTGGGCCACGCCGACCTCACCCACCGCGCCCGGGGCGCCAAGACCCCCGGCCGGGTCCTGATGCGCTGGGTCATCGGCCACTGCGCGCCGGTGCGCGTCTCGATCTACACGCTGTACCGGTGCGGGCCGGGCCACGGGCGGTGACGAGCGCGGAAGGGCCCCGGACCGTGAGCGGTCCGGGGCCCTTCGCAGCGGTCCCGGCTCAGCCGAGGTTCGAGAACACGAAGGAGAACTCGGCCGGTCCGGCGTGGAGTTGGTACTGCGGCAGGACACCCGGGCCGCAGGACTGCGAGCCGATGCCGTGCAGGCCGTGGTCGAGGTTGACCCACACGGTCTCACCGGGGGTGAGGTCGGTGCGGTGGGCGGCCGCGTCCAGTTGCTCGGTGGTCCAGCGGCGGGCCGTGAACCAGAACTCCGGGTCGCCCTCGATCCGCAGACCGCCGAGCTCCGCCCAACGGACGTCCGCGCGGGCGCCGTTCTCCTGCGGACGGACGTAGGGCGTCTGGAGGTCGTCGACCGTCGACTCCCAACGGCCGAGCAGGGAGGCCGACCTGGTGTCGGGGTACGCCTCCTCGGGGCCGCCGCCGAACCAGCGCACCCGGTCGGCGGCCGACAGCCCGAAGCGGATGCCGAGCCGGGGCAGCGGCACCGTCCAGTCGCCGTCCGGGGACACGGAGACGGTGAGGCGGAGGCGGTCGCCGTCGGTGGTCCAGCGGTAGACCGTCGGCAGGCCGAACTCCCAGGCCGCGGGGGCGACCCGGGTGCGCACGGTCAGCGCGTCACCGTCGAGTTCGACCGCGTCCAGGCGGTGCCGCATCCGGTGCAGACCGAACTTGCGCCACAGTGCGCCGTAGCGGATGTCGCTCTGCCAGGCGGCGCCGTCGTCGTTGTCGGTCGTCGCCCGCCAGACGTCCAGGCGCAGTCCGGTCACGTCCACCGCGCCGATGCTCCGCAGCGCGCCGCTGCGGGCGTCGAAGGCGGCCGGCCCGAGGCGGATCAGGTCCTCGCCGGACACCGGCCCGCCGGCCACCGCGAAGGGCGGCGACTGCCGGGCCGACACGGGCACCTGGCCCCAGGCCACGACATGGTCCCGGGGTCCCCACGCGGTGTCGGCCGCCAGCAGCGCCCGTACCGTCCACCCCGTCTCGCCGCCGCCCGTGGTGACGGGCGGCTCCGGCAGCTTGACGTCCGCCGACTCGCCGGGGGCCAGGGCCGGTACGGCCAGGCTGCCCGACTCCACGCTCTCGCCGTCGACCTGGTACGACCACTCGAAGGCCAGCGCCGACAGGTCGGCGAAGTCCTGCTTGTTGGTGATCCGGACCGCGGGTCCTTCGCCCTCGACGGCGACTGGCTCGATCACCTTCTTGAACTCCACCAGGCCGGGGGAGGGCCGCCGGTCCGGGAAGACCAGGCCGTCGCAGACGAAGTTCCCGTCGTGCAGTTCCTCGCCGAAGTCGCCGCCGTACGCGAAGCCGTACCGCTCGTCCTTGACGCCGTGGTCGATCCACTCCCAGATGAAGCCGCCCTGGAGCCGGTCGTACGACTCGAAGATCCGCTGGTAGTCGGCGAGGCCGCCGGGGCCGTTGCCCATGGCGTGGCCGTACTCGCAGAGGATGAAGGGGAGTTGACGGCGCCTGTGGGTGCCGCCGTCCAGGTCCCGGCCGATCCGCTCGACCTCGGCGTGGTCGGCGTACATCCGTGAGTAGACATCGGTGTCACGGCAGTCGATGTCACCCTCGTAGTGCACGAGGCGGGAGGTGTCCCGGCCGTGGATCCACTCGGCCATCGCGGTCAGGCCCCGGCCGGTGCCGGCCTCGTTGCCGAGGGACCAGATGACGACAGACGGGTGGTTCTTGTCGCGTTCGACCATCCGGGCGGCCCGGTCGAGCAGGGCCGGGGTCCAGCGGTCGTCGTCGACGGGGTTGTCCCGCCAGGCCTGCTCGGTGAAGCCGTGGGTCTCCAGGTCGCACTCGTCGATCACCCACAGGCCGTACTCGTCGCACAGGTCGAGGAAGGCCGGATGCGGCGGGTAGTGGGAGGTGCGGACGGCGTTGATGTTGTGCCGTTTCATCAGCAGCACGTCCGCCCGCATGGTCTCCCGGTCGAGGGCGCGGCCCTTCTCGGGGTGCCACTCGTGCCGGTTGACGCCCTTGAACAGGACGGCCTTCCCGTTGACCTTGATCAGCCCGTCGGCCAGCTCCACCGTCCGGAACCCGATCCGCAGGGGCACCCGCTCGCCCTCGGTGGCCAGGACACCGTCGTACAGCCTCGGGGTCTCGGCCGTCCACGCCTGGACCGGGACGGTCACGGGCTCGCCGGTGGCGATGTCGACGCCCAGGTCCGGCACGGTGACCCGGCCGTCCACGTCGGAGTCGACGCGCAGGGTGCCCGCGCCGGTGGTGTGGTCGTAGGAGGCGTGCACGAAGAAGTCGAGGGCCGCGC
The DNA here is from genome assembly GCF_042959465.1 of Streptomyces sp. NPDC007901. NCBI lineage: Bacteria > Bacillati > Actinomycetota > Actinomycetes > Kitasatosporales > Streptomycetaceae > Streptomyces > Streptomyces sp. NPDC007901. The sequence goes on along the minus strand of NZ_JBIBKW010000020.1, from coordinate 121,428 downwards.
CCGCCGGGCGGTGCAGCAGGGTCACGTCACGGAAGATGCCGGGCAGCCACCACTGGTCCTGGTCCTCCAGGTAGGAGCCGGCCGACCACTGGTGGACCCGGACGGCGAGGACGTTCCCGGCCGGCTTCAGCAGGTGGCCGACCGCGAACTCGTGCGGCAGCCGGGAGCCCTTGAACTCGCCGATGTCCGTGCCGTTCAGCCAGACCCGGGCGCAGGACTCGACCCCGTCGAAGCGCAGCACCGCCCCGCCGTCCGTGACGTCCCACTCCTCGGGCAGGTCGAAGAACCGCAGATGGTCCCCGGTGGGGTTCTCGGTCGGGACCCTCGGCGGGTCGACCGGGAACGGGTACAGGTGGTTGGTGTAGATCGGCGCGCCCTGGCCCTGGAGCACCCAGTGGCCCGGGACCGAGACCTCCGCCCAGCCGCCGGCGTCGTACCCCGGCTCGGCGAACGCGTCGTCCTGCGCGTCCGCCGTCGGCGACAGCCGGAAACGCCAGCTGCCGTTCAGCGACAGTGACCTGGCGTCCGAGGCCGGATACCAGGCGCGGGGCGGCAGCGCGCCCGAGCCCGGGGAGACGTCCTCGACGTAGTCGGTGGCCGTGGAGTTGCGGAAAGACATCGGTCTCCAGGTCGTGAGAGTGCGGCTCAGCCCTTGATGCCGGTCTGCGCGATCCCCTGCACCAGCCAGCGCTGAAGGAAGAGGAACACGAACACCAGGGGCAGGATGGAGATGGCGGTGGCCATGAAGATCAGGTGGAAGTTGACGGTCTGGTTGGTCATGAAGGAGGAGAGCGCGATCTGCACGGTCCAGGAGCTCGGGTCCTGGCCGATGACGAGCGGCCACAGGAAGGAGTTCCAGGCGCTGATGAAGGTGATCGTGGCAATCGCCGCGAAGAAGTTCAGCGAGTTGGGGACGACGATCCGCCAGTACGCGCCCCAGTAGCCGAGCCCGTCCACGCGGGCCGCCTCCTCCAGCTCCCTCGGGAATCCGAGGAAGTACTGCCGGAAAAGGAAGCAGGTGAAACCACTGAACAGGCCAGGGATGATCAGACCGCGGTAGGTGTCCACCCAGCCGAGGGACGAGACCAGCACGAAGCTGGGCACGAAGGTGACGGCCGTCGGCACCATCAGCGTCGCCAGGACGACGTAGAAGACCTTGTTGGCGTGCTTGTACGGGATGCGGGCCAGGCCATAGCCGGCCAGCGAGCACACCAGGAGCGTGCCGACCGTGGTCAGGACGGCGACGACCAGCGAGTTCACCATGGAACGGCCGAACTCGACCGTGGGGTCGTCGAACAGCTCGGAGATGTTGCCCCACTGGAAGGAGGGCAGCAGCTTCCAGTTCTCGCCAGTGATCTCCAGGTCCGTGGAGAGGGCGTTCCGGAAGATCAAGTAGAAGGGGATCAGGAAGAGCAGGGCGGCGACACCGACGGCGACGTACAGCCCCGTGTTGCCGAGGACGCCCCCGTCCTTCCTGCGTCGCTTGCCTGCCTGCGGTGCGGTGGTGGTCACTTGGACTCGTCCCCCCTTCCGAATCCCATGAACTTGCCCTGGACCAGGGTGACGAGGCAGATGAGCAGCGACAGGATGACCGCGCCCGCGCTGCCCGCGCCGTAGTCCTGGCTGGTGCCGAGGGCCGTCTTGTAGAGCTCCATGAGTGGTGTCTGGGCCCAGGTCGCCTTCTGCCCGACGATGTTGAAGAACTCGTCGAACGCTTGGTACGCGGCGATGAGCAGCAGCAGGATCACCGCGGTCGAGGTCGCGCGCAGCTGGGGCAGCGTGATGTACCGGAAGGTCTGCCACCCCCGCTTGGCGCCGTCGATGGCGGCGGCTTCGTACAGCTCGGCCGGGATGTTCTGCAGCGCCGCCAGGAAAAGGATCATGTAGAAGCCCGACTGGATCCACAGGCGCAGAGTCACGATGACCAGCCAGTACCAGGGCGGGGTGGGGTTGGACATCCAGGCGATGGTGTCGGCGCCGAACCAGCCGATGACCGTGTTCGCGAGTCCGAAGCGGACACCGCTGAAGATGGACATCTTCCAGATCAAGGCGGCCGCCACGTACGAGACAGCGGTCGGCAGGAAGAACACCGACCGGAAGAACGCCCGCATGAACCGCAGCTGGTTCACGAGCAGCGCCAGCCCGAGCGACAGCGCCCAGGTGGTCGGCACGATGAACGCGGCGAACACGGTGAACGTCAGCAGTGAGTCGGGGAAACCGCTGTTGGTCAGGATCTGCTTGTAGTTGTCGAAGCCGATGAAATGGCTCGGGGTGACGGTGTAGCGGGCGTCGAAGAAGCTGAGCCAGATGCTCCAGCCGATCGGCACGACGACGAAGATTGCCAGGCCGATGAGGAAGGGCCCGGTGAAGAGCCAGAAGTTCACGGTCGGGTTGCCCCGCAGGCGCCGCCGCGGCCGGGCCTGGGAGGCCTTGGCCGGGGCGGGCCGGGCGACCCCGCGTGTGGTGGTGGTCGACATGTCGTGGTCTTCCCGGGGCCTATCCGAAGAGCTTCTTGAGCTCGACGTTGACCTTCTTGTCGCAGGTGTCGAGCGCCGCCTCCGGGTCGCCGTTCTTGCGGACGGAGGACGCGATCACGTCAGCGAACGCAGTCTGCATCGTCTGGTCGTAGGCGATGTTGTCGAAGTGGCCGTAGTCGGTGAAGAGCTTCACGCCCTCGGCGGCCAGGCCGGACTTGAGCTTGGTCGCCTCGCTGGCGATCGAGGTGCGCGGCGGGATGTGGAAGCCGTACGAGGTGGCCCAGTCCTCCTGGTACTTCTTCTGGTCGATCCACAGCCACTTGACGTACTCCTTGGCCGCGTCGACGTTCTTGCCCTTGGCGTTGACGAAGATCGACCAGCCGCCGTTGTAGACGGACAGCTTGCCGGCGCTGCCGATCTTCGGGAACGGGAAGATGCCGAGGTCGTCGCCGAGGGCCTGCTGCATGGCCGGCATGGACCACATGCCGCCCCACTGGATGGCGCACAGGCCCTGGTTGAGCGAGGACGGGTCCCAGAAGTCGGTCGGGGCGTCGAGCAGCACGTTGCCGCTGGTGAACAGCTTCCGGAGCGTCTTCAGACCCCCGACGACGCCGTCCGTGTGGTAGGCGATCTCGTTCTTGTCGTTGATGGTGTCGGCGCCGGCGGACCAGATGATGGGGTTCTGGATCGCGCTGAAGTCGTTGCCGAGGAAGACGCCCTTGACCTTGCTGGTGGTCAGCTTGGCGGCGGCCTCCACCAATTCGTCAAGCGTGGTGGGCACCTCGACCTTCGCCTTCTCCAGCATCGACTTGCGGTAGTAGAAGAACTGCGGGTCGTCGATCATCCGGATCCCGTAGATCTTCCCGTCGACCGTGTGGGAGTTGATGTCGTTCGGGTTGAAGTCGTCCTTGACCGGGTCGATGAGGTCGCTCAAGTCCGCCACCTGGCCGCTCTTGACGAGCTGGAGTTGCGGGTGGAACTCGAAGACGTCGGGCGCCTTCTTGGTGAGCAGGGCTGCGAAGAGCGCGGACTCGAAGTTGTTGCCGGTGATCCAGTTGGTGCTCACGTCGGCCTTCTTGTACGCCGCCGCGTACCGCTTGAGGGCCTGCTCGGTGCCCGCCTCGCCGTAGGCGTGGAAGTACTGGGTGAGCTGGGTGCCCGAACCGCTGCCGCCGCCCCGCCCGTTGTTGCTGCCGCACGCGGCCAGCGTGCCGGCGGCGGCCATGCCCGCGGCCGCCCGGAAGAGGGACCGGCGGGACCAGTTGTTGTTGCTGAGTGCCGACATGCTGACGTCCTTGTCTGTCGAGTGCGGCTGCGGCTCCGCGGCCGTGGTGAGGCCCTGAAAACCTCGTGAGCCAGATGGCTGAAATTGCTTCGCGGAGCGGGACGTTAACCTTCGGCTAACACTTCGGCAAGAGGTTGGACGAAGTCTGCGCGAAACGTTGTACCCGGTTCGGAATGGCGAACAGGTGCGAAAGCACGGCGAGTTGAGGGCCGCCGGGTCAGGGAGTGGCCGGCGGCCCTCGGATCGTGGGAGACGGGGTTCGTTACTGCCTGGTCCAGGCCTCGTTGGTGCCGCTGTTGCAGCTGTAGAGGATCACCTTGCTGCCGTCGGCGGTGGCCTGCCCGCTCACGTCCAGGCACTTGCCGGACGCCTCGCTGAGGATCTGGCCGTTGGCGTTCAGCAGCCAGCGCTGGCTCGCGTCACCGGTGGGTTCGGCGGTGGCGGTCAGGGCCGAACCGGAGGCCGTCAGATAGCCGTTCGCGCCCTTCAGGGTGCCCTTCGCGTCGTACGACCAGGACTGGTCCTCGGCGCCCGTGCAGGTGGCGATGGCGGCCCCGGAGGCGTCGGCGGTCAGGCACTTGCCGGACTGATTGCCCGCCAGGGCGCCGGTCACGGCCGCACTGCCGTGTCCTTTCCCGTCGAGGACGTACGTCGTGATCGAGCGGGCGGCGAGGGTCGCGGAGACCGTCCCCGCGCTCACCGACGGCTTCGCCACCCTGGCCCAGTCCTCGGTGGCCGACGTCCGCACGGCCCGGGCGGCCCGTACCGGCGTCCCGCTGTTGAAGTGCAGGCTGAGCGGGGTGTCGGTGGTGTTGTGGTTGTTGACCACGACGACCCATGTGCCGTTCCGGTCGTAGGCCGACACCTCGACCCCGGCCGGCGCCCCGGTCACGTTGTGCGCGACCGAGCCCGGGGTGACGAACTTGCTGTACTGGCCGAGCGCGTAGTACCGCTTGGTGAAGTAGAGCGTCTGGTTGCCGTTCGTCGCGTAGTCGGGGTCGTAGTAGATCAGGCCGTCGTTCCAGCCCTCGTCGTTCCTGGCGGTCGGGTCGCTGCCGTACCCGCTGGCCAGCGCCACCCACCACTGGAAGGCCGAGTCGTGGGCGCTGGCGAAGTCCTTGTAGATGATCCTCGACAGCAGCAGGGCGTTGTCGATGGTCGGGTCGTACTCCTGGTTCCAGCCCGTCGAACCCTTGCCGAAGCAGCAGATCTCCGAGGCCCAGGACGTCTTGCCGGCCGTCTTCGCGGTCTCGTAGACATTGCCCAGCTGGCCGTCGCTGGGGTTGTTGTACGTGTGGTGGGCCAGCTTGGACACGTACCGCGCGGTGTCCGGCTGGGAGAGCCACTGCGGGACCTCGGTGGTGAACTGGGCGGTGCTGCTGGACTCGTCGGCGATGATCCCGGTCCGCTGGTGCCGGGCCCGCTGCTCGGCGCCGAGCGCCCGCACGATGTCGTCGCGCTGGTCGACGGTGACCTTCATGCCCTCCTGGCCGCATGAACCGAAGTCGTTGTCGGGCTCGTTGAAGGGGCTGATGTAGTCCAGCTTCACGCCCTGCCGGGCGAAGTGGTCGGTGACGTCGGCGACGTACTTCGCGTAGTCGCCCTCGTTCTCCGTCTTCAGCTGGCCGCCGCAGCTCTGCCCGTTGGTGGTCCACCGCGCGGGCGCGCTGTTGACGAAGCCGATCAGGTCCTGGACGCCGTACTGCGCGGCGTACGTGAGGAAGGTCCGGCCGCCCTTGTCCTTGCTCCAGTCGTAGGAGCCGTCGGCGTTCAGGAAGTCCTCGGCGGCCCGGGCCGGGGTGGTGACCGCGGCCCCGCCGCCGCCGATGTTGTAGCGGTACGAGCTGAGATCCAGGCCCTGCTTCGAGAACAGCAGCTTCGCCACCCGGGCCTGGACCTCGGGGGCGAAGTGCTGCAGGTCGTTGACCCACCAGGCGCCCGAGGCGCCGATGTCGTCGATGGTCTGGGCGGCGTGCGGAGAGACCTCGGCGGGCGCGGTGGCGGTGTCGGCGGTCCCGGCGGCGTTCGCGGGCGGGGAGCTGATCAGGGCCCCGGTCACGGCCAGTGCGGCCGCGGCGGTGGCGAGGACGGATCTTCTGGTGCGGGTCAAAACGGGCATCCCTTCCGTCGTCATGAAGGCGGTGCGGTACGGCTCCTTGCGAGGGTGGTGCGTCTGGCGGTCCGCTGCCCCACGGACTGCAGGGCGCCCTCCAGCGCGAACGTGGCCGCGCCCAGGCACACCGGGTCGGTGGGCACGGGGGAGAGGACGATCTCGGTGGCGGCGAACGGCCGCCGCAGCGCGTGCCGTCGCACGGCCTCGCGTACTTCGTCGAGCAGCGGGGCGCCCAGCTTCTTGGCGACCCAGCTGCTGAGGACCACCACTTCGGGGTTGTAGAGGTTCACCAGGTCCGCGATGCCCGCGCCCAGGTAACGGGCCGTGTCGCGGACGACCTTGACCGCCACCGGGTCACCGGCCGCGACCCCGTGGGTCAGGGCGTCGATGGTCGCCGTCTGGTCCTCGGGGTGCAACAGGGTGCTGCGCGGGCTCAGTTCGCGCAGGTTGAGCATGATGCCGGGCGCGCCGACATAGGTCTCCACACAGCCGTGGTTGCCGCAGTGGCACAGCCGGCCGTCCAGCACCAGCGTCGTATGACCCCACTCGCCCGCGCTGTTGCTGACCCCCCGGTACAGGCCGCCGCCGAGCACCAGCCCGGCGCCGACGCCCGTGCCGAGGTTCACCACCACGGCGTCCTCGCGCCCGCGCGCCGCCCCGAACCAGAGCTCGGCCACCGCGCTGGCCCGCAGCGGATTGTCCAGGTAGAGGGGGTAGGCGATGTGCTCGGAGAGCAGGTCGAGCAGCGGCACGTCGTGCCAGTCCCAGTTGGGCGCGTACTCGGCGATCCCGGTGTCCCGGTCCACCTGTCCCGGCACGCTCACCCCGACCCCGAGCACCCGCGCGCCCTCCACGCCCGCCTGCGCCACCACCGAGCCGACGGCCGTGGCGACATGCCCCACCGCCTGCTCGGGCCTGCTCTCGCCGGGGCGCATGTCCTCCACCGCCCGGGCCAGCACGTTCAGCCCCAGGTCGAACAGCTCCACCCGGATGTAGGTCTCCGCCATGTCGACGCCGATCAGCGCGCCCCCCGAGGAGTTGACGGCCACGAGTCCCCGGGGACGGCCGCCCGCCGAGTCCTCGAAGCCGACCTCCGTGATCATCCGGAGGTCGAGCAGCTCCCCGACGAGCGTGGCGACCGTGGCGACGCTCAGCCCGGTGGCGGCCGCCAGCGTCTGCCGGGAGGTGGGGGACTGGGCGATGATCTGGCGCAGCACCTCGTAGCGGTTCGCGGTGCGGATGTCGCGCGATGTGCGCTTCACGCGGCTGCCCCTCCCATCCCGTCACGACCGGCCGGGGCGTACGACGACACCGGCGCGGCGCAAGGCTATGGGCTTCGCGGGACTTTCGACAAGGGGTTAGGAAAGGGGCCGTAGAAACTTCCCCCGAGTCGACTGTCGTGCCCACCTGCGCCCAATGCATGGAAACGGCCCGCCAGTTGCCACTGGCGGGCCGTCGCAGAGCCACTCAGGGTGTCTTGTTCCACTCGGTGATCACGGGCCAGCCGTGCTCCGTGGAGAGCCGGCTGACGGTGCCGGTCGCCAGCTGGAACAGCCGGCCCTCGGCGGGCGGCAGCCCCAGGCGGCGGGCCGTCAGCACGCGCAGGAAGTGGGCGTGGGCCACCAGGATCACGTCACCCGTGCCGGTGTTGAGGGCCGTCTCGACCTTCCGGAGCACCCGGTCGGCCCGTGCGCCGATCTGCTCCGGCGACTCGCCGGGGTGGCCCGCCGGGCCCGGGGGCACGCCGTCGGTCCACAGGTACCAGTCGGGACGGGAGCGGTGGATCTCCGCCGTGGTGATGCCCTCGTAGCCGCCGTAGTCCCATTCGTGCAGGTCGGGGTCGGGTTCGGCCCCGGTGAGTCCGGCCAGTTCGGCCGTGCGTATCGCGCGGCTCAGCGGGCTGGCCAGAACCAGCGCGTAGGTCCGGCCGGTGAGGAGCGGAGCGAGTGACTTGGCCTGTTCCTCGCCGTGCTGGGTGAGGGGCAGGTCGGTCCAGCTGGTGTGCTGTCCCGACACGCTCCACTCCGTCTCACCGTGGCGGACCAGGAGGAGGTCGCCCACGGCGCACTACTCCTTCGACTCGACGGCGTGGCCGCCGAACTGGTTGCGCAGTGCCGCGATCATCTTCATCTGCGGCGAGTCGTCCTGCCGGGACGCGAACCGGGCGAAGAGGGAGGCCGTGATCGCCGGCAGCGGCACCGCGTTGTCGATGGCCGCCTCGACGGTCCAGCGGCCCTCGCCGGAGTCCTGCGCGAAGCCCTTCAGCTTGTCCAGGTGCTCGTCGTCGTCCAGCGCGTTGACCGCGAGGTCGAGCAGCCAGGAGCGGATGACGGTGCCCTCCTGCCAGGAGCGGAAGACCTCGCGGACGTTGTCCACGGACTTGACCTTCTCCAGGAGCTCCCAGCCCTCCGCGTACGCCTGCATCATGGCGTACTCGATGCCGTTGTGGACCATCTTGGAGAAGTGCCCGGCGCCGACCTTGCCCGCGTGGACATAGCCGTACGGGCCCTCCGGCTTGAGCGCCTCGAAGATCGGGTGGAGCCGCTCGACGTGCTGCTTGTCGCCGCCGACCATCAGGGCGTAGCCGTTCTGCAGGCCCCACACACCGCCGGAGACACCGGCGTCGACGAAGCCGATGCCCTTGATGCCGAGTTCGGCGGCGTGCTTCTCGTCGTCCGTCCAGCGGGAGTTGCCGCCGTCGACCACCGTGTCGCCCTCGGACAGCAGGTCCTTGAGCTCGTCGACGACGGACTGGGTGGCGTGGCCGGCCGGGACCATCACCCACACCACGCGCGGCGCGTCGAGCTTCTCGACCAGTTCTTCGAGGGACTTGACGTCGGAGACGTCGGGGTTGCGGTCGTAGCCGATGACGGTGTGCCCTGCGCGGCGGATCCGCTCGCGCATGTTGCCGCCCATCTTGCCGAGGCCGATGAGGCCCAACTGCATGGCTGTCATGTCAGTTCACTTCCTTGAGCGTGCGGTACGTCGAGACGAGGGCCGTGGTGGACGGGTCGAGGCCGGGCACGTCGGCGCCCTCGGTGAGGGCGGGCTCGATGCGCTTGGCGAGCACCTTGCCCAGCTCCACGCCCCACTGGTCGAAGGAGTCGATGTTCCAGATCGCGCCCTGCACGAAGACCTTGTGCTCGTAGAGCGCGACGAGCTGGCCGAGCACCGACGGGGTCAGCTCGCGGGCCAGGATCGTGGTCGTGGGGTGGCTGCCCCGGAAGGTGCGGTGCGCCACCTGCTCCTCGGCCACTCCCTCCGCGCGGACCTCCTCGGCGGTCTTGCCGAAGGCCAGCGCCTGGGTCTGGGCGAAGAAGTTCGCCATCAACAGGTCGTGCTGCGCCCTGAGTTCACCGCTGAGCTCGGCGACCGGCTCGGCGAAGCCGATGAAGTCGGCCGGGATCAGCTTGGTGCCCTGGTGGATCAACTGGTAGTAGGCGTGCTGGCCGTTGGTGCCGGGCGTGCCCCACACCACCGGGCCGGTCTGCCACTGCACCGGCCGGCCGTCCCGGTCCACCGACTTGCCGTTGGACTCCATGTCCAGCTGCTGGAGGTAGGCGGTGAACTTGGAGAGGTAGTGGCTGTACGGCAGCACCGCGTGCGACTGGGCGTCGAAGAAGTTGCCGTACCAGACGCCCAGCAGGCCGAGCAGCAGCGGCGCGTTGGCCTCGGCGGGCGCGGTGCGGAAGTGCTCGTCGACCAGGTGGAAGCCGTCCAGCATCTCGCGGAAGCGGTCCGGGCCGATGGCGATCATCAGCGAGAGGCCGATCGCCGAGTCGTACGAGTAGCGGCCGCCGACCCAGTCCCAGAACTCGAACATGTTGTCCGGGTCGATACCGAACTCCGTCACCTTGCCGGCGTTCGTGGAGAGGGCCACGAAGTGCTTGGCCACGGCCTTCTCGTCGCCGCCGAGCCCGTCAAGGAGCCAGGTGCGCGCCGAGGTCGCGTTGGTGATCGTCTCGATCGTGGTGAACGTCTTGGACGCCACGATGAACAGCGTCTCCGCCGGGTCCAGGTCCCGGGTCGCCTCGTGCAGGTCGGCGCCGTCCACGTTGGACACGAAACGGAACGTCAACTCCCGTGCCGTGAAGGCGCGCAGCGCCTCGTAGGCCATCGCCGGACCGAGGTCCGAGCCGCCGATGCCGATGTTGACGACGTTCCGGATGCGCTTGCCGGTGTGGCCGGTCCACTCGCCCGAGCGGACCCGGTCGGCGAAGGCGCCCATCTTGTCGAGCACGGCGTGCACGCCCGGGACGACGTTCACCCCGTCCACCTCGACCACCGCGTCACGCGGGGCGCGCAGCGCCGTGTGCAGTACCGCGCGCCGCTCGGTGATGTTGATCTTCTCGCCGCGGAACATGGCGTCCCGCAGCCCGAACACGTCGGTGGCGGCGGCCAGTTCCTGGAGCAGGGCGAGCGTCTGGTCCGTGATCAGGTGCTTGCTGTAGTCGATGTGCAGGTCGCCGACGCGGACGACGTACCGCTCGGCGCGCGCCGGGTCGGCCGCGAACAGCTCACGCAGGACCGGCCGGCCCTCGGCCCGGTGGTCCTCCAGGGCGGTCCACTCGGGACGCCGGGTGAGCTCGGGGGTGTCAGGCATGGGAGACGGTCTCCTTGGTGCCCTCGCCGCGCAGGGCGATGGCGTACATCTCGTCGGCGTCGAGGCGGCGCAGCTCCTCGGCGATCAGTTCGGAGGTGGCGCGGACCTTGAGGGCGAGGGTGCGCGGCGGCTGGCCCGGCAGGGTCAGGGTGGCGAGCGGGCCCTCGGGGCGGTCGATGACGATCTCGCCGCTCGCGGTCCCGAGCCGTACGGCCGTGACCACCGGGCCGGCGGAGACCACGCGGTCCACCGTGACCTTGAGGCGGGCCTCCAGCCAGCGGGCGAGGAGTTCGGCGCTGGGGTTGTCCGCCTCGGCCTCGACGGCCGCCGAGGTCACGGTGGCCCGGGCCTGGTCGAGGGCGGCGGCCAGCATCGACCGCCACAGGGTCAGCCGGGTCCAGGCGAGGTCGGTGTCGCCGGGCGCGTAGTTGCGGGCGCGGGACTCCAGGACCTGCATCGGCCGCTCGACCGCGTACAGGTCGGTGATCCGGCGCTGGGCGAGCGCGCCCAGCGGGTCCTTGGACGGGGTCTCGGGGGACTCCACCGGCCACCACACGACCACCGGGGCGTCCGGCAGCAGCAGCGGCAGCACCACCGAGTCGGCGTGGTCGGAGACCTCGCCGTACGTCCGCAGCACGACCGTCTCGCCGGTGCCGGCCTCGGAGCCGACCCGGACCTCCGCGTCCAGGCGGGAGGTGGTGCGGTCGCGCAGGGTGCGGGCGTGCCGCTTGATGACGACCAGGGTGCGCGAGGGGTGCTCGTGCGAGGCCTCCTCGGCCGCCTTGATCGAGTCGTAGGCGTTCTCCTCGTCCGTGACGATCACCATCGTCAGGACCATGCCCACCGCAGGGGTTCCGATGGCGCGGCGACCCTGCACCAGCGCCTTGTTGATCTTGCTTGCCGTGGTGTCGGTCAGGTCGATCTTCATGGCCTGCGCCAGCTCCGTCCGTCTCGTGCGAGCATCTCGTCGGCTTCCTTCGGTCCCCAGCTTCCCGACTCGTACTGGGCGGGCCTGCCATGCTTCGCCCAGTACGTCTCGATCGGGTCGAGGATCTTCCAGGACTCTTCCACTTCCTGGTGACGGGGGAACAAATTGGCGTCGCCGAGCAGCACATCCAGGATGAGCCGCTCGTACGCCTCCGGGCTGGACTCCGTGAACGACTCGCCGTAGGCGAAGTCCATCGTCACGTCCCGGATCTCCATCGACGTACCCGGCACCTTGGAGCCGAACCGGACCGTCATGCCCTCGTCGGGCTGGACGCGGATGACGATCGCGTTGGCGCCGAGCTCCTCGGTGGCCGTGGAGTCGAACGGGGAGTGCGGGGCCCGCTTGAAGACCACCGCGATCTCGGTGACCCGGCGGCCCAGCCGCTTGCCGGTGCGCAGGTAGAAGGGGACGCCCGCCCAGCGGCGGTTGTCGATGCCCAGCCTGACGGCCGCGTAGGTGTCGGTCTTCGACTTGGGGTCGATGCCGTCCTCCTGCAGGTAGCCGATCACCTTCTCGCCGCCCTGCCAGCCCTCGGCGTACTGGCCGCGCACGGTGTGCCGGCCCAGCTCCTCCGGCAGCCGCACCGACTTGAGCACCTTGAGCTTCTCGGTGAGCAGCGCGTCCGCGTCGAACGCGATCGGCTCCTCCATCGCGGTGAGCGCCATCAGCTGGAGCAGGTGGTTCTGGATGACGTCCCGGGCCGAGCCGATGCCGTCGTAGTAGCCCGCCCGGCCGCCGATGCCGATGTCCTCCGCCATGGTGATCTGCACGTGGTCGACGTACGACCGGTTCCAGATCGGCTCGTACATCTGGTTGGCGAAGCGCAGCGCCAGGATGTTCTGGACGGTCTCCTTGCCCAGGTAGTGGTCGATGCGGAACACCTGGTCCGGGTCGAACACGTCGTGCACGACGGCGTTGAGGTCCTGCGCGGAGGCGAGGTCGTGCCCGAACGGCTTCTCGATGACCGCCCGGCGCCAGGACCCCTTGGGAGGGGTCGCCAGACCGACCTTCTTCAGCTGCTGGACGACCTTCGGGAAGAACTTCGGCGGCACGGAGAGGTAGAACGCGAAGTTGCCGCCGGTGCCCCGGGAGCCGTCCAGCTCGTCGACGGCGGCCTTGAGCTGCTTGAACGCCGTGTCGTCGTCGAAGTCGCCCGGGATGAACCGCATGCCCTCGGCGAGCTGCTGCCAGACCTCCTCGCGGAACGGGGTCCGGGAGTGCTCGCGCACCGCGTCGTGGACGACCTGCGCGAAGTCCTGGTCCTCCCAGTCCCGGCGGGCGAAGCCGACGAGCGAGAAGCCCGGCGGCAGCAGCCCGCGGTTGGCCAGGTCGTAGACGGCCGGCATCAGCTTCTTGCGGGACAGGTCACCGGTCACCCCGAAGATGACCAGGCCCGACGGGCCCGCCACCCTCGGCAGTCGCCGGTCGCGCGCGTCGCGCAACGGGTTGTCCCAGTCGGCGGCGGGCACCACCGGCACCCGCACCTCCTTGGCGGTCTCGCTCATCACGCCTCAACTCCCTTGCTGTCCAGGGACTTCGCGACGGCGTCCAGCAGCTCCTGCCAAGCCGTCTCGAACTTGGCGACGCCCTCGTCCTCCAGCTTGCCCACGACCTCGTCGTAGGAGATACCGAGCTTCTCGACGGCCGCCAGGTCCGCGCGGGCCTGGGCGTAGCCGCCGGTGACCGTGTCGCCGTGGATGTCACCGTGGTCGGCGGTCGCGTTCAGCGTCCCCTCCGGCATGGTGTTGACGGTGCCGGGCGCGACCAGCTCGTCGACGTAGAGGGTGTCCTTGTACGCCGGGTCCTTGACGCCGGTGGAGGCCCACAGGGGGCGCTGCTTGTTGGCCTTGGCGCCGGCGAGCGCGGTCCAGCGGTCACCGGCGAAGACCTGCTCGTACGCCTCGTAGGCCAGTCGGGCGTTGGCCAGCGCGGCCTTCCCCTTCAGAGCGAGCGCCTCGTCCGTGCCGAGGACCGTCAGCCGCTTGTCGATCTCGGCGTCCACGCGGGAGACGAAGAAGGAGGCCACGGAGTGGATGGTGGAGAGGTCCAGGCCCTTGGCGGCGGCCTGCTCCAGGCCGGCCAGGTAGGCGGCCATGACCTCGCGGTAGCGCTCCAGGGAGAAGATCAGCGTGACGTTGACGCTGATGCCCTGGGCGATGACCGCGGTGATCGCGGGGAGACCGGCCTCCGTCGCCGGGATCTTGATCATCACGTTGGGGCGGTCGACCAGCCAGGCGAGCTGCTTGGCCTCGGCGACGGTGGCCGCGGTGTGGTGGGCGAGGCGCGGGTCGACCTCGATGGAGACCCGGCCGTCCCGGCCCTCCGTCGCGTCGTACACCGGGCGCAGCACGTCGGCCGCGGCCCGTACGTCCTGGGTGGTCATCATCCGTACGGCCTCGTCGACCGTGACACCCCGCACGGCCAGGTCGGCCAGCTGCTCCTCGTAGCCCTCGCCGGAGCCGATGGCGGCTTGGAAGATCGACGGGTTGGTGGTGACGCCCACGACGTTCTTCGACGCGACCAGCCCGGCGAGGTTGCCGGTGCTGATCCGCTTGCGCGACAGGTCGTCCAGCCAGATCGAGACGCCTTCGTCGGAGAGGTGCTGCAGTGCTCCCGCGGAGGCGGTTGCTTCGGTCACAGTGATCATCTTCCTCTGTTGAACTGATTCTGGCTGGCGGATCAGGCGGTACGGGCGGCGGCGAGGGACTCGCGGGCCTTCGCGGCCACGTTCTCGGCGGTGAAGCCGAACTCGGCGAACAGGGTCCTGGCGTCGGCGGAGGCACCGAAGTGCTCCAGGGAGACGATCCGTCCGGCGTCGCCCACGAAGCGGTACCAGGTCAGGCCGATCCCGGCCTCGACGGCGACCCGCGCCTTCACGGCCGGCGGCAGGACGCTCTCGCGGTACTCGCGGGGCTGCTCCTCGAACCACTCCACGGACGGCATCGACACCACCCGGGTGCCGGTCCCCTCGGCCTCCAGGAGGTCGCGCGCCTCGACGGCGAGGTGCACCTCGGAACCGGTGGCGATCAGGACCACCTCCGGGGTCTCGGTCGACGACTCGCGCAGCACATAGCCGCCCTTGGCCGCGTCCGGGTTCGGCGCGTACGTCGGCACGCCCTGGCGGGTCAGCGCGAGCCCGTGCGGGGCGGGGTGCGTGGCGTGCCTCTTCAGGATCTCGGCCCAGGCCGTCGCGGTCTCGTTGGCGTCGGCCGGGCGGACGACGTTCAGGCCCGGGATGGCGCGCAGCGCGGCCAGGTGCTCGACCGGCTGGTGGGTCGGGCCGTCCTCGCCGAGACCGATGGAGTCGTGCGTCCAGACGTAGGTCACGGGGAGCTGCATGAGCGCCGACATACGGACGGCGTTGCGCATGTAGTCGGAGAACACCAGGAAGGTGCCGCCGTAGATCCGGGTGTTGCCGTGCAGGGCGATGCCGTTCATCTCGGCGGCCATCGAGAACTCGCGGATGCCGAAGTGGACGGTACGGCCGTACGGGTTCGCCTCGGGCAGCGGGTTGCCCTTCGGCAGGAAGGAGGACGTCTTGTCGATGGTGGTGTTGTTGGAACCCGCGAGGTCGGCGGAGCCGCCCCACAGCTCCGGCAGCACCGGGCCGAGCGCCTGGAGGACCTTGCCGGAGGCGGCGCGGGTGGCGACGGACTTGCCCTCCTCGAAGACGGGCAGCGCGTCCTCCCAGCCCTCGGGGAGCTGACCGGCGACGACCCGGTCGAAGAGCCGGGCGTGCTCCGGCTGGGCGGTGCGCCACTCGTCGATCCGCTTGTCCCAGGCCGCGTGCTCCTCGGCACCCCGGTCCAGGGCGCGCCGGGCGTGGGCCAGCACCTCGTCGGCCACCTCGAAGGACTGCTCCGGGTCGAAGCCGAGGAGGCGCTTGGTGGCGGCGATCTCGTCCGCGCCGAGCGCGGAGCCGTGCGAGGCCTCGGTGTTCCGCGCGTTCGGCGCGGGCCAGGCGATGATCGTGCGCATGGCGATGATGGAGGGGCGCCCGGTCTCGGCCTGGGCCGCCTTCAATGCTGTGTACAAGGCCTGAACATCGACATCACCCTCGGCGGTGGGCTCGATGCGCTGGGTGTGCCAGCCGTAGGCCTCGTACCGCTTCAGGACGTCCTCGGAGAAGGCGGTCGCGGTGTCGCCCTCGATGGAGATGTGGTTGTCGTCGTAGACGAAGACCAGGTTGCCGAGCTTCTGGTGGCCGGCCAGCGAGGAGGCCTCGGCGGAGGCGCCCTCCTCCAGGTCGCCGTCGGAGACGATCGCCCAGATCGTGTGGTCGAAGGGGGAGGCGCCCTCGGCGGCCTCGGGGTCGAAGAGGCCGCGCTCGTAGCGGGCGGCCATCGCCATGCCGACGGCGTTGGCGACGCCCTGGCCGAGCGGGCCGGTGGTGGTCTCGACGCCGGCGGTGTGGCCGTACTCCGGGTGGCCCGGCGTCTTCGAGCCGTGGGTCCGGAAGGCCTTGAGGTCGTCCAGCTCGACCTCGTACCCGGCGAGGAACAGCTGGGTGTACAGGGTCAGCGAGGTGTGCCCGGGGGAGAGGACGAAACGATCCCGGCCGGTCCACTCGGGATCGGCCGGGTCGTGGCGCATCGCCTTCTGGAAGATCGTGTACGCCGCCGGGGCCAGGCTCATCGCGGTGCCGGGGTGCCCGTTGCCGACCTGCTGTACGGCGTCGGCCGCGAGGAGGCGGGCGGTGTCCACGGCGCGCCGGTCGAGGTCGGTCCACTCGAAGCCGTCTGTTGTCTCCGTGCTCATCTTCAAGAAGTCCTCGTTCGAAGCGTGCTGGCTGGGCTGACGCGTTCAAAACTAAAAGTCTGACTTTTGAGAAGGAAGGTTGGAGTGTGTCAGCCTGTGGTGAAAGTGGGACACGGATCTTCGACAGGGACGGCACGAGAAGGACATGGCGGACAGAACGCCCGACCGGGCAGGCGACGGTGACGGAATCAGAACCTTCCCCTTCCCGGTGGATCTGAGCGTCGGCGGGGTCGGTATACAGGTCGGCCCGATGGGCACCGAGCGCCTGTGGCACGCGGACGCCCCCCTGGAGCGCGTGCACCGCATCGACTTCCACGTCGTCATGCTCTTCACCGAGGGGCCGGTCCGCCACATGATCGACTTCGCCGAGTACGAGGCCGGGGCCGGCGACCTGCTCTGGATCCGCCCCGGTCAGGTCCACCGCTTCTCGCGCACCTGCGAGTACCGCGGAATCGTCCTGACCATGCAGCCCGGCTTCCTGCCGCGAGCCATCGTCGAGGCGACGGGGCTCTACCGCTACGACCTGCCGCCCCTGCTCCGCCCCGACCCGCCCCAGCTCGCCGCGCTCCAGGCGTCGCTCGCCAACCTGCGACGCGAGTACGAGGACGCCGAGACCCTTCCCCTGAGCCTGCACACCTCGGTGCTGCGGCACTCCCTCACGGCGTTCCTGCTGCGGCTCGCGCATCTCGCGGCCAGCTCTGCGGAGGCGGCCCGCCGCCAGGCCGACACCACGTTCACCCTCTTCAGGGACGCGGTGGAGAAGGACTTCGCCGCCAATCACAGCGTCAGCGCCTACGCCGACGCCCTCGGCTACTCCCGCCGCACCCTGGTCCGCGCGGTCCGCGCGGCGACGGGGGAGACTCCCAAGGGCTTCATCGACAAGCGCGTCGTCCTGGAGGCCAAACGCCTGCTGGCCCACACGGACCTGCCGATCGGCCGGGTGGGCGCGGCTGTCGGCTTCCCCGACGCGGCGAACTTCTCGAAGTTCTTCCACCTGCACACCGGACAGACACCGGTGGCGTTCCGGGCGGAGCTGCGCTAGCGCGAGAGCCGCGGGGCAGAGGGAGTCGGTCGGCGGCTGTGGCTTCGAGGGGGGCGCCCACCTCGGCGGCTCTCCGCCCTTCGCCGGTGCGGCGGGCGTGTTCGCGCCGTCGCGAGGCCGGGGGTCGGGGGCGGGTGGCCGGGGCGATGGGGCGAGGCGGCCGGGTGTCGCGGGCCGGCGGTGGGGCGTCAGGAGTCGGACGGCCGGGCTTCAAGGGGGCGGGAGTCGGGCGCCAGGTGTCTGGCGGCCGGGCATAAGGGGACGGCGGGGGCGGGGGTGTGTCGCGTGGGCGGTCCGTGACAGTGTCCGTCGGACCGCCCGCCTGGCCGTCTGGCCGCCGCCCGGCGGTCGGGCGTCAGGAGTCGTCGGACGGCCGGGCTTCAAGGGGGCGGGAGTCAGGCGCCAGGTGTTTTGCGGCCGGGCATAAAGGGACGGCGGGGGCGGGGGTGTGTCGTGTGGGCGGTCCGTGACGGCGTCCGTCGGACCGCCCGCTCGCCGTCTGGCTGCCGCCCGGCGGACCCGGTTCGTCAGGGTCGGCCACGGGGCACGCGGCCCGCCCGGGGGTGTCGGCTCCGGCTTCGCCCCTGGGGGCGGCGGTGTGCCGACGGTCTCCCGTAACTCGCTCAGTACGCGGAGTTGACGTTGTCGATCGAGCCGTAGCGGTGGGCGGCGTAGTTGGCGGCCGCGGTGATGTTGGCGACCGGGTCGGTCACGCTGCGGGCGGTGCCGGCCACGTGGTAGGCGTTGAAGGTGGGGTCGATGACCTGCAGCAGGCCCTTGGAGGGGGTGCCCTGCTGGGCGTTGACGTCCCAGTTGTTCTGGGCGGCCGGGTTGCCGCCGGACTCGCGCATGATGTTGCGCTTGAGGCCCTCGTAGCTGCCCGGGATGCCCTTGGACTTCATGATCTGCAGGGACTGCTTGATCCAGCCGTCGAGGTTGTTGCCGGTGCCGGTCTGCTGGGACGTGGAGCGGCTGCTGTCGCCGGAGGCGGTGACCGCGCTGGACACGTGCGCCTGCGTCATGTCGGCGGCCTGTGCGTTCGCCGGCATCAGGGTGAGGGCGGCGGCCGCGGCGCCGGTGGTGGCGAGACCGGTGAGGCCGAGGGTGCGCAGGCGGGCGATGCGGGTGCGGGTGTTCGTGGTCATGGAAAAGCAATCCTCCGGTTGGGGGGCATCGTCGGCGTCGGCTGCGGCCGGCGTCCGCGTGGTGCGGGTCGCTGGCCGCGGTCGAGAGTGGGCGGACCTGGCGGGGATCCGTTCGGTCCATCGCCCGTCTCCCGGCGACGACAGCCATGGTTAGCGGCGGGCGGCGCGGGGCGCAATGATGTGACGTACTACCCAACTTAGGAGAGAATGACTGAAATGGTAGGTTATATGGGCTTTGTCTCCTGTTCAGGGCGTTTCGTGGCTACGGTCCCGCATAGGATGTGATCTGGCTCCTATGGGTGGCGTCACGCGTTCAGGCCCTCCGGAGGGGTGGAATCGGCAGCGGAAGGCGCCCCGCGGGACCCCGCTCGCGGAGCGCCTTCCCGGCCGGTGTCAGTGGCCGAAGTCGAACCAGTTGACGTTCACGAAGTCCGCCGACTGTCCGCTGGAGAAGGTCAGGTAGACGTCGTGCGTGCCGGTCACCGAGCTGATGTTGGCCGGGACCGTCGTCCAGGTCTGCCAGCCACCGGTGCCGGCCACCGAGAAACTGCCGATGGGGGAGTTGGAGGGGCTGTCGAGCCGGACCTGCACCAGGCCGCTCACCCCGGAGGCCGCGCCGCTCGCCACCCGTGCGTAGAACTGGGTGGCCGCCGTGGATCCGAAGTTCACGCCCTTGTAGAGGGCCCAGTCGCCGTTGGCGATGTAGCCGATGTCCTGGCCGCCGCCGGTGTCCGTGGTGGTCTCGGCCGTGACGCCGGACTGGCTGTCGTAGGACTCGGCCTGGATCGCGCTGTAGGCGTCCCGGCTGCCGGTGGGCGGGGTCGTGGTACCGCTCCCACTGGCCGACAGCACCTGGACGTAGTCCACGACCATGGGGTGGCCGGACTCGGTGGCGCTGGTCGGGCCGCCGCCGAACGCGTCCGGGAAGCCGCCGCCCATGGCCACGTTCAGGATGACGAAGAAGCCGTGGTTGGTGGCGTTCGCCCAGGTGGTGGCGTCGACCTGGCTGGAGGTCACCGTCTGGTAGTTGACG
This sequence comes from Streptomyces sp. NPDC007901, assembly GCF_042959465.1. Lineage (NCBI taxonomy): Bacteria > Bacillati > Actinomycetota > Actinomycetes > Kitasatosporales > Streptomycetaceae > Streptomyces > Streptomyces sp. NPDC007901. The sequence continues at coordinate 101,984 of NZ_JBIBKW010000020.1, read as the reverse complement.
CCGTCGACGTAGAAGCGGATCGCCTCGGGGCTCACCGAGCGGTCCCACTCCATCGTGTAGGTGTGGAAGCCGGACTGGCAGGTGGTGTTGGGGCAGGCGGTCGAACTGCCGATGCCCGTGGTCTCGTTGCAGGGGCCGCCGGGGCTGGTGCCGCAGTGCATGGTCGCCCAGACCGTGTTCAGGCCCTGCACGTTCTCCATGATGTCCAACTCGCCGACGCCCGGCCAGTTCTGGTAGTTGCCCCGGTAGGGCGCGCCCAGCATCCAGAACGCCGGCCAGTAGCCGTACGCGGCGGTGCCGGTCACGTTCGGCATCTGGATCCGCGCCTCGACGCGCAGCTTGCCGCCGGCCGGGGGCTGGAAGTCGGTGCGGGTGGTCTCGATCCGGCCCGACGTCCAGTTCCCGGACGAGTCCCGCACCGGGGTGATCTTCAGGTTGCCGCTGCCGTCCAGGGCGACGTTGGTGGTGCTGGAGGTCATCGTCTCGACCTCGCCGGTGCCCCAGTTCGCGGGGCCGCCGGAGTACGAGGTCCCGGTGTCGTACTGCCAGTTGGAGGTGTTGACGCCGGTGCCGGCGGTGCCGTTGAAGTCGTCGAGGAAGACCTGGCTCCAGCCGGACGGCACGCTGGGCGCCGAGGCGCTGGCGGGGAGGGTGGCGGTCGTGGCGGCCGCCACCGCCAGACCGAGGGTGGCGAGTGCGGCGACCAGGGCACGGCGGAACGAGCGCCGCCGTCTGCGATCCGCGGGGGGTATACCGGAGGTTTCACTCATGGGGTGCCTCTCGGGTACGGAGTGGGGGCGTGCGGGGTGTCCCTGAGAGCGCCCGATCGAGTTGAGAGCGCTCTCAAAGTGGGCCCAATGTGCTCTCCGTGCCTCCGGTCGTCAAGAGTTAAAACGAAGAATCTCCTTGTTTCCCAGGGGAGTTCAGGCGGTGAAGGCGGGCCCGGGTCAGACCGCGCTGCCGGCCTTCCAGTCCGACCAGGACAGGTTCCAGCCGTTCAGGCCGTTGGAGGCCTCGACGGTCTTCTCGCCGGAGTTCTTGACGATCACCACGTCGCCGAGCATCGAGCTCTCGTAGAACTTGTAGCCCGCGACCGAGGAGTCGTTCGCGCCCTTGGCGTCGTGCAGGCCGACACAGCCGTGGCTGGTGTTCTGGCTGCCGAAGACCGAGGTGGACGCCCAGTAGTTGCCGTGCACGAAGGTGCCGGAAGTGGTCAGGCGCTGGGCGTGCGGGACGTCGGAGATGTCGTACTCGTCGCCGAGGCCGACCGTGGAGGACTCCATCCGGGTCTGCTTGAACCGCTCGCTGATCACCATGATCCCGGACCAGGTGGTGTGCTGGGCGTTGCCGCCGGAGACCGGGTAGGAGGCGTAGGTGGCGCCGTCCCGCTTCACGACCATCTGCTTGGTGGACAGGTCGACGGTGCTGATCTGCTCCCGGCCGATGTGGAAGGTCACGTCCTTCGACTGCACCCCGTAGACGCCGTCCGAGCCCTCGACGTCCTTCAGCGCCAGGCTCAGCGTGATCGTGGTGCCCTTCGCCCAGTACGTCTCCGGGCGGAAGTCGATGCGGGTGTCGCTGAACCAGTGCCCGACGATCTCCACCGCCGGCTCGGCCGTCACGGTGATCGCCTTCTGGACCGCGGCCCGGTCCGTCACCGCGTGCGTGAAGTTGATCGACACCGGCATGCCGACGCCGGACGTGGAGTCCGCCTCGGGTGTGAAGTAGCCGATGAACGTCTCGCCGGGGGACTTCGTGGTGAAGGTGGCCACCGTCTCGTCGGTCGCGCCCTGTGCCTTCGCCGTCACCGTGTACTTCGTGCCCGAGTACGGGTTCTTCGCCGACGTCCACTTCGTCTTCGCGTCGTTGAAGGTGCCCGACAGCGACGACCCGTCGTTGCCCGCGACGGTCACCGAGGAAAGCGTGCCGTCGGCCACGGTGACCTCGACCGGGTCGGCGAAGTCCGCCTTCTTGGTGCCGGAGGCGGGCGTGACCGTGATCGTCGCCTTCTTGGTCGCGGACTTCACGGAGGCCGTGGCGCCCTTGTCGTCCGTCGAGGCGGAGGCGTCCGCTGAGGAACTGCATCCGGCCAGCGCCGCGCCCGCGGGCACCGCGCCGAGGGCGGCGAGGATCCCGCGCCGGGACCACTTCTCCGACTGCCGCCCGGACCGGTTCGATATGTGCTGGACGCCCACGACACGCCTTCCTGACTTGTCCACCTGTGTCTGGGCATCCTGCGCCTGTTGTATGGGTGGTTCCTTTGAATCACGGGGGTGATCCCTGAGATTCCGATGAGGAGGCCGAGGGGGCCCGCGTGCGCCGGTGCGGGGCGAGTCGGCCGGAACCCGGGTTGTCCGCGCGGGTGTTCGTGAACAGAGTATGAACGGCCGAGCGGCGGCCTGAGTTTCCGGTGAGATCCCCCTCCCGGGATGGTTTCCCCATCTGACCGGTCGGAATAGTAGAGAAGCAGTACGCCGATCCCGCCGGAGGTATTCCGTGACCGACGTCCGCAAGCGGCACAGGGTGGCCATCGTGGGAGCAGGCGCGGCGGGCACGCTGACCGCCGTCCAGCTCTGCGAGACGGCGCACCGCCGCCGGACTCCGCTCGACCTCGTCCTGATCGACCCGGCGCCGGAGGCCGGCCGGGGCACCGCCTACGCCACCCGCGACCCACGGCACCGCCTCAACGTTCCCGCGGGCAACATGAGCGCCTACCCGGACGACCCCGGGCACTTCGTCCGCTGGCTCTGCCGGCACGGCGAACCCACCGTCACCGGCGCCGACTTCGCCACCCGCTACCGCTATGGCGCCTACCTCGCCGACACCCTCGGCCAGGCCCTCGTCCGCGCCCACGGCACGGTCGCCGTACGCCGGCTGCGCACCCTCGCGGAGAGCTGTACCGGCACCCCCGAGGGCCGGGTGGAACTCCACCTCGCCGACGGGGGACCCCTGGTGGCGGACAGCACCGTCCTGGCCACCGGCCCCGCCGGGGCCACCGCGGCCTGGGCCCCGCCCGCCCTGCGCGCCTCACCCCGCTTCATCGGCACGCCCTGGGTGCCGGGCACCCTGGACCCCGTACGGGACAGCCCCGACGACGTCCTGCTGGTCGGCACCGGTCTCACCGCCGTCGACCTCGCCCTCACCCTCGACCGTCCCGGCCGCACCGTGCACGCCCTCTCCCGCAGCGGCCTGCTGCCCCAGCCGCACGCCCTCGGCCCGGCCGGCGCCATGCCCGCCCCGGACGGCCTCGACGACACCTCGCTGGGCCGGCTGCGCCGCGCGGTCTGGCGCCATGTGAGCCGTTCCGTGCGCACCCACGGCGACTGGCGCCCCGCACTGGACAGCCTCCGCCCGCACACCGCACGGCTGTGGCGCAGCCTCACCCCCGAGGAGCGCGAGGAGTTCCTGGCCCGCGAGGGCGCCCTGTGGAACACCCACCGCCACCGGATGGCCCCGGCCACCGCCGAGCACGTCTCCCGCGCCCGCATCGCCCGCCGGCTGCACGTCCACACCGGCACGGTCGCCCGGGCCACCGAGGGCGCGGACGGCTCCCTCGCGGTCGAGCTGTCCGGCGGTCAGGTGCTGCACGCCGGCTGGGTGGTCGACTGCACCGGACCGGGCCGCGGTCTCGACAGCCCGCTCTGGCAGGACCTGTTCGGCTCCGGTACGGCCGTCCCAGGACCGCTCGGCATGGGCGCCGCCACCCGCGACGGACGGCTCCTCGACGCCCGGGGCCGGGCCGTGCTCCCGCTCTTCACGCTCGGCGCCCCGCGCCGGGGCGAGCTGTGGGAGACCACCGCCGTCCCCGAGATCCGCGTCCAGGCCGCCGAGCTGGCCCAGCGGCTGCTGCCGCTCCCGGCACCGCGGCGGGCCTCCCGGCGGCCCGTCGACGGCCACGGGCTGCCCCTCTCCACCCACGCCGAGGCCGCCGCCGCCTACCGCGGCGGCCTCGACCGGGTCCTCAAGGTGCGCTCCGGCGGCGAGGACGCCCTCGCCCGCGCGGTCGCCCTCGACCCCGGCTTCGCCCTCGGCCACGCGGCCCTCGCCCTGCTGGGCCACGAGTGCGCCGCCCCCGTCGACGTGCCCCGCGCCCTCGCCGACGCCCAGCGCAGCGCCCGTGAACGCGCCGACGCCCGCGAGCGGTCCTTCGTGGACGTGGTGACGCGCCGGGTGACCGGCGACGACGGGGACGAGGCGCTCGTACGGCATCTGCGGGAGCACCCGGGAGACGCGCTGGCGCTCGCGGCCGCCGTGCCCACCATCGCGTTCTCCGGGGTGAGCGATCTGCAGGACGACGACGCCCTGCGGCTGCTCGAACTGACCTCGCCCGCCTACGACGGGCACTGGTTCCACACCTCGCTGCTGGCCTTCCTGCGCCAGGAGCAGGGCCGGCTGCACGAGGCGGGGGAGCTGGCCCACCGGGCGCTGGCCGCCGAGCCGGCCTCCGGGCACGCGGTGCACGCCCTGGCGCACGTGCACTACGAGTCCGGGGCGCACCGGGCGGGCCGGGACTGGCTGGACGGGTGGGTGTCCGGGCGCGGGCGGGGCGCGGTGCACCGGGCGCACTTCTCCTGGCACATCGCCCTGCACGAACTCGCCCTGGACGACCGGGCCGCGGTCCGCAAGCGCTGGTTCGCGCAGCTCGCGCCGGGCCGGGTGCGCGGGATGCGGGCGCTGGTGGACTCCGGTTCGCTGCTGTGGCGGGCGCGGCTCAGCGACAGCTGGGACGGTGACCTGCCCACGGCGGACGTGCTGGACTCGGTGGCCCGGGAGGTCCTGGAGCGGCCCGGCACGGCCTTCACCGCCCTGCACGCGGCCGTCGCCCTCACCGCCGCCGGGGACCTCCCGGCGCTGCGCAGGCTGCGCGACCACGCGGCCGGCGCCGACCCGGTGCAGCGGGAGGTGATCGCGCCGCTGTGCGAGGCGTTCGCCGCGCTCGTCGAGGAACGCTTCCAGGAGGCGGCCGGGGGGCTCGACGCCCTGCTGCCGGTGCTGCGCCGGGTCGGCGGCAGCGCGGCCCAACGCGAGGTCGTCGAGGAGACCTTGCTGTACGCGCTCGTCGCGGCCGGCCGCTGCGACGCCGCCCGGCGCCTGCTGGACGCCCGGCTCGACCGAAGACCGGCGCCCCGCGACCGGCGGTTGCGCGCGGCCCTGCCCGCCTGAGCCGAGGGCACCCCCCCGGGCCCGGTGAGCCGGACCCGATCATGTGATCATTCTGACGTCTCGGAGAGGGAACCTCCGGCCCCCGGATTCCCTCTCACGAGTCGAAACAGAGCGTTCACAGCGTGTGCATGGTCCTGGACCGACGGCAGAGATCACCATCGGTTCAGCAGCACGCACGCCGTCACACCGGGGGACCCGTATGTCCAGCCGCCGCCGCTTCCTCACCGGGGTCGCCGCCGCGCCCGTCGCGCTCGCGGCCGTCGCGGGGTGCGAGGACGGGGACCGGGCCCAGCCCGCCCACGAGGCCCGGCACACCGTCAAGCCCGCCGTGGCGGCACCGGACGCGCAGACCCCCTCGGACCGGCTCAACTTCGTCGTGATCCTCGCCGACGACCTCGGCTACGGCGAACTCGGCTCCTACGGCCAGAAGCTGATGCACACTCCCCGGCTGGACACCCTCGCCGCCGAGGGCCTGCGCTTCACCCAGGCCTACGCCGCCGCCCCGGTCTGCGCGCCCTCGCGCTGCTCGCTGCTGACCGGCCTGCACAGCGGGCACGCGACCGTACGGAACAACCCCTTCGGACCCGGCGGCCAGGGCGCCCTCACCGAGAAGGACTTCACCTTCGCCGAGGCGCTCCGGGCGCTCGGCTACCGCACCGGCCTGATCGGCAAGTGGGGCTTCGGACCCAACGCCCCCGACCAGCCCAGCCACCCCAACGCCCGGGGCTTCGAGGAGTTCTACGGCTACCTCACCCACCACCACGCCCACGACTACTTCCCCGAGTACCTGTGGCACAACGGCACCCGCGAGGAGATCCCCGCCAACAAGGACGGCGCCCAGCAGGTCTACGCCCCCGACCTCATCTCCGAACGCGCCCTCGGGTTCCTGCACACCCACCACAAGGAGCCGTTCCTCCTCTACCTCGCCCCGACCGTGCCGCACGCCCCCGGCAAGGACCCGCACCTCGGCGCGTACGCCGACCGGCCCTGGACCGGACCCGACAAGCGGCACGCCGCCCAGGTCACCACCTTCGACACCCTGGTCGGCGACGTCACCGACAAGCTCACCGCGCTCGGCCTCGCGGACCGCACCATCGTCCTCGTCACCAGTGACAACGGACCGCACGAGGAGGCCGGCACCGACCCCGAACTCTTCGACGGCAACGGCCCGTTGCGCGGCTTCAAGCGCAACCTGTACGAGGGCGGCATCCGCGTCCCGTTCGTCGCCTGGTCACCGCGGCACGTCCCGGCCGGCACCACGGACCGGCCCACCCCGCTCACCGACCTGCTGCCCACCCTCGCCGACCTCGCGGGCGCGCCCGCCCCGGCCGACATCGACGGCCTCTCGATCGCCCCACTGCTGCGCGGCTCCGCCCACCCGGCCCGCCACGACAGCCTGTACTTCTACCGCAACCACGCGGGCGTCACCGCCCGCCAGAACACCGTCGACCACGGCCGGGGCGACCGGCTCGCCGAGGCGCTGCGCCGCGGTGACCTCAAGGCGATCCGGTTCGCCCCGGGCCAAAGCCGCCGGGCCCCGGACGACCAGTGGGACGTGGAGCTGTACGACCTCGCCCGCGACCCCGGCGAGGAGCACGACCTCGCCGCCGCCCGGCCCGCGCAGGCGGACGCCCTGGTGAAGCTGATGCGCGCGTCCTGGGCGCCGGTGTACCCGCGCAAGCCCTTCGGCGTGACCCTCGACGTCACCGGCGAGGGCGGGGAGTTCACGGTCACCGCCACCCTCGCCAACGGCTCCGCCCGCCCCTGGAACGCGGCCCGGCTCACCCTCGACGCCCCGAGCGGCTGGCTGGTCCACGCCCGGAACCCGGCCGGCGCGACCCGGCTGGACCCGGGCGAACACCTCACGGCCCGCTGGCTGGTCACCCGCCCCCAGGTCTCCACCGCCACCACGCTCACCTGCCGGGGCACGGCCCACCACGCGAACGACGAGGTCACCTACACGGCGACGGCGACGCTCGGCTGACCCGCGCTCACGTGCCGTACGCGTGCCGGGTCCCGGCCGGCACCGCCCACCACTGGTCCGGGCGGTCCACGACCGGGGCGTCCGGGCCGGTGTCGAGGTACCGGGCCAGGCGCAGCAGGTAGGCCGCGATGCCCGCCGCGCCCTGCATCCAGGACGTGCCGGGCGGCAGCAGCGGGTTCTCGATGCGGTACTCCACGAACCGCCAGCGGGCGCCCGCCGCGTCCCGGATCGCCCGCTCCACCAGGGCGTCGCCCATCCGTACCGCGGCCTCCGCCAGCGTCCTCGCCCGCGGTGTTCCCGCGCAGTCCTGGGCCGCGTCCAGGAGGACGTCCCCCACCCCCGCGGTGCCGCAGCAGCGGCCGTCGTTGTCCCAGAACCCGGGGCGCAGCCGCTCCGGGAGTCCCGAGGTGAGGATCGAGGTCATGCAGCGCTGCCGCAGTTCCCCGACGTCGTGCCCGGCCACCTCGGTGACGCCCGCGTGCGCCAGCGCCGCGAACAGGTGCGAGGTGCCCGCCGGTCCGTGGCACCAGGTGTAGGTGACCGGTTCCACCTCGCGCTTCGACGGCGGGATGGTGTGCGGGACGACGAAGCCGCCGTCGGCCAGCGAGCCCATGGACAGCACGTGCCGGGCCCCTGCCACGGCGGCCGTGACGAAGTCCTCGCGGTGCAGGGCCGCGCCCGCCACCGCCAGGGCGGAGGCCACCCCGGCGGCCCCGTGCGAGTAGTTCGGGCACCGCCACTCCGTGTTCGGCGAGATCCCCCAGTCCAGGCCGGCCTCGGTGCGGTCGGCCATCCGCAGCAGTGCCTCGCCGCCGGTCGTCGCGATCGGTTCCGCGTACTCCCCGCCCGCCCAGACGGCCGTCATGACCACGCCCGCGACGCCCATGATGATGTCGGTCAGGGGCGCGTCGGAGTCCGGTACGAACCCGGTGGTGGTCCGCCAGCCCTCGGGGGCCGCGAGCTCGGCGAGCCGCCGCAGCACGACCGTCTCGCTGCCCGGTTCGAGCAGCCGCAGCGCCGTGGCGTGGCCCGCCAGGCCGAGGTAGAGGGAGGGTTCCGTCACGACGGCGGCCTGTGCCGACAGGCGGCGCACGATCCCGGCCGCCAGGGTCTGCTCCCGCTCACCGAGTTCCCGGTACCGGGCGATCTCCGCGAGCACCGGGGCCAGCCCCGCGATGCCCGCGTACAGCGAGTCCCGGTCCTCGGCGGGCGCGGGGTCCCCGGTGTCCTCCTCCCGCACGTCCTCCGGCAGCCAGGGGCCCTCGTCCTCCCGTATCTGGTCCAGTACCCACGACCAGGCGGCCTCGCCCAGCTCCCTGTACACCTCGCTCGCTGTCACCCGGTCACGCTACACGGCCTGGTCAGTCCGCTCCGGCCGCCAGCCGAGAGCCCGGGAGATTCCGCGGGCCGCCAGTCGCACCGCCGGGACCAGCGCCGGTACCTCGGCGTCCGCCTGCGGCACCACCACCGACACGGCGGCGGCCACCTGTCCCGCCGCCGCGCGCACCGGGGCCGCCACCGACAGCGCGTCGTCCGTGACCTGACGGCTGCTCACCGCGACCCCGGTACGCCGGACCTCGGCCAGCGAACGGCGCAACCGGGCCGGGTCCGTGAGGGTGTACGGCGTGAAGGCGGTCAACGGCCCGGCGCAGTAGTCCTCCTGGAACCCGGGCGTCTCGTGGGCGAGCAGGGCGAGCCCCACTCCCGTGGCGTGCAGCGGCCAGCGGGCGCCCACCCGGATGTGCACACCCACCGCCGAACGCCCGGACAGCCACTCGATGTAGACGACCTCGGCGCCGTCCCGCACCGCCAGCTGCACGTTCTCGTGCGTCGCCTCGTACAGGTCCTCCAGGTACGGCAGCGCGATCTGGCGCAGCGCGAGCCCCCGGGGCGCCAGTGCGGCGAGCTCCCAGAGCCGCAGCCCCACGTGGTAGAAGCCGTCCGCGTCCCGTTCCAGCGCGCCCCAGGCGGTGAGCGCGCCGACCAGGCGGTGCGCGGTGGTGAGGGTGAGCCCGGCCCGGCGGCTGATGTCCGTCAGGCTCAGCGCCGGATGCCCGTGGTCGAACGCGGCCAGGACCGCGAGCAGCCGGTCGGGCGCGGAGCGCGCGGTGGTGGTCATGGCCGGTCGGCGATGCGCTGCAGGAGCGCGTGGAGCGTGTCGCGCTCGGCGGTGTCGAGCGGGCCCAGCAGGTCGTTCGTCACCCGTCGGCCCGCCTCGTCGGTGTCCCGCAGGAAGGCACCGCCGGCGTCGGTGAGGACGACGATCCGGCTGCGGCGGTCGTCGGGGGAGGGGCGCCGCTCGGCGAAGCCCAGCTTCTCCAGGTCGTCGACCAGGCCGACGATCGCGCTCGGGTCGTAGCCGAGCCGGGTGCTCAGCTCCCGCTGGAGCGCGCCCTCCGACGTGGCGAGGAACCGGAGCACCGCGTAGTGGCGCAGTCGCAGCCCGGATTCCTGCAGGAACGTGTTGAAGAGCTGTCCGGAGCGCAGTCCCAGGCGGTACAGCAGGTAACCGGCGTCCGCGTGCAGCCCGCGCATCCACGGCTCGTCCGCGTCGATCGGGGGCGGGTTCTCGGTGTGCTGGCGGGTGATGGCGCTCTCCCTGGTCTGGGCCCCGGGCGGCGGGGGCGGTCTGCGGCGGTCGGTCTGTGGCAGAGATTCCAGCATGACGCACCCGTGGGTCGACAACAACTATTGACGTCAACAATTATTGCTCTTAGCTTCGATCTCGCAGTCGCCATCGTCGTCCGTGAAGGGACACCGCCGTGCCCACCATCGATCTCACCGGCAAGGCCGCCGTCGTCACCGGCAGCGGCCGGGGCCTCGGCCTCGCCTACGCCCACGCCCTCGCCGCCCACGGCGCCTCCGTGGTCGTCAACGACGTGGACGAGGCCGTCGCCGAGCAGGCCGTGAAGTCCATCGTCGAGGCCGGCGGCACCGCCGTCGCCGAGGTGGTCCCGGTCGGCACCGCCGAGGCCGCCGACCGGCTCGTGAACCGGGCCGTCGAGGAGTTCGGACGGCTCGACGTGCTGGTCACCAACGCGGGCATCCTGCGCGACAAGGTGCTGTGGAAGATGACCGACGACGACTTCGACGCGGTGCTCACCACCCACCTCAAGGGCACCTTCACCTGCGCCCGCGCCGCCGCCGTACGGATGCGCGAGCAGGGCGAGGGCGGCACCCTGATCCTGGTCGGCTCCCCGGCCGGGCAGCGCGGCAACTTCGGCCAGACCAACTACGCCGCCGCCAAGGCCGGCATCGCCGCCATGGCCCGCACCTGGTCCATGGAGCTGGGCCGGGCGGGCATCACGGTCAACGCGATCGTCCCGGTCGCCGCCACCGCCATGACCGAGACCATCCCCGCCTTCGCCCCCTACATCGAGGCCATGAGGAACGGTGAGCCGCTCCCGGGCTTCCTGCGCAAGGGCGAGGGCTTCGGCACCCCCGAGGACTGCGCGGCCCTCGTCCCCTTCCTCGCCTCCGAGGCCGCCCGCGGCATCACCGGCCAGGCCATCGGCATCGGCGGCGACAAGGTGGCACTCTGGTCGCACCCCCAGGAGATCCGGGCGGCCTACGCCGACGGCGGCTGGACCCCCGACACCCTGGCCGACGCCTTCCCCACCTCGGTCGGCGCCGAACTCCAGACGGTCGGCATCCCGGCGCCCAAGCTCCCGGAGGCGTGATGGACATCGAGGCCCTCACCGCGATCGACGTCCACACCCACGCCGAGGTCTCCTCCAAGGGCCACTCCTCCCTCGACGAGGACCTGCACGACGCCTCCTCCGCCTACTTCAAGGTCGAGGGCAAGCGGAAGCCGACCATCGAGGAGACGGCCGCCCACTACCGCGAACGGAACATGGCCGCCGTGATCTTCACGGTGGACGCCGAGTCCGCGACCGGCACCGCGCCCGTCCCCAACGAGGAGGTCGCCGAGGCCGCCGCCGCCAACTCCGACGTCCTGATCCCCTTCGCCTCCATCGACCCCTTCCGGGGCAAGGCCGGCATCCGGCAGGCCCGCCGCCTGGTCGAGGAGTACGGGGTCAAGGGCTTCAAGTTCCACCCCAGCATCCAGGGCTTCTTCCCGAACGACCGCGCGGTGGCCTACGGCCTCTACGAGGTGATCGAGGAGACCGGGACCATCGCCCTCTTCCACACCGGTCAGACCGGCATCGGCGCCGGGGTCCCGGGCGGCGGCGGCATCCGCCTCAAGTACTCGAACCCCCTGCACGTGGACGACGTGGCCGCCGACTTCCCGCACCTGAAGATCATCCTGGCGCACCCGTCCTTCCCGTGGCAGGACGAGGCCCTCGCCGTCGCCACCCACAAGCCGGGCGTGCACATCGACCTGTCCGGCTGGTCGCCGAAGTACTTCCCGCCGCAGCTGGTGCAGTACGCCAACACGCTGCTCAAGGACAAGGTCCTGTTCGGCTCCGACTTCCCCGTCCTCACCCCCGACCGGTGGCTCGCCGACTTCGCGAAGCTGCCGATCAAGGACGAGGTCCGGCCGAAGATCCTCAAGGAGAACGCCGCCCGCCTGCTCGGGCTGACCAAGCCGTAAGGGACCGCAGATGCGCAACGAGGGACTGGGATCGTGGCCCGCACGCCGGGCCCGCAAGACCCCGCACCGCACGGCCCTGGTGTTCGGTGAGCGGTCGACCGACTACCGCACGCTGTACACGCGCACCACCCGCCTGGCGCACGCCCTGCGCGCCCTGGGCGTCCGCCGCGGGGACCGCGTCGCCTACCTCGGCCCCAACCACCCCGCCTACCTGGAGACCCTGTTCGCGGCCGGCATCCTCGGCGCGGTCTTCGTCCCCCTCAACACCCGCCTGGCCGGCCCCGAGATCGCCTACCAGCTCGCCGACTCCGGCGCCAAGGCCCTCCTGTACGGCCCCTCGCACGCCGCACTCGTCGCGGGCCTGCCCGGCACCACCGACGTCCGGACGTTCGTCGAAGTCGGCCCCGAGTACGAGCAGTTGCTGGCCGCGGCGGCGGACGACCCGATCGACGAGCCCGTCCTGCCCGACGACACCTGCATCATCATGTACACCTCGGGGACGACCGGCCGCCCCAAGGGCGCCATGCTCACCCACGCCAACCTGACCTGGAACGCGCTCAACGTCCTGGTCGACACCGACCTGATCGCCGACGAACGCGCCCTGGTCTCCGCCCCGTTGTTCCACACGGCGGGCCTGAACATGCTCACCCTGCCGGTGCTCCTCAAGGGCGGCACCTGTGTCCTGGTCGAGGCCTTCGACCCGGCGGTCACCCTCGACCTGATCGAACAGCACCGGATCACCTTCATGTTCGGGGTGCCGACGATGTTCGAGCAGGTGGCCCGCCACCCGCGCTGGCCCGGGGCGGACCTCTCCTCGCTGCGCATCCTCACCTGCGGCGGCTCCCCGGTGCCGACCCCGCTGATCGCCGCTTACCAGGCGCGGGGCCTGACCTTCCTCCAGGGCTACGGCATGACCGAGGCCTCGCCCGGCACCCTCTTCCTCGACGCCGAGCACGCGATCGACAAGGCGGGCTCGGCGGGCGTACCGCACTTCTTCAGCGACGTCCGGGTGCTACGGCCCGACCTCACCCCGGTCGACGTCGGCGAGACCGGCGAGATCCTGGTCCGCGGCCCCCATGTCATGCCCGGCTACTGGGGGCTGCCGGAGGAGACCGCGGCCTCCTTCGCGGACGGCTGGTTCCGCAGCGGGGACGCGGCCCGCGTCGACGAGGACGGCTATGTCTTCATCGTCGACCGCCTCAAGGACATGATCATCTCCGGCGGCGAGAACATCTACCCCGCCGAGATCGAGGACCTGCTGCTCGCCCACCCCGACATCGTCGAGTGCGCGGTCATCGGGGTGGCGGACGACAAGTGGGGCGAGGTACCTCGTGCGGTGGTCGTGCCCCGCGAGGGCGCCGACCTCGACCCCGAGGAGGTGCTCGCCTCCCTGTCCGGCCGGCTCGCCCGGTACAAGCTCCCCAAATCGGTGGTGCTCGCGGACGAACTCCCGCGCACCGCCTCCGGAAAACTCCTCAAGTCCCGTGTGCGCAAGCGCTACGGCACCGACTCCTGAGTAAGGACAGCCATATGACCGTCACCGCCAACGGCCTCGACGAACTGAAGAAGCTCGCGGGCAGCGACCTGGGCAGCAGCGACTGGATCGAGGTCACCCAGGACCGCATCGACACCTTCGCCGACGCGACCGGCGACCACCAGTGGATCCACGTCGACCCCGAGCGCGCCGCCGCCGGACCCTTCGGCGCCCCGATTGCGCACGGCTACCTCACCCTGTCGCTGTTCATCCCCCTGTTCACCGAGCTGCTGGACGTCCAGGGCGTCACCACGAAGGTCAACTACGGCCTGAACAAGGTGCGTTTCCCGTCCCCGGTGAAGGTCGGCTCCCGCATTCGGCTGGTCGCGCGGCTGGCGGAGGTCGAGGAGGTGGCGGGCGGGGTGCAGATCGTCGTCGACGGGACGATCGAGATCGAGGGCGGGGCCAAGCCCGCTGCGGTGCTGCAGAGCCTGTCGCGGTTCTACGCGTAGGGCCGGCTGTGGTGGGGAACCGCGGGCCGGTGGGGGCCGGTCGCGCAGTTCCCCGCGCCCCTACGGGGCGCTCCACTCAGCTCAGTTCACCACGTCCACGAAGACCGGGTTCGAGTAGAACCACGTGTCCGCCCACGGGTCGCCGTTGCCCGGCTCGTGCGGGATCGGGCCGTGCGGGTCGATGGACGCGCCCAGGTAGCCCGTACCGCCCCGCTTGCCGTCGCTGCCGCGCAGCCGGACGTAGAACGACTCGTCGCCCGCGGTGATCGGGAAGCGGAGCGTGTACGTGCCCTTGCGGCCGGAGACGTCCTTGGTCTGGACGACCTTGGTGTCGGGCGCCTGCCAGGTGTCGCGGTCGGCGACCGGGCCGCGCACCGCGCCCCGGATGACGTCGACGTGCGCCAGCTGGGGCAGGATGCCGTGCGGGTTGACGCGGGACGCGCTCGTCACCGTCACGTTCAGGGTGATGCGCTCGCCCTTGCGGACGCGCAGCCGGCCGCCGAGGGTGACGCCCTGGCCGTGGTCGCAGTCCCGCGTCAGCCGGACGTCGAGGCCGTCGAGCAGGTGGCCGTGGTCCAGCCAGACCCGGCCCGCGCGCAGGCCCGCCATCACCGCGCGGTAGCCGTAGCGGGTGACACCGACGTGGGTGCGGCTGAACTCGCCGGGCCAGAAGTCGGAGCCCGGCTGCGTGGTGTCGGTGTCGACCGGGTCGGGCAGCTTGCCGGTGTTGTCGAAGTTCTGTCCGGCCGGCCAGTCGCCGTTCTTCCAGGTGTCGAAGACCGTGCGGTGGTTGTCGGAGTTGGTGGTGATCGTGAAGAGCCTGCCCTCCGACAGCATCGCGTCCCACAGACCGCCCACCGTCGCGGTCGCCCAGTCGAAGCCGCCGTACGTGACATAGGCGCCCGTGGGGAAGCCCGCCCAGGACTGGGCCGACCGGCTGTTCTGGTACTCGCCGCGGATCGCGGTCGCGCTGCCCCAGCCCGGGATCGCGGCACCCTGGGCGCCGGGCGCGCCCTCCATGCCGATCATGATCTCGGCGGCGGCGTCCCGCCAGTTGCGCATCTCGTGCGGGGAGTCGATGCCGAGGCGCAGCGGGTGGTTGGCGAGGACCAGGACGTCGTCGACGTAGCCGGTACGGCGCTGCTCGGCGAGCCACTGGATGGCCTTGACGGCGTGCGCCTCGTTGCGGGCGGTGTCCGTGGCGCCGGCCGAGCCCTCGGTGTAGCCGAGGAGCTTGCCGTCGTAGGCCAGCTCGAACTGGGTGAGCAGGTCGGTCTCGTGGGGGCCGGGCGCGGCGAAGACCGTGCAGTGCTCGGCGGCCGGGATGTACCACTCCAGGCCCTGGAAGATCAGCTGGCGCGGGTTCTCGGCGCGCGCCCTGAGGATCTCCGCGTGCTCCATCTTGGCGCCGTAGTAGGCGTGCCCGAAGTTGGAGTGCTCGTTGAACACCATCCAGTCCAGGCCGTACTTCGCGGCGGCCTGGGCCTGCTGGGAGAACGTGTACTTGGCGTCGTGGCTGTACACGGAGTGCACGTGGTGGTCGCCGACCAGGTAGGCGAGGCGCGGGTCCTCGCCGCCCAGGCCCTGGCGGGCGGGGGAGGCGGCGAACGCGGGCGTCGCCGCGGACCCGAGGGCGAACGCGGCGCCGAACAGGCCCGCGCGGCGCAGGAGTCCGCGCCTGGACAGGCCCTGGGCGTCGAGGTCGGTGGCGGAGACGGAGGGATCGGCCCAGGTGGGCAGCTGCTGCTCGGTCATGAGAGTGGTGAGCCTCGTAACGGGGTCAGTGGGTCATGAAGGAGGAGACGGGCAGCGCCCGCGCGACGATCCGGACGTCGCCGAGGCGGCCGTGCAGGATCTGGTCGATCTTGTCGGCGTACTCGTAGCCGCCGAGCAGCCAGGGCTTGCCGGAGGAGGCGATGCCGATCGCGGGGGCGTGCGGGTTGCGGGCCACCGGGCAGCCCTGCACGTACATGACCGTGTGCCGGCCGTCGTTGACCACGGCCACGTGCCACCAGATCTCGGGGTCGGTCTCGTCGCCCCAGTTGGTGGCGAGCTGCTGCTGGTTGAGCGGATGCACCGCCCACTGCGGGCCGGGACCGTCGGACAGGGAGAGGGTCGCGAGGGGCTCGTCGGGGTCGTCGGTCACGGTGCCGACCGAGCCGTTGCGGCCGGTGCGGCTGACCAGTCCGGACCAGGCGTTGTGCGAGGCGTCCCAGTCGGCGGGCAGCCGGTAGAACGCCTCGATGGTGTAACCGTCCTTGAAGGTCGCCGAGTTGAGCGGGGCGCCGTCGACGGTCCGCAGGTAGGCGCCCTTGAGCGGCGACTTGTAGCCGGTGAACTCCAGGCTGCCGTGGCCCGGCTGGTCCGGGTGGTGGTCCGCCGACCAGCCGAGGGTGCCGCCGCCCACCGAGACCACGGTGAGGTCGTTGCCGTTGCCGGACAGGTCACGGACCGTCCCGGAGACCGCCGAGTCGAACCGCCAGTAGGCGGCCGTGCCCCGGACCAGCAGCTGCGAGGCGGGCCGCGCCGGGCGCACCGGCACCGGGTCGAAGCCTTCGAAGCGGGCCGCGAAGTCGATGTCGACGGAGAAGCGGTCCGCGTCGCCGCTCAGCTCCATCTCCTGCCGCTCCAGCTCGTTGAGGCCCTTCTTGGCCCGGCCGAGGATCCACGGCGAGACCGTCTCCACGTCGATGACGTCACGGTCCAGATCGAAGTGGTAGAGGCGGATCATCGCCGCGCCGCCGAAGTACCGGTTCTGGTAGTTCGTCAGGTGCAGGTGCACGTCGTTGCCGGCCGCGTTCTTGCGGGTGGCGCGGCCCGCCGGCCAGTAGTGGCCGTTCAGGGTGAGGAAGATCTGGTCGTGCTCGTTGACCAGCTGGTCCCAGAGCTGCTGCCCGTACGACGACAACGTGTCGTCGTCCACGACCAGTTCGTGCGTGGTGAGGATGACCGGCGTCTTCGGGTGCCGGGCGATGACGTCCTTCGCCCAGGCGTACCCCTTCGCCGACAGCCGCCAGTCCAGCGCCAGGACCAGCCACTTCCGCCCCGCCGCCGTGAACAGGTGGTAGGTGTTGTAGCCGTCCGAGGAGGCGCCGCCGAACGTGGACCTGTCCTCGAAGCGCTGCGGTCCGAAGGCGTCCAGGTACGGGGTGGAGCCGCGCTGGTCGTCCGTGGAGGACCGGATGTCGTGGTTGCCGGCCAGCACGCTGTAGCCGATCCCGTGCCGGTCCAGGATCCCGAACGCGTCGCTGATCGCGGCGAACTCCTCCTCGGCGCCGTTCTGGGTGAGGTCGCCGAGGTGGGACAGGAAGACGATGTTCTCGTCCTTCCCGTGCTCCAGGAGGTAGCGCAGCGAGGCCTCGATGGGCGCCGGGTTGATGCTCGGCCCGTCGAAGAGGTACTGGGTGTCGGGCATCACCGCGAGCGTGAAGCGGCGGCTCTCCGGGTCGGGCCGCCGGCCGGAACCGGAGCCGGTGGACGCCTCGGCGGCGGTCGGCAGCGCCACCCCGGCGGTGGCGGCGGCGCCGAGCAGCGCGGTGGCCCTGAGGAAGCTGCGTCTTCCGGCTCCGGCCTGCTCGGCCTCGCCCTGAGGATGGTCATGCGAAGTACACACGTGTGCTCCGTGAGTAAGCAGAAGTGACGGCGAAGGGCGTGGGGGGATCTCAGAGGACGCGCAGGGTCCAGCTCCAGCGGTGGACGCCCGGTGCGACGAGGTAGGAGGGGAAGGTGTCGGGACCGCACGAGGCCGTACCGAGGCCCCGGTGTGCGGCGTCGATGTGGACCACACAGACCGGACGCGGCACGAGTTCGTCGTGGTGCGTGGCGGCGGTGAGGTCCTCGGCGCGGTGGCGGGTGACGGAGACCTGGCGGGGCTCGTCCAGTTCGACCGCGAGTCCGGTGGCGTCCGGCGCCGACAGCGTGAACCGCCGTACGCCGTGGCGGCCGCCGCTCTCCTGCGGCCGGAGGTACGGCGTGAACAACTCGTCCACGGGAAGGGAGTGGTGGCCGACCGGGGCACCGGCGGCCCGGTCGGGGTACGACTCCCAGGGACCCTGACCGAACCACTCCAGCAGGTCGAGGCCGGCCACCGTCTCGAAGACCGAGCCGACCCGGGCCACGTCGTGGAACTCCTCGGGGAGTTCGGCCGACTCGTCGACCCGGACCCCGCCCTCGACCGGCGTGAACTCCTGCCGGTGCCGTACCACGCCGACCGTGCCGGCGTACTCGGCGAGCACGGTCACCCTCTCGCCCTTCTGGTGCACGGACACCACCTTGCGCACCAGCTGGTCCAGACCCCAGGTCCGCCAGCGCAGCGCCATACCGCCGAGTTCGTCGTTGTCGGTCGGCGCCCGCCACAGTGACAGCGTCGGCGCGGTGGTGAGCAGCGGGTGGCGCAGCAGCCCCTCGCCGTCCACCTCGACGGCAGGGCCGGCCGGCACCGGCTCGCCGAGCGGGTCCGCCGCCCGGATCCGGATCTGCGGGGAGCAGACCTCGGTGCCGGCCGGTGCCCACGCCTGGTCCTCGCCGACCGTCACCCGCAGCGTCAGCCAGGCCTCGCCGCCGTCCGCCGGCACCTCGAAGGGCAGCGGCACGGCCGCGGTCTCGCCGGGGCACAGCTCGGGCAGTTTCGCCGGGCCGGTCAGCGTACGGCCGTCGGCCAGCGCCAGCTCCCAGGTGCCCGTCAGCCACTCCAGGCCGCGGAAGTGCTGGTGGTTGGCGAGCACGATGCCCTCGTGCCGGAAGCACCGGATGCGGACCGGCGCCGCGATCTCCCGGTGCTCGTACATCGCGGGCTTCGGGGTGCGGTCGGGGAAGACGACGCCGTCCGCGACGAACGCCCCGTCGTGCAGGGCCTCGCCGAAGTCGCCGCCGTACGCCCAGCGGTGGCCGGGCGCGGCGACACCGTTGTCATACAGTCCGGCGCCCGTGCGCCCGACCGGTCTTCCATCGCTCACCCGCTGGAGAATTCCGTGGTCCCAGAACTCCCAGATGAACCCGCCCTGAAGCCCCGGAGTGGACTCGATGGCGGCCCAGTGGTCGGCCAGCGTGCCGTTGCTGTTGCCCATGGCGTGCGAGTACTCGCACTGGATCAGCGGCTTCGTCTGCTCCCCGGACAGCGCGTGCGCCACGCAGTCCTCCAGCGCCGCGTACATCGGGCAGGCGATGTCGGACGCCACGTCCGGGTCCGCCCAGCCGAGCTTGGCCGCCCCCTCGTACTGGATCGGCCGGGTCGGGTCGTGCCGCCGCACCCAGCCCGCCGCCGCGTCGTGGTTCGCCCCGTAGTCGGACTCGTTGCCCAGCGACCAGATGATGATCGAGGGGTGGTTCTTGTCCCGCAGCACCATCCGCGAGACCCGGTCCACGAAGGCGTTCAGATAGCGCGGGTCGTCGGCGATCTCGTGGGCGTGGTCGTGGGACTCGATGTCCGCCTCGTCCACGACGTAGAAGCCGAGCTCGTCCGCGAGGTCGTACAGGGCCGGGTCGTTCGGGTAGTGCGAGGTGCGGATCGCGTTGAACCCGAACCGCTTCAGCACCACCAGGTCCGCGCGCATGTCGTCGTACGACACCGTCCGCCCGGTCAGCGGATGGAAGTCATGGCGGTTGACACCCCGGATGAACACCCGCTCGCCGTTGACCAGCAGGTCCCGGCCGACGATCTCGACGTCCCGGAAACCGATGCGATGGAACGAGGTGTCGGCGACCGTGCCGTCCGCGCGGTGCAGCCGGACGGTCAGCCCGTACAGCTCGGGCTGCTCCGCGTTCCAGGTGCGCACCTCGGGCACGGTGGCATGGATCCGGGCCTCGCCGAGGAAGTCGGAGACCCGGTCCTCCTCGGTGTTGATCCGGTCGAACTCGGCGTCCTGCGCGAGGAGTTCACCGTCCAGGTCGGCCGTGACGTACCAGCCGTCGGGCAGCGCCCGGTCGCCTGCCGCGTTCCGTACCAGACAGTCCACCCGCAGCTCGCCGTCCTGCCGCGCCCGCACGCTCACGTCCGCGAGATGCAGCGGATCGGTGGCGTACAGCAGCACGGACCGGGTGATCCCGCCGTGCCACCAGTGGTCCTGGTCCTCGACGTGCGTGGCGTCCGACCACTTGACGACGGTCAGCCGCAGGACCGACCGCTCGCCGGGGCGGACCACCGCGCTCAGGTCGAACTCGGCCGCCAGGTGGGAGTCCTTGGAGACGCCGACGGGCCGCCCGTCGACGTGCACCAGGAGCACGCTCTCGGCCGCGCCCACCTGGAGCACGATCCGGCGCCCGGCCCACTCGGCGGGGACGTCCAGCTCCCGCTCGTAGACCCCGGTCGGGTTCGCGGCCGGCACCTGCGGCGGGAACTGGCGGAACGGCATGGTGACGTTCGTGTACTGCGGCAGGTCGTCGGTGTCCTGCACGGTCCAGGCGCCGGGGACGTACGCCGTGGACCAGGCACCGCCGACCGGCGCGTCCGGAGCTGGCAGCAACTGGAAGCGCCAGTCGCCGTCCAGGGGGAGTGCTCCGGAGCGCCGGTCGACGGCGTTCATGGGGAGCCGGCCCCAGGAGGTCACCTCGGGTGCCTCCCAGGGGCGCAGGGCGATCAGGCGGTCGGTGGGAAGTTCGTCGGTCATGACCATTCCGAAGTCGGTGGGGCGGGGCTGGGCAGGACCCGTCCCGCCCAGCCCCAGGCGGGGTCGACGGGGATGCCGAGACGGTCCAGGGCGGTGGGGGCGATGTCGATCAGCCGGGGGGAGTCGAGCCGCGTGCGGGCGGCGGGCGCGCCGGGTTCGGCGAGGATCACGAAGACCTCGCGTTCGGCGTGCGTGTCGCCGCCGTGGCCGCCGGTGTCGAGATGACCGTGGTCGGTGGTGACCAGGACGGTCCACCGCTCTCCGGGGCCCCGGCCGTCGATCGCCGCCAGCAGCCGCCCGAGGTGCGTGTCCTGGGCGAGCAGGGCGTGGTCGTAGGCGGGGGAGAGGGGGCCGGTGGCGTGGCCGGCCTCGTCGGTGGCGCCGAAGTACACGAACAGCAGGTCCGGGTCGTGCTCGGTGAGCCAGCGGACGGCGGTGCGGGCGACGAGGTCGTCCGCGGTGGCGTAGCCGTCGCTCTCGCCGTCGTGGTGCACCCGGCGGCCGACGGCGGGGCCGAGGACGCCGCGGTGGACCAGCTCCGGCCAGGACACCGCTGCCGCGGTGCGCAGACCGGGGCGGGCGGCGGCCGCGCGGCTGAGGAAGTCGGGGTGGCTGGTGTAGTCGGCGCCCACGAAGTCGTTGCCGGTGACGCCGTGCCGGTCGGGCCAGACCCCGGTCAGCACGCTCGACCAGCCGGGGCCGGAGTCGGTGTAGGCCATGCTGGTGGACGGCCCGTCCGGGGCCTGGCCGTCCGTTTCGCCGTACGGCAGCAGGCTGGTGCCGTACGCGCCCGTTGCCATCAGGCCGTGCAGCACGGGCGCGTGGGCGGCGGAGAGGGCCAGCCGGTCGGGGCGCAGCCCGTCCATGCCCACCACGAGTACCTTGCCGTGCGCGGTGCCGCCCCGGCCCGGGGGCACGGCACGGCGCCGGGCGAACGGCAGGCGGGCGGAGGGCCCCGTACCCTCCGCTGCCCGCGTCCGCCCGGCGTCGGCGTCCGTCACCGGATCCCTCCTCTGTCTCACGTGTGTGTCCCACACGTGGCGCGGGTCAGGTGCCCTGCACCGCGCCCTCGGTGGCGCCCGCGATGAAGCCGCGGGCGAAGATGGCGAAGACCAGTACCAGCGGGAGCGACGCCATCAGCACACCGGCCATGACCATGCTGTAGTCGGTGGTGTGGCCGACGTTGAGCTGGGCGAGCTCCACCTGGAGGGTCACGTGGTCGGGGTTGGTGAGCACGATGAGCGGCCAGACGTAGTCGTTCCAGGCGCCGACGAAGGCGTAGATGGCGAGGAAGGACAGCGCGGGCCTGATCATCGGCAGCGCGATGTTCCAGTACTGGCGGAAGAACCCGGCGCCGTCGATGCGCGCGGCGTCGAGGAGTTCGTCGGGCACGCCGTTCTCGATGTACTGGCGCAGCCAGAAGATGCCGAAGGCGTTGGCCAGGGCGGGCGGGACCAGCGCCTTGAGCATGCCGACCCAGCCGATGTTCGACATGAGGATGAACTGCGGCAGGATCGCCAGCTGCAGCGGCAGCATCATGAACAGCAGCAGCGTGCCGAAGAGCACCTTGCGGCCGGGGAAGTCGAACTTGGCGAAGGTGAAGGCCGCCAGCGAGTCGATGAACAGCACCAGGACGGTGGTGACGCTCGCGACGATGACCGTGTTGAGCATCGACCCGAAGAAGTCGATGGTGTTCAGCACGTGCCGGATGTTCTCCAGCAGGTGGGAGCCGAAGGTGAACTTCGGCGGGCTCTTGTAGATGTCCTGGGTGGTGTTGGTCGCCATGACGATCGTCCACACGAACGGGAAGACCGACAGCAGGACGGCCGCCATGAGGACGATGTGCGCGGTCAGGCCCTTGGGGCGGCGCAGCCGCCTCGCGCGCGGGGCCGGCCGCGTCGGGTCGGCCGGCGTGACGGCCGTGGTGTCGGCTGTGGTCACGGCTTCCTCCCTCGTTGGGTGATGCGCCAGTTGACGGCGACGAGGACGATGATCAGCAGGAAGAAGGCCCACACGATGGCGGCGCCGTAGCCGTAGTCGTTGTTGAGGAAGGCCGACTGGTAGAAGTACAGCAGCGTGGTCAGACCGGCCTGTCCCGGGCCGCCGAGGTTCGCGTTGGCGGCGTTGTTGGCGAACAGGACCTGGGGTTCGCTGAAGCTCTGCAGACCGTTGATCGTCGAGATGACGACGGTGAACAGGATGATCGGCCGCATGATCGGGATGGTGATCTGGAAGAAGGTGCGGACCGGGCCGGCGCCGTCCATCTTCGCCGCCTCGTAGATCGAGGCCGGGATCGCCTGGAGACCGGCCAGGTAGATGATCATGTTGTAGCCGGTCCACATCCAGGTCATCAGCAGCGAGATGACCACCTTGATCAGCCACGGGTTGCTCAGCCACGGCACCGGCGAGATGCCGACCGTGCCCAGGATCGCGTTGACCAGACCGAAGTTGTTGCTGAACACCGCGCCGAAGAAGATCGCCACGGCGACGATCGAGGTGACGTTCGGTACGTAGAGGGCGATCCGGTAGAAGCCCTTGAAGCGGCGCACCGAGTGCAGCAGTGTCGCCAGCACCAGAGCGCCCAGCAGGGTGGGCACGGTGGACAGCACCCAGATCACC
Source organism: Streptomyces sp. NPDC007901 (assembly GCF_042959465.1). Taxonomy (NCBI): domain Bacteria; kingdom Bacillati; phylum Actinomycetota; class Actinomycetes; order Kitasatosporales; family Streptomycetaceae; genus Streptomyces; species Streptomyces sp. NPDC007901. The sequence continues at coordinate 79,072 of NZ_JBIBKW010000020.1, read as the reverse complement.
AGGGTGTTGCGGATCGACAGCCAGAAGACCGGGTCCGACCACAGGAACCTGAACTGCTGCAGGCCCACGAACTGCATGTCGCCGAGGCCGTCCCAGCGCTGGAAGGCCAGGTACAGCGAGTAGAAGACCGGGAAGAACGAGAACGCGGCGAAGATCAGGTAGAAGGGCGAGATCGCCAGGTACTGCCGCCAGTACGACAGCAGCCCGCGCCGCGGGGGCCGTGCGGTGGTGCCCGCGGGCGTGGCGCGCCGCGGGCGGAACCGGGCCGGGCCCGGCCCGCCGCGGTGTTCGGGCACCGCGGCGGGACCGGTCACCGGAGGTGACGTCACCTCAGTTCACCCCCTGCCGCCGGGCGATCTGCTTGGCCTGGCTGACCGCGTCGTTCCAGGCGTCGTCGGGCTTCTTGCCCTTGGCCTCGATGTTGGTCAGCTCCGTCATGTACGGGGCCATGACGGCCGCGTCGGCCGGCGCCTCGTAGCTGTTCGGGACGGCCTTGGCGGCCGGCCCGAACACCTCGATGATCTTCTGTCCGCCGAAGAAGGCGTCGGGGCCGGTCATGGCGGGCATGGTGTAGGCGGCCGGGGCGGCCGGGAAGATGGCGGCGTCGGTGAAACCGCGGGCGTCGTTGGCGGGGCTGAGGATCCAGCTGATGATCTTGAAGGCTTCCTCGGGGTTCCGGCACTGCTTGGGCAGCGCCAGGTAGGAGCCGCCCTGGTTGGACGGCCCGACCGGGTTGGCGCAGACCCGCCACTTGCCCTTGGTCTGGGGCGCGGCCTGCTCGATGTCCAGCGCGTGCCAGGCGGCGCCGAGCTCGGTGAGGAGGTTCTTGCCGACGGCGGCGTTCCAGCTGTTGTCGTTGATCTTGGCGTCGATGCCCAGGGTGTAGGGGCGGACGGCCGTGGTCCACGCGGCGCGGATGTGGTCCTTGTCGCCGATGAAGTGGTTGTTCTTGTCGATGAACCGCTGGGTGCCCTGGCCGACCACGATGTTGAAGACGGAGCTGATGTTGTTGACCAGGAAGGTGCCGGGGTTCTTCTTCTGCAGCTCGGTGCCGAGCGTGAAGTAGTCCTCCCAGGTCGTGACCAGGGCGGCGACCTTGTCGGGGTCGGTGGCCACGCCGGCCTTGGCGAACAGGTCCTCGCGGTAGAAGAGCGCGGTGGGGCCGATGTCGATCGGGAAGCCGATCTGCTTGCCGTCGGAGGTCTGGGCGAGCTTGGTCTTCCAGCCCAGGTACTGGGAGGAGAGCTTCTTGAAGCCCAGGTCGTTCAGGTCGAGGAAGCGGGAGGCGTTGGGCAGGAAGGAGGCTATGTCCTCGCCCTTGATGCCGGTGATGTCGGGCACGGAGGAGCCGCCCGCGGCGAGCGTGGTGGTGAGCTTCTGCTTGAAGTCGCCGCCGATGGAGGCGGCGGTCAGCTTGACCGAACCGCTGAAGTGGGTCTTCGCCTCCGCGACCACCTTGTCGCTGAGCGCACCGCCCCAGTACCACAGGGTGAGGTTCTTGCCGTTCTTGGTGCCGCCCGATCCTGAGCCGCCGCATGCGACGGTCAGGCCGGACGCGGCCGCGGTGAGCGCGGCGGCCTGGAGGAAGCCTCTACGTGAAAGGTCCACGGGTCACTCCTGTTGTTCCTGTTCGTGGTACTGAGGGGCGTGGTACTGAGGGGCGTGGGGGCTGTCGGGCGTGGGGCTGCGGATGGGGTGCGGGTCAGTGCTGCCGGGCGGGCGGGGTGACGGGGGCGTGGCGCACGGGCGGGCCCACGTCGGCCGGGATGCGGTCGGCCAGGAAGCCGTATGCGCGGCGCAGTTCGGGGTCGGTCTGTGAGCGCCACCAGCGGTCGACGCCGTACCAGCCGGGGGCGGCGAGTGCCCCGCCGTGCTGCTGGACGGAGAGGCCGGCCGCGAGCACCGCGAACCGGAGCCGCTCGGCCAGCGGCCAGCCGCCGAGCGAGGCCGCGACGAAGCTCGCGCCGAACACGTCCCCGGCGCCGGTGGCGTCCAGGACGTCGACGGCCAGCGCCGGGACCTCCGCGTACTCGCCGGTGGACTGGTCGACGGCCACCGCGCCGTCCCCGCCGCGGGTGACGACCGCCACCGGCACCAGTTCGGCGAGGGTGCCGAGGGCGGCGACCGCGGTGTCGGTGCGGGTGTAGGCCATCGCCTCGGTCTCGTTGGGGAGGAAGGCGTGGCACAGGGCCAGCTGGTCGAGGAGGTCCTGGGACCACTCCTGGGTGGGGTCCCAGCCGACGTCGGCGTAGACGTGGGTGCCGTTCGCGGCGGCTTTGGCGATCCACTCGCGGGGCTCGGCCTCGAGGTGCACGAGCGCCGTGCGCGCCTCGGGCGGGTCGCCCATCAGCACGTCCTGAGAGTACGGGGGCTCCTGGCCGTGGGTGACGAGGGCCCGGTCCTGACCGGTGGCGAGGGAGACGGTGACGGGGGTGGGCCAGCCGTCCGCGGTGCGGGAGAGCGAGAGGTCGATGTCCTCCTGGTCGCACAGGACGTCCCGGCAGTACTCGCCGTAGAAGTCGTCCCCGAAGACCGTGGCCAGCGAGGTGCGCAGGCCGAAGCGGGACGCGGCCACCGCGAGGTTGGCGATGCCGCCGGGGCCGCAGCCCATGCCCGCCGTCCAGATCTCCTCGCCCGCTGTCGGCGGCTTTCCCAGCCCCGTGAGGACGAGGTCGTAGAAGAGCAGCCCGGTCAGCAGCACATCGGGCCTGTCGTCGTCCACGCGCACACCCTCTCGTCAAAACTCGTCAATTTCGATGACCGGAATCGTGCGCCGCTCTGCGAGATTGGTCAATACCCGAGCAGAACTGAGCATGGATTTGATTGAAGATGACGAGTAGTGTTCGCCGCGTGCTGGCAGAACGACGACATCAACTCATCCTGCGGGCCCTGCGTGCCGGCGGCCCCGCGGCTGTGACCGACCTCTCCGAGCAGCTGGGTGTGAGCCCCGCCACGATCAGGCGCGACCTGGTAAAGCTGGAGGAGGACGGGCTGCTCACGCGTGTCCACGGCGGTGCCGTCGTCGAGGAGGGCGACCAGCCCTTCGCCGAGGTCGCCGAGGTGCGGGTGGCCGAGAAGGACGCGATAGCCGAGCGTGCCGCGGCTCTGGTCAGGGACGGCCAGTCGGTGCTGCTCGACATCGGCACCACCGCCTTCCGGCTCGCCCGCCAGCTGCACGGCCGCCGCCTCACCGTCATCACCAGCAACCTGGTGGTGTACGAGGAACTCGCCGACGACGAGGGCATCGAACTGGTGCTGCTCGGCGGCATGCTCCGCCGTGAGTACCGCTCCCTGGTCGGCTTCCTCACCGAGGACAACCTGCGCCAGCTGCACGCCGACTGGCTCTTCCTCGGCACCAGCGGGGTCCGCCCGGGCGGACAGGTGATGGACACGACGGTCGTGGAGGTGCCCGTCAAGCGCGCCATGATCAAGGCGAGTGACAACGTCGTGCTGCTCGCCGACACCGCCAAGTTCCCGGGGACGGGCATGGCGAAGGTCTGCGGTCCCGAGGACCTGGACATGGTGGTGACCAACGCGCCGATGGACCCGGCGACCCGGTCCGCCCTCGAGGAGGCCGGTGTCGAGGTGGTTCTGGCAGGAAAGGCTCAAGCGTGAAACTGACGATTCTGGGCGGCGGCGGGTTCCGCGTGCCGCTCGTGTACGGCGCACTGATGATGGACCGGGCCGAGGGGCGGGTCACCGAGGTCGTGCTGCACGATCTCGACGCCGGCCGGCTGTCCGCGGTCGCCCGGGTCCTGGCCGAACAGGCGGCGGGCGTCCCGGACGCCCCCGCCGTGACCGCCACGACCGACCTGGACGAGGCCCTCACCGGCGCCGACTTCGTCTTCTCGGCGATCCGGGTCGGCGGCCTCGAAGGCCGGGCGAACGACGAACGGGTGGCCCTCGCCGAGGGCGTCCTCGGCCAGGAGACGGTCGGTGCGGGCGGCATCGCCTACGGCCTGCGGACCGTCCCGGTCGCCGAGGACATCGCCCGGCGGGTGGCGCGCCTGGCCCCCGACGCCTGGGTCATCAACTTCACCAACCCCGCAGGACTGGTCACCGAGGCCATGTCCCGGCACCTCGGCGACCGCGTCATCGGCATCTGCGACTCCCCGGTCGGCCTCGGCCGCCGGATCGCCCGGGTGCTCGGCGGGAACCCGAAGGAGGCCTGGATCGACTACGTCGGCCTCAACCACCTCGGCTGGGTCCGCGGCCTGCACATCGCGGGCCGCGACGAACTCCCGCGCCTGCTCGCCGACCCCGACCTGCTCGGCTCCTTCGAGGAGGGCAAGCTCTTCGGCGTCGACTGGCTGCAGTCCCTGGGCGCCATCCCGAACGAGTACCTGCACTACTACTACTTCAACCGCGAGGCCGTCCGCGCCTACCAGCAGGCCGAGAAGACCCGAGGCGCCTTCCTCCGCGACCAGCAGGCGCACTTCTACGAGGCGGTCGCCGCCCCCGGTTCGAAGGCCCTGGACGTCTGGGACCGCACCCGCGCCGAGCGCGAGGCCACCTACATGGCGGAGAACCGGGAGACGGCCGGCGCCGGCGAGCGCGATGCCGACGACCTCTCCGGCGGCTACGAGAAGGTCGCCCTGGCTCTCATGCGGGCCATCGCCCGCGACGAGCGCACCACCCTGATCCTCAACGTGCGCAACCGCGACACCCTCGCGGTCCTCGACGGCGACGCCGTCATCGAGGTGCCCTGCCTGGTCGACGCCAACGGCGCCCACCCGGTCACCGTCGCCCCGCTGCCCGACCACGCCACCGGCCTGGTCTGCGCGGTCAAGGCGGTCGAGCGCGAGGTGCTCGCCGCGGCCGAGTCCGGCTCCCGTACGACGGCCGTGAAGGCGTTCGCGCTGCACCCGCTGGTCGACTCGGTGAACGTGGCCCGCCGGCTGGTCGAGGGGTACACCGAGGTCCACCCCGGCCTCGCGTATCTTAAGTAGCCAGCCGCCCGGAAAGCGCTTTCCATCCCTCTTCTGGAGACTTCCATGCACGACGAACGCCGCCGGATCGAGGAGCGCGTAGAGCGCCTCCAGAACCAGCGCATCAAGCCCGCGATCTACGCGGCCACCGTCCCCTTCGAGGTCGCCGCCTGGCAGGCCCCGGGGGAGCCGGTCTCCTTCGAGGAGGCCGCGGCGGCCCCGTACGAGCCCTTCGCCATGGACACCCCGTGGGGCCCGCCCTGGGGCACCACCTGGTTCCGGATGCGCGGCCAGGTGCCCGCCGAGTTCGCGGGCCGCCGCGTCGAGGCCGTCATCGACCTCGGCTTCGTCGGCGACTGGCCCGGCAACCAGGCCGAGGCCCTGGTCCACCTCACCGACGGGACCCCGCTCAAGGCGGTCAACCCGCTCAACCAGTACGTGCGGATCGCGAACCCGGCGGCCGGCGGCGAGGTGATCGACTACCTGGTCGAGGCCGCCTCCAACCCGGACATCCTGGCCAACAACTTCGAGGCCCCGACCCCGCTCGGCGACGTCCTGACGGCGGGTGACAAGCCGCTCTACACCTTCAAGCGCGCCGACATCGCCGTCCTCGACGAGGACGTGTGGCACCTCGACCTCGACATCCAGGTGCTGCGCGAGCTGATGCTGGAGCTGGGCGAGCACGACCCGCGCCGGCACGAGATCGCGCACGCCCTCGACCACGCGATGGACCTGCTCGACCTGGACGACATCTCCGGCTCGGCCGCCGCCGTCCGCGAGGCCCTGAAGCCGGCGCTCTCCAAGCCCGCGCACGCCAGCGCCCACATCGTCTCCGGCGTCGGCCACGCCCACATCGACTCGGCCTGGCTGTGGCCGATCCGCGAGACCAAGCGCAAGACCTCCCGTACCTTCTCCAACGTGACCTCGCTCGCCGACGAGTACGAGGAGTTCGTCTTCGCCTGCTCGCAGGCCCAGCAGTACGAGTGGGTGCGCGACAACTACCCGCAGGTCTGGGCCCGGATCCAGGAGTCCGTGAAGAAGGGGCAGTGGGCGCCGGTCGGCGGCATGTGGGTCGAGTCCGACGGCAATCTCCCCGGCGGCGAGGCGATCGCCCGCCAGCTCGTGCACGGCAAGCGGTTCTTCATCGAGCACTTCGGGATCGAGACCAAGGGCGTCTGGCTGCCGGACTCCTTCGGCTACAACGCGGCCTACCCGCAGCTCGCCAAGCTGGCCGGCAACGAGTGGTTCCTCACCCAGAAGATCTCCTGGAACCAGACCAACACGTTCCCCCACCACACCTTCTGGTGGGAGGGCATCGACGGCACCCGCATCTTCACGCACTTCCCGCCGGTCGACACCTACAACGCCCGCTTCAGCGGCGAGGAGATGTCCCGCGCGGTCCGCAACTACGCCGAGAAGGGCGCCGCCACCCGCTCGCTGGCCCCCTTCGGCTGGGGCGACGGCGGTGGCGGCCCCACTCGCGAGATCATGGAACGCGCCCGTCGCCTGAAGGACCTGGAGGGCTCCGCGAAGGTCGAGGTCGAGCACCCGGACGCGTTCTTCGCCAAGGCCCGCGCCGAGTACGAGGACGCCCCGGTCTGGGTCGGCGAGCTCTACCTGGAGCTGCACCGCGCCACCTACACCTCGCAGGCCCGCACCAAGCAGGGCAACCGGCGCAGCGAGCACAAGCTGCGCGAGGCCGAGCTGTGGGCGACCACGGCCGCGCTGCACGCGCCCGGCTACAGCTACCCGCACGAGAAGCTGGACCGGCTCTGGAAGACGGTCCTGCTCCACCAGTTCCACGACATCCTGCCGGGCTCCTCGATCGCCTGGGTGCACCGCGAGGCCGAGGCCGAGTACGCCCGTGTCGCCGAGGAACTGGAGGCGCTCACCACCGAGGCGGTCACCGCCCTGGGCGGCGGCACGGCCCGCGTCTTCAACACCAGCCCCTACGACCGCGCCGAGGTCGTCCGCGACGCCACCGGCACCCCGGTGTACGTCGAGGTCCCGGCGAGCGGCAGCGCCCCGCTGACGGCCGCCCCCGAGGCCCCGCTGCCGGTGACCGTCGAGGGCCGGGTCCTCGACAACGGACTCGTCCGGGTGGAGATCGCCGAGGACGGCACCCTGTCCTCTGTGTACGACCACCGGGCCGGGCGCGAGGTCCTCGCCGGCCAGGGCAACCTGCTCCGGCTGCACACCGACCTCCCCAACTACTGGGACGCCTGGGACGTCGACAAGCACTACAAGAACCGCTACACGGACCTGCTCGACCCCTCCGAGATCACGGTCGCGGACACGGACCCGCTGCTCGGCTCGATCCGCGTCACCCGCCCCTTCGGCAACGGCTCGACGATCATCCAGACGGTCACCGTGCGCGCGGGCAGCCCCCGGATCGACTTCGAGACCGACATCGACTGGCACGAGGCCGAGAAGTTCCTCAAGGCCGGCTTCCCGGTGGACATCCGCGCCGCGCACTCCTCGGCCGAGATCCAGTTCGGCCACATCCAGCGGCCCACGCACACCAACACCAGCTGGGAGGCGGCCCGCTTCGAGGTCTCCGGCCACCGCTGGGTGCACCTTGCCGAGCCCGGCTACGGCGTCGCCGTCATCAACGACTCGACGTACGGCCACGACGTCTCCCGCACGGTCCGCGAGGACGGCGGTACGACCACCACGGTCCGCCTCTCCCTGGTGCGCGCCCCGCGCATCCCGGACCCGGGCGCCGACCAGGGCCGTCACCGCATCACCTACTCGCTCCTGCCCGGCGCGAGCATTGAGGACGCGGTCGCGGCGGGCTACGCCCTCAACCTCCCGCTCCGGGTGGCCGACGCGGCGGGCGAGCCGCAGCCGGTGGTCTCGGTGGACGGCGCGGGCGTGACCGTCGAGGCGGTCAAGCTCGCCGACGACGCCTCCGGCGATGTGGTCGTCCGCCTCTACGAGTCCCGCGGCGGCCGTGCCCAGGGCGTCCTGCGCACCGGCTTCCCGCTGGCCGGCGCCCAGGTGACCGACCTGCTGGAGCGCCCGCTGGAGGACGCGGCAACCGACGGCGACAGCGTCTCCGTCGAACTCCGCCCCTTCCAGATCCTCACCCTCCGCCTCCGCAGGAGCTGACCGGATGGCCATGCAACCCTGGTTCACCGACGCCAAACTGGGGATCTTCGTCCACTGGGGCATCTACGCCGTCGACGGGGTCCAGGAGTCCTGGTCCTTCTACGACGACATCGTGCCGCACGACCAGTACATGTCCCAGCTGGACCGCTTCACAGGCGCCCAGTACGACCCGAAGGCGTGGGCGGACCTGTTCGCCCGCGCCGGCGCCAAGTACGCCGTCCTCACCAGCCGTCACCACGACGGCGTCGCCCTGTGGGACACGGCGTACGGCGACCTCAACCTCGGCAAGGACTACCTCGGCCCCTACGCCGAGGCCCTGCGCGAGAAGGGGCTGAAGGTCGGCCTCTACTACTCGCACTCCGACTGGAACCACCCCGACTACGCCTCCACCCGCAAGCCGGGCCGGCCGCCGGAGCTGGAGGACAACCGCTACTCGGAGGTGGCCGCCGAGGACGAGGACCTGGCCGCCTGGGAACGCTTCATCGCCTACCGGGACGGCCAGATAACGGAGCTGGCCTCCCGCGTCCGGCCGGACCTGATGTGGTTCGACGGGGAGTGGGACCGCAGCGAGGAGCAGTGGCGGATCCCCGAACTCGCCGCGCTCATCCGGTCGTACGTCCCGCACGTCGTCTTCAACGCGCGGATGCTCAGCGAAGGGGACTACGCGACCCCGGAGCAGGGCGCCCCCATCGTGCCGCCGGACGGCCCCTGGGAGCTGTGCCTGACGATCAACGACTCGTGGGGCTACCAGCACCACGACCACAACCACAAGTCGCTCGCCCAGCTGGTCCGCTACTTCACCGAGACCATCGGTGGCGGCGGCAACCTGCTGCTCGACGTCGGCCCCATGGAGGACGGCACCATCCCGCAGCCGCAGGTGGAGCGCCTCGAAGGGCTGGGGAAGTGGATCCGCAGGCACGCGGAGGCGGTGTACGGCACCGGGCGCGGCCTGCCGGCCGGGCACCACTACGGGCCCAGCACCCTCTCCGCGGACCGGCGCACCCTCTACCTCACCCTGTTCGACGCCCCGCGCGCCGAGATCGGCGTCCGGGGGCTGGCGACCAGGGTCAACAGGGTCACCGTCCTCGGCACCGGCACCGAACTCGGCCACCGGGTGGTCGGCGGGCTGCACGAAGCGGTCGGCGTGCTGTGGATCGACCCGCCTGCCGCGGCCGACCTGGACCCGTACGCCACCGTCCTCGCCGTCGAACTGGACGGCGAGCTCGAGCTGTACCGGGGCTCCGGTCGGTTCTGAGCGGGTTTGCCGGCAAAAGCCCAGAATTCTCATATGAAGAATTAAGAGAACGGTAAGTTGGCTGGTCACGGCGGCTTTTCGGGTCGCCGTGACCCTGGCGGTTTGCCTCTTGGTCACCTTGAGTTCGCCTGGCACCCCTGGGATGCGTGACGGCAGGGACGACAGAGAGGCATCACCGTGCGAGACCCGCGAATGTCAGCGATCGCCAAGGGGCTGAAGCGCCGGGGACGGCTCATGGCGCAGGCCGTGAGTCCGCCGCGCAAGACCCTGGACGCGATCCCGACCCAGCGCCCGGTCGAGCACAGGCCGGCCCCCACCGGCGACTACGTGGCCCCGCTCGCCCCGCGCCTCGTGGAGTCCCCGGTCTTCGTCCTGTCCTCGGTGCGCTCCGGCTCCACCCTGCTGCGCGTCCTGCTGAACAGCCACAGCCGCATCCGCGCCCCGCACGAGATGCATCTGCGCACGGTCCACGTCCGCATGTCCCGCGACTTCACGGCCGACGCCATGAAGGAACTCGCCCTGGACCGGGACGAGCTGGAGCACGTCCTGTGGGACCGGGTGCTGCACCTGGAGCTCAGCCGCAGCGGCAAGGACGTCATCGTCGACAAGACCCCGCCGAACACCCTCATCTGGCCGCGCCTGGAGCGATGTTGGCCCGAGGCCAAGTTCGTCCTGCTGCTGCGCCACCCCGGCGCCGTCATCCAGTCCCTGACCAACCGCCGTGCCGAGCCCAACCACGAGGCGATCCGCGCCGAGGTCCTCAGCTACGCGGAGAAGCTCGAAGAGGCCCGGCAGCGGCTCACCGGCGCCCATGTGATCACGTACGAGGACCTCACCGCCGAGCCCGAGCGGGTCACCCGCGGCCTGTGCGAGTACATCGGGGTCCCGTGGGAGAGCGGCATGCTCGACTACGGCAAGCAGCACCACGGCACCTTCAAGCCGAAGCTCGGCGACTGGTCCCGCGAGATCAAGTCGGGCAGGATCCAGGCCGCCCGGCAGGCCGACCCCACCGCCGAACTCCCGCCCCGCCTCGCCGAGATAGCGAAGGCGTGGGGATACCCGCTCTAGGCACCCCCACGCCGTTCCACCTTTCCCCGGTCAGCCGGTGAAGCCGGCCGTGATCCCGGTGAACTGCCAGTTGTTCTGGCTGATGCCGGAGCAGTTGCTCACCACTCCGCCGCCCGCGCAGCCGCGGTCCCGGTTGACGGACCAGAAGGCGAGCCGGGCGATGTGGTGCGCGTTCGACCAGTCACGGATCTGCGTCCAGATCGCCGGGGTGGTGGTCTCCTGCTGGTCGGAGAGACCGTTCATGCCGGAGATCCCGATGTGCGCGTAGGCCGTGGCGTCGTCCCAGCCGAAGGCGGACTTCAGCTTGGTCTTCAGCCCCTCGGCCGCGCTCACGGTGTTGCCGTACATGTCGGAGCCGCCGCCGAAGTCGAACGGCATGATCGTGAAGACGTCGATGTTGGCGCCGATCGACTGAGCCTGCTCGATCAGCCGGTTGCCGTAGTACGTCGGCCCGGTGGTGGACGTGCCGAAGGTGACGATCGTCTTCAGACCGGGGTTGTTGGCCTTGACCGTCTTCAGGGCGGTCAGGATCTTCGCCTGCACGGCCTCGTTCTCGAACTCGTCCGTGTTCTCGATGTCCATGTCGACGGCCTTGAGGCCGTAGGCGTCGATCACCTTCTGGATCGCCCCGGCCAGCGCGCTCGCGGACGAGCAGTTGGCGCCGAGCTTGCTGCCCTGCCAGCCGCCGAACGAGGGCACGATGTCACCGCCGGCCGCCCGGATCTGGTTGATCGCGGTCTGGTCGACGCCGCCGGTCAGTGCCCGGCTGCCGTCCCAGGCCGGCGTGCAGCCGCCCGAGTCCAGCATGAAGGCCATCGTGAACCACTTGACGCCGGTCGCGCTCATCACCGTGGTCGGACTCGGCGGATCGCCCCAGCCCTCGTACAGATAGGGCGCGGCCTGCTTGAAGCCGGTCCCGCCGCCGCTGCCCGCGTCGGTCGTGACGCTCACCGCGTTGGAGGCGGCCGACACGTTCCCGGCCGCGTCCCGCGCCTTCACGGTGAACGTGTACGCCGTACTGGCCGACAGTCCGCTCACCGTCGCGGAGGTCCCCGAGACGCTCAGCACCTGGCTCGACCCGCTGTAGATGTCGTAGGCCGCCACCCCGACGTTGTCCGTCGCGGCCGACCACGACAGCGAGACGCTCGACGAGGTCTTCCCGGTGGAGGTCAGGTTCGAGGGCGCACTGGGCGCCTGCGTGTCCGAACTCCCGCCGGGCCCGTCGAGACTGATGTCGTCGGCGTAGTACGTGCCCTGCGCGTACCACCCGTGCACATAGATCTGCGCGCTGGTCTGCGAGGCACCGGTGGTGAAGGAGACCGTCAGCTGGCTGTACTGGGATGCCGAGGTCGTCCAGGTCGAGGCGCCGCCGGTCACCCCGAGGTAGACGTACGAGCCGCGGACCCAGCCGCTGAGCGAGTACGTCGTGTTGGGCTGCACGGCGACGGTCTGCGTGCACTGGGCGTTGTCACTGGAACTGGCCGCCCCCGCGAGGGCCTTGGAGCCGCCGTGCACGGGCGAGGACACGACCGAGCCGAGGTTCCCGGAGCAGGACCAGGGCGACAGACTCCCCGACTCGAAGCCGGGGTTGGTCAGAATGTTGGCCGCCTGCGCGGTACCGGGCAGCGCGATGGCCCCGGCAAGCGCGAGAGCGGCCGACCCGAGCAGCGCGAATATCCGACGTCTGGAACGTCTGAGCGAGTTACGCACACGATCTCCCTGATGGAATGGGGGTGTTCGGGGAGTTGCACCAAGGTGCAAGGGGAGTGCGCAACCAAGTTGGTATGGACCAATCCACGTGTCAAGGAGAGAGACGTGAATTGGTCCATACCGGTGAGCTGAAGCGCCCCGCCGGGGGCGCGGGGCTGTATCAATATGCGGCTCCGCCGCGTGGGCGCGAGCAACCACACACAACCCGCACCCGGCCGACAAGCTAAAGCGGCAGCACCTCGGCCGCCGCCCGCACGGCAACAGGAGAAGCAGCCGGGGACGGCAGCACCACCTCGTCGGCCTCCTCCCGTACCGCCGGCACGGACGGCAGCACAGGCTTCGGCCCCGACACCACCGCGTAGTCCTGCCCAAGGAACGGCGGCTCGATCATCCCGGGGTCCTCACCCAGCGCCAACTGCACAGCCGCCCACGGCGCGTTGACCCCGCAGAGCGACAGCTGGTGCAGCCCCCCGGCGGGCCGCGTGTTGACATCGAGCAGCACCGGCTCGTCGCCGTACATCCGGAACTGGATGTTGGAGAGGTAGTGCAGCCCGAAGCCCTCGGCGATGATCCGGGCCGGCTTCAGCCACCGCTCGTCGAGCGTGAAGCCGCGCCGCCGCCCCTTCTTGGTCCGGCCGAGGGCCAGCCGCAGCAGGTTGTCGGGCCCGGTGAGGCAGTCGACGGACACCTCGGGCTCCTCCAGGCGGGGCATCACCAGCCAGTCCACCGGCTGGTCGGCGCGCCGCAGCGCGTCCAGGACCAGGTCGAGCTGGACATAGGGCCCCGGGAACCCGTTGAGGTGAAAGAGCGAGAAGGGGGCGCGTGTGATCACCCGGAAGCCCACACCGCCCGCACCGGCGGCCGGCTTGAAGCAGGCCTTGTGCCCGCCGGCCTCCAACTCCTCGACAGCGACGGCCAGTTCGTCCGCCGTGCGGACCCGCCACCACGGCGGCACCGGGACCCCGACCGAGGCCACCGCCTCGTACGCGGTCGCCTTGTCCTCGAAGACCGCGGTCCCCTCCGGCGTCGGCGCCAGCAGGGCCGTACCGATCGCCTCGAAGTCCGCGCGGTGGGCGACGATCGCCGACTGGTGCAGGCGGGGCACGAAGACATCGATGCCACGGCGCTGGCACTGGTCGAGCGCGTACTCGACGTAGGCGGCCGGGGAGAGACCCTCCGGCTCCAGTTCGGCGGTGTCGGCGGCGGCCAGCACGGGGGAGTCGGCGTCACCGTGCGTCGCATGGATCTCGACCGCCCGGTCGCTGGGATTTCTCCGCAGCTGATCCATGAAGAACACGTTCTCCGCGTACGTGCGGTTGAGCCAGACGCGTACGCGAGAGCGCATTAATGCCGCCTTTCGGGGTTTTCGGGCAGGGCTCAGCGGGCCCGTGCCCGGGCAGGGTGGTTGGAGGGACACCAAACCGCCCTGGGCGAAGGGGCGTTCGTGGCGGTGGTGTTGGGGGGATCATACGGCTTTCAAGGGGCCCGCGTGCAACGCGAGTGTTACGGATTTCCCCGGACTGTCCACGCGCGTTTTCCTGCACCGTCCGCCCCGGTTTCCTTGACGACGGCCGATCGCCCCGGGCCGGCCGGCGGACGGCGGGAACCGGTCGGCGACAGGCCGACAGGGGCCCTTGTTCCCCGCCCCCGTCATGTGTTGTGGTGGGGGGACGACGACATGATCGGAAGGGGTGCGGTGTGGAGTCCACGGCCGGTGCCGGGCGGTTGCTGGCCATCAGCGATCTGCACATCTCGTACCCGGAGAACCGCGAGCTCGTCGAGAAGATGCGCCCGGAGACGGATGACGACTGGCTGATCGTCGCCGGTGACGTCGCGGAGACCGTCGCCGACATCCGCTGGACGCTGGAGACCTTCGCGAACCGCTTCCGCAAGGTGCTGTGGGCGCCCGGCAACCACGACCTGTGGACCCACCCCAAGGACCCGGTCACCCTGCGCGGAGTCGCCCGCTACGAGCATCTCGTCGAGCTCTGCCGCGAGCTCGGCGTGGTCAGCCCCGAGGACCCCTACCCGGTCTGGGAGGGCGCGGGCGGTCCCGTCGTCGTGGCCCCGCTGTTCCTGCTGTACGACTACTCCTTCCTCCCGGCCGGCTCCGCCACCAAGGAGGAGGGCCTCGCCTACGCGCACGGCACCGGCATCGTCTGCAACGACGAGTACCTGCTGCACCCCGACCCCTACCCGACCCGCGAGGCCTGGTGCCGGGCCCGGGTCGAGGCCACCGAACGCCGGCTCGCCGAGCTGCCCGAGGACCTGCCGACCGTGCTGGCCAACCACTATCCGCTGGACCGGCACCCCACGGACGTCCTCTGGTACCCGGAGTTCGCCATGTGGTGCGGCACCACCCGCACCGCCGACTGGCACCGCCGGTTCCGCGTCGACACGATGGTCTACGGTCATCTCCACATCCCCCGGACCACCTGGCTGGACGGCGTCCGCTTCGAAGAGGTCTCTGTGGGATACCCCCGCGAGTGGCGCAAGCGCTCCCGTCCGCCGGGCGAGCTGCGCCGCATTCTGCCGATGGAGGTCGCAACCGGTGATCGAGGAGCTGCTCCCGGAGTCGGTGGTGGCCGTGGAGATGCTCGGTGACGAGGCGGTCCGCGAGGCCCCCCTCTACCCCGAGGAGGCGGCGCTCGTGGCCCGCGCCGTGCCCAAGCGGCGCCGCGAGTTCTCCGCCGTGCGCGCCTGCGCCAGGAGCGCCATGGAGAAGCTCGGAGTGGAGCCGCAGCCCGTCGTGAGCGGCGAGCGCGGCGCCCCGCGCTGGCCGGACGGGCTGATCGGCAGCATGACCCACTGCGAGGGCTACTGCGCCGCCGCCCTGGCCCGCGCCGGCGACCTGGCCTCCCTCGGCATCGACGCCGAACCGCACGCGGCGCTCCCCGAGGGCGTCGGCGAGTCCGTGCTGCTGCCCTCCGAGCGGGAGCGCCTGGCCCGGCTCGCGGCCGAGCGGCCCGGCGTGCACTGGGACCGGCTGCTGTTCAGCGCCAAGGAGTCCGTCTACAAGGCGTGGTTCCCCCTCACCGGCAGGTGGCTGGACTTCATGGAGGCCGACATCGAGCTCGTCCCGGAGCCCGGCGCACGGCCGCACGGCACCCTGAGCGCCCGCCTCCTCGTCCCCGGCCCGCAGCTCGGCGCGGAGCGGCTGCAGCTCTTCGAGGGCCGCTGGAGCGTGGGGCACGGCATGCTGACCTCGGCTGTGGTCGTGCCGCACCCCTGACCGCCCCGCCGCCGGCTCAGGTGGGTGGGCACCAGTCGTGCAGCAGCCGGAAGAACGCCTCCTCGTTGCCCATGAGTCCGGTCCGGGCCAGTGCCTCCTCGGCCTCGGCGAGCACGGCCGGTGGGACCACGAAGGGACGGGCGCCGTCGGGTGGTCCGTCGAAGGCGGCGCGCACGGTGTGCAGCAGCCGCAGATAGGCCTGGACGGCGGTGCGCTCACGGTCGGTCAGTACGGCGGTGGGCATCGGTCGGCTCTCCCCGTCGGTCGTCACGGTCACGCGCCCGCGCGGCGCGGGCACACCGCGTGTGCGGTGCGCACCCCCCAGCTTGCCGTCCGCCACTGACAACGCCCCCGAGCCCGCTTCCGGTTCGCCCGCTTAGCGGAGGCGAAACCTCGCCGAAATTCCCTGAGGGAATGTCTCCCTACCCTGGAAGGAAGGGACATCGGGCGGCGGCACACGCGCCCGGGAGAGCGGGGGAGGCCGAGCCGTGGAGGACGTGACGCATGGCCGCCCGGGACGCCCCACGCGGCTGCGGCCGGTGGGCGACCGGGAGCTGATGACTCACCACCGGGTCGTGCACGGCTACCGGCGCGCCTTCCGCATGGCCGGCGAGGGGCCCGCCCTCGTGCTGGTGCACGGCATCGGGGACTCCTCGGCGACCTGGGCCGAACTCATCCCCGACCTCGCCCGCACCCACACCGTGATCGCCCCCGACCTGCTCGGCCACGGCGAGTCCGACAAGCCCCGGGCCGACTACTCGGTCGCCGCCTACGCCAACGGCGTGCGGGACCTGCTGACCACGCTGGGCGTCGAGTCCGCGACCCTGGTCGGGCACTCGCTGGGCGGGGGCGTGGCGATGCAGTTCGCCTACCAGTTCCCCGAGCGCACCGAGCGGCTGGTCCTGGTCAGCGCCGGCGGTGTCGGCCGTGAGGTCAACCCCGTGCTCCGGCTCGTCTCGCTGCCCGGCGCCCATCTGCTGCTGTCCGCGCTGCGGCTGCCCGGCATGCGGCTCCAGGTCGGCCTCGCGGCACGGCTGCTGAGGCTCCTGGACACCGACCTCGGCCAGGACGCCCCCGAACTGCTCACCCTGGTCGACGCCCTCCCCGACGAGACCTCCCGCAACGCCTTCATCCGCACCCTGCGCGCGGTCGTCGACTGGCGCGGCCAGGTCGTCACGATGCTCGACCGCTGCTATCTCACCGAGGGCATGCCGACGATGCTGCTGTGGGGCGACCGGGACAGCGTGGTCCCGGTACGGCACGCCCACCGCGCCCTGGCGGCGATGCCGGGCGCCCGGCTGGAGATCTTCGAGGGCGCCGGCCACTTCCCGTTCCACACCGACCCGGCCCGGTTCGTCGCCCTGGTGGAGGAGTTCACCGCGGGCACGGCCCCGGCGGACTGGAGCCGCGAGCACTGGCGCGCGCTGCTGCGGGACGGGCGTCCGGACTCCGGCACCGCCCCCGGCCTCGCCGCACCCCACGACCTGCGCGAGGCCAGCGAGCGCAGTGCCACCTGACGGCGCGTCGGCGGCCCTGGGTCACGTGCCGCGCGTCACTTCCCCGGATAGCCCAGCGACGCCTCGATACGACCGGCCACGTCGTGCCGCCGCACCGGCCCGCGCAGGGCCGAACCCGCGAACCAGGTCCGGCACTTGCTGGCCAGCAGCAGCCCGAAGGTCTCCGCGTCCCGTTCCTCGCCCCGGTCGAAGCGGGTGCGGGCGGCCACCCCCTGGACGGCGGCCCGCACGGCGGCCTGCACCGCGGCCCGGTCGGCGCCCGGCCCGGTGTCATCCGTGCCCGTGCCTGCGCCCGCATGCCTGCCCGTGGCCTCGTCGAGGAGCCGTGCCGCCGCGCCGATCCCCTCGACGTCATGGCCGTGGTGCCCGGCGTACAGGTGCCACAGCTCGTGGCCGAGGATCACCAACTGATGGTCGGGCGCGGTGCCTTCCTCGACCACGACCAGGTCGCGGTCGGTCAGGTCGAGCCAGAGCCCGCTGGCCGTGCCGGGCGGGAAGACGGCCGTACGGCACAGGACGGGGCGGCCGTGGCGGCGGCTCATCGCCTCGCACAGGGCCCGGTACAGCTCGTGCGGCGGGGCGGGCGCGGACAGCGTCAGTTCCCCGACCAGCTCACCGCTGAGCCGGCGCATGTCCCTGCCGATGCCCACTGTCCGCGCTCCCTCAGCTCACGACTCCGGCCGCCGGACGCTCTCCAGCAGCATGTCCAGCCACTGCGCGACCTTGTCCCGGTGCTGGTCCGTGGGCAGCTGGGCGGCCCGCCAGGCGATGCCGCGCACGCCGTGATCCTGGAGCAGCCGCTGCAGCGGGTCCTCGGCGGCCTCGGCCGCGGCCCGCTCCCGGTCGGCCAGCTTCTGCAGCAGCTCCTGCTCGACGCGCTGCAGGGCCCCGGCGAGCGCCTCGGGGTCCTCCGCGGTCAGGAAACCGGCGTGCACGCGGAAGAACCGCTGGAGGGCGTCGCAGTGCTCCATGGTCGGACGCCGGTCGCCGTTGATGAGGGCACCGGCCTGCTGCCGGGACATGCCGGCGCCGTCGGCGATCTCCTGCTGGGTGTGTTTGCGGCCGCCGGGCTTGAGCCGGGTGCGGCGCAGCAGGTCGAGGCGTTGCAGGAAGCGGGCCTGGACGTCGGGCTCGCCCGCGGTCCGGCCGCTCAGCAGGGCCTTGACCACGGACTCGGGGGCGCCGCAGGCGTAGGAGAGCCGTCCGACGTCGAAGACCTCGGCGTGCGGCACGCCGAGCCGGTCTGCGAGTGCGGTGACCCGGGCGACGACGGCCGGCAGCTGGGCGGTCGCCGAGGCGCCCGGATCCTCGTAGCCATCCGTCACCGACAGAACTCCTACGTCTCTCAGAGGAATCAGGGGCTTCTCACAAGCGTTGCCGTGAGCCTCCCGGAGATTAGCGGGTGGTTCGAACTCGCATCCAGGTCTCGCCACAACTGTGGCCAGTTTCGGACGTCAACAGGCATGAAATGCCACGATAGTTGACATGACTCTGGGTGGGGCAGCAGGATCACAACGCCGCGAGAAGGCCGCATAGGCAAGAGGGGTGACCTCCCGATGGCATATCAGGCAGGTGGGCGGCGGCCGGTGCCGCGGCCCGTCCCCGAGAGTCTTGAGGCGCAGGCCTATCTCCAGGACTACGCGTTGCTGCTGGACGCGGTCCCCTTTCCGTCCCTGGTGGTCGACCACCGCTGGGACGTGGTGCTCGCCAACAGCGCGTTCGAGACACTTTTCCGCGGGATCGCCCCGCACCCCACGGCCATGCCCGGGGACAACTTCCTCCGGTTCGTCCTGTTCCATCCCGAGGTCGGCTCGGTGCTCGGCGCGCACGAGGCCGGCTGGTGCCTGCCGATGCTGGCCCAGTTCAAGACCACCCTGGAGCGGTACGGCCACGACCACGAACTCCAGTCGATCCGCCGGGAGATCGCCCAGGACCCCATCATGGAGGCCGCCTTCCGGCACGGCCTGCCGCACTGGCTGCGCGTGGTCGGCGAGCAGGGCGCACAGCTCGACGGCGCCGTCCGGCTGCTGCTGCACCCCGATCCGCTGCTCGGCGTCACCGAGTGCCGGGTCGTCGGCGAGACCCCCAAGACCCTGTGCGACATGGGCTACGCGCGTTACACCCTGGTGCTGCGCGACTCCCCCCGCCCCGCCACCGCCCCGCGCCGCTCCCGCCGGCCCGGCGGCCTGGGCGCCCATCTGACCGTGGTCCCCGTCACCGAAGTCTGACCCGGCACCGCCGGCGTTCAGGTCGCCGACGGCGCCGGGCCGGCCGTCCGCTCCGGTGCGCTTCGGGGACCGCCTCAGGCCGGGGCCACCACCAGCACGAGCGGCACCCCCTGGCACGGCACCAGCCGGGCCCCGGCGAACACGCCCGGCCGCCCGCTCTCCAGCACGGCCGCGAAGTCCGGGCCCTTGGTGAGCGAGCCGGCCAGCCGCGCCGGGTCCGCCGACGCCGCCACCCGCCCGCGCGCGTTGACCAGCCGGGCGGGTCCGGGCAGTTCGCGCAGCAGGGGCAGCGCGGCCGCCTCGAAGTGCCGTAGATACACGTCGGCCGCGGCCACGCCCAGGAAACGGCCGGCCAGCTCCACCGGCGCGGACAGGGTGAGGCTGTACTCGTCCGAGCAGAGGTAGTCGACGTACGGCCCGGCCACCGCCCGCCGCCCGGTGTCCCGGGGCAGCGCGAACCAGTCCCAGTGCGTGTAGTCCGAGTACGCCGACGATCGCGGGTCGAGGTCCAGGAGGAGCGGTCGTACGTCTCCCTGGGCGTCGGTCTGCCACCACTCCAGCCAGGCCGGGACGTCGGCCAGCAGTCCGGGCGCGGCCACGAAACCGACGCCGGAGACCAACTCCTGCCGGGTCAGCCGGAGGTGGAGGCCGGGGCGGAGCGCGGCCAGGTCCGCGGTGACCGGCCGGCGGCCCTCGGCGGCCACCCGGGCCAGCAGCGCGGCCGTGTCGGCGCGGGTCTGCGCGACGGCGTCGAACACCGTCTCCAGGGCGTGGCCGACCCGCGCGGCCACGTGCTCCGCGGCGGTGTCGAGCGTGGCGGTCAGGGCACCGGAGGGGGCGGTGCTGCGGCTCATGCTGCCCTCCAGCGGACGGGGGAGCGGGCGCGGCGCGGCTAGAGGGCCAGACGCAGGGCGATGAGCCGCGCCGTCGAGTCCCGTACGCACCGCTCGGCCAGCTCCCTGGCCGATGTGTGCGCCCCATCCTGCACGGCGGAGATTACGGACCGGTGACGGTCCGCCACCTCTTCACGATATTCGTCGTCACCGAGCACAAGGCAGAGCAGCGCCCCGACCTCCGTCTGGAGGGCGACCTGTTCGCGGGTGAGCCGGGCCGACTGGGCGGCGGCGGCCAGCTCGACGTGGAAGCGGCCGTACACCCGGCTGCGGGCGGGCGCGTCCGGTGCCTTGCGCAGCTCCTCGGTGGTCCGGCGGAGCTGGTCCAGGTCGTGGTCCTCGGTGCGCTGGGCGGCGAGGTGGGCGGCGGTGCCGGACAGGGCCGCCCAGTGGTCGCCGAGGTCGCGCAGCTCCTCGGGGCTCCAGCCGCGCAGCCGCTCCCTGAGCCGTTCCTCGCCGGGCAGGTCGGGGAGCGCGACGAAGCTGCCGCCGCCGCGGCCCCGGCGGGTGACGACCAACCCCTGCTGGCGCAGCGCCATCAGCGCCTCCCGCAGGGTCACCGTGGACACCCCGAGCTGTCCGGCCAGCTCCGTCTCGCCCGGCAGCTGCTCCCCGTCGGCGAGCAGGCCGAGTTCGATGGCGTCGCCGATCCGGCGCACCACGGCGTCCACCCGGGCCCGGCTGTCCACCGGGGCGAAGACGGCCTTTCGGGCGCCGCCGTCCATCTGCTGCTGTTCCACGGCCCACCACCCTATGCGTTGACCCAAGCTTTACCTCAGAAGGGTCTTGAGCTTTGAACTATGACTTCATATCTTTCCGATCATCACGTTCAACGCAAGAGAGCTCCAGAAAGGTTCCCGCCCATGGAGGCCAGCGCGATCCGGTTGCGGGATCTGCGGAAGTCGTTCGGCGAGACCAGCGCCGTGGCCGGGGTCGACCTGGAGATCCGCGACGGCGAGTTCTTCTCGATGCTCGGCCCCTCCGGCTCCGGCAAGACCACCGTCCTGCGTCTGATCGCCGGCTTCGAGACCCCCACCGCGGGCGTGATCGAACTCGCCGGCCAGGACGTCACCCGCCGCGCCCCCTTCGAACGGGACGTGCACACGGTCTTCCAGGACTACGCCCTGTTCCCGCACATGACCGTCGAGCAGAACGTCGCGTACTCGCTGAAGGTCCGTGGCACCCCCAAGGCCGAACGCCTGGTCCGCGCCCGCAAGGCGCTCAGCGAGGTCCGCCTGGAGGGCTACGGCGGGCGCCGTCCCTCCCAGCTCTCCGGCGGCCAGCGCCAGCGCGTGGCCCTCGCCCGCGCCCTCGTCGGCCGCCCCCGCGTCCTGCTCCTCGACGAACCCCTCGGCGCCCTCGACCTCAAGCTCCGCGAGCAGATGCAGATCGAACTCAAGGCCCTGCAACGCGAGGTGGGCATCACCTTCGTCTTCGTCACCCACGACCAGGAGGAGGCCCTGACGATGAGCGACCGCGTCGCCGTCTTCCACCAGGGCCGTATCGAACAGGTCGGCACCCCCGCGGAGATCTACGAACGCCCCGCCACGCCGTTCGTCGCCTCCTTCGTCGGCACCTCCAACCTGCTCACCGGCGACGCCGCCCGGCGCGTGCTCGGCGAGGACGGCACCCACAGCATCCGGCCCGAGAAGATCCGGGTCGTCGAGGAGACCGACGACGCGGACGCCCCGGACCAGGCCACCGCCGTCGGCACCGTCGCCGAGGTCGTCTACCTCGGCGACGCCACCCGCTTCCTGGTCGACCTGGACGGCGGCGGCCGGCTCACCGCGCTCCAGCAGAACCTCGACACCTCGGCCGAGGACGTCGCCGCCTACCGCGGCACCCGCGTCCGGCTGCGCTGGCAGCGCCGGCACACCGTCCACGTCCCCGACTGATCCGCCGTCCCTCACGTCTGGAGTACGTCGTGCGCCTCACCCGTCCCCTCACCTCGGCCGCCGTGGCCGCCCTGCTGCTGGCCGCCACCGCCTGCGGCTCCTCCGGCTCCGGCTCCTCGACCGGCCTCAACCCGCCCGACCTCAAGCCGCTCGCCAAGCTCGGCAAGACCGAGGGCGAGGTGAACCTGATCGCCTGGGCGGGCTATGTCGAGGACGGCTCCGACGACCCCAAGGTCGACTGGGTCACCGACTTCGAGAAGCAGACCGGCTGCCAGGTCCACTCCAAGGTCGCCGCCAGCTCCGACGAGATGGTCAAACTGATGAAGACGGGGGAGTACGACGCCGTCTCCGCGTCCGGCGACGCCTCACTGCGCCTGATCGCCTCCGGCGACGCGGCCCCCGTCAACACCAAGCTCGTACCGAACTACCAGGACATCTTCAGCGGCCTGAAGAACGGCGCCTGGAACTCCGTCAAGGGCCAGATGTACGGCATCCCGCACGGCCGCGGCGCCAACCTGCTGATGTACAACACCCAGAAGGTCAGCCCCGCGCCCACCTCCTGGTCCGCCGTCTTCGACGACGCCGGGACGTACAAGGGCCATGTGACGGCCTACGACTCGCCGATCTACATCGCCGACGCGGCCCTGTACCTCAAGGCCACCAGGCCCGAGTTGAAGATCAAGGACCCCTACGCGCTCGACCAGAAGCAGTTCGACGCGGCCGTCGCCCTGCTGAAGAAGCAGAACGCCGACATCGGCGAGTACTGGAGCGACTACCTCAAGGAGATCTCAGCCTTCAAGAGCGGCGACTCGGTGGTGGGTACGACCTGGCAGGTCATCGCCAACCTTGCCGCCGACGAGGGCGCGAAGGTCAAGGCCTTCGTACCCAAGGAGGGTTCCACGGGCTGGTCCGACACCTGGATGGTCTCCGCCAAGGCCAAGCACCCCAACTGCGCCTACAAATGGCTCGACTGGATCGTCTCCCCGAAGGTCAACGCCGAGGTCGCCGAGTACTTCGGCGAGGCCCCGGCCAACGCCAAGGCCTGCGACCTGACCAGCGACAAGAACTTCTGCGCGACCTACCACGCGGCCGACGAGAGCTACTGGAAGAGCATCGCCTTCTGGAACACGCCCATCGAGCAGTGCCTGGACGGCCGCACCGACGTCACGTGCGTGCCGTACGCCAAGTGGGTGCAGGCCTGGACCGAGATCAAGGGCTGAGCCATGACCGTGCTCACCCGGACCGCGGGGGCGCTGCACCGGCGCCCCCGGCTCCGTCTCGTCCTGCTGCTGAGTGCCCCGCTGCTGTGGCTTGCGGTGCTCTACCTCGGTTCGCTGGCCGTGCTGTTCGTCTCCGCGTTCTGGACGACGGACTCCTTCACCTCCGAGGTGGTGAAGGTCTGGTCGACCGACAACTTCCACGAGCTGTTCACCACGCCGGTGTTCCGGCAGGTGATCCTGCGCAGCGTCGGCGTGGCCCTCGCGGTGACCGCCCTGTGCGCGGTGATCGCCTTCCCGGTCGCCTTCTACACGGCGCGGGTGGCCAAACCGAGTCGCCGCCCGCTGCTCGTCGTCGCCATCCTCACCCCGCTGTGGGCGAGTTACCTGGTCAAGGTGTACGCCTGGCGGCTGATCCTCTCCGAGGGCGGGCTCGCCGACTGGGCGCTGAAGCCGTTCGGGCTGAGCGGGCCCGGCTTCGGCCTGCCGGCCACCGTGCTCACCCTGACGTACCTGTGGCTGCCGTACATGATCCTGCCGATCCACACCGCGCTGGAGCAGCTGCCCGACAACCTGCTGGACGCGTCGGCGGACCTGGGGGCGCGGGCCGGGCGGACCTTCCGGTCCGTGGTGCTGCCGATGGTGCTGCCGTCCGTCGCCGCCGGGTCGGTGTTCACCTTCTCGCTCAGCCTCGGCGACTACATCACCGTGCAGATCGTCGGCGGGAAGACCCAGCTCATCGGCAACCTCGTCTACGCCAACATCGAACTCAACCTGCCCATGGCCGCCGCGCTCGCCACCGTCCCGGTCGTCGTCATCGTGCTGTATCTGCTGGCGATGCGGCGGACGGGCGCGTTGAGCAGCCTCTGACGACGGGTGTTATGTCACATGCCACTCTCCCGATCCGCCCGTATCGCCCTCCGTGTCGCCGCCGGCCTCGGCTTCGCCGTGATCTACGTGCCGCTGCTGCTGGTCCTCGTCAACTCCCTCAACCCCGACCGGAGCGCGAGCTGGCCGCCGCCCGGCCTGACCACCCGCTGGTGGTCGGCCGCCTGGCACAGCTCCGGCGCCCGCGAGGCCCTGTGGACCTCGGTGAAGGCCGGGCTCGGCGCCACCGCGATCGCGCTGGTGCTCGGCACGCTCGTCGCCTTCGCCGTCGCCCGGTACCGCTTCTTCGGCCGGGACGGCCTGTCCTTCGTGGTCGTCCTGCCGATCGCGCTGCCCGGCATCGTCACCGGCATCGCCCTCAACTCGGCCTTCAGCACGGTCCTCGCGCCGCTCGGCGTCGGGCTCGGCCTGTTCACCGTGGTCGTCGGACACGCCACCTTCTGTGTGGTGATCGTCTTCAACAACGTCGTCGCCCGGCTGCGCCGCACCTCCGGGAGCTACGAGGAAGCGGCGGCCGACCTGGGCGCCGACACCTTCCGCGCCTTCGCCGACGTCACCTTCCCGCTGGTGCGCTCGGCGCTGCTGGCGGGCGGGCTGCTCGCCTTCGCCCTCTCCTTCGACGAGATCGTCGTCACCACCTTCACCGCCGGTCCGGGTGTCCAGACCCTGCCCCTGTGGATCTTCGACAACATGACCCGGCCCCAGCAGGCGCCGGTGGTGAACGTGGTGGCGGCCGTCCTCGTCCTGCTGTCCGTCGTCCCGATCTATGTCGCGCAGCGGCTGTCGGCGGACACCGCGACCGCCAGTCGCGTCTGATCCCCGGCCGGCTGAGGAGGGCCGACTTTCGACGGTTACGCAAGCAGCTTGCGTAACTTGCGCTATCCTTGCGTGTATGACGCGACGACTTGCGGAAGTGGCCAAGAAGGTCGGGGTCAGCGAGGCCACGGTCAGCCGGGTGCTCAACGGCAAGCCCGGGGTCTCCGAGGCCACCCGGCAGGCGGTGCTCTCGGCCCTGGACGTCCTCGGCTACGAGCGGCCCACCCAACTGCGCGGCGAGCGCGCCCGGCTCGTCGGCCTGGTCCTGCCCGAGCTGCAGAACCCCATCTTCCCGGCCTTCGCCGAGGTCATCGGCGGCGCGCTGGCGCAGCTCGGGCTCACCCCGGTGCTGTGCACCCAGACCAAGGGCGGGGTCTCCGAGGCCGACTACGTCGAGTTGCTGCTGCAACAGCAGGTCTCGGGCGTGGTGTTCGCCGGCGGGCTGTACGCCCAGGCCGACGCCCCGCACGACCACTACCGGCTGCTCGCCGAACGCAACATTCCGGTGGTGCTGGTCAACGCGGCCATCGAGCACCTCGGTTTCCCCGCGGTGTCCTGCGACGACGCGGTGGCGGTGGAGCAGGCCTGGCGGCACCTGGCCTCCCTCGGCCACGAGCGGATCGGTCTCGTCCTCGGCCCGGCCGACCATGTCCCCTCGGCCCGCAAGCTGGCCGCCGCGCGGGCCCTGGGGGAGCTCCCCGAGGAGCGTGTCGTCCGCGCCATGTTCTCCATCGAGGGCGGTCACGCGGCCGCCACCCGGCTCATCGACCAGGGCGTCACCGGGATCATCTGCGCCAGTGATCCGCTTGCGCTCGGCGCGATCCGGGCGGCCCGCCGCAAGGGCCTGGACGTCCCGTCCCGGGTCTCGGTCGTCGGCTACGACGACTCCGCTTTCATGAACTGCACCGAACCGCCGCTCACCACCGTCCGCCAGCCCATCGAGGCCATGGGCAGGGCCGCCGTGGAGCTGCTGAACGCACAGGTCAACGGCAGCGCCGTGGCCCCCGAGGAGCTGCTCTTCGAGCCCGAGCTGGTGGTCCGCGGTTCCACCGCGCAAGCGCCTCGCGACTGAGACAGGGAGTTATCCAGGAGATCCCATCCACTGTCAAATAATTACAGATTCTGCGCGACATATTGCGGACTCTTGCTTCCGGTGCTTGAGTGTGCGGCGCCCACCGGTCCCGGTGCGGCGCCCACTGCTCCTGTCTGGGGGGTCCACCGATGTCCAGCACCGGGTTCCGCCGTGCTCTCGTCGCGATAGGCGTCTGTTCCTCGCTCGCGCTCTCCGCCTCGGCCTGCGGGTCGAGTGACGACGACGCGGGGAGCGGCAAGACGCGCATCACCGTCAACTGCGAGCCGCCCAAGAGCGCCAAGGTCGACCGCTCCTTCTTCGACCAGGACATCGCGACCTTCGAGAAGCAGAACCCGGACATCGACGTCGTCGCGCACGACGCGTTCCCCTGCCAGGACCCGAAGACCTTCGACGCCAAACTGGCCGGCGGCCAGATGGAGGACGTGTTCTACACGTACTTCACCGACGCCAAGCACGTCGTGGACATCAACCAGGCGGCCGATCTCACGCCGTATCTCAAGGAGTTGCAGAGCTACGACACCATCCAGCAGCAGCTGCGGGACATCTACACCGTCGGCGGCAAGGTCTACGGCATTCCGCGCACCGGCTACTCGATGGGTCTGATCTACAACCGCAAGCTCTTCCAGCAGGCCGGCCTCGACCCCGACAAGCCCCCGACGACCTGGGAAGAGGTCCGCGCCGACGCCAAGAAGATCGCCGCGCTCGGCAACGGCACCGTCGGGTACGCCGACTACAGCGCCCAGAACCAGGGCGGCTGGCACTTCACCGCCGAGATGTACTCCCAGGGCGGTGACGTCGTCTCCGCCGACGGCAAGTCCGCGACCGTCGACACCCCCGAGGGCCACGCGGTCCTGCAGAACCTGCACGACATGCGCTGGACCGACAACTCGATGGGCAGCAAGCAGCTGCTGATCATCAACGACGTCCAGCAGATGATGGGTTCGGGCAAGCTCGGCATGTACCTCTCCGCCCCGGACAACATCCCGATCCTGGTGAAGGAGAAGGGCGGCAACTACAAGGACCTCGCCCTCGGCCCGATGCCCGGCGGCAAGGGCACGCTCATCGGCGGCGACGGCTACATGTTCAACAAGAAGGACACCCCGGCCCAGATCCGCGCCGGCCTCAAGTGGCTCGACTCCATGTTCCTCACCCCCGGTGACGGCTTCCTCGGCGACTACGCCCGCGCCAAGAAGAACGACGCGCCCGTCGGCCTGCCCGAGCCGCGCCTGTTCACCGGCGCCGCCGACGCCAAGGACCAGGCGGTCAAGAAGGCCAACGCCAACGTGCCGGTGGAGAACTACCAGGCGTTCCTGGACGGCAACCAGTCACTGGAGATGAAGATCGAGCCGCCGGACGCCCAGCAGATCTACTCCGTCCTCGACGGCACCGTCTCCGCCGTCCTCACCAAGAAGGACGCCGACATCGACCAGCTCCTCAAGGACGCCAACGGCAAGATCGACGGCATCCTGGCCAGGGGCTGACCGCGATGACCAAGACGGCCGAGCGCCGACCGGCCCCCGCGGCGGTCGGCGCCCGACAGGCCCCGGCGCCGCCCCCGGCAGGGGACCGGAGGCGGCGCCGGATCACCGACCAGGCCCGGGCCTACGGCTTCCTGCTCGGCGGACTGATCTGCTTCGCCCTGTTCTCCTGGTACCCCGCGATCCGCGCGATCGTGATCTCCTTCCAGAAGTACACGCCCGGCTCGTCCCCCGAGTGGGTCGGCACCGCCAACTTCACCCGGGTCCTGCACGACCCCGAGTTCTCGGCGGCCTGGCGCAACACCCTCACCTTCACCCTGCTGGCCCTGCTCATCGGCTTCGCGATCCCGTTCGTGCTCGCCCTGGTCCTCAACGAACTCCGGCACGCGAAGGCGTTCTTCCGGGTCGTGGTCTACCTCCCGGTGATGATCCCGCCGGTGGTCAGCGCCCTGCTGTGGAAGTGGTTCTACGACCCGGGCGCCGGCCTCGCCAACGAGACCCTGCGCTTCCTGCACCTGCCGACCTCGAACTGGTCCAACGGTGCCGACACCGCGCTCGTCTCCCTGGTGATCGTGGCCACCTGGGCGAACATGGGCGGCACCGTCCTCATCTACCTGGCCGCCCTCCAGTCCATCCCCGGCGAGCTGTACGAGGCCGCCGAACTCGACGGCGCCAACCTCCTCCAGCGCATCCGGCATGTGACGATCCCCCAGACCCGATTCGTCATCCTCATGCTGATGCTCCTTCAGATCATCGCCACCATGCAGGTGTTCACCGAACCGTTCGTCATCACGGGAGGCGGCCCGGAGAACGCCACGGTCACGGTCCTCTACCTGATCTACAAGTACGCCTTCCTCTACAACGACTTCGGCGGCGCCTGCGCGCTCAGCGTGATGCTCCTGGTGCTGCTCGGCATCTTCTCCGCCGTGTACCTGCGGCTGACCCGCTCCGGGGAGGACGGATGAGCAGCGCGACCCGCACCCTGATCTCGCCCGCGACCCTGGCCCGCCCGCGCGGCAGGGCGGTCTACTGGACGGTCTTCACCGGCGTCGTCCTGCTGTTCGCGCTCGCCTTCCTCTTCCCCGTGTACTGGATGGTGACCGGCGCGATGAAGTCCCCGGACGAGGTCACCCGGACCCCGCCCACCCTCGTCCCGAAACACTGGCACCTGTCCGGCTACACCGATGCCTGGGACCTGATGCAGCTCCCGGAGCACCTGTGGAACACGGTGGTGCAGGCCGCCGGCGCCTGGGCCTTCCAGCTGGTGTTCTGCACGGCCGCCGCCTACGCCCTGTCGAAGCTGAAGCCCGCCTTCGGCAAGGTGGTCCTCGGCGGCATCCTGGCCACCCTGATGGTCCCGGCCCAGGCCCTGGTCGTCCCCAAGTACCTGACCGTCGCCGACCTGCCGTTCCTCCACACCAGCCTGCTCAACGACCCGCTCGGCATCTGGCTGCCGGCCGTCGCCAACGCCTTCAACCTGTATCTGCTGAAGCGGTTCTTCGACCAGTTGCCGCGGGACGTGCTGGAGGCCGCCGAGATCGACGGCGCCGGAAAGCTGCGCATCCTGTGGTCCGTGGTCCTGCCCATGTCCCGCCCGGTGCTCGGGGTGGTGTCGATCTTCGCGCTGGTCGCGGTCTGGCAGGACTTCCTGTGGCCGCTGATGGTCTTCTCCGACACCGACAAGCAGCCCATCAGCGTGGCCCTGGTCCAGCTGTCGCAGAACATCCAGCTCACCGTGCTCATCGCCGCGATGGTGATCGCCAGCATCCCGATGGTCGCGCTGTTCCTCGTCTTCCAGCGGCACATCATCGCCGGGATCAGCGCGGGCAGCACCAAGGGCTGACGGCCCTTCCTCCGACAGAAAGGTACGCACAGTGGGACAGCCCAGCCATGCCCCGAAGGACCACGAGGACCACGACTGGTGGCGTTCCGCCGTCATCTACCAGGTGTACGTCCGCAGCTTCGCCGACAGCGACGGCGACGGCACCGGCGACCTCGCGGGCGTCCGCGCCCGGCTGCCGTACCTCGCCGAACTCGGCGTGGACGCCCTGTGGTTCAGCCCCTGGTACCCGTCACCCATGAAGGACGGCGGATACGACGTCGCCGACTACCGGGCCATCGACCCGGCCTTCGGCACCCTCGCCGAGGCCGAGAAACTCATCGCGGAAGCACGGGAGCTGGGCATCCGGACGATCGTCGACATCGTCCCCAACCACGTCTCCGACCAGCACCCCTGGTTCCGGGCGGCGCTGGCGGCCGGCCCCGGCAGTGCGGAGCGCGAGCTGTTCCACTTCCGCCCGGGCCGCGGCCCGGACGGCGACCTCCCGCCCAACGACTGGCCCTCGCAGTTCGTCGGCTCCACCGAACCGGTGTGGACCCGGCTGCCCGACGGCGAGTGGTACCTGCACCTCTTCACCCCCGAGCAGCCCGACCTCAACTGGGCGCACCCGGCCGTCCGCCAGGAGCACGAGGACATCCTGCGGTTCTGGTTCGAGCGGGGCGTCGCGGGCGTCCGCATCGACTCGGCGGCCCTGCTCGCCAAGGATCCGGCCCTGCCCGACCTGGCCACCCGCCCGCAGCCGCACCCGTTCGTCGACCGCGACGAACTCCACGACATCTACCGCTCCTGGCGCGCGGTCGCCGACGCCTACGGCGGTGTCTTCGTCGGCGAGGTCTGGCTGCCCGACGCCGAGCGCTTCGCCCGCTACCTCCGCCCCGACGAACTCCACACCGCCTTCAACTTCTCCTTCCTGTCCTGCCCCTGGGACGCGGACCGGCTGCGGACGTCGATCGACACCACCCTCGCCGAGCACGCGCCCGTCGGCGCCCCCGCCACCTGGGTGCTGTGCAACCACGACGTGACCCGCACGGCCACCCGCTACGGCCGCGAGGACACCGGCTTCGACTTCGCGGCCAAGGCCTTCGGCATCCCGACGGACCTCGCCCTGGGCACCCGCCGGGCCCGGGCCGCGGCCCTGCTCTCGCTGGCCCTGCCCGGCGCGGTCTACGTCTACCAGGGGGAGGAGCTGGGGCTGCCGGAGGCCGAGATCCCGGCCGACCGCATCCAGGATCCGATGTACTTCCGGTCGGGCGGCACCGATCCGGGCCGCGACGGCTGCCGGGTGCCGCTGCCCTGGGCGGCCGGGGCGCCGTACGCGGGCTTCGGTTCAGGCGAGGAGCCGTGGCTGCCGCAGCCGGCCGGCTGGGCGTCGTACGCGGTCGACCGCCAGCAGGACGACCCCGGCTCCGTGCTCGCGCTCTACCGCCACGCGATCGCGCTGCGCCCGCGCTTCGGCGCAGGACCGCTGACCTGGCTGCCCGCCCCCGAGGGCGTCCTGGCCTTCACCCGCGCCGACGGTGCGACCTGCGTGGTCAACCTCGCGCCCGCCCCCGCCGAACTCCCCGCCCACTCCGCGCTCCTGCTCACCAGCGGCCCCCTGGACGACGAGGGCCGGCTGCCGCAGGACACGGCGGCCTGGCTGACGACCTGAGCCGCCGGTACCGCTCGCGCTATCCCGTTCACCCCCCACCTCGAAGGGATCAGCACGTGCAGGGCACCACAGGCGGAACTGTCAGGGGCATGCCAGCCATCGCGGCGGCCGCCACCCTCCCCTTCACCTCCGTGGAGGCGGAGTCGGCGACCACCACCGGCACGAAGATCGGCCCCGACTACACGCAGGGCACCCTCGCCTCCGAGGCATCCGGCCGCCAGGCCGTCCGCCTCACCTCCGGGCAGCGGGTCGAGTTCACCGCCCCCAGACATCCAACGCCGTGAACGTCTCCACTTCTTCGACAACGCCCGGCTGCTGCTCGGCCGGAACATCCAGGCCGGCGACAAGGTCGCCTTCGAGTCCACAGGCACTCAAGTCACCGTCGACGTGGCCGACTTCGAGCAGGTCGCCGCAGCCGCCTCGCATCCACCCAGGCCTTCCGGGACGCCATCTCCGCCGCCCAGGGCGGGACGGTGTGGATCCCGCCGGCGACTACAAGCTGACGTCCTCCCTGAGCGGCGTGCGGAACGTGACCCTGCTCGGCGCCGGCAGTTGGTACTCGGTCGTGCCCAGCACCTCTGGTGGGCGCCGCCGACTACCGCTTCGACCCGGCCACCGGCAAGACCGTCACCGTGGCCCTGGCCGACTCCACCAACCTGCGCCACCTGCGGCTGACGTCACCGCCAACAACGGCTGGCCGGATGGCCAGTTCAGTGAAGTGGAGGTCTATCTGAGGTCGTGACCGGGTCCTCCCCCCGGGGTACCCCGCGCTTCGCCGCCTGGATCTGCTGGTACACATGGGTCCGCAGTTCGGCGAAGCGCGGGGCGACCCGCGTGTGCAACTGGTCCCGCTCGTCCGGCAGATCGACCTTCAGCTGTTCCCGCACGACGGTGGGGGAGGCGGAGAGGACGATGACCCGCTCGCCCAGGTAGACCGCCTCGTCGATGTCGTGGGTGACGAACAGGATGGTGATCCCGCGCTCCCGCCACAGACCCCGGACCAGGTCCTCCAGATCGGCCCGGGTCTGGGCGTCGACGGCCGCGAACGGTTCGTCCATGAGCAGCACCCGGGGTTCGTAGGCGAGGGCGCGGGCGATCGCGACCCGCTGCTGCATACCGCCCGAGAGCTGCCAGGGGTACGCGTCGGCGGCGTCCGCGAGGCCGACCGAGCGCAGCGCGTCGGCGACCAGCTCCCTGCGCCGCTCCCGGGGCAGGTTCTTCTGCTTCAGCGGGAGTTCGATGTTCGCGGCGACCCGCATCCAGGGGAACAGACTGCGGCCGTACTCCTGGAAGACGAAGGCCATCCCGGGCGGTGGCCCGGTCACCTTCCGCCCCTCCAGCTGGACTTCGCCGCCGGTCGGGGTGAGCAGCCCGCCCATGCACTTCAGCAGGGTGGTCTTGCCGCAGCCCGACGGGCCGACGAGGCAGACGAGTTCGCCCGCCTCCACGGTGAAGGTGAGGTCCCGCACCGCCTCGATACGGCGTCCGGATCCGTCGTAGACCTTCCGCAGGCCGCGTACGTCGAGCATGGACCGCCCTTTCACGAGGTTCACTCAAGGCCGCCGGGTTGTCGCGCGCAGACCGTGGTACCAGCCGAGCACCCGCCGCTCGACCACCTGGAAGACCGCCGACAGCGCGAAGCCGAGCAGGCCCAGCAGCAGGATCCCGGTCCACATGTCGGGGATCGCGAAACCGCGCTGGAACTGCACGATGGTGAAGCCGAGCCCGTTGCTGGCCGCGAACATCTCGCTGATGACCATCAGGATGATCCCGATGGACAGCGCCTGCCGCAGGCCCGCGAAGATCTGCGGGCTCGCCGAACGCAGTACCAGCGTACGCAGCCGGGCCACGCCTGTGATGCCGTAGGACCGGGCCGTCTCCGCCATCACCGGGTCGACCGCCCGTACGCCCTCGACCGTGTTGAGCAGGACCGGCCAGACGCAGCCGCTGGCGATCACCACGATCTTCATGGTGTCGCCGATGCCCGCGAACAGCATGATGACCGGGACCAGCACCGGCGGCGGCACCGCCCGCAGGAACTCCAGGACCGGCTCGCACACCGCCCGCACCCGCCGGTACGAGCCGATGACCGTGCCGAGGGCCACCCCCGCGACGGCCGCCGTCGCGTACCCGGCGAGCAGCCGCAGCACACTGCGCAGCAGGTCGTCGCGGAGCCGCTGACCGGTCCAGACGTCCGGGAAGGTCCTCAGGATCG
Source organism: Streptomyces sp. NPDC007901 (assembly GCF_042959465.1). Classification (NCBI taxonomy): domain Bacteria; kingdom Bacillati; phylum Actinomycetota; class Actinomycetes; order Kitasatosporales; family Streptomycetaceae; genus Streptomyces; species Streptomyces sp. NPDC007901. Next base: position 46,037 of record NZ_JBIBKW010000020.1, on the reverse strand, counting down.
TGCGCAGCGGCGGCCAGTAGACGTTCGTGCTGCCGTCCGAGGCCACCCACCAGAGCGCGACCAGCACCGCGGGCAGGGCCAGCACGTACACCGCGCCGAGCAGCAGCCGCCTCACACCGCCACCTCCCCGCGCACCGACTGGTGCCAGGCCAGCGCCCGCCGCTCCACCGAGCGGGCGCCCACGTTGATGACCAGCCCCAGCAGCCCGGTCACCACGATCAGGGCGTACATGTCCGGCACCGCCTGCGAGGCCTGGGCGACCGCGATCTGCTGCCCCAACCCCGGTGCGCCGATGACCAGTTCGGCGGTGATGGTGAGGATCAGCGCGACCGCGGCGGCCAGCCGGACGCCGGTCATCACATACGGCAGCGCGGTCGGCCACAGCACATGGCGGACCCGGGCCCAGGTGCCGAGACCGTACGACCGTGCCGTCTCCTCGGCGACCGGGTCGACGTCCTGGACGCCGTACATCACCTGGATCAGCACCTGCCAGAAGGAGGCGTAGACGACGAGCAGGAGGACGGAGCGGAGTTCGGTGCCGTAGAGGAGGATGGCGAGGGGGATGAGAGCGACCGAGGGGATCGGGCGGAGGAACTCGATCGTGGAGGCGGTCGCCCGGCGCAGGTGCGGGACGACCGAGAGGACGACGCCCGCCGCGATGCCGGCGCCGACTGCGACGGCCAGACCCACCGCCCAGCCGGTGAGGGTGTCGCCGAGCGCCGACCAGAAGGCGCGGTCGGCGAGTTCGGTGCCGAGGGCGCGGACGATGCGGCTGGTCGGCGGGAAGTAGTCCGCCTTGACCAGGCCGAGCCGCGGCACCGCCTCGCCGAGGGCGAGGAAGGCCGCGAGCCCGGCCGCACCCAACAGGGTGTTCAGGCCCTTCACGGCAGCAGCTTGTCCAGGTCGGGGGCGGTCTTGAAGAGGCCGTCCTGCTCGCTCAGCTTCTCCAGCGCCTCGATCGAGGAACGGTTCGCGTCGGCGGGCCACTTGGGCAGGGTCACCTGGGCCAGCACATCGGCCGGGGTCTTGGTGTACGTGGTGACGATCTGCCGGACCTCGTCCGGGTGCGCGTCCGCGTAGGCCAGCGACTCGGCGGTGGCCTCCTGGAACTTCTTGACGACGGCCGGGTTCTTCTGCGCGTACGAGGCCGAGGTGAAGTACATCGCCACGGTGAGGTTCTTCGCCACGTCGACCAGCGGCGAGGCGATCTCCGTGGCGCCCTGGCCCTTCATGGTGGCGAGGGCCGGCTCGACGGCCATCGCCGCGTCGATCTGGCCCTTGTCCAGCGCGGCCGGCATCTGGTCGAAGGCGAGCTCGACGAAGTTCACCTTGTCCGGGTCGCCGCCCGCCTTGCGCACCGACTCGCGCACCGCGGTCTCGTTGATGTTCTTCAGCGTGTTGACGGCGACCTTCTTGCCCTCCAGCTGCTTCGCCGAGGTGATGCTGCTGCCCTTCTTCACGACGAGCCCGCCGAAGTCCTTGCCCTCGACGCCGGTCGAGGCCACGCCGTTGGCGATCGCCTGCACGGGCACGCCGTTGGACTGGGCGATCATCAGCGAGGTCATGTTGCTGAACCCGAACTGGAACTGACCACTCGTCACCCCGGGCACGATGGCCGCGCCGCCCTGGGCGAGCGTCATGGACAGCTTCAGGCCGCGCTTGCTGTAGAAGCCCTCCTTCTGCCCGAGGTAGAGGGGGGCCACGTCGACGATGGGGATGATCCCCACCTTGACGGTGGTGGTGCCGCCCGGCGAGGACGAGGTGGACGACGAGCCCCCGGAGGAGCCGCAGGCCGCCGTGGCGAACATGAAGGTGCCGGCCGCGAGACCGGCGAGCAGACGACGCATGGCTCCTCCTGTGCAGACAACGGTGTTCCGACAGGCTGTGCGCTGTGCGCACAATGGTGCTCGGTTGGGGGGCTCAGCGGGACGGTAGAACCGGCCGGACAACCCGGTCAATGGTTTTAGCTGACAAAATTGTTGACAGTTATCGAACCGCGCTCTCACCGTGTTCTCCGAGTCGAACCGCCGAATCGGGGAGGCGCCCATGCCGAGTGATGCCCGCGCACCGCACTTCGTGAGGTCCTTCGAGCGTGGTCTGGCCGTGATCCGCGCCTTCGACGCCGACCATTCGGCGCGCACGCTCAGCGAGGTGGCCCGCGCCTGCGACCTGCCCCGCGCGGCCGCCCGCCGCCTGCTGCTCACCCTCGCCGACCTGGGCTATGTGGACTCGGACGGCCGCCTCTTCCGCCTCACCCCACGCGTCCTGGAACTCGGCTACGCCTATCTCTCCGGCCTCGACCTGCCGGACCTCGCGCGACCGCATCTGGAGCAACTCGCCGTGCTGACAGGGGAGTCGGCGACGCTGTGCGTGCTGGACGGAGGCACGGTCGTGCATGTCGCCGCCGCCCCGGCCCGGCGGGTCATGGCGGCGACGATCGCCGTGGGCGCACGCTTCCCGGCGTACGGGACGGCGGCGGGCCGGGCGTTACTGGCCCACGCACCGGGACACACCCTGTGCGAGGACGACCCCGAGGACGGCGTCAGCACACTGGCCGCCCCGGTGCGGGACCGGAGCGGCCAGGTGGTGGCCGGGGTGACCCTCGCGACGCACAGCGGCCGGACGTCCGCCGCGACGGCCCGCCGCGAACTGCTGCCCCACCTGCTGGCGGCGGTGGCGCGCATCGAGGCGGACCTGCGGATCACAGATCGAGTACCAGGCGCTCCCCTCGGCACCGCGACACGCAGATGAGCATGGTCTCGCCGGCCGCCCGTTCCTCCTCGGTCAGCACCGAGTCCCGGTGGTCCGGCTCGCCTTCGAGGACGTCCGTCTCGCACGTCCCGCAGGTGCCCTCGGTGCAGGAGTAGAGCACCTCGACCCCGGCGCCCCGGACGGTCTCCAGCACGGAGACACCGGGCGCGACCGTGAGGGTACGACCGCTCTGCGCGAGGACGACCTCGAACTCCCGCTCCTCGCCCGCCGGTCGCTCCTTGGGCTGGAACCGCTCCACCCGCAGCACCCCCGCCGGACAGCGCGCCTCCACCGCGTCCAGCAGCGGCCCCGGACCGCAGCAGTACACCAGGGTGCCCTCCGGGACGTCGTCCAGCACCGCACCCAGGTCCAGCAACCCCGTCTCGTCCTGCGGGGCGACGGTGACCCGGTCGTCGCCGTACCGGGCCAACTCCCCGGTGAACGCCATGGACTGCCGGGTCCGTCCGCCGTACAGCAGCGTCCACTCGGCGCCCGCGGCCTCGGCGGCGGCGAGCATCGGCAGGATCGGGGTGATGCCGATACCGCCCGCGACGAACCGGTAGCGGGGGGCCGCTTCCAGCCGGAAGTGGTTACGGGGTCCGCGCACCCGTACCTTGTCGCCGACGCGCAGCTGCTCGTGGACGAAGGCGGATCCACCCCGCCCGTCCGGCTCCCGCAGCACCGCGATCCGCCACCGGGAGCGGTCGCCGGGGTCCCCGCACAGCGAGAACTGCCGTTCCAGCTCCGGCCCCAGCACCACGTCGAGATGTGCTCCGGGCTCCCAGCCGGGAAGCTCCTCGCCGTGCGGGTGCCGCAGCGTGAGGGCGACGACACCGTCGGCCGCCGACTTCCGCTCGCCGACGACCAGTTCGGCCTCGTACAGGTTCATGGGGTGCGCTCCGGGGGCTGGTGGCCTTCGGGGGGGCCGAGCATCCACTCCCACATCTCGACCGGGTCCTGCGCGGTGTGCTCGGCGCCGCAGTGACAGGTGCCGTGCAGCACGTCGGTGCCCGGCAGCCAGTCGATGCGGTAGACCTCACCGGTCGGCGTGCTCACAGGACCTTCTCCACGGGCTTGTCGCCCTCCTCGACCAGCCGGGCGAGGATCCGGCGGGCGGCGAGACCACCGGTGTCGATGTTGATGCTCAGCTCCTGGTAGCCGGCCCGCTCCGAACCCAGCGTCCGCTGCAGCAGGTTGAGGGCGTCCACGTCCTGCATGACCACCGTGTGGTTGTTGCCGCGCAGGAACTCGGTGACCTCGGCGTCGTCGGTCGCCCAGTCCCGGGAGACCATCCAGAAGTCGTACACCTTGCCGTCCGCGGACGGGGTGATCGCGTAGGTGATCTCGGTGTGGAAGCCGTTCGGGTCGCTGCCGTCGGCCTCCGGCACCACACCGACCGGGGCGATCCTGCTGTGCAGCAGATACAGGCACGGGGCGTGGTACTCGATGTCCTGCCAGCGGGTGATCCGGCCCTCGATCCCGGTCGAACGGGCGTAGAACGGCGGGCACTCGGCGTCGTCCATGTGCCGGCTCACCCGCACGATCCCCGCCCCCTCGTCGACCTCGGTCGTGATGGGCGTCTCGGCGACCTCGGGGGTGCCGATGTAACCGCCGTGCAGATAGGTCTCGTGGGAGAGGTCGAGGAGGTTGTCGACGAGGAGACCGTAGTCGGCGTCGATGGGCTCCATGCCCCGCACGGTCGTCCAGCCGGGGGAGTCCAGGTGCCGGGCCCGCGGGATGGTCTCCGCGTCCGCGAGCGCCGGGTCGCCGATCCACACCCACACCAGCGAGTCCTGCTCGACCACCGGGTAGGAGGTGACCCGGGCGGTGCGCGGTATGCGTTTCTGCCCCGGCACGTACACGCACGCGCCGGTCCGGTCGTAGGTGAACCCGTGGTACCCGCACACGATCCGGTCCCCGTCCAGCCCGCTCTCCGACAGCGGGTAACGCCGGTGCACACAGCGGTCGCTGAGCGCGACCGGCGCACCGTCCTCCTCGGCCCGGTAGAACACGAGCGGCTCCCCGAGGATCGTCCGCCCGAGCAACTCCCGCCCGACTTCCTCGCTGTAGGCGGCGACGTACCACTGGTTCCTGGCGAACGCGGTCATGTGCGGCATGGCAGTTCCCGTCCCTGTCGGCGGGGCTCCGTCGCCCCGCGTGCCGTGGTTGGAATCAGAGTCGTGAGACTTGCATCGGCTCGGCAAGGCGGCTTCTGTCAGGCGGAAGAACTTCTGCAAAGAGGCTGGTCACAGCCTTGTTCTGTCAACCCTGGTCGCCAGAGTGGAGTGCCGCGTGGTGCGGCCATTCGGTTCGCGCTCGGGGGAGCCGGAGGCGGCGACGGCGAGTGCGACTACTCACGGCGTGGCGTTAATCGCCCAGTAATATCCATTTAGTTTCAATTGCGCTACTCGTTTGTCGGTGGATGCTCGGTACAGCGGCAAGAATCAGCATCACTGCAGGTCAACTACTGTTCGTTGTGGAGTCTGGGGCCCTCGGGTCGAATCCAAGGACGTGACGACCGGAAAGACACCGCGAAAGGACGCCGCGCGCAATCGCCGCAGAATCCTCGAAGCCGCTGAGCTTGTCTTCGCACGCCGCGGGCTGGACGGGTCTGTTGAAGAGGTCGCAGCGTCTGCGGGCGTCGGCGTCGCGAGCGTGTATCGCGCCTTCGGCTCCAAGGCTGGCCTCGTCAAGGAGGTCTTCGAGGACGTCCTCGACCGCGCAATTGCTGTCCTTGATGAGTGCGCGCGCAGACACCGGCTGGGATGCGCTCTGCGCGGCACTGCGCCGCATGTCCGAGATGCAAGTAAGGGAACGAGGTGCCTACCAGGCCCTGTTTGAGGGGGCTGTACGGGAGGACTTCACAGCCACCGACTTTGCCTTGCTGATCCACGCCGCCAGTTCAGCAGCGGCTCGCATGGAAACCCACGGTCCCGAGCTTGCGTCTCGGCACATCGAGCTGCTCATCAAGGGCATCGCCGCAACCCCTGACCCCACTCCCGTACCAGCGCCGCTGGCGGACGACGACTTCCAAGCCTGGATGCGGGCAGCTTATTCACCATGACACGGGTGCGACATTGTTGACGGAGTACCCGGGGGTGGCCCGGTGGGACAGGATGCTTCCCCGTCATTGCGTCATTCTCGCGGCCTCGGGAGGGATGGCCGGTGGTGCGGCGGGCCATGACGCTGGCTGGCGCTCCACGGCGGGTCTCACCCGCGACGAGACCCTTCCCGCCCGCCCCTGAGTCGTGGTCCACCTCGCTGTGACCGACCTGAGGGCCCGCCGCCGCCTCACCGGCGCGCCCACCATCTCCTGGCGCAACCCGACACCGCATGGCGAAGTCCGCATTCCAGAAGAAAACAGGAGGAAACAACGGGAGGCGGCGACCTCTCAGAACTGCGTTCAGCACTTCCAGGTGGCCCAGTACCACTTCCCCTTCATCTGGCCGTCCGACAGCCTCACGGGCGTGGTGGTCTGGACGCCCGTGGAACCGCGGCCCGGGTAGTACCAGTAGTAGTGGCCGTGGTTGCGCTTGCCGTAGTGGGCCTCGATCCAGCCCTGGGAGTGCCGCCAGTACGGCGCGAACCACCAGCCGCCGGCCTCACCAGGAGGGACATGGCTCGTGAGCGACTGGCTGGCGCTGAGGGTGGTCCCCACCTGCCAGGTCTCGGTCTGCGTCGAGCTGGCGGTCATGCCCGCCTCGATCTCCTTCGCGAGGCCGGCAGAGACCTCCACCGACGTCGACTGCTCGAAGGAGTACGACGTCGTGCGGTCGGTCCGCCACGTGAGGGTCTGGTCGACGGTCTGGCTGCCCGAGCAGTTGTAGATCGGGTTACCCACCTCCCGGCGCTTGCCCAGCGCGGTCCACGCGTTGACCTCGTGGTACCAGCACTTGGCCTTGCCGTGGTTGCAGTCCCAGACCACGTCCGGCCGGTCGTCACCCCAGCCGGGGCTGGTGTTGGCACTGGCCGATCCGGCAGAGAAGGGGATCAGGAGGACGGCGAGGGCGGAGGTGAGGACGGCCAGTTTTCTGCGGCCGGTCTTCTTCAGGCGCATGGGGGGCTTTCTCCCATCGGGTCGGTCGAAGCAGCGACAGGACGATCCTCGGAGCCCAGGAGTTGACCGACCACCCGTTTCATCAGGGCTGTCAATCCTCCGGCAGGGAAATCAACCTCCGCACGCCCTCCGGTACGGGGCGTCTGGAAGGTACGTCCGCCACTGCGCCCGCGTCAGCCCGCTGCCACCCGCCCGCGCGCACACCTGTGCCACGACCTGCCCGGGATCGACCACGTACCGCTGGAGCGGGACATGCGCGCTGCCCGCGTACAGGGTCGTGCCGTCCGGGCCGAAGGCGAGCGAGTCGAGACGTTCGCCCGACGTGGTCAGCGGTCCGCCCAGGGGCTGCCGGGCGACCACGTCCCACAGCTGGAGGCTGCCCGCGTCGCCGCCGACGGCGAGGATGCGGCCGTCCGGGCTCAGGGCCAGCGCGCTGACCGCCTCGGGGGTGGTGTCGTGCACGGCGGGGAAGACGTTGCGCAGCATGCCGGCCCGGTGCTGCACGTCCCCGTCCCACAGCGCGACCCGGCCGGTCTGGTCGCCCACGGCCAGCAGGGAGCCATCGGTGTCGAAGGCGAAGGCGCCGACCTGGTCTCCCTGGACGAGATTGCGTCCGGTGACGGAGCCGCCAGGGAGCCGCGCGAGGCGGTTGTCACCGACCAGGAGCCGGCCGTCGGGGCGAACGGCCAGGTCGCCGCTGGCCAGACCGGGCAGGGTCGAGACCGGGCGGTGGCGCCCGGTGTCCCACACCTCGTCGCGCAGTTCGCCGACGGCGGGCGTGCGGACGCCGTACAGCCTGAGGCCGCCGGAGTCCAGGGCCAGGCCGATGACGGCCCCGGCGGAGTCGCCGGTCGCAAGGTCCAGGGTGGTACGCATGCGGTGGTGGGACACGTCCCAGAGCGTGATCAGCTGGGGGGCGGCCTCGTAGCCGGCGGCGTAGATGCCGTAGGCGAGTGTGCCGCTGTCCGGGGCGAACGCCATCAGGGGCGTGGTGTCGCCCGGGTCGACCGGGCGTGCGGGATCACGGGAGACGGGGAGAGGAGAAGACGGCAGCGTCCGAACGACGTGGCCGTCCCGGGTGTCGCGGAGCTGGAAGCGGTAGTCGCCGCCGATGCGTTCGGCGGTGACCAGGGTACGGCCGTCCGGGCTGAGCAGCGCGTCGTCCAGGGGGTGCCCGAGCCAGGCGGGGGTGACGGCCCGGGTGAGGTCGAGTGAGTGGACGGCGCCGCCCTCGAGGTAGCGCAGGGTCGGGTGACCGGGATCCCAGTACAGGCCCCGGTACAGGTGCTGCCCGTCGAGGGCGTGACGGAACACGGGGGCGTCGGGGGAGGACAGCCGCCACACCGTGATCTCCGTGCTGTCGGCCGTCGCCAGGAAGTCCCCTTCCTTGCTGAAGGAGGCGTAGTCCACGCCCGGCTGGGAGAGCTCGGCCACTTGGTGTCCCGACCGGATGTCCCAGACGCGGACGCCGTTCGCGGTGAACGCGGCCAGCCGCCCGGAGCCCAGTACCGGCGCGGCCTCGTCGTCGCCGCAGACGTCCGTGGCATTCGTCCAGTCTCCGGACAGAGCGCGATGGCGGGCGGTGTCCCATACCTGTGGTGCGGCCGAGGCGGAGGAGCAGACCACCATCAGCGGACCGCCGGGACCCGGGCCCGCGGCCGCGTCGGCCGACCGCGCGGCGAACAGCAGGCGGCCGTCCCGGACGGAACGCAGCAGCGTCTGGTCGTCGCCGTCCACGGAGGTCACCAGATAGCCGGCACCGGTGAAGTCGACGATGGAGTAGGGCTTCTCCGGATGGGCCGGGTCGCCGGTCCATGCTCCGGTGGCCGTGTCCCACAGCCGTACGCCGTCGCTCGCCGAGAGCGCCAGCACACGTGCGTCCTCACTTACCGCGACCGCCGTCTGTCCGGCGGGGAGCCGCCCCGAGGCGATGCGGCGGTGGGTGGCCACGTTCCAGGTGCGCCAGGTGTGGCCCTCGACGCTGAGCAGCGTCCGGCCGGAGTCGGCGAGGAAGCGATCGGAGTCGTCACCGGGTTCGGGGTCGGTGAAGGTATCCGTCTCCGGCTGGGCGAGGGAGCCGAGCAGGGCCCGGTGTGTCTCGGGAAGTGTGGCCGTCCGCCAGGCGGCCACGCCGAGCAGCAGCGCGGCACGCGGGTCGGTGGTGCGCAGTGCGTCGGCGACGTCGGCCATGTGGCGGGCCGTGTTCTGGGTGCGCTGGGTCTGGTTGTCGTCGTACTCGCGCCAGACGGCGAAGCCCGTCAGCAGTGCCACCGCCAGGACGGCGGACAGTGACACGGTCAGGAAGCGGTACCTGCGGCTGGTGCGGGCGGCTGCCCGGCGTTCCGACGCGCGGGCCTCGAGCGCGCAGGTGAGGAACGTCCGCTCCGACACGGTCAGCGCCTGGTCCCGCTCGTGGTCGGGGAACAGCTCCTCGGCGCGGGTCAGCCGGGTGCCTCGGTACAGGGCGCCGGGGTCGTGGTCGTGCTCCAGCCAGGTGCGGGCCGCGTCCGCCAGCATCCGGTGGTGGCGCAGCCTTTCGCGGTCCTGCTCGATCCATTCGTGCAGCCGGGGCCAGCAGGTGATGAGCGCCTCGTGAGCGAGTTGGACGCCGTCCTCGCCGGCGGTCAGCAGCCGGGCACGGGTCAGCCGTTCCACCACGACCGTCGCGTCCGGAGTCGCCCACTCCTCCAGTTCGGAGCGGGCGAGGGGGCGGCGGGTGTCGGGGGTGCCCTGGCCGGGCTCGACCATCCGCAGCATCAGGTGCCGTGCGGTGCGGGCCTGCTCCGGCGACAGGCCGCCGTACACCTTCTCGGCGGTCGCCGCGATCGCGCCGCGCACCCCACCTGCGGCCTCGTAGGCGGCGAGCATGAGCGTCCGCCCCCTGCGACGGCGCCAGGTCTCCAGCAGGGCGTGCGAGAGCATCGGCAGGGCGCCGGGTTCGCCGTGGACCTCGTCGATCAGACGGGCGGTCAGTGTCCGTTCGACGAGACAGCCGACCGCCTGGGCCGGGCCGACCACCGCCTGCCGCAGTTCGTCGGCCACCATCGGTCCCAGCAGCAGCGCGGCACCTCGTAGGGCGTCCGCCAGGCCCCGGTGCTCGGCGCAGCGGGCGTAGAAGTCGGCACGTACGGCGACCAGCACCCGCAGTCTGTTGCCCGGGTCGCGGGCGGCGAGCAGCAGATCGATGAAGCGCGAGCGCTGGTGCGGGTCGCGGCAGAGGGTGAAGACCTCCTCGAACTGGTCCACGACGACCCAGCTCTCCGGCTCGTCCTCGGCCGGGGTGAAGAGGTGTCCGTAAGTCGTGGCGGGTGTGGGCCCGGGGGTCATGATCCGCAGCTTCACGGGGTGGTCGCGCTCCGCGCTCATCTCCTGCAGCCGGGGGATCAGGCCGGCCCGCAGCAGGGACGACTTCCCGCTCCCCGAGGGGCCGAACAGCACCGCGAACCGTTGCCGGTACAACAGGTCCCTGACCTCGGTCACCATCCGGTCCCGCCCGAAGAACAGATGGCGGTCGGACGGCTCGAACCGGGTGAGGCCGCGATACGGCGACGGAGCGTCCTCGGGAAGTTCGGCGGGGGCCCGGTCCAGCTCCGCCTCGGCCTCCTTCCACCGGCGTTCCCACTCCCCGGGGTCGCCCGCACAGGCGCGCGCATACCCGAGGACGACGGCGAGCGAGGGCAGCCGCTTGCCCCTGGCGGCTTCGGACAACGTTGCCGACGAGAACCCCGCCGTCTTCTCCATCATCCGGTAGGAGGGACTGCCCGCGCCCCTGCGCAGCTCCCGCAGCTCGCAGGCGAGCCGCTGCACGGGACCGGCCGCCGGGTCCAGGGGTCTCTCGGGACGCCCCATGCGCTCGTACCTCCATACACCTGGCGAAAAGAGACATCAGGAGCGATGACCATACGAGTGGCCCGGCGACGTCCGAATTGCCCCCAGGTGACGGCCAGGTGAATCCGATCGATCCTTCGGCCCTGACGGGGTTGATTTGTGTGACGGAAGGGAGGTGCCTGCCAACTTTCCGGTGGCGAATCTCAATGAGGCAAGGCCGGATCCCGGCACACCGAACACCTGGAGAGAACAGCGCCATGTCCCGCTTCCAAGCCATCCGTAACCTGTCCACCACGGCCGTCGCGTCGGCCGCGCTCGTCGCCGTCGCCGTCACCGGCGTGAGCGGGCTCACGTCCGGCGACCACCCGTCCCACCCGGGTTCACAGATCCAGCTGGTCGGCAAAGACGTTCCGACCGACGGTATGAGCTATGACATGACCGTCGGCGTCCACAAGGACTTCGCCAACCGCTACGACGCCATCATCAACGACATCCGTGGACGACTGCGGGGCACCCGCCTCTACGGCAACATCATCCTGACCAGGTCTGTAGACGACTACTTCCCCGTCACCCTGGCCATGGGCGGCAGCCAGGTCACCCTGGTGATCAACGCGAGGAACCTGTACGTCGTCGGCTGGCGCAATGACGGCACGGACACGTACTACCGGCTGGACACAGGGCCCGCGACCTATGGCGGTGCGCGCCCCCGGAACCTCGACTGGGTCAACTACAACGACATGGAGAGGGCCGCCGGTGTCAGCCGGGACAGCCTGGGCATCTCCATGGGCACCATCCAGGGCGCGATCAGTGACCTGGGCAGCCGTAACAGCACGACAGCCGGCCGGAACGAGGCGCGGTCCCTGCTGATCCTCACCCAGGCCCTCGCCGAAGGCGCCCGCTTCGACTTCATCTCCTACCGCATCAGCCAGGCAATCAGAGGCAGCCACAAGTGGTACCCGGGAACGTCGTCGAGGGTCAGCAGCACCGGGTCGAGCGGCAGCAACATCGACGTGACGGGCATTGACCTCGAGAACAACTGGGACGGCATCTCCAGGGCCGCCCAGAACGCGACCCAGAACGGCACCCACCCGAACTACCGCATCGGCGACGGCACCCTCTGGACGCTGTCGGCCATCGACGCCCAGTTGGCAGTGGCTCTCCACCACTCTCTGTGACACGGCGAGCCCCCTACCGCGCCGGGCGGGGTGGGTGTCGGACGACGCTCCCCCCATGGAGGTCCCCACCTCGTCGGCGACTACATCGTCCGCGCCCCGCACCGGTCGCCGGCGCGGGGCGTCGCCGGCGGACGTCGTCCACGTCTGGTCCCTGCTGCGGCGCGCCAGCTGTCCAACACCACCTTCACCACCCACGAGCACCTCATCCAGACCATCCGCCACGACATGAGGAAGATCCGGTACCGCCCTCATCTCATCGACGCATGCCTCGCCGGAACCGGACTGTCACTCATCCCGACGACATCACGAGTTCAAGCTCAGTAGTGCGTTGTGGATCGAGGAGGGTGCGATGCCGTCGGGTCGGTGCTGGGGTTGATGGAACAGCGTGAGGCGCGGGCGAGGCAGGATCTGGAGTCCTGGACGGAGGTCCTGGAGCAGGCTCAGGCTGAGGTGGATGCCGCGCGGGAGCGAGTCGAGCGGGCCCGGGTGGGGCGTGAGGAGCTCGTGTCGGTGCCGGCCGAGGAGAGCCCGGTGAATACGTCGGTTTCTGTGCCGTCTGGTGGTGAGATGGCTGTCGCGGTGGGGTCGAGTGGCTTGGGCGCGGGGCATGGCGAGAGGCCGTCGGTGTGGCGGTCGGGCATGGGGGAGGTGCTCAGCGGCCTGTATCGGGAGGTGTTCGCCGCTGCGGTGGCCGCGTCGGGTCCGGTGAACGGGGTGGAGCTGACGCGGGCGGTGGGCCGAGAAGCGGAGATCAAGAACGAGGTGGAGAAGATCCGTCACCGTGCCTACGTGCTGGAGAGGCGGGGCTGGCTGGTGCGGGCGAAGGACGGACGGTTCACGCCCATTGCGTGCACCGCCCCTGGGCCGCCGCGGAGGGCCACCATGAGCGCCGAGCCGCTCTGGGCGTTCTCCGATCCGAAAGGGCCAACGCGGTCTGTCTGGGACCGCCTTGTCCCTTTCGGATGACCTGATGACGGTGTTGGGAAGAGACGGTGCCGCCGGTCAGCTGATGGTCTCTGCCTGGTGGGCTGCGGTGGGGTGCGGTAGCGGGATCCTCTGCGCGAGCTTGTCGCCTTCGACGTCGAGGTCGGGCAGCAGGCGGTTCAGCCGGGCGGGGATCCACCAGGCCTTCTCCTGGGCGAGTGCCATGGTGGCCGGGATGAAGGTCATGCGGATGACGAAGGCGTCGATGAGGATGCCTACGGCCAGTGCGAAGCCGGCCTGTTTGATCATGGGCTGGGCGTTGAAGACGAAGCCGGCGAAGACGGAGACCATGATGGTGGCCGCCGCCAGGACGACGGAGCTGGCACGGGCGAAGCCGGTGATGGTGGCGTTGATGGCGGTGGCGCCGTGGACGTGTGCTTCGCGTATGGAGGTCCCCAGGAACATCTGGTAGTCCATGGCGAGTCCGTAGAGGACGCCGGTGATGATGATGGGCAGCAGGCTCACGATCGGTGCGGTGGCGTCGAGTCCGATCAGGCTCTGCAGCCAGCCCCACTGGAAGACGGCTGTGGTGAGGCCGAAGGTGGCGGCGATGCTCAGCAGGAAGCCGAGGGTGGCCGTCACCGGGACCATGAGGGAGCGGAAGACCAGGAGCAGGACGATGAGGGACAGTCCGAGGACGGTGGCCACGTAGAGCGGCAGGACGTCGGCGAGCCGGTCGGAGACGTCGATCGCGAGGGCGGTGAAACCGGCGATGCCGATGTCGGCGCCATGAGTCGCGCGGATTTGCGGGCTCTTGTCCCGTACGGCTGTGACGAGATCCTTGGTGGCCTCGTCGTTCGGGCCGCTGCCAGGGATCAGGCTGAGGATGGCGGTGGTGCCGGTCTGGTTCATCCCGGCCAGGGAGACCGATGTGGCGCCCTTGACGCTTCGCAGGTCCGAGGTCACCGCGGCAAGGGTTGCGGGGGTGAGGGGCTGTCCGTTCGTGGTGGAGCCGACGGCGATCAGGAGGGGGCCGTTGTAGCCGGGCCCGTACGCGTCGCTGACCAGGTCGTAGCTGCGTCGCTGCCCGGTGTCGGTGTTGTAGCTGGCGCCGGAGGGCAGGCCCAGTTTCATGTCGGCGGCGGGCATCGCCAGGATCGCGGGGATCAGGATCGAGGCCGCGAGGGCGGCGTACCGGTGGCGGACCAGGAGTGCTCCCCAGCGGACGGCCCGGGTGCGCTGGGCACCTCCTGTCCGCTCCTGTTCCCTTCGCCGGGTAACGGTGGGGCAGATGCGTTCTTTGACCAGGCCCAGCAGGGCGGGCAGCAGGGTCAGGGCGAGCAGGACAGCGATCGCGATCGTGCCGGCCGCGACGATGGCCATGGTGCTGAGCAGCGTGATGCCGATGACCAGGAGCCCGGCCAGCGCGATGATGACGGTGCTGCCGGCGAAGAAGACCGCGCTCCCGGCGGTGCCGAGCGCACGGCCGGTCGCTTCATGGGGGTCCATGCCCTGGTCGAGGATCAGTCGGCGTTCTCGGTTGACGATGAACAGTGCGTAGTCGATGCCGACGGCCAGTCCCAGCATCAGCGCCAGCACCGCGGCGAGTGAGTGGATCTCGAAAATGGTGGAGAGGGTGAAGGCGCCGCCGACTCCCACCGTGACGCCGGCCAGGGCGATGACGAGTGGCAGACCTGCCGCGACGACCGATCCCAGAGTGATCAGCAGGACAACGGCCGCCACCGCGACGCCGACGACCTCTCCGACGCCGATGATGTCGGGGATCTCCATCATCGCCGCCGACGGCAGGACTTTCAGGCCGCCGGGCGCGGCCTGCTGCTTGGCGGCCTGGATGGTGCTGTCGATCGTCCCGGAAGGAAGTTCGAAGGTCTGCTCGTCGAACTGGAACTGCATCAGCGCCGTTGAGCCGTCCGCGGAGACGACGACCCCCGGCACCGGCTGGCCGCCCTGCTGCAAGGGGAGGGGTGTCTTGCCGGAGGACGGTCGTCCGGCGGCTTGGGCGACCGCTGCCTGAGCCCGCAGCAGTGGGCTGTTCTCGCCCTTGGCCGCTTCCCGGGCCAGGGCTTTCCTGGCGTCGATGACGTGGTCATGGCGGTAGACGGCGTCCACGGCGTCCACAAGGGCGGACCGGACCTTCTCGTCGTTGATCCGGGCGCCTTCCGGAGCGGTGAAGAGCAGCATGCCCTGGCCGCCGGACGCCTCTGGCAGGGAGGTGGCCAAGCCGTCGATGACCTTTTGGGACGGAGTGCCGTCGATGCGCACTTCATTGCTGAGCTTGACCGGATTTGCCACGAGCAGGAGTACGACCGCGGCCAGCACGGCCAGCCATCCTCCGATGACGTACCAGGGTTTGCCGTAGGCGAACTTTCCCAGCCGGTACAGCAGAACGGACACAGACTTCTCCCTCTGTTTCCAGGCGGCCTGACGGGCCAGGCCGCACCGCGAAGTGAGAGGGTACTATCAAACCGATAGTGAACTATCGATGCGGTAGGGTGCTATCGAATGCAGGGACCTCATCGGAGATCAGGGAAGAGTCACAGATGGCAACGATGGAGGGCCGCGTGCCCCGGCGCCGGGTCGACGCCCGCTCCAGCGTGGAGCGCATCACCGCCGCGGGACGGACGGTGCTGGGCAGAGGTGACGCCTCTCTGGAGCAGATCGCGGCAGAAGCCGGCGTGGGCATCGCCACGCTCTACCGCCACTTCCCCAACCGTGAGGCCATCGTCCGAGCTGTCCTGGAGGACATCCTCGAAACCGACCTTCTTCCCCTTGTCGAGCGAGCCGCCGACTCCCCGCGCACCCGCCAGGCTCTTCAGGACATCGCCACACATCTGCTCGACCTGATCACCGAGGAGCGGGGCCTGGTCACCTTCGCCGGCAACTTCGCCGACGTCGCAGTGGAAGTCCTCCAGCGCTTCAGCGCCTCACTCCATCCACTCCTGGTGCGCGCACAGCAGGCCGGCGAGATCCGCCCCGACCTCACCGCCGAGGACATCCCTCACTTCCTCGTCATGGCCGTCGCCGGCCTCGCCCTCCCCGGCGCCACGCCCTCACTGCGCGCCCGCTTCATCGCCCTGCTCTTCGACTCACTCAACCCGGCCACCGCGACCCCCCTGCCTCCCTTGCTCAGTGGAGAGGACGACCTGCGCGCCTCGCTCGGCAATGTCGCACGCACGTGATTCAGGCCACCTGACCTGCCAGGTCACCGGAGTCCACCCGCGGGGACTCGGGAGCGCGATGGCTTGGGTCGTGGGGTCGGCGGCACCGGCAGAGTGAAGCCACCGGTGCGGAGCGCCAGAGCGGGCGGGCGTGTTCCTGTACTCGCCGGCTGGATCGGCCGCTGGTCGAATGCCATGCGTTCCCGCAGTTGACGGCGTTGACCCTCGTCGTCGACAGCTGGCTGCATCCGAACGCTTCGATACCCCGGCGGCGCGGCTCGACGTGACGACACGATGTGGATGCCCCGTTCGTGGAAGCGCTGCTCGGCGACGTCGGGAAGGCAACCGGTCGCGTGTTGCGACAGCGCCCGGCGCCCGGCATGGGCCGCGGTGCTGTCGAATCGATCACACGTCAGAGGCCACATGTTCACTTGCGTCATGGAAACCGATCTGTTTTCCTAAGGGGAAACAGATCGGTTTCCGACCGATGGTCGGCCCATGACCAGCGACAAAGGGGAAAAGTGAGTACCACCTTCGACCGCGGGGCGCCCGCCTCCGGGAAAACAGACTCGGGCCACCGCGGCTCACACGCCGTGCGCTGGTGGGTGCTGGTCGTGCTGGGCGTGGCGCAGCTCATGGTCACGCTCGACGCGACCGTCGTGAACATCGCGCTGCCCGAAGCGCAGCATGACCTCGGTTTCAGTGACGGCAGCCGGCAGTGGGTCATCACGGGGTACGCCCTGGCGTTCGGCAGCCTGCTGCTGCTCGGGGGTCGCCTCGGTGACCTGTTCGGCCGCCGTACGACCTTCGTGACCGGCCTGGTCGGTTTCGCGGCCGCATCCGTCGTCGGCGGCGCGGCCACCAGCTTCGACATACTCGTCGCGGCACGCGTGGCCCAGGGCCTCTTCGCCGCGCTGCTCGCGCCCGCGGCGCTCTCGCTGCTCAGCGTGACCTTCACCGACCCGGCCGAGAGGCCGAAGGCGTTCGGCATCTTCAGTGCGTTGTCCGGCGCGGGCGCCGCGGTCGGACTCCTGCTCGGCGGCATGCTCACCGAATGGGCGTCGTGGCGCTGGGTGATGTACGTGAACGTCGTTTTCGCGGGCGTCGCGCTGGCCGGTGCGCTGCTGCTGCTGGCCAAGCCCGCGGTCACCGTGCGACCCAAGATCGACATTCCTGGCACCGTCGTGGTGAGTGCCGCGCTGTTCGGCATCGTCTACGGCTTCGCGCACGTCGAATCCACCAGTTGGACCGACCCGGTCGCCCTCGGCTCCATGATCATCGGCGTGGTGCTGCTCGGGGTGTTCGCCTGGCTGGAGTCCCGGGTCGCGCATCCGCTGCTGCCGCTGCGACTCGTGCTGGACCGGACCCGAGGTGGTTCGTTCCTGGCCGTGTTCGTCCTGGGCATGGGGATGTTCTCGATCTTCTTGTTCCTGACCTACTACCTGGAGGCCAGCATCGGCTACTCGCCGATCGAGGCCGGTCTGTCCTTCCTGCCGATGGTCGCGGGCATCGTCGCCGCGTCGACCACAGTGCCCTCACTGCTGCTGCCCAGGGTCGGCCCGAAGGTCGTGGTCAGCGCCGGCTTCCTGGTCTCCGCATCCGGCATGGCCCTGCTGACGCAGCTCACGCTGAACAGCGCCTACGTCACCAACATCATGCCCGGCATGATCCTGCTGGGCCTCGGTATCGGCACGGTGATGACCACCGCGTTCCAGGGTGCGACCGCAGGCATCCATCACGAGGACGCGGGCGTCGCCTCGGCGCTGATCAACACCAGCCAGCAGGTGGGCGGCTCGATCAGCACGGCACTGCTGACCACCGTCGCCTCATCGGCCGCGACCGACTACCTGTCCTCGCACAAGGCCGGCGCGCTGACCATGGCCCAGGCCGGGGTCGAGAGCTACACGGCCACCCTGGCGTGGGGCGCCGGGATCTTCGTGGTCGGCGCGGCGCTCACGGCGTTCCTGATGCCGAACGCACCTCTGGCGCCGTCGGAGGGCGAGCCCGTGCTTGCCCACTGAGCGTGCCGCCCACCCGGCCTGAATCCACCGAGCCCGCGCGGTCGATCGCAACGAGTGGACAATGTCGATCGCAACGAGTGGACAATGAGGAACGCCCTGCTACCAGCGCTGACCGGTGTTCTCACGGCACAGATCGGCGAAGGAAGACAGGGCATCTCTGGGATGGTGCCCGCTGCTACACGCGTGATCCGTCTTGAGGAGACTGATCAGCGCAGGAATCCGGCACCGTCCGTCAACGCGGCGTACGCGGCGTCAGATCCACGATATGGGCTGAATTTCCGAGGCCGGTGGGCATACCGGCATGCCGGGCACGCTCGGCCTCATGGCGACGGACGCCGCCCGCCTACCGCTGCTGGGGCTGTACTCGGCGGGCGCCATCGCGGTCTCCGGGATCGGTGCGCGCACCTCCTTGCCGTGTTGGGCGCGTCCGGCATGCTGGTGGGCACGTTGCCCTATGTCGCGAGGGTCGTGCCGACGGCCGGTTCCACCGCCACCAGAGGCGCTGCCCGGCTTCTGTCGCTTTCTCGCGGAGTTCGAACCCCTGCGGCAGATCCCCGGTGGCATCCGCTCGATCCACTACTACGGCGCCCAGGATGACGCGGGCCTGGCCCCGGGGTGGGTGATGATCGCCGTCGGCCTCGTGGCGGCCGCACTGTTTGGCTTCGGTGGAACGGGTTGGTGCGACCGCAGAGGACTGCACCGCATCCTCACCGAGGCGAACCCCGAGGAGACTGCCGTCCCTGCGTAGCGGAACACGACTCACCCAGGACGGGGGCCATTGTGCGGAGTGGCCCCGGCGCGTGCCGCTCCGTGGGGATGGGAGTGCGCACGCGGGCAGGGCTCGGCGACGGTCTTCCCCTTAAGGGCGTCGCCGAGCCTCTGTGCGCGCTTCCAGCGTGCGCTCGGCTCTGCGCGGCGCGGGAATCGTCCTGACGGCCCCTCTGTAAACCGATCGGTTTCCATTTCGTCGGAAGCGAGTTAATCTCGCAGTATGACCACCGAAGTGAAGCCAAGTTCCAGAGAGCGGCTGCTGGAGGCAGCGGCCACGCTCACCTACCGAGACGGTGTCCACATCGGCATCGATGCGCTGTGCAAGGCGGCGGGGGTGTCGAAGCGTTCCATGTACAAGCTGTTCGAGAGCAAGGACGAACTGCTGGCAGCGAGCCTGGAGGAACGCGCCGCCGCCTTCGTGGCCGGGCTCCTGCCCGCCGCGGACGACGGCCGCTCACCCCGCGAGCGGATCATGCACGTCTTCGAGCAGGTGGAATCGCAGGCGGGCGCACCCGAATTCCGAGGCTGCCGGTACCTGGCCGTGCAGATCGAGCTGAAGGACCAGAGCCACCCCGCGAGCCGGGTGGCGCACCGCATCAAGGCGAACCTGACGGCCTTCTTCCGTGCCGAGGCTGAACAGGGTGGGGCGAGCGACCCGGATCTGCTGGCCCGTCAGCTGATCCTGGTCTTCGACGGCGCCAGCGCCCGCGCCGGGATCGGAGCCGACAAACTGACAGGGCTCATCGCGCCCACGGTGACCACCATGCTCGATGCGGCACACCTGCGCTGACGCAGCGCCCTTCCGAGCAGGCTCGGTGACCTATGTGCTCTTCGAGTGGCTGCCGGTCTCCGACAGCAGGAGCGGCTCCCATAGCCTCATGCCCTTGCTTCCCGGCAGTCGGGAGGGGGAGCCCAATGGCCGTAAGAGCGTTGATGGGCATGCCGTGAGCCAGGAAGGGTGAGGAAGTAGGCCGACATGCCGAAGGAGGGGCCCGTTGCGTGGCCTTGCATGTGGAAACCGATCGGTTTACAGTGGCTGGAAACCGATCAGTTTTTCAATGGGTGCGGGAGTCACGATGACGACAGATCGGCCGGTGGCACTCGTGACGGGTGCGTCCTCCGGCATCGGAAAGGAAACCGCGCTCGCACTGGTCGCAGCGGGTTTCAACGTGGTCGGTACAAGCCGCGACACCTCACGCGTCACCCCGCTCGACGGTGTGACCTTCGTCGACCTCGACGTCGCCAGTGACGCCTCGGTCACCGCCGCGGTCCAAGAGGTGAGCGAGCGGTTCGGGCGGATCGACGTCCTGGTCAACAATCCGCGCAGGCCGCCACCGTGATCTCACCGCAGACCCGCGCTCCTGCGGTGTCCCGACCGGGTGTCCTCGCGCAGTACGAGCGCGTGGCCAACAGCAAGATGGGGGCCGTGGTCCGGGACGTGCTCAGGGGCCAGCGTTCCACTGCCACCCGGACCCGACTGGCCCAACCGCGGCTGCGGTTCGACCAGTTGCGGGGGCAGGTCGGCAGCGGGCCGATGACGCCGGCCCAGCGGACCGATGCCACCGCCATCCTCCGGGAGGCGAGGAACCTGGCGAGGGCCGACTTCAACAACGTGCGGGACGGGATCTGGCGCCGCCTGCGCGCCGACCCGGATCTCCAGCGCATCGAGGGGCGGCTCCAGGACGCCGGTGACGCGGCCCAGGGCGGTACCGCACTGCAGGTCAACACCCGGACCGCCGCGGGCACCCGGTTCGAGTCGCTCGGTGTCGAGCTCCGCACCCGGCTCTCGGACGACCCCTGGCGGTACAACGACCCCGCCAACCTCATCGTCACGGACGCCCCCCAGAACGAGCAGTTCCTCGAAGCGCTGCGCCGGCACGGCTCGATCTGGCCGACCGGTGACGTCGAGGAGTTCGTGATCCGGCATCAACTCAACGACCAGGGCGTGGATTTCTCGCCCGACACCCGGCGGTGACCCGGCCGGACTCCGACTCCGACTCCGGCCTCAGGCCGGTGCCTGACGCGCATCGGGAGCAGCGGTGTCGGCGGAAGCGGGGCCGAGCCGTTCGAGGAGCCGGGCACGCAGCGGATCGGCGTCCGGGAGACCGAGTTCGGTGGTGATGGCCAGCGCCTGGGTCCACGCGGTGCGGGCGGGATGCGGGCGGGCCGTGGCACCGTGGACGTCGCCGAGACAGAGGAGACCGGCCGCCTCGCTGTGCCGGTCCCCGGTCTGGTGGAACAGTTCGAGGGCCTGCTGGTAGCGGTCGACGGCCTCGGCGTGCTCACCGAGCCGGTGGAGGATGTAGCCGAGGCTGTCCTGGATGTGGGCCTCCCCGTTGAGGTCCCCGCTCGCGTGGGCCAGCTCCAGTGCCTCACGGCAGAACGTCAGGGCCTGCTGGTGGTCGCCGAGCTGGGCGAGTATCCAGCCGATGTGGTTCAGCGCGGCGGACTGCCCGGCCCGGTCGTCGACGGCACGGTGGTGCGCGAGGCTGTCGTGGGCGTGGCCGAGTGCCTGCTGATGCCGGCCCTGGGCCTCGGACATCCGGGACAGGTGCTGATGGATACGCGCCTGCCCGGCATGGTCGCCGACCTCGCCGAAGAGCTCCAGCGCGCGCAGGTAGTGCGTGCGGGCCGCGTCCGGACGGTCCAGCCGGTCCTCGGCGAGCCCGAGTCCCCGGTGGGCCTCCGCCTGCCCGACGACATCGCCCTGGCGCCGGGCGGCGTCCAGCGCCGCGGTGTGCGCGGCGATCAGTGCCCGCGGGTTGCCGTGCCGGTCGAGATAGGTCGTCAGGGCCGAGGCGAGCCGCCAGGCGTGCTGGTGGAAGCCGGCCGCGGACGCCTGCCCCACCGCGGCGAGCAGGACCGGATGCTCGGCGGTGAACCAGGCCTGTGCCTGCCGGTGGTCGGACAACTCCTCGGCAGCGGACCCCGGTTGGACGGGCGGCAGGGGAGCGGGGGTGGGCCGGGGAGTCAGCAGGGCGTCCGCCCGGTGCGCGGTGTGCAGGTAGTGGTCGAACATGCGGTGCGCCGCGGTGTGCCGGGTGTCGTCGCCCTCGTGCGTGGCGACCAGCTCGGCCGCGTAGGCGCGCAGCAGGTCGTGGAAGGTGTACCGGCCTGCGGGCTGTTCGGTGAGCAGATGCCCGCGGACCAGTTCGGCCACCAGCGCGCGGGCGCGGGCGGCGGGTACGCCGGCCAGTGCGGCGACGGCCGGGAGCGCGGCGTCCGGGCCCGGATGCAGGCCCAGTAATCGGAAGAGCCGGGCGGCCTCCGGGCCGAGCGCCCGGTACGACCAGGAGAACACGGCCCGTACCTCGCTGCTCGCCTCCCCGCTGTCCAGGGCGTCCAGCCGTCGGTCGGTCCGCCGCAGTTCCTCGGCGAGGGCCGCCAGCGGCAGTGCGGGCTGCGCGGCGGCACGGGCGGCGACGATCGCCAGCGCGAGCGGCAGACCCGCGCACCGGCCGACGATCTCGCGGACGGCGTCGGGATCGGCCGTCACCCGCTCCGCGCCGAGCCGGCGGATCAGCAGCTCCCGGGCCTCCTCGGGGGCGAGCATGCCGACGGTCAGCAGCTGTGCCCCCTCGGTGGCCGCGAGACCGGTCAGCGATCTCCGACTGGTGATCAGCGCCAGGCATCCGGGGGCCCCGGGCAGCAGCGGACGGACCTGCTCGGCGTCGCGGGCGTTGTCCAGCACCACCAGGACCCGACGCCCCGCCAGGAGGCTGCGGTACAGGCCGACCTGAGCCTCCAGACCCGCCGGGATCCGGGCCGGCGGCACACCCAGGGCGTCCAGAAACCCCCGTACCGCCTCGGCCGGGCTCATCACCGATCCGCTGGGCCCGAACCCGCGCAGGTTCACATACAACTGACCGTTGGGGAAGGCCCGTTGGGCTCGCCTCGCCCAGTGCACGGCCAACGCGGTCTTGCCCACCCCGGCCGTGCCCGACAGCGCCGTGATCACCACCGCCGCCGGCTGGTCCGCCGCCGAGGCGAGGATGTCCTCCAGCCGGGCGAGTTCCTCGCCGCGCCCGATGAACCCCCGTACTCCCATGGGAAGTTGGACGGGGGCCGCGCCCGGCCAGGGAGTCGCCGCGGGAGCCGCCCGGGCCGGTGTCCGGGACGCCGGCCGTGCGACGGACTCGGCCGGGCCACCCCGGAGAATCGCCTCGTGGACCTTCCGTAGTTCCGCCCCGGGGTCGGTGCCCAGCTCCTCGGCGAGCCGCTTGCGGACGGCGGCGTAGGAGTTCAGTGCCTCCGCGCTGCGGCCGGCGGCGTGCAGCGCCCACATCAGTGCCTCGGTCAGCGGCTCCACGAGCGGGTAGGCGTCGAGGAGTTCGGTCAGCGGGCCGATCACGGCGACGGGGTCGCTGACCCGCGACTCGACCTGGGCCCAGGCGACCGCGGCGTCCACGTGCTGCCGCCGCCAGGCCTCGCGCACCTGTGCCGCCCACTGCCCGCCCAGCCCGGCCAGCGGTTCCCCGTGCCACAGCCCGAGCGCCTCGCGCAGCAGCGCCGCCCGGGCCTCGTCCGTCCGCCCCGACTCACGGGCCTGACCCGCCAGTTGCCGGAACCGATGGATGTCCACCTGGTCCGGGCGGGCCTCCAGCAGGTATCCGCCGGAGCGCCGGACCAGACGTAACCGGGGGTGCCCCGGGTCCTCGGTCTGCTCGCACAGCCGGCGCAGCCGGGCGACATGAGCGTGCAACGCGCGCCGGGCCCCGTCGGGTGGATCGGCCCCCCACACCCGTCTGATCAGTGCGTCGGCCGGGACCGGCCGGCCGGTGTCCACCGCCAGCGCGGCCAGCACGGTCCGCCGCTGCGGTGGCCCGACCTCGGCGGTCCGGCCCTGCACCGAGAGCTCCACGGGGCCGAGAAGGCGTAATTCCACCACTACTTCCACACTCCACGCACAGCTGTTCTTCACTCGACGCACACATTCTCGCGCCGGTCGACAATCTATCGACAACGTTCTCAGCCACACTCGAACTTCAGTCTGAAGACGCGGACTTCAGTCTGCTGGGGCGCGGGGTCACCACGCACGGCGGCGCACCGCACACGGGGAACGGCGGTACGGGGAGCCGGTCGGGCGGTATCCGGGGGAGAGGCACGTGAACGAAAAACGGGGAGCAGCCACAGCCACGAGACCGGCGGAACCACCGCACCCGCCGGACGGCGGCGGGCGCAGTGTGCTGGAGGGCGCCTTCGCGCTGCTGGGGGCGGTGGAGCGGGCCGGAGAGGCCGGACTGACCAGGCTCGCGGCGGAGTGCGGCCTGCCCAAGACGACCTCGTACCGCCTGCTGGAGCAACTGGTCGAACTGGGCGCCGTCGAGCGAGGCCGCAAGGGCTACCGCATGGGGTCGCGGATCTTCCGGCTCGGGCAGGGCTGGCAGCCGTACCCCGGCCTGCGCACGGCCGCCCGTGCACCGGCCCGCCGCCTCGCCCGCCTCACGGGCGCGACGGTGGGGCTGAACGTACTGCGGGAGGGACAGACCCTCGTCCTCGACTGGACGCCCGGCGACGCCGCCGGAGCGCTCGGCCGATCGCTCGACACCGGGGTGTGGCCATGGTTCACCGCGGCGGGCAAGGTGCTGGTCGCCGGGGCGGATCCGCGGCTCCCGCTGGGCCCGCTGACCGGGTCCTGGCACCGG
This sequence comes from Streptomyces sp. NPDC007901, assembly GCF_042959465.1. Classification (NCBI taxonomy): domain Bacteria; kingdom Bacillati; phylum Actinomycetota; class Actinomycetes; order Kitasatosporales; family Streptomycetaceae; genus Streptomyces; species Streptomyces sp. NPDC007901. Next base: position 21,686 of record NZ_JBIBKW010000020.1, on the reverse strand, counting down.
CAGGCCGGGGTGATCCGGGACCGGGGCGTCGCCTTCGACCGGGAGGAGGTGGCGGCCGGCGTGTGCTGTGTGGCGGTGCCGGTGCACGGCCCGAACGGCGCGCTGCTGGCGTCCCTGAGCGCCGTGACCGATCCCGGGCACAGCCTGGACCGGCTCGCGGGCGCGGTGCAGCAGACGGGAAGGATGATCGGCGCGGCCCTGCGTGGCCGGTGAGCCGGCGAGCGGCACATACCCGGCCGGCCTGTGGTGGTCAGCGGCGCTGGGTGGTCAGTACCAGGTAGGGGGCCGGGCCCTGCTGGGAGGCCGGTACGGTCGGGGTGGTCGTGGCCGGGGCGGGGAAGCCGGAGCCGGTGAGCAGTGCGGTGTACGCGGACAGCGGGCGGTAGTGGCAGACCGTCGTGACCGTGGTGCCGTCGAGCCGGCGCAGCTCGGTGGGCACGGGTGCGCCGTGGGCGTAGGACGCGCCCGGGTCGCCGTACCGGAGGGTGGCGAACTGCTCTCCCACCGCCGCGGGGTTGAGGTCCGCGAGGACGTAGGGGGCGCCGGGGCGGAGCACGCGGTGGATCTCGGCGGTGAGTGCGGCCAGCCGCCGGTCGTCGGGGTCGGTGCAGTAGACCAGGCAGCAGACGGCCGCGTCGACGGTGCCGTCCGGGATCCAGGACAGTGAACGGCCGTCGAAGCGGCGGTAGTCGACGCGCGGGTCGGGGCGGTCGGCGCGGGCGATGTCCAGCATGTGGGCGGAGGGGTCGACGCCCTGGACCGACCAGCCCCCGGTGCGGGCCAGTTCCAGGGCGAGCGCGCCGGTGCCGCAGCCGATGTCGAGGACGGTCGCGCCGGGGGCCGGGGGAGTGCCGACGCGGTCCAGCACCGCCGGGAAGATCAGCTGCCGGGCCAGCCTCATGTCCCGGTCGCGGTAGGCGGCCGCGGCCGCCGGGGTGTCCCAGGTGAGCGCCCGGGACTGGTCGGAAGCGGTCATGACCTTGAGTCTTGTGGCCGGGGCGGGCTCCCACCAGTCCCTCGATCGGGGGACGGCGGCCGTGCTCACCGCGCGGCGGCGGCCTCCTCGGCGATCCGATCGAACTGGGCGCCCATCGCCTCGGACAGCGCCTGGGCGGCCGACAGCGGGCGCACCATCACCGTGAAGTCGTCGATCTTCCCGTCCTCGTCGAAGTGCAGGAAGTCGCAGCCCTGGAGCTTCTTGCCGGCGACGGTCGCCGTGAAGACGAAGGCGTGGTCGCGGCCGTCGGGGTTGGCGATCTCCCGGACGTACTCGAAGTCCTCGAAGACGCGGGACACCGCGCGCAGGATCGCCGCGGTGATCGCCTTGCCCGGGTACGGCTTGAAGGCGACCGGGCTGGTGAAGACGACGTCCTCGGCCAGCAGGGCGGCCACGGCGTCCATGTCGCCGTTCTCGACGGCCTTGCGGAAGGGGTGCATGAGATCCACCTACCTATTCAAAAAGTTGAATAGCTCCGCATGCTAGCGTGTCCCCATGGCTCTGCGGAACGCGGTGATGGCGGCCCTCCTGGAGGGCGAGGCCTCCGGGTACGACCTCGCGAAGGGATTCGACGCGACGGTCGCCAACTTCTGGACGGCGACACCCCAGCAGCTCTACCGCGAGCTGGAACGCATGGAGGCCGAGGGGCTGGTCTGCGCCCGGGTGGTCGAGCAGGAGCGCCGGCCCAACAAGAGGCTGTTCTCGCTGACGGAGGCCGGGCGCGAAGCCGTCCGCGCCTATACCGCCGAACCGCCTGCCCGGCCCTCCGTGGTCCGTGACGAACTGCTGGTCAAGGTGCAGTGCGCGGACGCCGGTGACCTGGCGGCGGTCCGGACGGCGGTCGCCGGGCGCATCGAGTGGGCCACCGCCAAGCTGGCCCGTTACGAGCGGATCCGGCAGCGCCTGCTCGCCGGGCGCTCGGAGGAGGCGTACTTCGCCGAGGCGGAGCGCATCGGCCCGTACCTCACCCTGCTGCGCGGGATGTCCTTCGAGCGGGAGAACCTGCAGTGGGGGGAGCTGGCGCTGCGGAGGATCGAGCAGCGGATGGATCTTCTTAGACAACAAAGTGAATAGTCCGGCGGACGGGATGCCCCGTCTGCCGGACTCGGGTCAGCAGGTGGCGACCCCCGGCAGCCACGCCGGGCCCTTGATGTAGATGTTGGTCATCCACGCGCCGTTGGTCAGCTTGGACCAGGCGTCGTTGGTGTAGCCCTCGGCCGTGACCGTCTGGGCGTGCGCCTGGCACACCACGTTGACCGTCGTCGGCTGCGGGAAGTAGTCGACGACACCGGCGTTCACATTGGGCTCGCTGTGCGTGCGCACACCGGTGCCCCAGGTCTGGAACGCCGTGCTGCCCCCGCTCGGCGGCGGGGCGCTGTCCCCGCCGCAGTCCGGGATGCCGGGCAGCGAGGCCGGGCCCTTGATGTAGATGTTGGTCAGCCAGGAACCGTCGGCCAGCTTCGACCAGATGTCGTTGGTGTAGCCCTCGGCGGTCACCGTCTCCGCGTGCTCCTGGCACTGGACGGAGACCTGGGTCGGCCCGGCGAAGGTGTCCACGACGGAGGAGCGCACGCTCGGCGTGGAGTGCGTGCGCACGCCCGTGCCCCAGGTCTCGAACGTGGTACCGCCGTTGGCCGGCGGCGGCACCGGCGTACCGGACGGGTTGATGCGGATCGCCCCCGCGTAGTCGCCGCCGGTGCGCACCGGCGTCACCCGGATGTGGGTGCCCGACTCGTAGGCCTCCACCATCTGCCCCGCGCCCAGGTACATGGCGACGTGGTGGATGTGCCCGCTGCCCCAGAACATCAGGTCACCGGGGACCAGGGGAGCGGTGCCCTGGCCCGCCGAGAAACGGGCCGCGGCCTGCGGGCTGTGGTACTGGTCGTCCGCCGTGCCGTTGAGCAGGTCCCGGCCGGTCGCCCGGTAGTAGGCGTACCGCATCAGGCCCGAACAGTCGAAGCCCTTGCGCTCGTTGTCGTGCAGGCTGTCCGGGTCGGAGCCGTCGTAGTAGCCGTACGTGGCACCGGGCGTGGCGCCGTGGCCGCCGCCCCAGCTGTACCAGACACCGATCTGCGAGCAGGCCGCGTTCACGGCGGCCTCCGCGGTGGCCGAGGCGCCCGAGGCCAGCACCCCGCAGGTGGCGTCCTGGGCGGCGCGCGGGGCGGTGGCGGTGGCGGCGTGGGCGGTGGCGGACAGGAGCGGGACCGTCGCGAGAGCCGCCGCGACGACGACCGCCCTGCCGGGTGTGGTGAGTCTCAAGATGCACGTCCTAGGTCGACATGGGCCGGGTGCGGGGGTCGGGCGAACTGCCCGGGTGTCGCGTCCCACCCCCGTCGGGACGCGACACCCGGAACTCAACCGGCCAGCGCCGCGCGCATCTTGGCCAGCGCCCGCATCCGGTTGCGCTGGACGGTGCCGCGATGGGCGCCGAGCCGTTCCCCGGCCGTGTCGTGGGTGAGGCCCTCCAGATCGACGAGGATCACCGCGGCCGCCTCCTTCGGCGAGAGCATGCTCAGCAGCGCGAGGGCGGTGGCCGAGGCCTCGTAGGTGCCGAGCCCGCCGTCCCAGCCGGCCTCCGGCAGCCGGTCGGTGGTGCGCTCCCGCCGGGAGGGGTGCAGCCAGGAGTCGCGCAGCAGGTTCAGCGCGACCGTGCAGGTGTAGGCGTACGGATGCTGCTGGTGCGCCAGGGTGCTGGCGCGGGCCCGCCGGGAGAGCCGCAGATAGGTCTCCTGCAGCAGGTCGTCGGCGTCGTGCGGATTGCCGGTCAGGGCGAGCAGCCGTCTGCGGAGTCTGGGCATGTCGGCGGTGAAGGAGGCGTCGAAGTCGCCCGGGCTCATGCGCTCCGGGGCCGCTTCGCGCGGGTCCTGCGTACAGGTGCCGCCGTGGCTTTCCATGGTCGTTCCCCCGATGGTCGTCGATGGTGTGGGAGAGGTCCGGTCCGTTGGTCAGACGGGCCGGACAGGGGCGGCGGCGGGTCCGTAGCGGGCGGCCGGCGCGCCGCTCAGCAGGGCCCAGTACCGGTCGCCGTAGGACCAGTGCCACCACTTCCCTGATGATTGGATGTGTTCAAGCATCAGGGGAGGCTCAGGTTGGACGAGTGGCGTGTGGTGTGGGTACCGGATCCGGAGTGGTGGGGATCGGAGCCAGTGGCGAGGGCATTCGGGTTCGAGGACCTGCCGTCCGCAGTCGAGCAGATCGGATTGATGCCAGGGGATCCTGTCTTCATCGCTCCTAATTTCACTATCGATTCCAACCTGTTGGACTTTGTTCTCTCGGAGCACTTCCGGTTCCTTGAGCGGGAGACGAAGCGGAACTACGCGACGGACATTCGGATTCTGTTGACGTACCTGTCTTCGCGCGGCATCTATTGGCGGCGGGCCTCCAAGCAGGATCTGTTGAACTACCGCTCCTGGCGCTGCGATGCGCCGCAGAACCCCAAGCGCATCGGCGGGTCGAAGTGGGACCGCGAGGCGGCGGCGTTCACGCGACTGTTCAAGTGGGCGAGGATGAGCCCGCTGCCCGTGGATGCGTCGCGCCGGGAACATCGTGCCGCCGATTCGGTCAGCGCCCGGGTCTCGTGGTTGACGCCCCGGACCTGGAGCTTGTGGTCGGACATCGGGCTGCGTGGTCACGGCCGTGACGGGGTACCGACGTGGGGCTGGGATGCCCGGACTGAAGCACGCAACACCGCGTTCGTGCGATTGACTCTGAGCTCGGGGCTGCGGCGGCAAGAGGCCGGATCCCTTCTGCTCTTCGAGCTGCCCGCCCACCGGTTGCAGCACGGGCGCTACCTGCACGGTCAGCTGGCCGGGGCGGTGACCCGGTCGAAGAACGGCCGGACGTACTACGCCTCCGTGGAATCCGTCGGGCAGGTCGAGACCTACATCCAGTCGGAACGTGCTTGGGCAGTGCAGCGGGCCCAGCGCCTGGGCCGTTACGAACAGCTCGACCAGATGCGCCTGGTCACGGGGGTGACCAACGGCCGGGCCAAAAAGGTGTTCTGGGTCGACCGCAACGGCGTCGAGGGCCAGCAGCTGTTGACGCGGCTGGGCTGGCGGGAACGGCAGTTGCTGTTCCTGGAGGGCCCGCGGGGCCCGGAACCCGCCTGGCTGTGGTTGACCGAGCAGGGCATGCCGATGCTGCCGGACCGCTGGAACCCGGTGTTCACCACGGCGAACAGGCGATGCGAGGAAGTCCTGCTGACGCCTGCCGAGCGGAAGGTGAGCCGGGACCTGCGGGCTGCCGAGGTGCGAGGCAAGACTCCGTACGCGACGCCGCACTCCGCCCGGCACTCCTTCGCGCTCTACATGCTGATCGTGCTGAACCAACTCATGGAGGCCCGCTTCGGGTTGACGAAGGAGGACCGCCGGGACTTCGCGATGCTGTTCGGCGATCCGTGGTGGCTGGTCAAGACCCTGCTGGGCCATGCGGACATCGAGACGACCAAGCGTCATTACCTGGCTCCCGTCGCGCATCTGCAGTTGGAGTCGATCCTGGCCGCGGCCGACACCGACGACGGCCAGGAGGTCGAGGACGTGGACGGGGTGTTCGCCCGGCTCGCGCGGGAATCGGCCGGGATCCAGGACATCGACGTGCTCGTCGACCATCTGAAGGTGGATGCCTGATGGGCCGTCGCGGACGCCGGGCGGTCCTGCCGCCGGCCCATTTCACGGTGGAGCCGCCGCTGGCCGAGGACGGCCTGGCCGTCACGATGGTCAACAAGGCCGGCCACAAGAAGGTGTTCGACTTCGCTGATCTGTCGGTTCCGGCGCCGATGCAGCGGTCCTTGGCAGTGGTGTTCGCTGCTCAGCAACCGAGGTGGAACAGCCACAGCACCGCCACATCCGCCTGGGGACGGCTGCAGGTGTTCGCCCAGTTCGTCTCCGGACTCGACCAAGTACCCGAGGACCTGACAGATCTCGATGTCGCGGCCCTCAAGCGCTGGCGGCTGCAGCATGTCAGCACCAACACCGGACGCACAACGCTGCGGGTCGTCCACCGCCTGCTCCGCAGTGATCCTCGATTGAGTACAGGAGCGGTTGCCGAGGAACTCGCCCGCCGCGTCCCCGGACCGAAGCCGGTCAGGAAGTCCTACGGCGACGCCGAGCGCGAGCGCGTCCTGCTGACAGCAGGACGCCAGTTCCGGGCCGCCTGGCTGAGGATCACCGAGAACACCGCCCTGCTCGAGCAGTGGCGGGCGGGAGCTTTGGATGAGAACAGCCGTGACGGGAAGCTCGGCACGATTCTGGATCATCTGGCCCGCGTCGGCGACGTCCCGCGCACGCGACTGCCGAGCGGCCGGATGGCCGTGACCAACCGGGGTCCGCTGGGCGGCCGAGACTGCGAACACACCTGGGGCCGGCTGTTCCTTTCCCAGGCCGAACTGACGGCCCTGGCAGTGCTCATGACCGACCGCTTCGGCTGGAACCTCTCCGTCTTCGACCGCCTGCCTGCCCCGACCCGAGCCCCGTCGGTCGCCGAGACGACCAACATCACCTACCAAGTGCAGATCGAGAAGCGGCGGGCCGGGAACGGCCGCTGGTTCTCCACGGAGAACATCACCGACTCCGGGGCCGACTCCCCGGGACGCCTGATCACGCAGGCCCTGGCGGCCACTCTCCACGGCAGGCTGCTGGCCGCACAACTCGCCCCCGGCACCGATCTGTTGATGACCGGTCGCTCTTCTCTTCTGGCAGGCAGCAGTGCCACGGACTTGGACCGGCCCCAGCCGGTCGGCCCGCTGATCTTCGGGATCTCGGGAGCCGACGCCAAGGAGTGGGCAGACCAGCATGGACTGCCCGGGTCGCCGTTCCGCCAGCTGCGTCGCACGACGGTGACCCGCGAAGGAAGCCCCCTCCAGCACACCCAGGGCACCCACGAGAGCGTCTACGTCCTGCCCGACGGGAAGGTCCAGGAAGCCTCTCAGGAGGTCTTCGCGGACGGCGCCCTCGAGGCCCTCGACCAGGCGAAGAAGGCCGCCTTCGGCGGGCGTCTCGCCCAGGCACCCGAGCCCGGCCATGGACAGACCGCCACAGCCGACTGCGCGGACGAGACCACCAGCGCCTGGCCGGCCGAAGGCGGCGGCTGCGGCGCCGACTTCATGCTCTGTCTCGCCTGTCCGAACGCACACGTCCATCCCGGTCACTACCCTCGCCTTGCTCTCCTGCACGAACAGGTCCAGAGCCTGCGGTCCGTACTGCCTGAGCGGCTTTGGCAGTCGCGCTGGGAGGAGCACTCGCAGCGGTTGAACGACCTGGCAAGCCGGGTCGGCCCGACCACCTGGACCACCGCACGGAGTCGGGCCGGCGACACCGACCGCGCAGTCGTCGACCTCCTGCTGAAAGGACAGCTGGCCCTGTGAGCCTCGCTCCCGCCTTCGACAACGACTCCTACCTGCTGCCGCCGCCGTCGCCGACCAGCCCTGTCGTCCTCAAGAAGTGGATCAGCCGCGGCAACGCCAACCCCAACGGCCTCTACCAGGAGCCGGTCTGGCCCCTGGGACCGCTCATCGACAACCAAGGGGCCAGCTTGGTCAAGCTCCACTGGCGGAACTGCCCGACCGAGTTGACGAGCCAGGTCAAGCAGGTCAGTTGGCTCCTGCTGAACGGGCAGTTGAGGCCCAGCTACCTGAAGAACCGCGGGGTCCGGGCCCGCGCCCGAGCGTCCGCTGAGGAGATGCGGGAGACCTGCGCCGAGTGGATGCGGCTCGCCCGCTGGCTGCACGCCCGCGGCATCAACGATCTGCAGTCCTGCACCGACGCCCACTGGAGTGCCTACACGGCCAAGCGCTTCAGCACGCTCACCCGGCACTCTGCGGAGGAGATCCTGGGCCGACTCACCGACATGTGGGCCTTCGATCAGCTTTGCATTGAGCCCGTTGGGGTCCCTCAACCTCCGTGGGACCGGGAAGGCGTCGACAACTACCTGCCCGCCTCCGGCGCACAGGACAGCGGGGAGAACTCGGTCGAGCCGCTCGACCCCTCGGTGCTGGGGCCTCTGCTGGTCTGGGCGATCCGCATGATCGACGACTTCGCCGACGACATCCTCGCCGCCTGGGAAGAATGGCACCGCCTGAACCAGCTGGCCCTCGCTCAACCGTCCACGCCGACGGGCCTGTCCGCGTTGGACGCCTACCTCCTGCCCCAGCTCGCAGCGGGCAAGAGTCTGCCCACCACGCAAAACCGCGGCCGAACCGTTCTGGCCAGCAAGTTCATCGCGGCCACCGTCGGCTGCAGCATCAACCAGGTCAGCGGGTTCCGGGAACGCCACCGCATCGACGACCTCCAGCCCGGCCCCTGTCCCCTCCAGAGCCCGGTCACCGGACAGATCAACGGAAAGCCCTGGCGAGAGCACCTCGACTTCAACGAGGTGACGACTTTGATGAAGCACCTTGCCACCGCCGCCATGATCATCTGTCTCTACTTGACCGGCATGCGGCCTCAGGAAGTACAGGGCCTCAAGTCCGGGTGCTGCCCCGATCCGGAAGGCGGCGGCCGCCACCTCATCCGCAGCCATCACTACAAGAACGTCACCAACGACGACGGCAATCACGTCTCCGGCGGTGAGGAACGTGAAGTCCCCTGGGTCGCCATCACCCCCGTCGTTCACGCGATCCGCGTTCTTGAACGCATCGTCCCCGCTCGGGCACTGCTCTTCGACGCCACCCACCACGACTTCGCCCGGGGCCGCAAGATGCGCGGCGCTCTGAAGAACGCCGCGATGAACCAGCGCATCGAAGACTTCATCGCCTGGGTCAACCTGGAGGCCCACCGCCATGGCCTTCACGACCAGCGCGTCCCCAAGGATCCCCACGGCGCGATCGGGCTCGCGCGGTTCCGCCGCACCCTCGCCTGGCACATCGCCCGCAGACCCGGCGGACTGATCGCGCTGGCGATTCAGTACGGTCACATGCGCACCGTTCTGGACGCCCGCACCTCCAGCGCCTACGGCAGCCGCAGCCGCCGCGGCATCCACAGCGTCCTCGACGTCGAAACAGCGCTGGCAGCCGCAGACACAGCTGCCCAACTGCGGGACCGACTGGCTGCGGGCGAGAAGATCTCCGGCCCCGCCGCCCGGCGGGCCATCGCCGCCGCCGCCCAGGCCCCACGATTCGAGGGACGCATCGTCACATCGAAGTTCGCCAAGCAAGCCGCCGACTACCTCGCCCGCGACGGCCTCGTCCTCTTCGACAACCCCGACGCCAGCTTGATCTGCGTCTTCAAGCGGGACAACGCTCTTTGCGAGCCTGGCCCCGACGCAACCGCCCCCAACCAGTACGACTGCCGCCCCGGCTGCGGCAACGCCATCCGTCTCGACAGTCACGCAGACCAGTTGGTCGATGAAGCCACCCGCACCGAACAACTCGCCGCCGTCACCCCCGAGCCTCTCGCCGCACGGATCCGTGCCGACGCCAAACGCCACCAGACCACCGCCGCCGAGCATCACGCCGCCGCCCAACCCGCCGAGGCCCTGTCATGACCGACCAGCCCACTGACGAACGCACACGCATCCTCGAGGCCATCGACCGGCTGCTCGAAGGACGGCCCACCACCTCCGACGGTGCGCTGACCGTCGTCTCGCTCGCGGTCGAGGCAGGTGTGCACCGGATGGCTCTTCAGAAGCGCCACGCCGACCTGAAGAACGAGTTTTATGACCGCGTCCGCACCGAGACGAAACAGATCCCCGAATCGGAAATGCGGCTTCGCAAGAAGGTCACCCAACTGCAAGAGACAGTCTCCTCGCAGAAAGATGAGATCGAAGACCTCCGACGGCAAGTGACCGAACTCGCCCTCGCGAATGCGGTCCTGACCCGCCGGGCTCACAAGGGCTCCCAGAGTCAAGCGGAAGAGACCCCGGGCAATGTGATCGCCCTTCACCCGACAGAGGGGTGACGGCCCGCGCCGCACGACCTGACGCTGTCCACTCTGAAGGTGAACACAAGAACTTGACTGGGAACACCACTCCGTGGGGTAGTTGACGAAGCCGGCGGCGGAGAGCGCCTCGCCCATCAGGGTCCGGTGGGCGCGTGCCTCGGCGCTGATGTTCGCCGCGCCGGTACGGCAGGCGCCCGCGCTCTCCTCCGGGGTGGCGTTGACCTCCGTGCCCAGCGGCAGCTCCGTGCCGTCGACGGTGCACAGGGTCAGGTCCACCGCCCCGCCGCTGACATGGGGGGCCACCTCCGGCGGGGAGATGTAGGCGCTGGCCAGCTCGCGGATCAGGTCCGCGGAGGCGTCGGGGTGGGCCGCGCGCAGGGTCGCCGCGTACTGCTCGAAGTAGCGGCGCTGCAGCGCGGGCGGCCGGTACCCCTCGACCACCAGGAACCGGATTCCGGCGGGCAGCAGCGCCTGTGCCTGCAGCAGCCGGCGCAGCGCCGCCAGCCGCAGATGGGCGTAGCCGCCGTCGGCGTCGGCCTGGCGGGGGTCGATCCGCAGTACGGGTGTCCCGCGCAGATCGACCAGCGGTTCACCGCATTCCTGCTCGGTGACCGCGGCGACCCGGGAGTCGGAGAGCGTGATGATGTCCGTCACGCTCACCAGAGTGCCGGGGCCCCCTGCAATTGCTCTGCAGGTTCCCTGCAAGCCCGTCACCAGGGCTTCTGCAGCCGGATTCCGACTACGACGGCTCGTCGTCCGCGCGTTCCCACGCCTCCCGCACGCCCACCGACCGGAACACCTCCAGCGCCTCGGCCCGGGCCGCCCGGGCGGCCTCCTCGGCGCCGTCCGCCGTCCACACCTCGGCCAGGTCCCGCACCGTGCGCGCCCGCCACAACGGCAGCCCCAGCTCCGCCCACAGCGCCGCCGCCTGCTCCAGCGGCCGGCGCGCCCCGCCGGTGTCCCCGGTCGCCAGCAGCTGCTCCCCGAGCGTACGCAGCACCAGGGCCTCGCCGAACCGGTCCTGCCGCTCCCGGGCCACCTCCAGGCAGCGCACCAGCCGCTGTCCCGCCTGCTCCGTACGGCCGGTGCGCAACTCCACCTTGGCCAGCGACTGTTCGGTGTACATCAGGCCGAAGGTGTCGCGCAGGCCGGTGAAGACGTCCAGCGCGTCGTGCAGCAGCCGCTCGGCCTCCGGGTAGCGGCCCTCGGACCGGTCGCACAGGGCCTGCGAGCGCAGGGTGAGCCCCTCGCCGTGCCGGTCGGCGGCGGCCCGGTACAGGACCAGGGCGCGGTCCAGGGCCGCCCGGGCGGCGGCCCCGCGCCCCTGCTCGCGGTGCACGTACCCGATGCCGTACAGCACGCCCGCCCGGGCACCGACGTCCCCCTCGTCGCCGTACCGCTCCAGCGCGGCCTCCAGCAGCTCCGACGCCTCGGCGTACCGGGCCTGTTCGCGGCGGGCGGTGCCCATCCCGGCCAGCGCCACGGCCGACCCGTCCGGCACCTGCTCCCCGAACAGCCGCAGCGCGTCCGCGAAGTAGGCGTACGAATCCTCGAACCGGTCCTGTTCGTAGCGGAGTTGGCCGAGTCCGGCGAGCAGCCAGGCCTCGCCCTCGACGTCCCCGCCGCGGCGGACCGCCGCCATGGCCGCGGTGTGCGAGCGGGACCAGGCGTCGAACTGGTTGTACAGCGCGGCCGAACTCGCTATCAGCGCACCGGCGAGATCCCGGGCGGCCCGCGCCATGCCGTGGTCGGCGCAGTGCGTCACCGCGGCCAGCAGCCCGGCCTGCTCGGCGGCGAACCAGGCCGCGGGCCGGGCCAACAGGGCCTCCTCGGTCTCCGGATCGAGCGGGCGTACGGCGGCCGGTTCGGGGAAGTGCCGGGTCGCGCCGCCGGGGCCGCGGGCGGCGGCCTTCCGGGCCAGGTCCAGCCAGCAGCCGACCAGGCGCAGCACCGCCGCCGCGCGGTCCTCGGCGCTCTCCTCGGAGAGACAGCGCTCGCGGGCGTGTTCGCGGGCGAGGTCCTGGATGCGGTAGCGGGGGAGGCCGGTGCCGTCCATCCCGATCACGTCGATGAAGTGGCAGTCCACCAGCCGCTCGACGGCCTCCTCGGCCTCCTCGGCCCCGATGCCGAGCAGCGGGGCGGCGATCCAGGCCGCGAAGTCGGGCAGGTCCAGCAGGGCCAGGCGGCGCAGGGCCCGGCGTTCTGGCGGGTCGAGGTCGGCGTAGCCGAGCTCCAGGCTGGTGCGCAACTCCAGGTCCCCGGCGCTCAGTTCGTTGAGCCGCCGCCGTTCGTCGCGCAGCCGTCCGGCGAGTCGGCCCGGCGCCCAGTGCGGGCGGGCGGCCAGCCGTGCCCCGGCGATCCGCACCGCGAGCGGCAGCCGCCCGCACAGCGCGACGATCTCGGCGGCCCGCTCCGGCTCCGCCCACGTCCGCCCCTCGCCGGCCACCCGGCGCAGCAGGTCCAGGGCCTCGGCCTCGTCCGGCACCGCGAGGTCCAGATGGGCGGCGCCCTCCAGCGCCACCAGCCGCCGCCGGCTGGTGACCAGCACCGCCGAGCCGGGTCCGGGCGGCAGCAGGGGCCGGACATGCGCCTCACCGGCCGCGTTGTCGAGGACGATCAGGACCCGCCGGTGGCCGATGTGGGTGCGGTAGAGGCCGGTCAGCTCCTCTACGCCGGAGGGCAGGGTGTCCGGTTCGACGCCCATCGCGCGCAGCAGCCGGGCGAGCGCGTCGGCGGGTTCCAGCGGGGTGGTGTCGGCGGCCCGCAGGTCCACGAACAGCCGCCCGTCCGGGAAGAGTTCGGCGGTCCGGTGGCCGACGTGCACGGCGAGGGCCGTCTTGCCCATGCCGGAGCGCCCGGAGATCACCCCGATCGGGGGTGCGGTCCGGCCGGGGTCGCCGACGCCCCGCAACAGCTCGGTGGCCCACTTGACCTGCCCGCCGCGGCCGACGAAGTCGGCGATGTCCGGGGGGAGATGGGAGGGCGCGGGGCGGGGCCGCTCACCTCCGGAGCCACCGGGACGTCCGGAGCCACCGGGACGTCCGGAGCCACCGGGACTTCCGGAGTTTCCGGGGCTTCCCGGGCCTCTGGGGGCCGGTACCGGTCGGGCGGTGCGGCCCGTTCCCAGCACGCCCGTGTCATGGGTCAGCACGGCCTGGTGCACCGCCCGCAGCTCGGGGCCCGGGTCGATACCCAGCTCGTCCCGGAGCACCGCGCGGCCCTCCTGGTAGACGCGCAGGGCGTCGGAGACCCGGCCGGTGCGGAACAGGGCGGTCATCAACTGGCCGCGCGGCCGCTCCCGCAGCGGATGCGCGGCCACGTGCGCGAGCAGCGGCGCGATCGTCTCGTCGGCCCGGTCCAGCTCCAGGGCCAGCCCGAAGCACTCCTCCTCAGTCACCAGCCGCAGCTCCGCGAGGCGGGCCGCCTCGATCCGCGCGAACGACTGGCCGAGCCCCTCCAGCGCCTCCCGGCCCCGCCACAGCCCCAGCGCCTCCGCCAGCACCCCGGCGGCCTCCTCCGTACGCCCCAGGGACCGCCCGGCCGCGAGGAGTTCCTCGAAGCGGCGGGCGTCGACCCGGTCGGGCGCCAGGTCGGCGACATATCCCGGCGGGCGGGTGCGGATCACCTCGGCGGTACCGACCCGGGCCAGGGCCCGGCGTACGGCGGAGACATGGGTGGCGACCAGGGCGCCCGCGGTGGCCGGAGCCTCCTCGTCCCAGACGAAGTCCACCAGACGGTCGGTGGAGATCACCTCGCCCAGGTGCACGACGAGTGCGGCGAGGACGGCGAGGGGTCTGGAACCGCCGAGCGGGGCCCGCCGGCTCCCCTCCCAGACCTCCACCGGGCCGAGCAGACGTACTTCGAACATCGATCCCCGATCGCTGCCCCCAGCAGATGCCGACAACGATATCGGCGGCCACCGACAGAGCAGGCCGAAAGCCGGGCCGTCGTGTCCGGAACCGTTCCGCCCGACAGGGCGGACGGCACCGTCCACGACGCCCGGTGTGCCGGGCGGGACCGGGATCGGGGGCGGTTCTCCCTCCTGGCGCAGTTGGCTGATTCCTGTGGGTGGCCATAGCGGCCCCTGTGTGTGGGACGGGTGGTCGGCGGCCCTCGTATGAGCGCGCCCCGGAATCGCCACGAAATCCGTCGCGGCGGAAATTCTCCGCAGGCGCATGTCATACGAACGCCCCGTCGGCAGCGTCAACGGCCCGAAAGCACCGAGCCGTTCGCCGTACGCCGAGGGAGTACCCGATGAAGCGCCCCGCCTTCCGCCGCAAGGCCGCGCAGCTGAGCGCCGTCGCCGCCGTGGCCGCGCTCGTTCTCACCGGCTGCTCCCGGGCGTCCGGCGACGACCCGGCCCCGCCCGCCGGGTCCCGGGCACGTGACCTGACCTACGCCGAGGACCTGCGGATCTCCGACGCCGAACAGCGCCTGGTCGCCCGGTGCATGGCCCGCCACGGCTTCCGCTACTGGACGGACCGGCCGCTGAGCCTGGCCGAGAGCAGGCCGCTCGGCTACGTCCAGGACGACGTGCGCTGGGCCCGTACCCACGGATACGGCAGCCGGATCACGGCCGAGGAGGACCGTGCCCGGCTGCGCAACCCCAACAACGCCTACCGCAAGGGCCTCACGGCCACCCGGCAGGCCGCCTACGACACCGCTCTCGACGGCGGCCGGCAGGCCGAGCCGCTGCGCACCGACGTCCCCGGCGGAGGCAGCGTCAGCAAGCAGACCGGCGGCTGCGACAGCGAGGCGGAACGGACGCTGTACGGCGATCCGCGGACCTGGTTCCGGCTCGACACGACCGCGAGCAACCTGCGCCCGCTCTACGTCGGCAAGCTGCTGCACGACCGGCGGTTCACCGCCGCCGTGCACGCGTGGTCGGCCTGCATGAAGCGGGCCGGCCACCCCTACCCGGACCCCGACGCGGCCCGGCAGGCCACCCGGGAGCACCCGGCGGTCCAGACCCGGGCCGAGGAGGCCAGGAGCTTCGCCGCCGAGACCCGGATCGCGGTCGCCGACGCCACCTGCGCCCGCGAGGTCTCCCTCAAGTCCGTGGGCCAGGCCCGCGAAGCCCACTACCTGGCCCAGCTGGACGGCGAGTACGGCGCCCGGCTGGACGCCTACCGGCAGGTGCGCCTGAAGGCGCTGGCACGTGCCGAGCGGATCGTGCCCGCCCGCACCTGACACCTGCCCCGACCCCATGACTCCGCGGCGTCCGCCGCGGCCCTTTCCCCGCACCGACCGCCTCCGACGAGGCAGAACGGGAGTTCACCATGCGCAAAATGACCCTCGCCCTCACCACCCTTGCCCTCGCGGCCGTCGGCTTCGCCATGCCCGCCACCGCCCAGGCCTCCGCCGGCTGCAACGCGCAGTGGCCGGGCCGCGACGGCAACGTGCGGGCCTGGAAGGACTGGGACTGCGCGGGCGGGCTGCTCGGCGTCACCGCGGGCAACGACTCCTCCTGGTCCGACGCCGCCGGCGCCTTCCAGGGCAGCGACGGCAACGCCGCCTCCTCCGTGATGAACAGCGGGTACGTCGGCGGCAAGGACGTCGTGGCCTTCTACTACTTCTCCAACTACTCCGGCGGCTACGGCTGCCTCAAGCCGGGCGAGCTGTACGTGGACGACCTCACCCGCGACCACTTCACCGACGGACACCCCATGAACGACAACATCCTGTCCCACCAGTGGGTGACGGAGAGCGCCTGCGCCGCGGGCTCCTTCATCAGCTGACGCCCCCGCCGACCGGTCACGGCCGCTCTCCCGGCCGTGACCGGTTCGCCGTCTCCTTACCGACTCCCTACCTCACGTACCTCCGACTTTCACATCGGCGCCATCGGACCCTTCCCTGACGTTCGCTGCCCTTGGAACACTCGCACCCGCACACATTCCGCCCTGTTCCGGCCATCCGTACGTCAGGATGAGAGGTCGCTCACTCATGACCGAAGTAAACCGGCGCCGCTTCCTCCAACTCGCGGGCGCCACCACGGCGTTCACCGCGCTGTCCAGCAGCATCCAGCGTGCCGCCGCGCTGCCCGCGAACCACCGCACCGGGTCGATCGAGGACGTCGAGCACATCGTCGTCCTGATGCAGGAGAACCGTTCGTTCGACCACTACTTCGGCACCCTCAGAGGTGTCCGCGGCTTCGGCGACCCGCGTTCGGTCACCCAGAACGACAAGTCCGTGTGGAACCAGTCGAACGGTACGAAGGACATCCTGCCGTTCCACCCGGACGCCGACGACCTGGGCCTCGCCTTCCTCCAGGACCTCCCGCACGGCTGGAGCGACACCCACACCGCCGTCAACGGCGGCAAGTACGACAAGTGGGTGCCGGCCAAGGGCTCCACGACGATGGCGTACCTGAACCGGGACGACATACCGTTCCACTACGCGCTCGCCGACGCCTTCACCGTCTGCGACGCCTACCACTGCTCGTTCATGGGCTCCACCGACCCGAACCGCTACTACATGTGGACGGGTTACACGGGCAACGACGGCCAGGGCGGCGGCCCGGTCCTCGGCAACGACGAGGCCGGCTACAGCTGGACCACCTACCCGGAGCGCCTGGAGAAGGCGGGCGTCTCCTGGAAGATCTACCAGGACGTCGGCGACGGCCTGGACGCGGCCGGCGGCTGGGGCTGGATCCAGGACGCCTACCGCGGCAACTACGGCGACAACTCGCTGCTCTACTTCAAGCAGTACCAGAACGCCCAGGCCGGCGACCCGCTGTACGACAAGGCCCGCACCGGCACCGACGCCACCAAGGGCGAGGGCTTCTTCGACCAGCTCAAGGCCGACGTCAAGGCCGGCAAGCTGCCGCAGATCTCCTGGGTGGTCGCCCCCGAGGCCTTCACCGAGCACCCCAACTGGCCCGCCAACTACGGTGCCTGGTACGTCTCCCAGGTCCTGGACGCGCTGACCTCGGACCCCAAGGTGTGGGCGAAGACGGCCGTGTTCATCACGTACGACGAGAACGACGGCTTCTTCGACCACCTGATCCCGCCGTTCCCGCCGGCCTCCGCCGCGCAGGGCAAGTCCACGGTCGACCCGACCCTGGACCTCTTCAAGGGCGACGCGAGCCACGCGGCCGGCGCCTACGGTCTCGGCCAGCGGGTGCCGATGCTGGTCGTCTCCCCGTGGAGCAAGGGCGGTTACGTCTGCTCCGAGACGCTCGACCACACCTCGATCATCCGCTTCATGGAGGCCCGCTTCGGCGTCCACGAGCCGAACATCTCGCCCTGGCGGCGCGCCGTCAGCGGGGACCTGACCGGGGCCTTCGACTTCTCCCGCAAGGACACCAAGCCGGTCGCGCTGCCCGCCACCGACGGCTACCAGCCGCCGGACGGCAACCGCCACCCCGACTACGTGCCCACCCCGCCCGCCAACCCGTCCCTGCCCAAGCAGGAGCGCGGCTCGCGGCCCACCCGGCCGCTCAAGTACGCGCCGCTGGTGGACGGCTCGCTGGACGCGGCGGCCGGCAAGTTCTCCCTGACCTTCGCGTCGGGCGCGCACGCGGGCGCCGCCTTCCTGGTCACCTCGAACAACCGCGCCGACGGCCCCTGGAGCTACACCACCGAGGCCGGCAAGTCCGTCTCCGACACCTGGAACTCGGTGTACTCGGGCGGCTCCTACGACCTGACCGTGCACGGCCCGAACGGCTTCCTGCGCACCTTCCAGGGCCCCGGCAAGGTGGCGGGCCCCGAGGTCACCGCGCGGCCCGCGGGCGACGACATCGAGCTCACCCTCACCAACAAGGGCTCCGGCACGGTGAAGCTGACGCTGGCCAACGGCTACGGCGGCAAGCCCTGCACGGTCACCGTGCGCGCCGGGGCGACCGTGAAGCACACCGTCGACCTCGCGCGCAGCCGCCGCTGGTACGACGTGACGGTCACCTCCGACGCGGACAAGACCTTTGTACGGCGGTTCGCCGGACATGTCGAGAACGGTCTTCCGGGCGTCAGCGACCCGGCGATCATCACCGAGTGACAGGGCGATGAGGGCCGCATCGTGCGGGCTGGTCAGGTACCGGTCATATCGGGGTAGTGTGCCCCGGTGACCACGCAATCGAACACTCCTGCAGGCTGGTACCCCGATCCGCACGGTGCGTCCCAGACCCTCCGGTACTGGGACGGCACCCAGTGGACCGACCAGACGAATCAGCAGGGCGCGGTGCCGGGGCAGGCCCCGGACGCCGACCCCAAGGTGCAGCGGCAGGTGCAGCAGCAGGCCGGCGTCGCGGGCGGGGGCGCCGGTGGCGGCACCCTGTTCACCGAGCCGGTGCTGGTGGTGAACCAGAAGGCCAAGCTGATCGAGCTGACCAACGAGTACAAGGTCATGGACCAGCACGGCCGCGAGCTCGGCTCGGTGGTCGAGGTCGGACAGAGCGCGCTGAAGAAGGTCCTGCGGTTCGTCTCCAGCCTCGACCAGTTCATGACCCACCGGCTGGAGATCCGGGACGCCCACGGGCAGCCGCAGCTGGTGCTGACCCGGCCGGCCAAGTTCCTGAAGTCCCGGGTGATCGTGACGCGTCCGGACGGGTCGCCGGTCGGTGAGATCGTCCAGGAGAACATGATCGGGAAGATCAACTTCGCGATGAACGCGGGTGGCCAGAAGGTCGGCGCGATCAAGGCGGAGAACTGGCGGGCGTGGAACTTCGCGGTCGTGGACCACTCCGGCAACGAGGTGGCCCGGATCACGAAGACGTGGGAAGGCCTCGCCAAGACCATGTTCACGACCGCCGACAACTACGTCCTGCAGATTCACTACCAGCTGCCGGAGCCGCTGCTGAGCCTGGTGGTGGCGACGGCGCTGACCGTGGACACGGCGCTGAAGCAGGATTCGCGGGGGCTGGGCTGAGGATCGAACGGCAGTGGGGTGACTGCGGGCCGGTTGTGGCTGGTCGCGCAGTTCCTCCCCCAGCCTTCGGCCGGGGGACCCCCAGCGCCCCTTGGGGGGCGCTTCGGTCCAGGGCGCTTCAGAGTGCCGTGAGTTGTCCGGGCTCTTGCTTCTGTTGGGGGAGCAGCGCCTGCTCGGCCGCCGCCCTCGCCGACTCCAGGGCCAGTACCGCCGCCACCGGGTGCTCCTCGTCCGGTTCCCGTACGACCGGCGGCGTTGCCGGGGTCACCCGGGTCAGGAGGACCACGCCCCAGGAGGCGAGGCCCGCGCCCGCGAGGGCGAGGAGGATTCCGGTCGCGCCGCCCTGGAGACCCTGGCCCAGCAGGGTGAGGCCGATGACCGCCGCGGCCAGGGGGTTGGAGAGGGTGACCACGGCGAGCGGGGCGCCGAGGCCGCCTCGGTAGGCGGTCTGGGAGAGGAGGAGGCCGCCGACCGCGAACGCGGCCACCAGGAGGGCGACCACGATCACCTCGGTGCTGAGGACCGGGCCCGAGCGGTCGGTCGCCGCCACCGTCACCGTCTGGGTGAGGGCGGAGGCGACGCCGGAGGCGAAGCCGGACGCGGTGGCGTGGCGCAGGCCCGGGCGGCTGCCGGGGCGGGAGAGCACGCCGATCAGGGTGGCCGTCGTACCGGCGACCGCGAGCGCCTCGGTGAGGCTCAGGGTGCGGTCGGGTGCCGGGCCGGAAGCCGTGACCAGCAGGGCGCCGAGGCCCAGCAGGGTCAGGGCGGTGCCCCGCCACTCCGCCGTGCTGACCCGGCGGCCCGCGACCCGGGCGCCCATCGGCACGGCCGCGACCAGGGTGAGCGCCCCCAGAGGCTGGACGAGGGTCAGCGGGCCGTACTTGAGGGCGACGACATGGAGCAGGGCCGCGCCGGCGTTGAGGCCGACCGCCGCCCACCAGGCGCCGGAGCCGAGCAGTCGTAGCAGACCCGCTCCGGAGGACTTCGACGCGAGGCGTTCCTGGGCGACGGCGGCGGCCGCGTAGGCGACGGCCGAGACCAGGGAGAGCGCGACGGCGACCAGGGCTGCGGCGCTCATCGGCCGGCCCCCGCCAGCACGGGCTCGTCCGGTACGAGGGTGCGGGTGCCGCGGCCGGCCGTGGTGGCCGTGCGGTGGGGCGGGTGGATCAGGGCGAGGGCGGCGCCCAGCATCGCGGTGGCGACGATCGCGTCCAGCCAGTAGTGGTTCGCGGTGCCGACGATCACGAGGAGGGTGATCGCGGGATGCAGCAGCCACAGCCAGCGCCGGCGCGAGCGGGTCGCGACGATCAGGCCGATCGCCACCATCAGGGCCCAGCCGAAGTGCAGCGAGGGCATCGCCGCGAACTGGTTGGAGAGGTGGTCGCTGGAGGGCGGGCCGTAGACGGAGGGGCCGTAGACCCGGGCGGTGTCGATCAGGCCGGTCGCGGCCAGCATCCGGGGCGGCGCCAGCGGGAAGGTGAAGGGCAGCACCAGCGCGGCGGCGGTGACCACGGCGAGGACCCGGCGGGCCCAGACGTAGTGCGCGGGCCGCTTCAGGTAGAGCCAGACCAGGAAGGCCAGCGTGGCCGGGAAATGAACCGTGGCGTAGTAGGTGTTGGCCAGGTGGACGAGGGTGTCGCCGTGCAGCAGTGCGGACTGCACGTCGACCTCCGAGGGCAGGTGCAGCGTCCGTTCCAGGTCCCAGATCCGGTGGGCGTTGTGCAGGGCCTCGGCGGTGTGGCCGGTGGCGAGCTGCCGCCCGAACTTGTAGACGAGGAAGAGCCCTGCGACGAGCAGGAGCTCTCGGACGAGCGGCGGCCGGGTTATGGACCCCGGCTCCGCTGCTGCCGGCTCGGACTGGGATCTCATCCCAGGCCCCCTCACTGACGGTGGTGCTGTGCCGAGTCCGGGCGGTGGCCCGGACTCACCGAAACTCATCGATACGGAAGCGTACCGATACGCCACTGTACCGATACGGCCGAGTACCGGTACAGTGGCGTATCGATAGACGTAGGCCACACTGGTTGTAGGTTTCCGCCCCGGCCGAACGGTGGGTGGGGCGTAAGTGATCCGTAAGTGATGGGCGAGTGAGGAGAAGGGCACATGACGTCGCAGGACGCGGAGGTGCCGGACGCGGTCGCCGCCTCGCGCCGCTCCAAGATCACGCCGGAGCGTGAGCGGGAGTTCTTCGACGCCGTGCTCGAACAGATCCGCGAGTGCGGCTACGACTCCGTGACCATGGACGGCGTCGCCGCCAGCACCCGGTGCAGCAAGTCCACGCTCTACCGGCAGTGGAAGACCAAGCCGCAGTTCGTCGCGGCGGCGCTGCGCGCCAGCCGCCGGGTGCGCTTCGTCGGTATCGACACCGGGTCTCTCGCCGACGACCTGCGTCAGGTCGGGCGGACCGCGGGTGACTGGTCGGGCAAGGACACCAAGCTGCTCCAGGCGCTGGGGCACGCGGTCACCTCGGACCGCGAGCTGGCGACGGCCCTGCGCGAGGCGCTGGTCGAACCCGAGATGGTCGCGCTCCAGGAGATTCTGCGACGCGGTGTCGAACGCGGCGAGATCCCCGCCGACCATCCCGCGCTGGAGTACATCCCGGCCATGATGTTCGGCGTCCTGCGGATCCGGCCCATCCTGACCGGCGAGTACGCCGACGCCGACTACCTGGTCCGCTTCGTGGAGGCCGTCGCGCTGCCCGCGCTCGGAGTGACATAAGACCCAGGCCGCCGTCCACGGGATGACTGGACGGCGACCTGCTCGCGCCGCACCGTGGGGACGGGGGCGGCGCGCACCCCCCGGGGGGGGGGGGGGGGGGGGGGGGGGGGGGGGGGGGGGGCCCCCCCCCCCCCCCCCCCCCACGCCGCGATGGACGTGTGCGTCATCGCGTCAGGGCTCCCGATCGTCAGTCGTTGCCGTCGCTCTTGCCGGTGCCGCCGCCGTCCGAGGGGATG
>NZ_JBIBKW010000019.1:0-216058 GCF_042959465.1 Streptomyces sp. NPDC007901 | reverse complement strand
CCTGCCCGCCGCCGCCATCGCCTTCCCCCTCACCCACCCCCACGTCATCAACGTCACCCTCGGCATGCGCGACCCCGAACAGGTCCAGCGCAACGCGCGACTGCACGAGCAGCGGATCCCCGACGGCCTGTGGGACGAACTGCGAACGCGGGGCCTGATCAGGGCCGATGCGCCCATCCCGAGCGGTGACGGCCGCCTGCCCTCGCAGCCCTCGCAGCCCTCGGAGTCAACAGGCTGAGCAGCCGACGCGCTAAGTAGCCGCACCGTCCGGACCGACAACCCCTGGACCGCATCAAACCGCACCCCTGGAGCCGCCCGATGTACACCAGTCCGACCACCAGAACAACCAGGAGAGGCAAACGTCCGGCCTCCTATGTCCGCCGTCTCCTGCCGACAGCACTCGCCACGGCGGTCTCCGTCCTCTGCTCACCTCCCTCACGACACCGACTCCGGCCGCGGCCGCCACTCAGGCGACCCACTACGTCGCCCCCAACGGTGACGACTCCAACGCCGGCACCACGGAACCGTGCTCGACGCCGCGCCGCGCGATGACCGGGGTCAGGGCCCGCACCTGCTTGCGGTACTTGTCCTGGTCGTAGCCACGGTCGGCGTAGAGCGCGACCGGTCGTTGTCGGGGTCGTCCGCGCCGGCCGCGTACGGGCGGGACGGCCTGGATCAGGGGATGAGCTGGGTGACGTCGTTGCGGTTTCCGCCGGTCAGCGATACCGCCAGCGGGATGCCGTGCCCTTCAGTGATCAAATGGTGCTTGGAGCCTGTTCGGGCACGGTCGACTGGGCTCGGCCCTGTTTGGGGCCGCCTTTGAGCGCCCTGACGTGCGAGCCGTCGATCACCGCCCTCGACCCGTCCAGCGCGCCGGCGGCGTTCAGCTCGGCCAGGAGTGACTCGTGCAGACCTGCCAGACTCCCGCGTCGTTCCAGTCACGCAGACGCCGCCAGCAGGTCATGCCGGAGCCGAAGCCCAGCTCCTGGGGCAGGAACTCCCACGGAACGCCGGTGTACAGCACGAACAGGATGCCTGACAGCACCTTCCGGTCGTCCAGACGCTTGCGGCCAGGGTGATCCTTTCGGCGCGGCACAACCGGCAGCAACAGCTCGATGCGCGCCCACAGCCCATCCGGCACGATCCACGGCGGCTGCTCACCCTTTCTCATGCGCAGGCTAACAACCCATCAGACGCCGACATTCCAAGGTGAGTTGTCGCATTCTGTTAGGAATTCTAAAGACGGCGCCGGCGTCGGTCCGGGCGACGGACCACGGGTACAGGATCGAGCGATAAGTACTACTCATTTACTGAGGGCGGCTCGCCAGGCTTGGCGGATCGCACACCGTTCAGTGATCGTTGATCGAAGGTGGGTAATCGCTCTAGCTGCGGTGATCGGGCCCTGCGTGGCGAGACCTGGCGATTCCTTGTGTCGACAGTGTTGCGGCTGAGAAAAATAAGTATGCCTATCACCTTGACGTGTACGCCTTCTTGCATCGATAAATACCACTTATAAGTAGCGGGGTTCGGAGGAGGAACACCACAGATGAGACCCCTACGCATCGGAGCGGGAGCAGTGAAGGCGCTCGCAGCGGCGGCTGTCGTCTTCGCGGCCGTACTGCCTGCCCAACCTGCCTACGCGGCGACGACGAACTTCTACGTCGACCCGGTCAACGGCAGCGACAGCAACTCGGGAACCAGCACAGCCGCAGCGTTCAGGACCGTACAGGCCGCCCAGGCCGCGGTCCGGGCCGTCAACGCGAACATGTCCGACGACATCGTCGTGAACCTGCGCGGCGGCACCTACTCCCTCACGGCCCCCATCGCCTTCGACACCAGCGACTCGGGCACGAACGGCCACACGGTCGTCTACCAGGCCTACAACGGGGAGACACCCGTCATCACCGGCGGCAAGGCGATCACTGGGTGGACCGCGTCGGCCAACGGCGAGTACAAGGCGTCCGTGGGCAGCCTCAACTTCCGGCAGCTGTACGTCAACGGGGTCCGCGCCACCCGGGCCCGCTTCCCCGACGTCGGCACGGACTTCCAGCTCCAGGGCAGCGACAAGCCCAACAAGCTGCTGAAGGTGCTCAGCTCTCAGGTCTCCAACTGGGACCACCTCAGCCAGGTCGAGATGATGCTGGAAACGCAGTGGGGCGAGAGCTACCTGCGGCTGAAGTCGTTCACCTCCGCCAACGGCATCGCCAACGTGTCGGTCCAGGACCACGAGGCGGGCATCCTCTTCCCGCGTCCCTGGCCCCAGCTCTCCGACGGCTCCCCCCTGCACTTCGAGAACGCCCACGAGTTCCTCAACGAACCGGGCGAGTTCTACGTCGACACGGCCGCGCAGACCGTCTACTACAAGCCCCGCCCCGGCGAGGACATGTCCACGGCCTCCGTGCAGGCGCCCACGATCAAGACACTCTTCGACATCAAGGGCACCAACCTCGACAGTCCCGTCCATGACCTGCGCTTCTCGGGGATCACCTTCACCGGGACCACCTGGATGGAAGCGACCGACAACGGCTACCTCAACGGCCAGGGCGGCAACTACAACCTCTCCGCCGACACGTCCAACCACCAGTACGTGGGCCGCCCTCCGGCCGGGGTCCAGGCGGCGGACGCCGACCGTGTCTCCTTCACCGGGAACACCTTCACGCAGATGGGGGCCACCGCCCTCGACCTGTCCCACGGCGTTCACGACAGCACCGTGACGGGCAACCTCGTCTACGACATCGCCGGCAACGGGATCATGGTCGGCAAGTTCTCCGACCCGACCGTGGAGATGCACACCATCTACAACCCGCCCACCTCACCGGCAGGTGAGGACGCCCGGGAGGTGGTCAAGAACGTCACGGTGAAGGACAACCTGATCACCCAGATCGGTGAGGACTATCCGGGAACCGCGGGCATCGACGCGGGCTTCGTCAACAGCACCACCATCGACCACAACGACATCTCCGACGCTCCATGGGCCGGGATCTCGCTGGGCTGGGGCTGGCAGTCGGCGGCCAACGCCGAAGGCAACAACAGCGTCAGCTACAACCGGATCGGCAACGTGATGAACCGGCTCTGCGACTCCGCCGCCATCTACCACCTCTCCAACGACCCGGGCACCGTCATCAACGGCAACTACATCCACGACGTGCTGAGAACGCCGGCCGCCTGCGCCTCGGCCGTGGCCGGCCTCTACACGGACGAGGGGTCGAACAACATGACCCTTTCGAACAACGTGCTGTCGCAGACGGACGGTTTCATCAACCAGAACGCCAACGGCTCCAACGTCACACTCACCAACAACACGACGTCCGGCGACTCGGTCATCAAGGCCTCCGGTCTCGAGTCCGCCTACCAGGGGCTGGCGGCGAAGCTCAACCTCGCCTACAACAAGCCGGCGACCGCGTCGTCGGTCTACGGTTCGAACACGCCGGCGTCCAAGGCCGTCGACAACGACGGTACGACCGGCTGGTCGCCGACCGGCAGCGACACCTCGGCCTGGTGGCAGGTCGACCTGGGGCAGGCCTACCAGCTCGGACAGTTCTCCCTGACCACCCGCCAGGACCTGGACCAGTCCTCGACCCGGGGCAACTTCGAGGTCCGGGTGTCCAACGACCCGTCCTTCGCCACGTACACCGTCGTGGGACGCCAGACCAGCACCCTGCCGCTCGCCGCCACCCTCACCGGCGACATCGACGTCCGCCAGGCCTTCCGCTACGTCCGCGTCGCCAAGACCGACGGGGCGTACTTCTTCATCACGGACTTCGCTGTGCAGCGGGCGGGCGGGGCGCTGGAGGACTCGACCGGCACGCCGAACACCAACCCGTCGACCTACTACTCGATCAAGAACGTCAACAGCGGCCTGGTGATGGACGTCAACGGCGCGTCCACCGCCGACGGCGCGAGCGTCATCCAGTGGCCGAACTCGGGCAACGCCAACCAGCAGTGGACCATCGTTCCGGTCAGCGGGCAGCTCAACAAGATCGTGAACAGGAACAGCGGCAAGGTCCTCGACCTTGGCTGGGCCAGCCACTGGAGGGGCACCGCGCTGCAGCAGAGCACCTACAACGGCAGCAACAACCAGCTGTGGTACTTCGAGCCGACCAGCGGTGGATACCTGATCCGCAACTTTGAGAGCAGGCAGATCCTGGAGGTGAGCAACGGCTCGACCGCGAACGGGGCCACCATCGATCAGTACATGCCCCTGAATCAGTCCAACCAGGCTTGGACGATCCAGTGACAGGGTGACCGACGCAGGACTGCCGACGGTGGGGCAGGGGGCGACGGCCTCCCTGCCCCACCGTCCCCATGCACCGGCCACGCCGCACGGCGGGCGGTACCTGGGATATATCTGCGACCCCCTGACCTCGCCGTTTCACTTGGGTACGGCTGGCTTTGAGGCGGAAACGCGAAAGTGCCTTCCTGACCTGGGACGATGAACCTTGCTGAGGGGTTCTGTCGGTCCAGGCGGAGGGCACTTTCTACGTGCAGGCTATCGGGTTGCGTCCCAAGGTCCGTGTCAGTGCCGATGGTTCGGGGGTGGTCGGGCATGCCGGGGCACGGTTGCTGGCGAATCTTGCTGATGCCACCGGGCTGACCGCCGCGTACTCCGCCGCTCTCAGGCCGCTTCGGCCGCGCGGGACCGGGCACGACCCGGGCCGGGTCGCCACCGATCTCGCGGTGATGCTCGCCGACGGCGGTGAGGCGATCGCGGATCTGGCCGTGCTGCGGGACCAGGGCAAGGTGGAGTGACCCCCGAAATTCCGACACCTGGACGCTGGATGTTTCGTCATCCAGGGGAAGTGATCCATGGTGGCAAAGCGGAAGAACTATCCCGGAGAGTTCAAGCGGGACGCGGTGGATCTGGTGCGCTCCTCGACGGACCGCTCCCTCACCGACATCGCCCACGGTCTGGGCATCCATCTGGAGACCCTGCGGAAGTGGGTCCGCGTCGACAAGGCCCGCACCCAGGTGGCGGACGGCGGGGGTGATGCCGGTATGACCCCCGACGAGAAGGAAGAACTCAAGCGTCTGCGGCGGGATAATGCCCGGCTGAAGGAGGACAACGAGATCCTTCGGAAAGCTGCCGCCTATTTCGCGCGGGAGACGACACGGTGATCCGCTTCCGTTTCGTTGACGAGCACCGGAGCGCCCACAGGGTCAAGCGGATGTGCGATGTTCTCGGCTGGGACCGCTCCGGCTACTACGCCTGGCACCAGAACAGGGGCGCACGGCAGGAGAAGGCCGACGCGGAAGAGGCCCTGGCCTGCGGCATCCGGGCGGTCCACACCGATTCCCGGGGAGCGTACGGCGCCCGCAGGATCACTCAGGCGCTGCGTAACCAGGGGAACCTGGTGAACCGCAAACGCGTCGCGCGGATCATGCGGGAGCGCGAGATCGTCGGGATAACACGCCGGAAGCCGCGGTCGCTGACGAAGCAGGACCGCACGGCGCCGCCTGCGCCGGATCTCGTCCAAAGGGACTTCACCACGCCGATGCCGGGCCTGAAATTCGTCGGGGACATCACCTGTTTCCCGACGGCCGAGGGATGGCTGTACCTGGCTACGGTGATCGATCTGTGGACACGGGAGGTCGTGGGCTGGTCGATGGCCGACCATATGCGTACGGAACTCGTCGCAGACGCAATCCGGATGGCCCATGCGGGCGGGCATACGGCTGGCAACGCCATCTTTCACTCGGATCGCGGATCGCAATACACCTCTCACCAATTCCGCGCTCTCCTGGGCGACTTGGACATCCGGCAAAGCACCGGCCGTACCGGCCCGTGTTTCGACGCCGCCGCGGAGAGCTCCTTCGCCGTCCTGAAAGCGGAGATCGGAACCACGGTCTGGGCGACCCGTACGCAGCATCGGCAGGACGTGTTCCGGTGGATCGCGGAACATGACAACCGGGAGCGGATCCACTCGACCATCGGCTACATCACGCCGTACCAGGCGAGACCCGCTGTCACCAACGGCTGGACCTCGCGGCACAAAACGGAAGTGTCGGGACGCGAGGGGTCATTTCAGGCCTAGAGGGCCCCTGCTGGGGCTTCACACAGACAGGATCCCAGTGGACAACGCTGGGGTTCCTTTGCGTCTCAGAGGGCCGTACAGAGCCTCTGTGGCGTGGCCCGTTCGCTCAAGATCCGGTCGTGCGCCTCGCGGTCCCCTACGGTCGCAGGGTGGGGGATGTCGAGAGCTTCCAGAACAGCCCGCACCCAGTCACGCGCGGCGCTTGAGGGAACAGCCTCTTCGGGGGTGTTGTAGGAACCCTCCATACTGATCCACTGGCACTTGCGTCTCACTCACGACTCTCACCAAATCGGCGGCGGGATGCGGACTTGGCGCCTCTGACCTGGTCTTCCGTGCTCTCTGTGGACCCTACGTACTGGGGTGGTCATGTTACATACCCCACACGTCGAACTGACAGGGTTGTGCAAACTCTCCTTGGCCCGGAGCAGCCTCTTAGTACAGGATCGGCTCTCATGGACCTGCTGAACACGCTGGTGGACAAGGGGCTTCGGCGCGAGCTGCCGACCCGCGAGGAAGCGCTCGCCGTACTGGCGACCTCCGACGACGAGGTGCTCGATGTGGTGGCCGCGGCCGGCAAGGTGCGCCGGCAGTGGTTCGGCCGGCGCGTGAAACTCAACTACCTGGTCAACCTCAAGTCCGGTCTGTGCCCGGAGGACTGCTCCTACTGCTCGCAGCGCCTCGGCTCCACGACCGGGATCCTGAAGTACTCCTGGCTGAAACCCGACGAGGCCTCCAAGGCGGCCGCCGCGGGCCTCGCCGGGGGCGCCAAGCGGGTCTGTCTGGTGGCGTCCGGGCGCGGTCCGACCGACCGGGACGTGGACCGGGTCGCCGGCACCATCAAGGCCATCAAGGAGCAGAACGAGGGCGTCGAGGTCTGCGCCTGTCTCGGGCTGCTCTCCGACGGCCAGGCGGAGCGGCTGCGCGAGGCGGGCGCCGACGCCTACAACCACAACCTCAACACGTCCGAGGGGACGTACGGGGACATCACGACCACCCACACGTACGCCGATCGGGTGGACACGGTCAACAAGGCGCACGCGGCCGGTCTGTCCGCCTGTTCCGGTCTGATCGCCGGTATGGGCGAGAGCGACGAGGACCTGGTCGACGTGGTCTTCTCGCTGCGCGAGCTGGACCCGGACTCGGTGCCGGTCAACTTCCTGATCCCGGTCGAGGGCACCCCGCTGGCCAAGGAGTGGAACCTCACCCCGCAGCGCTGTCTGCGGATCCTCGCGATGGTGCGGTTCGTCTGCCCCGACGTGGAGGTCCGCATCGCGGGCGGCCGCGAGGTCCATCTGCGCACCATGCAGCCGCTCGCGCTGCACCTGGCCAACTCGATCTTCCTCGGCGACTACCTCACCACCGAGGGTCAGGCCGGGCAGGCCGACCTGGAGATGATCGCGGACGCCGGTTTCGTGGTGGAGGGCGCCGACGAGGTGACGCTGCCGCAGCACCGGGCCGAGGTCCAGGGTGCCGGCTGTGGATCGCACGCCGGGCAGGCCGACGCCGGGTGCGGATCGGGGGGCTGCGGCTCCCACGAGGACGTCTGCGGTACCGCTCCGGTCAACGAGCCGCGTACCGACCTGGTCGCCGTCCGCCGCCGGGGTGCCGGAACGGATCTCGCGCCCAATGCCTGACCTGAGCGTCCCCGAGCTGCTGGACCTGGACCGCCGGCACGTCTGGCACCCGTACGGTCCGATGCCCGGCCGGGCCGAACCGCTCGTCGTGGAGTCGGCGAGCGGGGTCCGGCTGCGGCTCGCGGACGGCTCGGGCGAGCTGGTCGACGGCATGTCGTCCTGGTGGTCGGCGATCCACGGCTACAACCACCCGGTGCTCAACGAGGCCGCGCGCGAGCAGCTCGGCCGGATGAGTCATGTGATGTTCGGCGGGCTCACCCACGAGCCCGCCGTCCGGCTGGCGAAGCTCCTTGTCGACATGTCTCCCGACGGTCTGGAGCATGTCTTCCTCGCCGACTCCGGCTCGGTGTCGGTCGAGGTCGCGGTGAAGATGTGCCTGCAGTACTGGCGCTCCCTCGGCCGCCCCGCCAAGCAGCGCCTGCTGACCTGGCGCGGCGGCTACCACGGCGACACCTGGCAGCCGATGTCGGTGTGCGACCCCGAGGGCGGGATGCACGACCTGTGGTCCGGGGTACTGCCGCGCCAGGTCTTCGCGGACGCGCCGCCTGCGGAGTACGAGGAGTCGTACGCGGACCACCTGCGCTCCGTGATCGAGCGGCACGCGCACGAACTGGCCGCGGTGATCGTGGAGCCGGTGGTGCAGGGCGCGGGCGGCATGCGGTTCCACTCCCCCGCCTATCTGCGGGTGCTGCGCGAGGCCTGCGAAGCGCACGACGTGCTGCTGGTGTTCGACGAGATCGCGACCGGCTTCGGGCGCACGGGCGCGCTGTTCGCGGCGGACCACGCGGCCGTCAGGCCGGATGTGATGTGCGTGGGCAAGGCGCTGACCGGCGGTTATCTGACGATGGCGGCGACGCTGTGCACGCCCCGGGTGGCCGAGGGCATCTCGCGGGGCGACGTGCCGGTGCTGGCCCACGGGCCGACGTTCATGGGCAACCCGCTCGCCGCCTCCGTGGCCTGTGCCTCGCTCGGGCTGCTGCTCGGTCAGGACTGGCTCGGCGAGGTCAAGCGGATCGAGTCCGGCCTGCGCGACGGGCTCGCGCCCGCGCGGGACCTGCCCGGCGTCCGGGACGTCCGGGTCCTCGGCGCCATCGGGGTCGTCCAGCTCGACCACGAGGTCGACATGTTGGCTGCGACGGCCGCCGCGGTGCGCGAGGGCGTGTGGCTGCGGCCCTTCCGCGACCTGGTCTACACGATGCCGCCGTACGTCACGGGTGACGCGGACGTGGCACGGATCGCGCGCGCGGTGTGCGCCGCGGCGCGGGAGGGATGAGCATGCCGATCCTGGTGATCACGGGGACGGGCACGGAGGTCGGCAAGACGGTCACCACGGCCGCGGTCGCCGCCGCGGCCGTGGCAGCGGGCCGCTCGGTCGCGGTCCTCAAGGCCGCGCAGACCGGGGTACGACCGGACGAGCGCGGGGACGCCGACGAGGTCGCGCGGCTCGCGGGTGCCGTGACGGCTGCCGAAGTCGCCCGTTTCCCCGAGCCGTTGGCGCCGGGCACGGCGGCCCGTCGGGCGGGCATGTCCCCCGTGCATCCGCAGGACGTGGCGGAGGCCGCCGCCAAGCTGGCCACCGAGCACGATCTGGTGCTGGTGGAGGGCGCCGGCGGGCTGCTCGTCCGCTTCGACGCGACGGGCGGCACCCTGGCGGACGTGGCCCGGCTGCTGAACGCGCCGGTGCTGCTGGTGGCGTCGGCCGGGCTCGGCACCCTGAACACCACCGAGCTGACCGCCCGTGAACTGCGTTTCCGTGAGCTGGAGTTGCTGGGGGTGGTGATCGGCAGCTGGCCGGACTCCCCGGATCTGGCCTCACGGTGCAATGTGGCCGATCTGCCGGACGTGGCGGGGGCGCCGCTGCTCGGTGCCCTGCCCGCCGGGGCCGGGGCGTTGGCCCCCGCCGACTTCCGTGCCGTGGCTCCGAGTTGGCTGTCGTCCCGGCTGGACGGCAGCTGGGACGCGAAGGCGTTCCGGGTGCGGGAAGCGCCGTAGTCCGGTAGGCCGTGGGTCGGGTGCGGCGCCATCGCGGCTGGTCGCGCGACCAACCCCCACACAGCCGCACCCGACCGACGGCCTGCCCGCATCACGGAACTGCTCCCTAGGACGACTCGCCGAGCAGCCGTACCAGTTCGATCCTGGACCGGATCCCCAACCGGCTGAAGACGCCCCGCAGGTGGTGGTCGATGGTGCGTGGGCTGAGGTTGAGGCGGTCGGCGATCTCGCGGTTGGTGGCGCCGTCGGCGGCCATCCGGGCGACCATGTGCTGCTGGGCGGTGAGGACGGCCGCCGGGTCGGCGGCGGAGTTCGGGATGGACGGCGTGCCGAGGGCGCGGAGTTCGGCGCGGGCCTGGGCGGCACAGTGCGGGGCGCCGAAGGACTCGAAGGCCTCCAGGGCGCTGTGCAGCCGGTCCCGGGCCTCGGTGCGGTGCCGCAGCCGGCGCAGGGCGCCGGCGAACAGCAGCTCGGTGCGGGCGCGTTCGAAGTCGCGGGTGCCCCGGGCGTGCAGGTCGAGCGCGGCGCGGTAGTGCGGGACCGCCTCGGCGCCGGGGGCGAGCAGGGCCCGGCAGCGGGCGCTGAGGGCGAGGTCGTCGGTGCTGCGGACGGCGGTGGCCCAGCGGTGGTAGTCGGCGTGGGCGGCGCGGGCCACCCGGGTGTCGCCGGTGCGGACGGCGGCCTCCACGTAGTGCGGGGTGGCCAGGTGCCGGATGGCCCGGTGGCCGTGTCCGGGTCCGAACCCGGCGAGGGCGCGCAGCCGGGCGGCGGCGGCCGGGAAGCGGCCGTTGGTCAGGTCGAGGAAGGCGAGCGCCCACTGGGCGAGGGCGGCGGGCAGGCCGAGCCCGTGCGCCAGGGCGTAGGAGCGGACGGCCGCCGCGCGCTCCCGGCAGGCCTCCTCGTCGCCGGTGACGGCGGCGAACATGGCGAGCGCGGCCTGGAGATGGCAGGCCCCGTTGTCCTGCCCGGTGGCGTGGGCCTGGCTCAGGGCCTCGTGGACGGCGGCCTCGGCGGCCCGGGTGCGGCCGGTCCAGAAGTCGGCGTAGGCGCGGAACTCCATGGCCTGGGCCGCCGTCGCCAGGAGGCCCCGGGCGCGGGCCGAGGCGGCGGCGCGGAGGGTGGCGGTCGCGGCACGGGTGTGGTCGCCGAGCATCAGGGCGGCCATGCCGGAGTGGATCAGCAGCACGGGGTCGCCGCCGGGTCCGGAGCGGCCCGCGGCGCCCCGAAGGAGGACCCGGGCGTCCTCGTAGCGGCCTTCGACGGCGGCGGCGAGTCCGGCGAGGACGCCGGACGCGGGGAGGTCCAGCCACCGGGCGAGGACATGGGCCTCCCGGCAGCGTCTCAGGTCGCCGGTGTAGACGGCGGCCTCGGTGGCGAGGGCGAGCAGTTCGGCCGCGTCGGCGGAACGTTCCTGCCGGACGGCGGCGGTGAGCAGGGCGTCGAAGGCCTCGGAGGCGTTGCCGGCTCGGAGGGCGAGGACGCCGTTGAGGGCGGCGTTGTCGGTGCGGGCGGCGAGGTGTCTGGCCCGGTCGGGCTCCCCGGAGCGCCAGGCGTCGGCGGCGGCCCGGGCCAGCAGCCGGGCCTGGGCTACCGGGTCCGGGCAGAGCTGGGCGGAACGTTCGGCGAGCGCCCGGGCCAGCACGGGCCGGCCCTCGGCGCGGGCCCGGTCGGCGGCGACGCGGAGTTCGGCGGCGAGCCGGGCGCTGGGGCCGAGCGCGGCGGCGCCCCGGTGCCAGGAGCGGCGGGCGGTCTCGCCCTTGCCGCCGAGCACCCGGGCGAGCAGCTGGTGGGCCGCGCGCCGGTCGGCCGGGGAAGCGGTCTCGTAGGCGGCGATCCGGGTCCACGCGTCGCGGAAGAACACCCCGCCGGCGCTGGCGTGGGCGACCCCGGCGGTCTCGGCCGCGTCCAGCGGGCGGGTGTCGATCCGGGCGGCCGTGACCGCGCGCAGGAAGGCGTGGGTGGCGACCGGGTACTGGTCGGCGGCGGCCAGGAGCAGCAGCAGCCGGGTGTCGTCGGGCAGGGCGCGGTTCTCCCGGCGCAGGGCGTGGAGCAACCGCGGTGCGAGTTCGGCCGGTTCGACGGGCAGCGGGTCGACGCCCGAGGCCTGCCGTGCGGTGAGGCGCGGCACGAGTTCGGCCGCGGCGCGCTGGTCCTCGTATACGACACGGAGCACCCGGGCGCGGACGCCCTCGGGGAGCGCCGAAGCCGGGCACGGCCCCGCGTCGGTGGTCTGCGGTGGCGAAGTGCGGTCAAGAGGTGGGGGGTTCACCGGTATCACCACACCAAAGACGTTACTGGCGAGTTAGTTGACTCGTAAAGACTGGCGACTTCACCGATGCGGCGCGCGTAGACCTGTCCCGACACTCCTGAACAACCCCACCCGTTTCAGGAGGCATCATGCAACGCGCAAAGCGTCGCATCGCAACGGCTCTGTCGGCGATAGCCGGTTCGCTCCTTCTGTCTCTCCCCCTGGCCACCACTCCCGCGCACGCGGCCGGCCACAACCCGATCGTGTTCGTGCACGGTCTGAGCAGCGACTCCAGCAGCTGGGACGACTGGATCGCGGACTTCAAGGCCGACGGGTACACCTCGTCGGAGCTGTACGCCTGGTCGTACGACTGGACGAAGTCGAACGTCACCACCGCCTCGCAGCTGTCCACCTACATCCAGTCCGTCCTCTCGACGACCGGCGCCTCGAAGGTGGACCTGGTGGTCCACTCCATGGGCGCGCTCAACAGCCGCTACTACCTCAAGAACCTCGGCGGGACCGCCTACGTGGACGACTTCGTGTCGGTCGCCGGGGTGAACCACGGGACGAGCGTCGCCTCGCTGTGCGGGTGGCTGTACACCTCCTGCAAGGAGATGACCACCGGCAGCTCCTTCCTGACCGCCCTGAACTCCGGTGACGAGACGCCCGGCAGCGTCACGTACGCGGCGTACTGGTCGAACTGCGACTCGGCGATCGACCCGGACAGCTCGGCGCTGCTGAGCGGGGCGACCAATGTCGGCGTCGGCTGCATCTCGCACACCGACATGAACAACGACTACGGCGTGTACCAGCAGGTGCGCGACTTCATCGCGTAAAACCTGTCGCGGGGGTGCGACGGGCCCGTGCGGGGGACAATCACCGTAGACCTGCTTCCGTCTGGAGGTCTGGAGGTCGTCATGCGGCTGATGTCCCTCGGTTCCGGGGAACCGGTGCGGGATCCCGTCCACCACCCGCTGTTCGCCCGTTTCTACGCCCGCTGCAGCGTCGCCGCCGAGACCGGACTCGGCATGGCGGCGATCCGGGAGCGGCTGCTCTCCGGGCTGTCCGGGCGCGTGATCGAGATCGGTGCGGGCAACGGGCTCAATTTCGCGCGGTATCCCGGTGCGGTCGCGGAGGTCGTCGCGATCGAACCGGAGCGCACCCTGCGGCAGTTGGCGGCCGACGCCGCCGTGCGCGCCGAGGTCCCGGTGGACGTGGTGCCGGGCGCGGCGGAGGCGCTGCCGGTGAAGAGCGAGGCCTACGACGCGGCCGTGCTCTCGCTGGTGCTGTGCAGTGTCCGGGACGTGTCACGGGCGCTCGCGGAGGTGCGGCGGGTGCTGCGGCCGGGCGGTGAGCTGCGGTTCTTCGAGCACGGCTCGGGCGGCGGCCCGGCGATGCGGTTCACCCAGCGGGCGCTGGACCGGACGGTGTGGCCGCTGCTGAGCGGCGACTGCCATCTGTCCCGGGAGCCGGTCTCCGAACTGCGCGCGGCCGGATTCGAACTCGGCCCTTACCGGCGGGTGTTCCTGCCGGAGCACGGGCCCCGGCTGCCGTCCTCGTACTGTGTGCTCGGGGTCGCGCGCAAGCCCCCGGAGTCCTGATCACAGGCTCCAGCCGCGCAGTTCCTCGGCGATGTCGGCCACGCTCGCCTGACCGTTCTTGACCAGCCGGGCCAGATCGCGGACCTGCTCGGGCGAGGTGGCGACCTTGAGGCCGCTGGCGACCAGGTAGGCGTAGGCGACCGAGGCCGCGAACAGGGCGTTCGAGCGCTCCAGGGCCGGGACGTGGATGAGGAGTTGCAGCAGGGCGGCGGCGCGGGCCTGCGGGGTGTCGTAGACGGGGACGTCGAATATCTCGGCCCGGTGCCGCGCGACCGCCGCGATCAGCGCGCCCCAGTCGGTGACCTGCGGGTCCCCGGGGGTCTTCTGTTCGGCGAGCATGAGGAGCCAGGCGAGATCGATGGTCAGGTCGCTCAAGGGATCAGTGACGGCCTTCGGTCTTGTCAGACGTGTCGGTACCGTGCGTCTCGCCGAACTCCTCGGCGAACACGGACTCGTACTGCCTCATGAAATCGGCGGCGGCCTCGACGAACGTACGGCCCGCTTCACCCGTGTCCTGCATGACCAGTTCCTCTATGTAGCGGTTGACGCTCACACCACGCGCGAGAGCGCGCTCCCGGGCCGCCTTGGCGGTGCCCTCGTCCACGCGCACGTTCAGCTGGGTCTTCGCCATATACCGAAGCTAGCGCCGGAACGCTAGCGACGGCAAGCGCGCATCGGAATCGAAAAGTGATACCGCCTGTGCGACGGGTCACACTACGCTCGACCCGGACATAGAGGTCGTGCTAACGGGGAGGCAGTCGTGTCCACAGCAGCTGCGGAGGCGCCCGCCGCCGAGGGGAGCGCGGCCCGCGCCCGCGGGCTGACCAAGGCGTACGGCGCGGGCGAGACGGCGGTGCTGGCCCTGGACTCGGTGGACGTGGACATCGCGCGCGGCCGCTTCACCGCGGTCATGGGCCCGTCCGGCTCCGGGAAGTCCACGTTGATGCACTGCCTGGCGGGGCTGGACACCGTGTCGGCCGGCCAGGTCTGGCTCGGCAGCACCGAGATCACCGGCCTGAAGGAGCGCGAGCTGACGCGGCTGCGCCGGGACCGGATCGGGTTCATGTTCCAGTCGTTCAACCTGATCCCGACGCTGAACGCGGCCGAGAACATCACCCTGCCCATGGATATCGCGGGCCGCAAACCCGACGAGAAGTGGCTGGACCAGGTCATCGACACCCTGGGGCTGCGGGACCGGCTCAAACACCGGCCCGCCCAGCTCTCCGGCGGCCAGCAGCAGCGCGTGGCCTGCGCGCGGGCGCTGGCCTCCCGCCCCGAGCTGATCTTCGCCGACGAGCCGACCGGCAACCTGGACTCCCGGGCCGGTCTGGAGGTGCTCGGCTTCCTGCGGGACGCGGTCGACCAACTCGGCCAGACGGTCGTCATGGTGACCCATGACCCGGGCGCCGCCGCCCACTCCGACCTGGTGCTCTTCCTCGCGGACGGCCGGATCGTGGACCGGATGGAGAGTCCGACGGCGGACGCCGTACTGGAACGCATGAAGCGGTTCGACGTGGGACGCGGGTCCACGGGACCCGAGGAGGACTGACCCGGTGCTCAAGGCGACCCTGCGCAGCTTCCTGGCGCACAAGGGACGGCTGCTGCTGTCCGCGCTGGCCATCGTCCTGTCCGTGGCGTTCGTCGCGGGCAGCCTGATCTTCTCCGACACCGTCACCCGCACCTTCGACCGGCTGTTCGCCTCCACCTCCGCCGATGTGACGGTGGAGCCGAAGGAGGACCTCAAGTCGTCGGTGCCGACCGGCGCCGTCCAGACCGTGCCGGCCGCGCTGAAGGACCAGGTCGCCAAGGTCGACGGGGTCGCCGACACGCACGCGGACGTGTCCGTGCAGAACATCGTGGTCGTCGACAGCCACAACAAGTCGGTCGGCCCCACCACCGGCGCCCCGACCATCGCCACCGACTGGTACCTCACCCCGCGCAGCCCCGTGAAGCTGACCTCGGGGCACGCCCCGCAGGGTGCCGGCCAGGCGCTGCTCGACGCGGACACCGCCGACAAGAAGCACGTGCGGATCGGCGACACGCTGACCGTGCAGGCCCAGCCGGGCACCTTCGAGGTGGAGATCGTCGGCATCGCCACCTTCACCACCACCAACCCGGGCGCCGCCCTGGTCTTCCTCGACCCGTCGGTCGCCGCGAAGGAACTGCTGGGCTCCGCCGCCAGGGCCACCAGCATCTCGGTGGACGCGGCGCGGGGTGTCACCGACGCCGAGCTCAAGAGCCGCATCGGGGCGGCGATCGGGACCGGCGCCTACGACCTGAAGACCGCCGACGAGCAGGCCAAGTCCTCGGCCGCGGATCTGGGCGGTTTCCTCGACGTCATCAAGTACGTGATGCTGGGATTCGCGGGCATCGCCACGCTCGTGGGCGTCTTCCTGATCGTCAACACCTTCTCCATGCTCATCGCCCAACGCACCCGTGAACTGGGCCTGTTGCGGGCCCTGGGCGCCGACCGCCGGCAGGTGCGGCGGTCCGTGCTCACCGAGGCGACGCTGCTCGGGCTGGTCGGTTCGACACTGGGTCTGGGCGCCGGGATCGGGCTGGCGTTCGGGCTGATCAAGCTGATGAGCGCGTTCGGGATGAACCTCAAGGCCACCGAGATGGTCATCGGCTGGGGCACGCCCGTCGCCGCGTACGTGGTGGGGGTCGGGGTCACCTTCGTCGCCGCGTACCTGCCCGCCCGGCGCGCGGCCACCGTCTCCCCGATGGCGGCGCTCGCCGACGCCGAGATCGCCGGTGTGGGCAAGCCGTTGAAGGTGCGGGCGATCGTGGGCGCGGTCGTCGGCGCGCTCGGGGCGGCGGCCCTGGCCGGCTGTGCGACGGCCACGAAGACCGCCTCCGCCGCCTCGCTGCTGGGCCTCGGCGTCGTCCTGACCCTGATCGCGACCGTCATCGCCGGACCGCTGCTGGTCCGGCCCGTGATCCGGGTCCTCGGCGGGGCCTTCCCCGCCCTCTTCGGCTCGGTCGGCCGGATGAGCCAGCGCAACGCCCTGCGCAACCCGCGCCGTACCGGTGCCACCGCCGCCGCGCTCATGGTGGGCCTCGCCCTGGTCGGCGGGATGTCGGTGGCCAGCGCCTCCATGTCCAAGTCCTTCGACCAGCAGATCGACAAGACGCTGGGCGCCGACTTCGTCGTCCAGAACAGCAACTTCCTGCCGTTCACCCAGGAGATCACCGACAAGGTGCGCTCCACCGACGGCGTGGGTCTCGTCGTACGGCAGCGGTTCGCGCCCGTGGCGATACGGCTGCCGGACGGCAAACGGATCACCACGACCGCCGCCGGGTACGACCCGCAGGTCGACGACGTCGCCCATGTCGCCTACAAGGGCGGTGACACCGCCGCCGCGCTGGCCGCCGGCAGCCTCGGCATGGACGCCACCTTCGCCGAGGACCACAAGGTCCGGCTGGGCAGTGTGCTCCCGGTGGAGTTCCAGGGCGGGAAGACCGCCGAGATGAAGGTGGGCGCCCTCACCGACCAGGACGGTGGCAGCGGCTTCGGCACCCAGGGCGGACTGTTCTTCGGGATCGCCACCGTGGAGAAGTACGTCCCCGGCGGCCAGGACTCCTCGCTGTACGTCAACCGGACCGCGGGCACGAGCGCGGACCGGCTCCGCGCGAACCTGGAGCAGACCCTCGCCCCCTTCCCGCAGGTCCAGGTCCGTGACCAGGCCGACTACAAGAAACTGGTCCACGACCAGATCGCCGTGCTGCTGTACCTCGTGTACGCGCTGCTCGGTCTCGCGATCGTGATCGCGGTGCTCGGCGTGGTCAACACCCTCGCCCTGTCGGTCGTGGAGCGCACCCGGGAGATCGGGCTGCTGCGCGCGATCGGGCTGGCCCGGCGGCAGCTGCGCCGGATGATCCGGCTGGAGTCGGTGGTGATCGCGGTGTTCGGCGCGGTGCTGGGGCTCGCGCTCGGCCTGGTGTGGGGCGTGTGCACCCAGCAGGTCCTGGCTCTCCAGGGCATGAAGGCCCTCGCCGTCCCCTGGGGCACGATCGTCGCCGTGGTGATCGGCTCGGCGGTCGTCGGCATCGTGGCGGCCCTGCTGCCGGCACTGCGTGCATC
Source organism: Streptomyces sp. NPDC007901 (assembly GCF_042959465.1). NCBI lineage: Bacteria > Bacillati > Actinomycetota > Actinomycetes > Kitasatosporales > Streptomycetaceae > Streptomyces > Streptomyces sp. NPDC007901. Next base: position 198,467 of record NZ_JBIBKW010000019.1, on the reverse strand, counting down.
GCGCATGAATGTGCTGGCGGCCATCGCGCACGAGTGATGGAATCCGGCGGAAGGCTCAAGCCGCCGGTTGCCGAGGAGAGTTCATGCCGCGTCCGTTCCGCTTCGGGGTCAACCTGCTCACGCCCGCGCCGGCCGAGGAGTGGCGCGCGAAGTGCCGGCGTGCCGAGGAGCTCGGGTACGACGTGATCCTCGTCCCCGACCATCTCGGCATGCCGGCGCCCTTCCCGGCGCTGGTGGCGGCGGCCGGGGCGACCGAACGGCCGCGCCTCGGCACGTTCGTGCTCAACGCGGGCTTCTGGAACCCGGTGTTGCTGGCCCGCGAGGCGGCGACGACCGCGGCGCTGACCGGCGGCCGTCTCGAACTCGGGCTCGGCACCGGCTACGTGCAGGCCGAGCACGACCGGGCCGGGCTGCCGTTCGGCTCGCCGCGCGAGCGGGTGGACCACCTGCGGCGCACGGTCGAGGAACTGCTGAAGTCGGACGAGTACCGGGTGCCCCTGCTGATCGGGGGCAACGGCGACCGGATGCTGCGGCTGGCCGCCGAGCACGCGGACATCGCGGCCTTCGCCGGGGCCCGTCTGGTCCCGGGGAACACGGAGGGCCGGCTGGAGCCGGTCGCGGCGGAGGAACTCGACGCACGGGTGGCGCGCTACGCGGAGTGGGCGGCGGGCCGCGCGGAACCCGCGGAACGGAACCTGCTCCTCCAGACGGTGGCCGTCACCGACGACCCGGCGTCCGTGCTCGGCCCGCTGCTCGACCGGCAGCCCCAGCTCACCCTGGAGCAGGCCCTGGACCTGCCCGTCATCCTCGTCGGCACCCTGGAGGAGGTCACCGGGCGGGTGCGGGGGCTGCGCAAGCGGTACGGCATCTCCTATCTGACCGTCCTGGAGCCGTACATGGAGGCGTTCGCCCCGGTGCTGGCCGCACTGTCCGCATAGTGGAAACGCGGATTCCGCGCGGGCGGTCGTGATGGGATCGCCGTATGACCGACCTGCGCATACGGGCCGCGACGCCCGACGACCTGGACGCGGTGCTCGCCTTCTGGAAGGCGGCGGCCGAGGGCACCAGCATCAGCGACGACCGCGGCGGGGTGGACCGCCTGGTCGCCCGGGACCCCGAGGCGCTGCTCCTCGCCGAGCTGGACGGTGAGCTGGTGGGCACGGTGATCGCCGGCTTCGACGGCTGGCGCTGCCATCTGTACCGGCTGGCGGTGCACCCGGAGCGGCGCCGCCGGGGCATCGGGTCGGCGCTGCTGGCGGCCGCCGAGGAGCGCTTCGTACGACTCGGCGGCCGGCGCGGGGACGCGATGGTGCTGGTGCGCAACGAGACCGCGCACCATGCCTGGCGGGCGGCGGGGTACGAGCCGGAGGAGAAGTGGCGGCGGTGGGTGAAGCCGCTGACGGAGACCACCGAGTGACCCGCTTTGCCGATCCTTTACCATTGAGGAGTCATTCCGTGTCCCGGTCTCCTCGATGAAAGGTGTGTGAGCGTCCGCCCATGGGCGAGCCTCCCAGTTCTCCGTACCGACAACACCGCGCGGTCCCGTCCGCCCTGTCCGACCATGGGACGGAGGTGACCCGATGACCGAAGTGCTCCTCCTGCTGGTGGCGATCCTGCTGTCGCTCGCCTGCGGTGCCTTCGTCGCGGCCGAGTTCTCGCTGACCACGGTCGAGCGCGGCGAGCTGGAGCGGGCCGTGGCGCGCGGCGAGCGCGGGGCGGCCGGCGCCCTCAAGGCCGTACGGAACCTCACGTTCCAGCTCTCGGGGGCCCAGCTCGGCATCACGGTCACCAACCTGGTGGTCGGCATGCTCGCCGAGCCCTCGATCGCCAAGCTGCTCGCCGGTCCGCTGGAGGCCGTGGGCCTCGGGGCGTCGGCGGCGAGCTCGCTGGCGCTGGTGATCGGCACCGCGCTGTCCACGGTGTTCCTGATGGTCGTCGGCGAGCTGGTGCCCAAGAACTGGGCGATCTCCTCGCCGCTGGCCGTGGCCAGGCGGGTGGGCAACGCCCAGCGCTGGTTCAGCGCGGCCTTCCGGCCCTTCATCACCCATCTGAACAACACCGCGAACCGGCTGGTCCGGCGCCTGGGCATCGAGCCCGCCGAGGAGCTGGCCTCCGCGCGCGGGCCCCAGGAGCTGGCCGCGCTGGCCCGGCACTCCGCCCGGCAGGGCGCGCTGGAGGCGGACACCGCCGAGCTGTTCGTGCGCACCCTGAACCTCGCGGACCTCACCGCGGAGAACGTGATGACCCCGCGCGTCCAGGTCGTCGCCCTGGAGGTCCGGGCGACCTGCGAGGACGTGGCCAACGCCACCCGTGCGACCGGCCTGTCCCGCTTCCCCGTCTACCGGGACAGCCTGGACTCGGTCGTCGGCACCGCCCACATCAAGGACATCCTCGCCCTGCCCACCGACGAGCGGTCCCGGACCCGGGTCGCCCAGGTGATGCGCGAACCGCTCCTGGTGCCCGAGTCCCTCACCGTCGACCGCCTCCTGGACCGCCTCGGCGGCAGGCGCACCATGGCCGTCGTCATCGACGAGTACGGCGGTACGGCCGGGGTCGCCACCCTGGAGGACATCGTCGAGGAGGTCGTCGGCGAGGTCCGCGACGAGCACGACCCGCACGAGACCCCCGACCTCGCCCCCGCCGGCGCCGACGAGTCGGGCCGCGCGCTCTACTCGGCGGACGGCGCGGCCCGGATGGACCAGCTCGCCCGGGTGGGCCTGCGGGCGCCCGAGGGGCCGTACGAGACGCTCGCCGGGCTGGTCGCCGCCGAGCTGGGCCGGATACCCGAGACCGGGGACGGGGTCGAGGTCGCCGGGTGGCGGCTGGACGTGGTGGACGCGTCGGGGCGGCGGGCGGCCCGGGTGCTGCTGCACGCGCCGCTCGCCGACGAGTCGGAGCAGGAGGAGCAGCGGTGACCGCCGTACAACTGCTGATCGGGTTCGCGACGCTGGTCGTGAACGCCTTCTTCGTGGGTGCCGAGTTCGCGTTGATCTCCGTGCGCCGCTCCCAGATCGAGCCGCACGCCGAGGCGGGCGACCGGCGGGCCAAGAGCGTGCTGTGGGGGCTGGAACACGTGTCCGCGCTGCTCGCCGCCGCCCAGCTCGGCATCACGCTGTGCACGCTGGTGCTGGGCGTGGTCGCGGAACCGGCGATCGAACACCTGCTGGAGCCGGTGTTCCACGCGGTCGGCGTGCCCGAGAGCGCGGGCCATGTCGTGTCCTTCGTGATCGCGCTGGCCCTCGCCACCTATCTGCACATGCTGCTCGGCGAGATGGTGCCGAAGAACGTGGCGCTGGCCGAGCCGGTGCGCAGCGCGCTGCTGCTCGGCCCGCCGCTGGTGGCCCTGTCCCGGGCGCTGCGCCCGGTGATCTTCACCATCAACGCCTTCGCCAACGCCCTGCTCAAGCTGCTCCGGGTGGAGACGAAGGACGAGGTCTCGGCGACCTTCACGGACACCGAGCTCGCCGAGATCGTCAAGGACGCCGGCGAGGCGGGCCTCATCGACGACCGGGCGCGGGAGCGGCTGCACGACGCCCTGGAACTGGGCCGCCGCCCGGTACGGGACGTGGTCGTGCCGCTGGAACGCGTCGTCTACGCGCGCGTCGGCGTCACCCCGGAGGAGCTGGAGCGCCTCTCGGCGGAGTCCGGCCTCTCCCGCTTCCCGGTCGTGGACGAGGGGCGGCGCATCGTCGGCTACCTCCACGTCAAGGACGCGCTGGACGCCTCACCCCGCACCGACGCCTTCCGGCTGCGCGACATGCGCCCGATCGCCCGCGTCCGCGCGGACACCCCGCTCGACGACGTACTCACCGCCATGCGCGGCAGCCGCACCCACCTGGCGGGTGTCCTCGGCGACGACGAGCGACTGGCCGGGCTGGTGACGATGGAGGACGTCCTGCGCGAGCTCTTCGGGCAGCACGCGTAGACCCCGGTCCCGGGCGCGGCTGGAACCACGCCCGGGCGGGAGCGGAGCGCGAATCGGCGGGCGAGCGGGCCGCGACCGGGCGGGAGCAGAGCACGAGCGGGCCACGACCGGACGGGAGCAGAGCACGAGCGGGCCACGACCGGGCGGGAGCAGAACGCGGGTGGGGCGCGGGTGGGCCGCAGGTGGGCCGCGACCGGGCGGGAGCAGAACGCGAGCGGGCCGCAACCGGGCGGGAGCAGGCTGCGCGTGAGACGGGTGCAGGGCGGAGGGGGAGTGACCGACCGGCGGGTATGAGCCTCGGGATACCATTTGCGTCGCCATGCACAAGAACCCGGTGCCTCCCGCACACTCCAGTCTGGTCGCGATCGGCGACTCCTTCACCGAGGGCATGTCGGACCTGAACCCCGACGGCTCCTACCGCGGCTGGGCCGACGTCCTCGCCGGACGGATGGCCGCCCGCACCCCCGGCTTCCGCTACGCGAACCTCGCGGTGCGCGGCAAGCTGATCGCGCAGATCGTCGAGGAGCAGGTGGACGTGGCGGCCGCGATGCGGCCCGACGTGATCACGCTGGTCGGCGGCCTCAACGACACACTCCGGCCCAAGTGCGACATGGGCCGGGTCCGGGATCTGCTCACCGAGGCGGTGGAGCGGCTGACGCCGGCCTGCGAGCAGCTGGTGCTGATGCGCAGCCCCGGCCGCCAGGGCCCGGTCCTGGAGCGGTTCCGGCCACGTATGGAGGAGCTGTTCGCCTGCGTCGACGAGCTGGCCGGACGGCACGGCGCCCTCGTGGTCGACCTGTACGGCGCGCCCTCGCTGGCCGACCCGCGGATGTGGGACGTGGACCGGCTGCACCTGACGGACGAGGGGCACCGCCGGGTCGCCGAGGCGGTCTGGCAGACCCTCGGCCACGAGGCCGAGGACCCCGAGTGGCGGACGCCGCTGCCGGCCACCCCGCCGCCCGGCTGGGCCGCGCGCCGGATCGCGGACGCCCGCTTCACCAAGCAGTACCTGCTGCCGTGGATAGGCCGCCGCCTGACCGGCCGCTCCTCGGGCGACGGCCGGACAGGCGCCCAGTTCAGCGCTGAGCTGGGCAAAGCCTTCTGGGTCACCCCTACGGACGACACAAATCCCGGCCCTGTGACGGACTGGCGACGGGTTGGGCCCTGACCCGGCGCCCCGCCCGGCTGCCGTGCACCGATGGAGCAGCTCGACGTAGGAGAGATTGCGCGGCCGGGTCGCCACCGAGCCCTTCACCCGGGTGGCGAACACCCCGCAGGCCGGGCAGGCCCTGGCTGTCTGGTCGGCAGTGACCAGGAGGACCCTGCGCCCGCCGTCCGCCGGCCGTTCGACTTGCACGACGGAGACCCCCGTCCAGATCGAGCAGCACCGTCGTACGGCTGATCAGATGCACGGAGGAGGGCCGTCACCGAGCTCACTGGATCGGGGTGTCGGGCGGGGGGAGCTGGACGGTGCGCTCCCGATCGACGGATGCGACGCCGTCGACCACCTCCAGGGCCGGTATACGGTCCTCCGCGACGGTGCCGGAGAGCGTACCGAGGACCGGTTGCTCGCCCGTGACCGTGAGCCCGGCCCGCCGCAGGGCCTCTACCACCTCCGCGAACCGGTCGGGGTCCACCGCGAGGATGACCCCGACCGGCGCGGACTGGGTTGACTCACTCACGGGGCCTGCAGCAGGCCCGCGCCGACGTCCCGGACGGGCTGTGTCAGTGGGAACGCGCCTGATTTCAGGCTCGCCACGAGATCGGCCGCGGAAGCGTTGGGGCCGGCCTCGGCGAGCAGGGCGAGGACACCCGCGACGTGCGGCGTGGCCATGCTCGTGCCGCTCATGGTCTGGTACCCGCCGCCCGGAGCGGCCGAGCGCACGTCCCTGCCGGGCGCGGCGATGTTGATCTCACCGCCCTGGCCGTTGATTTCGCCGTTGGAGAAGAACGACGGCGTGATCGACTTGTCGAGCGCGGCTACCGCGAGGACGGAGGGACAGTTGGCGGGTCGGCTGACCGGCAGAATGTTCGAGGGCCGGCTGCTGTCGTTGCCCGCGGCGGCGACGATCACCGTCCCGCGCTCGAGCGCGCGCTGGGCCAGAATCTCGTACGTCTGCGGGAACAGCTCACCGGGTTGGACCCGAGAGCCGAGCGACAAGGAGATCACCCGCGCGCCCCGGGCGATGGCCCAGACCATACCCGCCAGGATCTGGCCGTCGGCGCCGCTGCCCTGGTTGCTGAGGACCTTCCCGGCGAGGATCCGCGCGTCGCAGGCCACGCCGTAACGGGGTTTCTGCTGGGGGTCTTTCGGGCCGGCAACAGTACCGATGCAGTGGGTGCCATGGCCATGGCCATCCTCGACTGCCTCGCCGACCACGAAGGACATCGTGTCCTCGACACACCGGACCAGGTCCGGGTGGGTGATGTCCACGCCGGTGTCAAGGACAGCGACCTTCACACCGCGTCCGGTCAGGTGGGACAGGTTGGCCCGGATCGCCTGCAGGCCCCAGGTGAACGTCTGCTCGTCCAAGGCTGGGCCCTGGGCGGCGGCGATTTCGGCTCTGGTGTGGCGGGTGACCACGTCCTCGTCGCTGCGGTAGGCCGGGAAGAACTCGGTCGGTGCCTGCTGCGGGGCGGTGATCGGCATGGCGTACACCATGCGCTCCGGTTCCGCCGCGATGATCGACGGCTCTGCCTCGGCCGTCGTCACCAGCGTGTGGCGCTGATCGGGCCGTACCTCGACGACGGCGACTCCGAGTTCCTCGAAGTGCACCGAAACATCGGGGCGTTCGAGGAGTTCGGCGACGTTCGCGACCTCGGTGCCCCGGACGCGTTGGACAGGCGCGATGTCGGCGGCGGAACTCAGGGCGTTCAGGCCGCTCTCCTGGTTGCTCGGGTCGAGCAGGACCACGTACCGACCGGTGTACTCCGCACCCTGGCCCGTGACGGGGCCATTGGGCTGATCGGGTTGCCCCTTGAAGACACGCCTGCCCATGGGTCCGTTCACCATTGAATTTCCCGCTTTCTGTGTGCTTCCCGGTTTGTAGACGCGCGACGATTCACGGATTGACAGGCGCCACGGGTGGGGACGCGCGGTTCATTCGTGCCGCGACGCCCAGTGCCGTGGCCTGCAACGCCGTCCAATGCCAGGTCGTCGGCATCCCCCTGTTCAGACCGTGGCATCGGGCATGGAGGCCCGCAACTCAGCGCTGCCACCCACGGCGGAAGGCGGCGCCCCGCCTGTCGACCGAATGACCCCTCGTCGGTGACGTCTCGTGACGGTTGGCGGTTTTCGTTCAGGCGGTGGTGGAGGCTGACTCGGCGCAGGGCCTTGTCCTGGATCACGGTGTTCAACGTCTCGTCGCAGTTGACGAGTTCACCGCCCTCGGGCCTCTTGACCGGGTGGCGGAAGCCGTTTCCGGCGTTCTCGTGGCCGAGGCCGGTCAGGGTGGGGATGGCCCAGTGTGGCGGCGAGCCGGTTGAGGGCGTCGACGAGGCCGTGGGGGCGCGGGGGGTGTCGATGACTTGCATGTTCCCTCCGTGGCGCTTGTGCTTGCCGGACCACCACGAGCCCGTGCCGTTGGGGCCGGCTGTTGAACGCTGAAGATGTGCACGAAGGCGACGTACCGGCCGTTGACGGGACAAGGTGGAAGGGCCTGTACGGCGGTCTCCGGTGTAACTCCCGATCAAGGAAGAACACCTATTGAGCGACGTGACTGTGTCCGGTCAGCCGGTTGACGAGGTCCGGCCGGTCGAGTTGTCGGCGGACGTTCTGGATGACCAGTTGACAGGACAGCCGGTCGATCGGGCTCGCGCGAGGGGGCTTCAGTTGACCGGCGAGGGCGGACTGCTGCAGCAACTGACCAAGCGGGTGCTGGAATCCGCCCTGGAGGGCGAGATCACCGACCACCTCGGCTACGCGAAGACGGCCGAGGACCGCTTCCTGGACTTCCAGGAAGAATGGGGTGCCAAGAGGTGGACACGCCCTGTGTCCGGTACGCCTCGATGTCGCTGTCCCAGGCGATGCACCAGCGGCGGTGGCGGGCCTGGCGGGCGGCCATCTCACCACTGCGGATCCAGGGGTGGATTGCGCCTGCGTGGACGCCGAGGATGCGACGGCCTCGAGCACGGTGATACCCGGACCCGGTGGGGTCGTTGCGCTTGGAGCCGAGGCTGTTGAGGTAGTCGGCCATCTCGGCGTCGCTGCGGCTGTCCAGCAGGTCGCGCACGATGTCGACGTATGCCGGCGCACCCCGATGCGAGCGCGAGTGTCATCGACGTGCGGCATGGCCGCGTCCGTGATCGGTGTCCGCAGCAGGCGCTTGCGTGCCGTTCCTGCGGTTCGACACCGAGATACGGCATGTCGTCTGCACCACGGATGACATCGGGAAGCGTCACGGCGCGTTCACGTTGTGTTCTTCGGTGTGGTTGGCCGCGTGGCGGCGCAACGCCTTGTCGTTGTACTCGTAGCCCAGACCGCGGCGGGCGACCCGACGTTCGGCGCAGGCCTCCAGCTTGCGCCGTTTGAAGGCGGCCGGGCTGGGCGGTGGCGACGATCGCGACCTGGATGCCGCGCCGCGACCAGATGCGCTGATAGAATGCACACAAAGGCCCCATATTGCCCTTGTCCGCAGTGCTCATCGGCAGCAGCCGTATGAAGGCGAACACACTCGACAGGGCCAGGTAGGGCAGTCGAAACAGCACTATCCATCTGAGAACGAGCGGGGTCGTACGGGTGGAAGTCCGTGACGGACGCACCGGCGACCCTCAATCCCGCTTCAGCAGACTCGTCTTGGCAGGGCACGCCACCGCGCGTCCCTTGCCGGAGAGAGGAAGTCCGAGATGGCAACGACGACCACCGACATCAAGCAGGCATTGCCTCCGCGCCTTCAGGCAACGATGGCGCTTGGAGACGACCACGCCATCCAGATCATCGACCTCTCCGACGGTACGAAGGCGATCGTGGAGAGCGGTCGCGCGGTCGATCAGGTTCCCTCCACTCTGGGCGAGGTCGAGGCACCGCCCGACGCCGGGGAGCAGGCGAGTGGCGAACGGGCCGGCTACGGCGATCCGTCGGTGCTCACCACGGACGAGCAGACCTGGTTCCGGAACAACTTCTGCACTGGCGCCCAGGTGTGTCTGCAGGGTTGGGACTGGGCGACCTGCGGGACGGATCGTGCTGTGGGTTTCGGAACAGGGATCGCGATGGTAGGTCGCGAGGGGTCGCGCAACGCCACCTTCTACGTCGACATGTGGCAGTGCAACGGCCAGGAGTGCTTCTGGGTCCAGAACTGGCAGGGCGTGGTTGTTCCGGGACACTGGCTCTCCGTGAACACGAACGCGCCCGACCGTAAGTGGCTGCGGTGGCGGCTCGAAGGCGCCGGAGGCGACACTCAGGTCAGTCTGGCCGCCAAGTACTGACGGCGACAGCCTCGTGCGGCAGCAGCCGGAGCCGCTGCCGTACGAGGCGTAGCGGCGCGGGCCGGTTCCCGGCTCAGTGCTGGGGGCTGTCCCCGAAGGCCGTCACCGTGAGGAAGCGGATCGGCAGTGCGACGAGGCGTTCGGGGCCGTGCGGGGCCTCGCCGTCGAACTGGAGCGCGTCGCCGGGGCGCAGGGTGTAACTGGCCTTGCCGTGGCCGTAGACCATCTCGCCCTCGAGCATGTAGAGCAACTCGGTGCCACCGTGCTGGAAGAGCGGGAAGACCTCGCTCTGCTCGGTGAGGGTGACCAGCAGGGCGTCCATCCGCTTGTGGGCGCCCCGCAACGAGCCCAGCTGGGCGTACTCGTGTCCGACGCGGCTGCCGCGCCGGACGATCCGGGCACCGTGGCCGGCCGGCACGAAGACCGCCTCCCGGTCGTCGTCCATGCCCCGGAACAGGGCGGTGACGGGGACGTCGAGGCCGCGGGCGAGGCGCGCGAGGGTGGTGAGGCTGCACGCCGTCTGGGCGTTCTCGATCTTCGACAGCATGGCCTTGGAGATCCCGACGCGCTGCGCCATCTCCCCGACCGAGACCCCTGCCGCCTGCCGGTATTCACGGGTGCGGACCGCGATGATCCGCTCCAGTGCCTTGTCGTCGAAGTCGTCGAAGTCGTCGGAGTCGTCGAGGTCGTCGCCGTCTGCGTGCTGCTCGGTCACCGGCGCATCCTAGCCCGCACGTTCGAGCCGGAACCGCGGCTGGGGCTCGGCCCGGCCGGTCGCCAGGTCGGCCGCCATCGCCCCGATGAGCGGGGCGAACTTCGCGCCGTGCCCGGAGCACGGCGAGACGATCACGAACGGCCCGTGCCGGTCGAGGACGAAGTCCTCGTCGGGGGTGGTGGTGTAGAGGCAGGTCGCCTCGGCGACCGGGGCGGGGTCGAGCCCCGGCAGCCGGTCACGGACGAAGCCGCTCACCCGGGTCCGGGACGCGGGGTCGACCACCCCGCTGCGGGTGCCGGCCGTCGTGGGCGTGCCCCGGTCGTGCTCGGCCACCTTCATCGCCGGGAGGAAGCCCCCGTCGCTGCCCGACGGCAGCCCGAAGATCTGCAGGTCCGCGTCCTTGGTGACCAGGATCGGCCAGCGCTCGCGCGGGTCCCGCTGCCGGAAGTGGAAGACCTGTTGCTGGGTGACCCTCAACGGCGGGAGCGCGAGAGGCAGTTCGAGTTCGGGCAGCCAGGCGCCGGCCGCGATCACCACGGTGTCGGCGGTGAGATCCCGGCCGTCGTCGGTGCGCAGCAGCACCTCGCCGCCCGCGAGTGCCTCCAGGCCCACGACGCGCACGCCGATCAGCGCGTCCGCCCCGTGCTCGACCGCCCCGCGCACACAGGCGGCGACGGTCTCGTCCGCGTCCAGCACCCCCGCGCCCGGGTGGTACAGCGCCGGGCCGGTGAACCGGATGGACGGCCAGCGTTCGCGGGCGGCCTCGGCGACGAGGAGTTCGTACGGCACTCCGGCCGCCGCCAGCACCTCGGCGAGGCCCTCCGGGTCCCGCCCCTCCCCCAGGTCGAGCCCACCGGTGGTCCGCAGCAGGAGAGTCGAGGTGTCCTCCTCCAGCACCCGCCACTCCTCGAGCGCCCGCCCGGTCAGCCGGACGTAGAAGGGGTCGGCGTAGGCGTGCCGGAAGATGCGCGAACTGCCGTGGGAGCTGCCCCGCTTGTGCCCGATGTCGTACGCCTCGATCAGGGTGACCGGGTGGCCGCGCCGGGCGAGCTGCCAGGCGGTGGCCGCGCCCATCAGCCCGGCGCCGACGACCGCGATCACAGCCCCGCCCCCGGGATCCAGTCCGTGCCCGCCAGCGGGACCCGGGCCATGGCGGCGGACTCGATGGTGAGCGCGACCAGGTCCTCGGGTTCGAGGTGCAGCAGGTGGGCCTTGCCGCAGGCGCGGGCCAGGGTCTGGGCCTCCATGGTCATCACCCGCAGGAAGTTGGCGAGCCGCCGGCCGCCCTCGACCGGGTCGAGCCGGGCGGCGAGTTCCGGGTCCTGGGTGGAGATGCCGGCCGGGTCGCGGCCGTCCTGGTAGTCGTCGAAGTAGCCCGCCGCCGACCCCAGCCGCCGGTACTCCTCCTCGTACCGGGGGTGGTTGTCGCCGAGCGCGATGAGCGCCGCCGTACCGATGGCGACCGCGTCCGCCCCCAGTGCCAGCGCCTTGGCCATGTCGGCACCGGAGCGGATGCCGCCCGACACCACCAGCTGGACCTCCCGGTGCACGCCCAGCTCCTGGAGCGCCCGCACCGCCTGCGGCAGGGCGGCGAGCGTCGGGATGCCGACGTGTTCGATGAAGACGTCCTGGGTGGCCGCCGTACCGCCCTGCATGCCGTCCACCACCACGACGTCGGCACCCGCGTGCACGGCCAGCTTCACGTCGTAGTACGTCCGGGTCGCGCCGACCTTCACATAGACCGGCTTCTCCCAGTCGGTGACCTCGCGCAGTTCGAGGATCTTGATGGCGAGGTCGTCGGGGCCGGTCCAGTCGGGATGCCGGCAGGCGCTGCGCTGGTCGATCCCGACCGGCAACGTCCGCATCCCCGCCACCCGTTCGGTGACCTTCTGCCCGAGCAGCATGCCCCCGCCCCCCGGCTTGGCACCCTGCCCGAGGACGACCTCGATGGCGTCGGCGGCCCGCAGGTCGTCGGGGTTCATGCCGTACCGGGACGGCAGGTACTGGTACACGAGGTGCTTGGAGTGCCCGCGCTCCTCGGGCGTCATCCCGCCGTCCCCCGTGGTCGTCGACGTACCGACCTCACTCGCCCCCCGCCCGAGCGCCTCCTTGGCCTGGGCGGAGAGAGCTCCGAAGCTCATGCCGGCGATGGTGACGGGCGTGGCGAGCCGCAGCGGGTTCTTGGCGTGCCGGGCACCGAGCACGACGTCCGTGTCACACCGCTCCCGGTAACCCTCCAGCGGATAGCGGGACATGGAGGCGCCGAGCAGCAGCAGGTCGTCGAAGTGCGGAAGCCTGCGCTTGGCCCCCCAGCCCCGGATGTCGTAGATCCCGGTGTCGGCGGCACGCTGGATGGCATGGATGGTGGCGCGATCAAAGGTGGCCGACTCACGCAGACCATGGGATGCGGGTTCCAAGGTTCACAACTCCAAACAGGGTGCGGTGAAGCGCCCCTTCAGGGGCGCGGGGCGTTATCGATTTGCGGCTACCGCCGCGTGGGCGCGACCAGCCACATCCAGCCCGCAGCCGACAACGGCGCTAATACGCACCCGAGTTGTCGATCTTGAAGTGATACAGCTCCCGAGCCGATCCGTACCGGCGAAATTCCCCCGGATCCTCATCCCGCTCCGCCGCCTTCAACAACTCGGCCAGCTCGGCGAAGTGTTCGTCCCTCATCTCCTTCTCCACGCAGTCGGCGCCCAGCGATTTGACCCCACCCCGTACATAGATCCGCGCCTCGTACAGCGAGTCCCCCAGCGCCTCCCCCGCGTCCCCGCAGACGACCAGCCGCCCGGCCTGCCCCATGAACGCACTCGTATGACCGACGTTTCCGCCGACCACGATGTCCACGCCCTTCATGGAGATCCCGCACCGGGCCGACGCGTCCCCGTCGATCACCAGCAGCCCCCCGTGAGCCGTGGCCCCCGCCGACTGCGAAGCGCTCCCCCGCACCCGGACCGTCCCGGACATCATGTTCTCGGCGACCCCGGTCCCCGCGTTGCCGTGCACGGTGACCGTGGCGTGCTGGTTCATGCCGGCGCAGTAGTAGCCGACGTGGCCCTCGATGTCGACGGTGAGAGCGTCCCGGATGCCGCAGGCGACGGCGTGCGCGCCGCGCGGGTTCAGCACCCGCCAGTCGTCGGCCCCGGCCGCGTGCAACGCCCCGTTGAGTTCCCGCACCGGGGTCGTCGCCAGGTCGATCAGCGTCGCCATACGTACACCTCTTCCGGCTCGGGTTCGAAGATGCGGGCGTTCTCGATGCCCGGCAGGACGTCCAGCGCCCGGTATTCGGAGGCCATCGCCACCCAGTCGGCGGTCTCGGCGACCAGCGCCGGCTTGCAGGCGATGGCGTCGCGGACCACGGCGAAGGAGTCACCGGTGGAGACCAGCAGCGTGTAGAAGCCGTCGAACCGCTCGCACAGCAGCTTCAGCGCCTTCTCCAGGTCGGCGCCCTGGGCGAGTTGGTGCGCGACGAACCGGGCGCCGACCTCGGAGTCGTTCTCGCTGTCGAACTCGACGCCCTGGGAGCGCAGTTCACGGCGGATCGTGGCGTGGTTGGCGAAGGAGCCGTTGTGCACCAGGCACTGTCCTGGCCCCACCGAGAAGGGGTGGGCGCCCTCGGGGGTGACCGCCGACTCGGTGGCCATCCGGGTGTGTCCGACGCCCTGCCAGCCGGTGACGCCGGCGAGCCCGAAGGACTCGGCCAGCCGCACCGGGTTTCCGGTGCCTTTCAGTACGGCGCACCCCTCGCCGGAGCCGATCACCCGGGCGTGGGGCAGCAGCGCGGCCAGCCGGGCAACCTCCGCGTGCACGACGGTCGTGGCGTCGGCGTCGTAGGCCACCGCACCCGGCAGCACCGTCTCGACCTCGGCCTTGGAGGTGCCGAGCAGCGACACCACGCTCTGGCCGGGCGGGGACAACCGTGGGTCGCCGTAGACGGCGACGCCCGCCGAGTCCGGTCCCCGTTCGACGACCTGTCCCAGCATCGCGGCGAGCAGTTCGCCGAGCCGGGGTTCGAGGGCGGGCTCCCGCAGATGGAGCCCGACGATTCCGCACATACCGAGTCCCTTCAGAAGGCGGTGAGATAGCGGTCCAGCTCCCAGGCGCCGACCGTGGAGTGCCAGTCGAAGAACTCCTCGCGCTTGAGGTCGGCGAAGTACCGGCTCACGCCCGGCCCGGCCGCGTCGAGGGTGCCGCTGATGACGTCGTCGGCCTGGAGGGCCTCGACGGCGTGCAGCAGGGTCGGCGGGAGTTCCGGCCCCTTGCCCCCGGCGCCCGGCTCGCCCGGGTCGAGGCCGCGTTCGATGCCGTCGAGGCCGGCGGCCAGCGCACCGGCGGCGGCGAGGTAGGGGTTGGCGGCGCCGTCGCCGCCGCGCAGTTCGACGCGGTTGCCGTCGGGGACGCGCACGAAGTGGGTGCGGTCGTTGCCGCCGTAGCCCGCGACCCGGGGCGACCAGGTGGCGCCCGAGCGGGTGGAGACGGCGCCGGTGCGCTTGTAGGAGTTGACGGTGGGCGCGATGACGGCCTGGAGGGCGCGTGCGTGCTCGACGATCCCGGCGACGAAGGAGTAGGCGAGCGGGGAGAGGCCTAGGCCGCGGGTGTCCGCCGGGTCGGGGAAGGCGGGTTCGCCGTCCCGCCAGAGCGACAGGTGCAGGTGCATGCCGGTGCCGGTGCGGTCGGTGAACGGCTTCGGCATGAACGTGGCGGTCATACCGCGCTGTTCGGCGAGGACCGACACCAGGTAGCGCATGGTGATGACCCGGTCGGCGGTGGTGAGGGCGTCGGCGTACCGGAAGTTCTGCTCGAACTGGCCGTTGCCGTCCTCGTGGTCGTTGGCGTAGTTGCCCCAGCCGAGGCTGTTCATCGCGGTGGAGACGGCGGTGAGGTGGTCGTACATCCGGGTCAGGCCGCGGGCGTCGTAACAGGGCTGTGGGGCGGTGTCCCTGGCGTCGGCGACGCTGAGCACGCCGTGTTCGTCGCGGTTGACCAGGAAGTACTCGACCTCGGCGCCGACGGCCAGGGAGAGTCCCCGTGCGGCGGCCCGCTCCAGCAGCGAACGCAGGATGACGCGCGGGGCGTACGGCCAGGGCTCTCCCTCGACGTACGGGTCGCAGTGGACGAGCGCGAGGCCGGGTTTGACGAAGGGGAGCGGGGTGTACGAGGAGGCGTCGGGCCGGGCGACGACGTCCGGGTCGCTGGGCTGCTGGCCGAGCGCGCCGGCGGCGTATCCGGCGAAGCCGACGCCCTCGTCCCGGAGTTCCTCGACGGCCTGGGCGGGGACGAGCTTGGCGCACGGCTTGCCGGTCAGGTCGACGAAGACGGCGAGCACGAACTCGATGCCGTCGTCCCGGACCAGTTCGGCGAGGTCGGTCGTCATGAGGGGCCTCCCGGGAGGTGTCCACTGACATGAATCACTGTTGCATACCAGTAGACAGACGGTGCGTTACGGCGGGATTTCCGCCCGGGAAGTTCCCCGTAAGCCGAAGGGCCGGTCACCGCCTCCGAGGAGGAGGTGACCGGCCCTGAGGAGCCGTCAGGAGAGGTCGGCGGCGGCCTTGTCGGCGACGATGGCCGGTGTCGGCCCGCCGTCGGCGATCCACAGCGGCTTCAGCCGGTACGTCAGCAGGTAGAGGACCATGCCCGCACCCGCCGCGACGAACATGCTCAGGTCGCCGGCGCCAGGAAAGGCCTTCGAGAACGGCCCGGTGTAGAAGCTGGACTGCCAGAACGGCACCGATGCGGCGACCCCGCCCGCCCAGGCGACGAATCCCCAGTCCAGGACCCGGCGGCGGTCGTAGAGTTCGGCGATCCGGGACGGGTCGGAGCGGCCGCCCAGGTAGAAGTCGAGCAGCAGCACGGCCGCGAACGGGGCGATGAAGTACGCGGTGAGATTGAGGAAGACCTTGAACTTGTCCTCCGTGCCCGACTCGCCCCACAGGCTGATCGCGTAGGCCAGCAGGCAGATCACGGTGACCGCCTGGCTGCGGCCGACCGGGACCTTCAGGGTCTGGACGGAGATCGCGCCGCCGTACACGTTGAGGAAGTTCTGCGCGAGCGCGGACAGGCCGACGGCGATCAGCGCCGGGACGGCGAACGGGCCCGCCAGTTCGTGCAGGGCGGTGATGGAGTCGGAGCTGGTGGCGCTGGCGCCGACGACCACGCCGAGGATGCCCAGCCAGCAGATGGTGACGAAGTTGCCGAGCCCGGTGTACCAGGCGGTGCGGGTGACGACCTCGGGGGTGTCGGGCAGATAGCGCGAGTAGTCGGAGGCGAAGGGGGCCCAGGCGACCAGGAAGGAGAGGAACCAGCCGCCGAAGGTGATCCAGCCGCCGGTGGCGCCGATGTATCCGGACGCGTGCGGGTCGGCGTGGAAGAAGCTGCCGCCGCGCACCACGGCGACCACGGTGATCAGCAGGAACAGCGGGGTCAGGACGTAGGTGAGCACCCGCTGGAGGTAGTTGATCATGTTGTAGCCGTAGATCGACACCACCAGCTCGACCGCCGTGAGCACGGCCGCGCACAGCCAGAACGGCAGATGCGTCAGCTCGGCGAAGGCCTTGCCGCCGAGGATGACGGTGACGGAGGCCCAGCCGATCCCCGCGAAGACGTTGATGTAGGCCACCGGCAGGAAGTTGCCGAAGAAGCCCAGCGGGCCGCGGGCCTGGATCTGCTGCGGCACCCCGAGCCGTACGCCCATCCGGGACATCACGGCCATCAGCAGGGAGCCCAGCGCGGCGCCGATCACGATGGCCGTGGCCGCGGCGCCGAAGCTCAGCCCGAACCAGGCCGCGCTGAAGCCGAGCAGGATGATCGGGAAGTTGAGGCCGGCCGCGAACCAGACGAAGAACTGCGAACTGGGCCTGCCGTGGCGCTCGTTGTCGGGGATGTGGTCGACGCCGAAGGGCTCGACCTTGGTGACCGCGCTGCCGTAGACCGGCGCCGGTGTTCCTTCTGTCATGCGGTGCTCCTGCTCTTGCTACGGGAGGAAGGTCACCACGGCAGCGGCGCCGTGTGCGAGATGTCGAAGAAGCCGCCGCCGCTGTAGACCAGCGGGGCGAGGTCGTCGTGGCGGGCGGAGACCACCCGGCCGGTGAACACGGTGTGGCTGCCGGCCTCCAGGCGTTCCCCGATCTCCACCTCCAGCTGGGCGCAGGAACCGTCGATCAGCGGCGCGCCGAAGGCACCGGGCGTCCAGGAGATCCGGGCGAACTTGTCGTCGCCCTTGGCGGCGAAGGTCTTCGCGACGTCGAGCTGGTCGGCGGCGAGGATGCTGATGCCGAGGCGGCTCGCCCGGTGCAGGGCGGGGTGCGTGGCGGAGCTGTGCTGGACGCAGACCAGCACCATCGGCGGGTCGAGGGAGATGCTGGAGAAGGCGTTGCAGGCCAGCCCGCGGGGCGTGCCGTCGTCGTCCGTGGTGACCACGGTGACGCCGGTGATGAACGTGCGGTGCACCCCGCGCACCAGGTCCGGGTCGACGGCGGCCTGCTGCGCGGTGGTGATGATCCCGAGCGCTTCGAGGAGCTGACGGGAGTCGAAGGTCACCCACTCCTCGGCCACGGCCGGTCCTTCGAAGCGGGCGAAGGTGGCGCCCGAGACCTCGACGGGCCTGCCGGTGGGCGGCACACCGAGGAAGGCGCCGGTGTGCCGGCCGGTGCTGCGCCAGCGGACCGCCAGCCGGTCGCCGTCCTCGACGACGTCCTCGATCTCGGTGCGCAGATCGGGAAACGCCTCCCGCACCGCGCGGATGGAGTCCTTGAACTGGTCGCGGTTCTGGGTGGCGCCGGCAGGTCCGCGGCGGCGGACGTAGGAGGGACTGAGCAGGTCGTCCAGGGCGTCGACCCTCCCCTGGTCCCAGGCGGCCCGCCAGGCGGAGCGGAGGAGGGAGGTGCGGTCAAGAGTGTGGGTCATGGCGGTCCCATCGGTCAGCTCTTGTATGGCAGAGGACGGTAAGTACGCCGCACAACCGTGTCAACACCCCCGACGCAAAAGCTCGATCCGCCCTGGTAGACACGTCAAATACACAGGTCATGCTTGTTTCGGCGAGGTGAACCCTTGACTCGCCCCATCCGCACTCCTAGCCTCGCTTGCATGGCACAGCCGAAGTGGAAAGGACACTTGATGCGGTTCTCGATATTCCACAACCTCGGAGCGCCCGGCCGGCTCGGCGAGTACGCCCAAGTCATGGACGAGGCACGCGAGTTCGCCGTAGTGGCCGAAGAGGCCGGGTTCTGGTCCACCTGGTACACGGAGCACCACTTCGGCCACGAGGCCATCGAGATCACCCCGAACCCGGTCCTCATGGGTGCCGACATCGCCGCCCGTACCTCGCGCATCCGGATCGGCCAGGCGGCCTCCATCGCCACCTTCTGGCATCCGCTGCGCCTCGCCGAGGACATCGCGATGCTCGACCAGCTCTCCGGCGGCCGCGTCGAGGTCGGCCTCGGCCGGGGCCTGTACGGCCGCGAGGCGCTCAACCTCAACGCGCTCGCCGACCCGCGCGACCAGGAGCAGAACCGGGCGCTGTACGACGAGACGGTCGAGATCCTGCGCAAGGCGTGGAGCGGCGATTTCTTCTCCCACCAGGGCCGCTTCTACGAGTTCCCGGCCCCGGGCGTGAAGTGGAACCACCCCCTCTCCCCCGCCACCGACGCCTACACGACCGCCGGCGCCATTACGAAGATGCAGGTCACACCCTTCCCGCTGCAGCGCCCGCACCCGCCCCTCTGGCAGGTCATCGACAGCCCCCGCTCCATCCGGGCCGCCGCGGCCGACGGCGTCCAGGGCATGTTCTGGCTGCCGCCGGTCTCCGCTCTGAAGGAACGCTTCGAGCTGTACCGGTCCACGGCGAGCGAGGCGGCCGGCCGCGAGTACGCGCTCGGCGAGGGCATCGGCCTGGTCCGTGACGTGTACGTCGCCGACACCATGGAGCAGGCCCGCGCCGACTTCGAGGAGGCGCTGATGACGACGTACCGCTGGATCATGCACTGGCGGGGCCTGGCCAACCTGATGGAGGCGGACGAGGAGCTCACCGACGCGCACCAGCTGTCGTACGACTTCCTGCACGGCCGCAACCTGCTGGTCGGCACCCCCGAGTACGTCGCGGAGAAGATCGCCGAACTCCGCGACGAGGTCGGTCTTGAGCACCTGCTCCTGTGGACCACGCACCCGGGCCTTGAGCACCGCAAGGCGATGCGCAGCCTGGAGCTGTTCGCGGACAAGGTCATGCCGGAGTTCGCCGCATGACGGACATCCGGAAGGTCGTGACCGTCGTCGACGAGGTGCTGCTGGAACTGGGCCGCCCGGTGGCCGCTCCGGTACGGCGGGTCGCGGCCGCCGCCGTGATCCGCAACCCGTGGGCCGGCCGCGGCTTCGTCGCCGACCTCCAGCCCCAGGTGGAGGCGGTGGCACCGGGACTGGCCCGGCTCCTCACCGGCCGCCTGCTCTCCGAACTGGGCGGCGAGGAGCACGTCGAGGCCTTCGGCAAGGCCGCCGTGGTCGGCCTGGACGGGGAGACGGAACACGGCGGCGCCCTGATCCACACCCCGTACTTCGGCAACGTCCTGCGGGAGCTGACGGAGGGCACCTCCATCATCGTCTTCAACGACGACCGGCTGCCGGCGGGCGAACCGCTGACCGTGCCGCTGTGGCACAAGACGGCCGCCGCGACCCGCTCGCACTACCAGACCGTGCAGATCAGGATCCCCGACGCGCCCCGTCCCGACGAGATCGTCGTGATCGCCGCCGCCGCGTCCGGGCCCCGCCCCAACGCCCGTATCGGGGACCGCCGTACCGACCCCGTCGTCCGCCTCGCGGACCTGGAGAAACTGGAGAGCGCCCGATGAACGTCCGGAAGATCATCACGTACACGGAGGACATCCACACCGAGGGCGGCCGCCCGGTCGACCCGCCCGCCCGGACGGCGGTGGTGCTCGCGGTGATCGAGAACCCGTGGGCGGGCCAGGGCTTCGTGGCCGACCTGCTGCCGGGCATCGACGAAGTCGCCCCGAAGCTGGGCGAGTTGCTGGCACCCCGGGTGGTCGCCGCGCTCGGCGCGCCGGTGGAGGCGTACGGCAAGGCGGCGATCGTGGGCCTGGACGGCGAGATCGAGCACGGCTCAGGACTGATCCACACCCTGAAGTTCGGCGACCACTTCCGCAAGGCGGCCGACGCGACGACCCTGCTGCCGGCGGTGGAGAAGCGGGCGGCGGCCGGCACGGTCTTCGACATCCCGCTCAAGCACGTCACCGACGCGACGATCCGCTCCCACCACCAGAGCATCGAGGTCCGGGTCCCGGACGGCCCCCGCGCCGACGAGATCGTCATCGGCCTCGCGGCGGCGGCCCAGGGCAGGCCCCAGGCGCGGCTGGCTCCGCTGGCGACGGAACAGTGACATGACGGCGGCGGCCCTGAGCCACGAGATCCACGGGGACGGCCCGGACCTCGTGCTGCTGCACGGTGTCGGCCTCGACCGGAGCATGTGGGCACGCTGCCTGCCGCCGCTGGCGGCACGGCACCGGGTGACCCTGGTCGACCTGCGCGGCCATGGCGCCTCGCCGCGGGCCGAGGAGGGCGTGTCGCTGGCGGAGCTTGCGACGGATGTCGCGGAGTTGCTGGACGGGCCTGCGCATGTGGTCGGGTTCTCGCTGGGCGCGTTGGTGGCACAGCAACTCGCTGTTGTACTCCCTGAGTTGACGGCCAGCCTGACTCTGGTCAGCTCGGTCGCCGGTCGGTCTCAGGAGGAGCGAGCGGCCGTGGCCGGCCGACGGGAGCGAGCCCGAGCGGACTTCAAGGCGTCGGCGCGGGCGGCGGTGGAGCGATGGTTCTCTGCCGAATGGCGTGCGCGTGAGCCCGAGTTGGCAGGTGAGCTCCTCACCACGCTGTTGGCCAACGACCGAACGTCGTACCTGGCCTGTTACGACGTCTTCGCGACGGCGGACGCGGGCCTGTGGCCACTGCTGCCGGACATCGCGGCCCCGACGCTGGCGGTGACGGGGGCGGACGATCCGGGCTCCACTCCGGAGATGAGTCGACGGCTGGCCGCGCGGATCCCGGATGCATACGTGCGCATGATTCCTGGAGCCCGTCACCTGCTTCCTCTGGAACGCCCGGCCGAGCTGACCGAGGTGGTCCTCACACACACGGCGCCCTTGGCGCCCCTTTAGGGGCGCTGGGGGTACCCCCGGCCGACGGCTGGGGGACCGAACTGCGCGAGCAACCACACTCAACCCGCACCCGAGGAGCCCACCGCATGCCCGCACTCCCCCGTCACCAGCACTACATAGCCGGCGAATGGAGCGCACCCGCCTCCGGCGAGTACTTCCCCAGCCTCAACCCCACCACGGCCCAGCCCTGGTACGAGGCCGCGAGCGGCACCGCCGAGGACGTCGACCGCGCCGTCCGCGCCGCCCGCACCGCCTTCGAGGACCCCCGCTGGCGCGACCTCAGCCAGACCCGCCGAGGCCGCCTGCTCCGTAACCTCGCCGACCTCATCGGTGAGCACGCCGAGGAACTCGCCCGCACCGAAACCCTCGACAACGGCAAGCTCCTGCGCGAGATGCGCGCCCAACTCGCCGGTCTCCCCGAGTACTTCCACTACTACGCCGGCCTGGCCGACAAGATCCACGGCGAGGTCATCCCCGGCGCGAGCCGCGACCTGCTCAACTACACGCTGCGCGAACCCGTCGGCGTGGTCGGCGCGATCACCCCCTGGAACTCCCCCCTCCTCCTCACCGCGACCAAGCTCGCCCCGGCCCTCGCCGCGGGCAACACCGTGGTCGTCAAGCCGTCCGAGCACACCTCGGCCTCCCTCCTCGCCCTGGCCCCGCTCTTCGAGGAGGCCGGCTTCCCGCCGGGTGTCGTCAACGTGGTCACCGGCTTCGGCCCGAGTGCCGGCGGCCCCCTCACCGAGCACCCGGACGTCGCCAAGGTGACCTTCACCGGTTCCACCGAGACCGGCCGCCGTATCGCCCGCACCTGCGCCGACCGCTTCGTCCGCTGCACGCTCGAACTCGGCGGGAAGTCACCGA
Organism: Streptomyces sp. NPDC007901; assembly: GCF_042959465.1. NCBI lineage: Bacteria > Bacillati > Actinomycetota > Actinomycetes > Kitasatosporales > Streptomycetaceae > Streptomyces > Streptomyces sp. NPDC007901. The sequence continues at coordinate 176,377 of NZ_JBIBKW010000019.1, read as the reverse complement.
ACATCGTCTTCCCGGACGCCGACCTGGCGTCGGCGTCGATGGGCGTGATCGCGGGCGTCTTCGCGGCGGCGGGCCAGACCTGTGTGGCCGGCAGCCGGGTCCTGGTGCATCAGGACGTGTACGACGAGGTCCTGGAGCGGGTGACCGCGCGGGCCGCCACCATCCGGATCGGCGACCCGCTGGAGGACTCCACCGAGCTCGGCCCGCTGGCCCTCGCCGACCAGCTGGCCAAGGTCGAGTCGTACGTCGGACTCGGGCTGGCCGAGGGCGGCAAGGTGGTCTGCGGCGGGGCCCGGCCCGACACCGGTCTCGACGGCTGGTTCTACTCCCCCACGGTCTTCACCGGCACGGACAACGCGATGCGGATCTGCCGGGAGGAGATCTTCGGCCCGGTCGCCACCGTCATGCCGTTCGCGTCCGAGGAGGAAGCCCTGGCCATCGCCAACGACTCGTCGTACGGCCTGGCCGCGGGCGTGTGGGCCCGGGACGTGAACCGGGTGCACCGGATGGCGGCGCGGCTGGAGGCGGGCACCGTGTGGGCCAACACCTACCGGTCCATGTCGCCGATGTCCCCGCGGTCCGGTTTCAAGAGCAGCGGTACGGGTGTCGAGCACGGCACGGAGGTGATCCGCGAGTACACGCGACTGAAGAGCGTGTGGGTCAACACGAGCGAGGAACCGGCCGGCGATCCGTTCATCCTGCGGTCATGAGCGATCCTTGTATGGCAGATCCGGTGGCACCGTCGCGGCCTGTTGACGTCGTAAGGAGTCCCGCACTACGTTCACGTACCATGCAAGAACCCAGTGGCCGGGCGCGGAAGCCGCTCCAGCAGACGAGCATGCAGGCGCGCGTCGCCGAGGAGCTGCGGCAGATGATCATCACCGGTGAGCTGCCGCCGCGCTCCAGCCTGTCCGAGATGGCGCTGTCGGAGACCTTCGGGGTCAGCCGTACCCCCATCCGTGAGGCCCTGAAGCAGTTGCAGATCGAGGGGCTGGTGGAGGTACGGCCGCGGGTCGGCACCTTCGTCGCGGTGCCCTCGCGGCGCGAGATCACCGAGCTGTTCCAGATGAAGGAGCTGCTGGAGGGCGCCGCGGCCCGGCTGCTCGCCTTCCGTGGCAACGTGCCCGAGGTGACCCGCCTGCGCGACATCATGCGCGAGGCCGACGAGGCGGTGCGGGCGGGTGACGCGGAGGGGTACGCGCGGCTGGTGCACGAGTTCCACGACCTGATCGTCGTCGGCGCCGACAACACCAAGCTGGAGGCGCACTACCGCACCCTGATGAACCAGCTCGCCTACGCCCGGCTGGTGCGCACCTCGCTGGCCCAGCCGGGCCGCCTGACCGAGTCCGACCACGAGCACCACCGGGTGCTGGACCTCGTCCTCGCCAAGGACGGCGACGGCGCCGAGCGGGTCATGCGCGAGCACGTCCGGCGCAGCCATCAGGCGCTGCTGGCCGGGATGGACGAACGGGAGCGGGCGGAGGGGGACCGGGACCCGGGAGGGGCCGGTTCCCCGAGGTGACGGTCCGGTCCCGGCCCCACCTGCGCGTCTGCTCCGTGGACGCTCCGGAGGCGGTGCCGGGCGCCGGGTAAACTCCCTCCACGTGACTTCCGCACCCGCCAAGCCCCGCATCCCGAACGTCCTCGCCGGACGCTACGCCTCCGCCGAGCTCGCCACGCTCTGGTCGCCCGAGCAGAAGGTGAAGCTGGAGCGGCAGCTCTGGCTCGCCGTGCTGCGGGCCCAGAAGGACCTCGGGATCGAGGTGCCGGACGCGGCGATCGCCGACTACGAGCGGGTCCTCGACACCGTCGACCTGGCCTCCATCGCCGAGCGCGAGAAGGTCACCCGGCACGACGTGAAGGCGCGGATCGAGGAGTTCAACGACCTCGCCGGGCACGAGCACGTGCACAAGGGCATGACCTCCCGTGACCTGACGGAGAACGTCGAGCAGCTGCAGATCCGGCTCTCGCTGGAGCTGGTGCGCGACCGTACGGTGGCCGTCCTGGCGCGTCTGGGCAAGCTGGCCGGCGAGTACGCCGAGCTGGTGATGGCGGGCCGCTCGCACAACGTGGCCGCGCAGGCCACCACCCTCGGCAAGCGCTTCGCGACCGCCGCCGACGAGCTGCTCGTGGCCTACGGCCGGGTCGAGGAGCTGCTCGGCCGCTACCCGCTGCGTGGCATCAAGGGTCCGGTCGGCACCGCCCAGGACATGCTGGACCTGCTGGGCGGGGACGCGGCGAAGCTGGCCGAGCTGGAGGACCGGATCGCCGGGCACCTCGGTTTCTCGCAGGCGTTCACCTCGGTCGGCCAGGTCTACCCGCGCTCGCTGGACTACGAGGTGGTGACCGCGCTGGTGCAGCTGGCGGCGGCGCCGTCCTCGCTGGCCAAGACGATCCGCCTGATGGCCGGGCACGAGCTGGTGACCGAGGGCTTCAAGCCGGGCCAGGTCGGCTCCTCGGCGATGCCGCACAAGATGAACACGCGGTCCTGCGAGCGCGTCAACGGCCTGATGGTCATCCTGCGCGGCTACGCCTCGATGACCGGCGAGCTGGCGGGCGACCAGTGGAACGAGGGCGACGTGTCCTGCTCGGTGGTGCGCCGGGTGGCTCTGCCGGACGCCTTCTTCGCGCTCGACGGTCTGCTGGAGACCTTCCTGACGGTCCTCGACGAGTTCGGCGCGTTCCCCGCCGTCATCGCCCGCGAGCTGGACCGCTACCTCCCCTTCCTCGCCACCACCAAGGTACTGATGGGCGCGGTGCGGGCGGGCGTCGGCCGTGAGGTCGCGCACGAGGCGATCAAGGAGAACGCCGTCGCCACCGCGCTCGCGATGCGCGAGCAGGGCGCCGAGCGCAACGACCTGCTGGACAAGCTGGCGGCCGACGAGCGGCTGCCGCTCGACCGCGAGCAGCTCGCCGCCCTGATGGCCGACAAGCTGTCCTTCACGGGCGCGGCGGCCGCCCAGGTCGGTGTCGTCGTCGGCCGGATCGAGGAGATCGCCAAGCAGCACCCGGAGGCGGCCGGCTACACGCCCGGAGCGATCCTCTGACCCGCTTCACTGCGGCGGAGCTGGAGGCCGCCCGCGACCGTCTCGTCCCGGACGTGATCGCGGACGGCCTGCACGTCCTGTTCTGCGGGATCAACCCCGGCCTGATGACGGCGGCCACCGGACACCACTTCGCCCGCCCCGGCAACCGCTTCTGGCCGGTGCTGCACCTGTCCGGCTTCACACCGAGGCTGCTCAAGCCCGCGGAACAGGGCGAGTTGCCGTCGTACGGGCTCGGCATCACCAACGTGGTGGCGCGGGCGACCGCGCGGGCCGACGAACTGACGGCCGCCGAGTACACCGAGGGCGGACGCCTGCTGACGGCGAAGGTGGAGCGGGTCCGGCCGCGATGGCTGGCGGTGGTGGGCATCACGGCCTACCGGGCCGCCTTCGACGACCGCAAGGCCCGGATGGGGCCGCAGGAGCGGACGATCGGCGACACCCGGGTGTGGGTGCTGCCGAACCCGAGCGGACTGAACGCGCACTGGACGGCGGCCACGATGGCGGAGGAGTTCGGGCGGTTGCGGGAGGCGGCGCGGGGCTGACCACCGGGGTCCCACCAGGGGGGACCGGCGAGGTCAGGCGTCCCGTCGGTGCAGGCTCCGGGCGCCGGCGAGCAGTGCGGCCGCCGTCCACAGTGCGGTGACCGCGAGTCCGGTCCACGGGCCGACGGAGCCGTCCCAGGTGCTGTGGAGCGCCACCTGACCGGCGCGGTCGGGCAGCAGGTCGGCGATGCCTCCGGAGAGGTCGCCGATCACGAAGGACACGGTCAGCAGGAACGGGATCAGGACGGACAGCGTCGCGGTGCCGCTGCGCAGTACGGCGGTGAGTCCCGCCGCGAACAGGGCCATCAGCGTCAGGTAGAAACCGCAGGCCACTGCTCCGCGCAGCCCCACTGCCCACGTGGGACCGGCCGCTCCGAGCAGGTACTTCCCCAGCGCCAGCGTGGCGAGGCCGGTGACCAGGCCCACGGCGAGCACGGGCAGGGCGATCGCCGTGGCCTTGGCGGCGAACCACCGTCGCCGGTCGGGTACGGCGGACAGGGCCAGCCGCAGCGCGCCGCCCCGGAGGTCGGACGAGACGGCGGTGGCGCCGAAGGCGATCGCCGCGATCTGCCCGAAGGAGACGCCGAAGAACACCGTGAAGAGCGGGTCGGAGCCGTCGTCGGTGCCGGCCGCCACGAGTCCGGAGAAGGCGACGGTGACGGCCAGGAGCGCGCCCAGGCCGCCGACGAGCGGGCGCAGGGTCCGGATCTTGAGCCACTCGGCGTGCAGGACGGGCTGGAACGGCATGGTCAGGCCTCCTGGTGGTGGTGTGCGGTGAACTCGGCTTCCGCCGACGTCAGATCGAGGTAGGCCTGCTCCAGGGTGGCCTCCTCCTGGGCGAGTTCGAGGACGGGGACGCCGGCGTCGGCCAGGACCCGCCCGATGTCCGCCACGCGCGCGTGCCGCACGGTCCAGGCGCCGTCCGCGCCGTGCTGCGCTTCGAATCCGTGCCGGGCGAGCAAGTGGTCGAGTCGTGCGTCGTCGGTGGTGCGGACCCTGGCCGCGGGCCGCACGCGCGCGTGGATGAAGTCCCGGAGCGGGGTGTCGGCCAGCAGACGGCCGCGGCCCAGGACGATCAGGTGGTCCGCGAAGGAGGCCGTCTCGTTCATCAGATGGCTGGAGACCAGTACGGTGCGGCCCTCCGCCGCCAGTCGGCGCAGCAACCGGCGGATCCAGACGATGCCTTCGGGGTCCAGGCCGTTGGCGGGCTCGTCGAGGAGGACCACCTCGGGATCGCCGAGCAGAGCGGCGGCGATGCCGAGCCGCTGGCGCATGCCCAGGGAGTACGTCCGTACCCGGCGCCGGGCGGCGGGAGCGAGGCCCGTCTCCTCCAGCACCTCGTCGACCCGGCGGTCCTGGATGCGGTTGCTCGCGGCGAGGGCGCGCAGGTGGTCGCGTCCGGTGCGGGAGTGGTGCGCGGCGTCGGCGTCGAGCAGGGCACCCACCCGGCGCAGGGGCTCGTCGAGTTCGGGGTACGGGCGGCCGCCGACCGTGGCGGTTCCGGAGGTGGGGCGGTCGAGGCCGAGGACGAGACGCAGGGTGGTGGACTTGCCGGCGCCGTTGGGGCCGAGGAAGCCGGTGACCCGGCCGGGCCGGACGGTGAAGGTGAGGTGGTACACGGCCCGTCGGCCGCCGTACTCCTTGGTGAGGTCGTGCACGTCGATGCTGGTCATGGCCAACACTCTGGCCGGTGGGGAGGGTTGGGCTCCTCCCCCGCCGGTGGAGATCGTCTCCCCCGCCCGGGGGAGGCCCGTTGTCAGTGGCGCCTGTCACGCTGTCCGCATGGCCCGCTTTCTGCGCCCGCTGCTGCGGGGGACGACGTACACACGACTGCTGCACCTGTGGGTGCCGTTGCTCGTCGTCGGCCTCTGGCTGTTCGTCGACCCGTCCACCCCGTGGGTGCCGGCCCTGGTACTGGTCCCGGTCGGGCTGATCCCCGCCGTGCGCCGGGGCGAGGGCGTGCAGGCGCGGCTGCTGCTCACGCCGGGCGAGGCGGACTCGGGGATCTCGGAGACGCCGTCGGCGACCTGGCGGGACCGGGGGCGCACGGTGCTGTGGCTGGAGGCGCGGATGCTCCTCGGCTCGGCGGGCGCGCTGGTCTCGGTGTGGCTGCCGGCGATCGCGTTCGACCTCGCCCGGCTCGCGGCGGGCCGGGCGCCCGGCGGCCTCCCCCTGCTCGACGCGGCCCGGCCGCACTGGGCGTTCGCCCTGCTGGTCCCGCTCCCGTTGATCGCCCTCTACGGTGCGGTCGTCGGTTTCGGGGAGCTGATCACGGCGATCGCCCGGCGGCTGCTCGGCCCGTCCGCCGCCGAACGGCTCGCGGCCCTGGAGGAGCGCACCGAGCAACTGCTGGAACGCACCCGTATCGCGCGCGAGTTGCACGACTCCATCGGGCATGCGCTGACGGTGGCGGTGGTGCAGGCGGGCGCGGCCCGGGCGGCGGGTGATCCGGAGTTCACCGACCGGGCGCTGGCCGCCATCGAGGACACCGGCCGCGGCGCGCTGGAGGACCTGGAGCGGGTGCTGGGCGTGCTGCGCGAGGAGCGGCGGCCGGTGAGCGGCCGGCCCACGCTCACCGACGCCGACCGGCTCCTGGAGTCCGCGCGGGCCTCGGGGGCGAAGGTGGACGCGGAGGTCACCGGCCCGCTGGAGACGGTGCCGGGCCCGGTCTCCCGGGAGGGCTACCGGATCCTCCAGGAGGCGCTGACCAATGTGCTGCGGCACGCGGGGCCGGTGCCGGTGCGGGTCCGGGTGACCGTGACCGCCGGGGTGCTCGGCCTGGAGGTGCGCAATCCGCTCCCCGGCCCGATACCCGGGCCCGGGCGGGGCAGCGGGCTGCGCGGGATACGCGAGCGCGCGGCCCTGCTCGGGGGCAGCGCGCGGACCGGACCGGACGGGGGCGACTGGCAGGTGCACGCCGAGCTGCCGGTGCGCTGATCTACGCTGGCCGGATGCCGGTCACCGTTCTCCTCGTCGACGACGAACCCCTCGTACGCGCCGGTCTGCGGGCCGTGCTGGAGGCTCAGCCCGACATCGAGGTGGTCGGCGAGGCGGCGGACGGGGCGGCGGTGATCCCGCTGGTGCGGCAGCTGCGGCCGGACGTGGTCGCGATGGACGTACGGATGCCGTTGCTGGACGGGATCGAGGCCACGCGCGCGGTGCTGCGCACGGTCGCCGAGCCGCCGAAGATCCTCGTGGTGACGACGTTCGAGGACGACGAGTACGTGTACGAGGCGCTGCGCGCGGGGGCGGACGGGTTTCTGCTGAAGCGGGCCCGGCCCGCCGAGATCGTGCACGCGGTACGGCTGGTCGCCGAGGGCGAGTCACTGCTCTTCCCCGCCTCGGTACGGCAGCTCGCCGCCCGGTACGGCGAGGGCGGCGGGCGGGACGGGCTGGGGTGGGCACGGCTGACCGAGCGGGAGGCCGAGGTGCTGCGGCTCATGGCCCAGGGGCTGTCCAACGCCGAGATCGCCGGGCGGCTGTTCGTCGGGACCGAGACCGTGAAGTCCCATGTGGGGGCCGTGCTGGCGAAGCTCGGGGCGCGGGACCGCACCCAGGCGGTGATCGCGGCGTACGAGTCGGGGTTCGTCGCGCCGCGCTGATCGCTATTCCTCGGCAGGTAGGGAGCGCCGGACACTCGCCGGGGAAGTCGGTGGGGAAGTACGATCCGGCCAACACGCTCGGCAAGCTGGGAGGACGGACGTTGGCGGGGCTGACCGGCGGTGATCCGTCTCTGTTGCGAAGGATCAATTCCGCAGTGGTGCTGCACGCGCTGCGTGCCACGGACTGCGCGACGCTCACGGAGATCACCCGCGTGACGGGGCTGTCCCGGCCGACGGTCGAGGGGGTCGTCGAGGGGCTCATAGAGGGGGGTCTGGTCGTCGAGACGGCGGCCGAGGAGGGCGCGGCCCGGCGGCAGGGGCGGCCGGCCCGGCGGTTCCGGTTCCGGGCCGAGGCCGGGCATCTGCTGGGCCTGGAGATCGGCCCGCACCGCGTCGCCGCGCTGCTGGCCGATCTGGACGGCCGGATGCTGGGGGCGCAGGCCAAGGACGTCGACGAGACGGCGGACGCGGACGAGCGGCTGGAGCGGCTGCGGACCGCGGTCGCCGAACTGCTGCGCCGGGCCGGGGTGGCGCGCAGTTCGCTGCGGGCCGTCGGGGTCGGTACGCCGGGCATCGTCGAGGCGGACGGCACGGTACGGCTGGGCACCGCGCTGCCCGAGTGGACGGGGCTGCGCCTCGGCGAGCGGCTCAGCCGGTCCTTCAAGTGCCCGGTGCTGGTGGAGAACGACGCCAACGCGGCGGCCGTGGCCGAGCACTGGAAGGGGGCCGCCACCGAGTCCGACGACGTGGTGATGGTGCTGGCCGGACTCAGTCCGGGCGCCGGTTCGCTGATCGGCGGGCGGCTGCACCGGGGCTACGGCGGGGCGGCCGGGGAGATCGGCGCGCTGCATCTGCTGGGCCGGGAGGTGACTCCGGAGACGCTGCTGTCCACGACCGACGAGCCGCTGCACCCGCTGGACGAGCAGGCGGTCGCCGAGGTGTTCGCGCTGGCCCGCAAGGGGGACGCGCGGGCGCGGGCCGCCGTCGACCGGTTCATCCAGCGGCTGGTCCACGACGTGGCCGCGCTGGTGCTGGCCCTGGACCCGGAGCTGGTGGTGATCGGCGGCTGGGCGGCGGGACTCGACGGCGTCCTGGAGCCGCTCCGCCGCGAACTGGCCCGTTACTGCCTGCGTCCGCCCCGGGTCGCCCTGTCGCTCCTCGGCGAGGCGGCGGTGGCGACGGGGGCGCTGCGGCTGGCCCTCGACCATGTGGAGGAGCAGCTGTTCGCGGTGGACGGCACGGTCACCGCACGCCGCTGAGCGCCCGCCCCGGCATGCGAGGCGCCCCGGAGGAAATCCGGGGCGCGTGCTGATACCGCGTGTTCGGTTGCCGTACGCACTGTCCCCGCGCGTTCGGTCCGCGTGCTCGGGGTCCCCGCGCGGTCCGCTCCGGCGCGTTCGGATCCCGTGCGGCCGGTTCCGGCGCGGTGGCTACGAGGCCTGCTGCTCGGGGCCGTGGTGGATCTCGACGCCGCCGGAGTCGCCGAAGGTCAGCCGGCAGGTGTCGGCGCGGTACGTGGCGCTGGAGAGCGCGGCGACGCGGCCGGCCGCGAGGAAGCGGGTCGTGACGACGAGGACCGGGGCGCCGGGGAGGCGGTCGAGTTCCTTGGCATCGTCCGCGCGGGCCGAGCCGAGCTCCACAGCGCGGTTCTGGCCGTCCAGCTCCAGGCGCTGCAGCTCGCGCAGCACCGCCCGCGCGCGTGCCGCTCCGGAGGGCGCGTCGATCGCCGTCAGGTCCGGGACCGAGGCGGCCGGGACGTAGAGCAGCTCGGCGGCGACGGGCTGGCCGTGCGAGACGCGGGAGCGGCGCACGATGTGCACGGGCTCCTCCGCGCCGGTCTCCAAGGCGGCCGCGGCGGCGGCTGGCGGCACCGCGAGGGTGCAGTCGACGGGCTGCCAGGCGTCCTCGGGGGCGCCGGGCCAGGCGTGCTGGCCGGTGCCCACGGCCACGCCCATGCGCGGGGGCGCGACCGTCGTACCGACACCGCGGCGGCGCTGCAGGCGGCCTTCCAGTTCGAGCTGTTCGAGGGCCTGACGGAGCGTGGCGCGGGCCACCCCGAAGCGGGCGGCGAGGTCGCGCTCGTTGGGCAGGATCTCGCCGACCGAGAACTCCGAGTCCAGTGCCTCACTGAGCACGGTCTTGAGATGCCAGTACTTCGGTTCCGGCACCGATTCCAGCTGCGTGGTCCCCACCCTGTCCTCCGCAATCGCCGTGGTCCGGCGGCGTTTTAGCGCCCTTGTTTATTAAAGGTTGTTGTACTTATCTGCGACCATAGGGCGGCGCACACCCTTGGTCAAGACCAATCCTCGATCCCTGGGGCAACGCATAGAAAGCGGTGCCATGCACCGTTCATGAGGCGTTCGCACGGGGGCGTTTTCGTGACATGGCGGCAAAGCTCCCGTCGCGGTGCGGGAGCCGCCGGGCGCAGGGGGTCAGAGGCCGGAGAGGGACCGCAGCTTGTCGGGGTTGCGGATGATGTAGACGGCCCGGACGGCGCTCCCGTCGACGTCCAGCTGGAACACGCTGTCGGGCCTGCCGTCGGCGAGCAGGAGCACCGCCGGGCCGCCGTTGACCTCCAGGAAGCGGAAGGACATCCCGGCACCCTCCTTGCGGGCGACGCCGAGCAGGAACCGGCCGACCTTGCCGGGGGTGACGATGACGCGCAGCGCCGCCGACGCCTTGCCGCCGCCGTCGCTCACCAGGCGCACGTCGGGGGCGAGCAGGGCCATCAGCCCCTCCAGGTCGCCGCCGGCCGCGGCGGCGAGGAACCGTTCGGTCAGGTCCCTGCGCCGGGCCGGGTCGACCTCGTAGCGGGTGCGCCGCTCGTCGACGTGCCGGCGGGCGCGGCCGGCCAGCTGCCGCACCGCGGCCTCGCCCCGGTCGAGCATCGCGGCGATCTCGGCGTGCGGGTACCCGAAGGCCTCGCGCAGCACGAACACGGCGCGCTCCAGGGGCGACAGCGACTCCAGGACGACGAGGACGGCGAGCGAGACGGAGTCGGCCAGTTCGGCGCGGTCGGCGGCGTCGGGGGCGGTGGTGCCGAAGTCGGTGACGTAGGGCTCGGGGAGCCAGGGGCCGACGTAGGTCTCGCCGCGGGCCTGGATCTGGCGGAGCCGGTCGATGGCGAGCCGGGTGGTGATGCGCACCAGGTAGCCGAGCGGTTCGCGTACGTCGCCGCGGTCCGCGCCGGACCAGCGCAGCCAGGCGTCCTGGACCACGTCCTCCGCGTCGGCCACGCGGCCGAGCATGCGGTAGGCGACCCCCATGAGCGCGGGACGGTGTTCCTCGAAGACGTCGGTCAGGGTGTCGGCGGTCACGGCCCCATCCCATCCCGACACGTTTCCCCGTGTCCAGGCGGAATCGCTCCGTCCCCCGCGCGCCCGGCCCAGAATGATCGGCGGACCGCCGACGGCCGGCGGGGGACACGGGAGGTCACCGATGCGGTACGCGGTGCTGGGCACGGGCGAGGTAGGCCGCACGCTGGGCGGGAAGCTGGTGGAGCTGGGGCACGAGGTGACGCTCGGCTCGCGCAGCGAGGGCAATCCGGCCGCCCTGGAGTGGGCCCGGGCGACGGGCGGGGGCGCCGGTACGTTCGCGGATGCCGCGGCCGCCGCCGAGGTGGTCGTCAACGCGGTGGGCGGCCGGGTGTCGCTCGCGGCGCTGGAGGCGGCGGGCGCGGAGCATCTCGCCGGGAAGGTCCTCATCGACGTCTCCAATCCGCTGGCGATCGAGGACGGCGGAATACGGCTGGATCCCGTCGGGTCGGACAGCGTGGGCGAGCAGATCCAGCGGGCGTTCCCGCACGCGCGCGTGGTGAAGACGCTGAACACGGTCAACTGCCAGGTGATGGTGGATCCGGCGCGGGTGCCCGGTGCGCACAACCTGTTCGTGTGCGGCGCGGACGCCGATGCCAAGGCCCAGGTGACCGCGCTGCTCGGGGAGTTCGGCTGGCCCGCCGAGCGGGTGCTGGACCTGGGCGGGATCGAGGCCTCGCGGGCGGTGGAGATGTGGCTGCCGCTGTGGGTCTCCCTCATGCAGCGCTTCGGGCACCCCGATTTCAACCTGGAGCTGCGCGGGGCGCGTTGACGGCCCGCGCGGGCGGCGCACGACACACCCCGCCGGGGACTACCCGTGAGTAGCAATTGCTGACAAGCTGTCTACGGCACGGCGTCCACCGAAGTCCCAGGCATCCCGCCGCAGTCCCAGACGAGGAGCCCCCATGTCCGCCACCGTCTCCTTCAAGGTCCCGGCCGCGCACGGCCAGCAGGACGTGACCGTCTCCTACGCGCGCGTGGGCCGGGGCGAGCCGCTGGTCCTGATCCACGGCATAGGGCATCACCGGCAGGCCTGGGACCCGGTGGTGGACATCCTCGCGACCGAGCGGGACGTGATCGCCGTGGACCTGCCCGGCTTCGGCGCCTCCCCCGGTCTGCCCGCGGGCCTCGCCTACGACCTCCCGACGACCAACGCCGTGCTCGCCGCGCTGTTCGAGACGCTGGAGCTGGAACGGCCGCATGTGGCGGGCAACTCGCTCGGCGGACTGCTGGCGCTGGAGCTGGGCCGCGAGAAGCTCGTCCGGTCCGTCACCGCCCTCTCCCCGGCCGGGTTCTGGTCGCAGGCCGAACGGCGCTACGCCTTCGGTGTGCTCATCTCCATGCGGCGGATCGCCGAACGGCTGCCGCTGCCGCTGGTCGAGCGGCTGTCCCGGTCGGCCGCCGGGCGGACGGCCCTGACGAGCACCATCTACGCCCGCCCGGCGCGCCGTTCACCCGAGGCGGTGGTCGCCGAGACGCTCGCGCTCGCGCAGGCCACCGGCTTCGCCGACACCCTGCGGGCGGGCGCCGCCGTCCAGTTCAGCGACGACATCCCCGGCATCCCCGTCACCGTGGGCTGGGGCACCCGGGACATGCTGCTCGTACGCCGCCAGGGCGTCCGGGCCAAGCTGATCATCCCCAAGGCCCGCCTGGTCCGGCTCCCCGGCTGCGGCCACTGCCCGATGAACGACGACCCGGCCCTCGTCGCCCGTGTCATCCTCGACGGCAGCCGCTGACGGCCGACCGGCACGGGACCGGCCACCGGCGCCCTCGGGACCCTGCGAAGATCGGCCGACTCCCGCCGTCCGAGACCGACGCAAGCCCCCGGCAGCCGCTGCCCGGCCACCGAATCGGGCCACGACTCCGGGAGCCACCGTCCGGGGGCTCGGAGAGGGCGAGGTCCCCGCGGGGACCGGTTCACGGGTGCGGCGGGGCACGGCTCCCGCCGCCGACCGACGACCGAGGCGACCCAGAACTCCCGCGACCGCCGACCGGTGAGCAGGACGGCGCCCGACGCCCGCGACCACCGACCGGTCGCGCGGACGGCGCCACAGATCCGCGGCCACCGACCACGGGCGAAAGCGGCGCGCGGCTCCCGGACCCGCCGACCGGTCGCCCGGGCGGCGCACGGCTCCCTCGGCCACCGACCGATCGTCAGCGCGGCACACGGCTCCCTCGGCCGCCGACCGGGCGCCCGGGCGCGGCAGCGTTCCCGTGCCCAGGGCGACGCCCGCGCCCACCAGGGCGCTGCCGACGGCCTGGGCGGGGCCGTAGGAGCCGGTGCCGACGAGGGGGGCGGTGCAGACGGCGGCGAGGGGGACGAGGCCGGTGAAGAGGGTGGCGCGTTCCGTGCCGATCCGCTGAACGCCCATGTACCAGCAGACGAAGCCGACGACGGTGACGACCGCGGCCTGCCACAGCAGCGCGGCCGTCTCCGTGGCGTCGGGCCTGCGCAGCCACGCCCCGCCGTCGAGGACCACCCCGGCCACCCCGGCCACCGCCGCCTCGGCCGCGGCGAGGGCGCACACCGTGGCGGTCAGCAGCCGTGGCCCGAGCGCCCGCAGCACCGGCCCGGCCAGCACCGCGAACCCGACCTCACCGGCGAGCGCGCAGATCGAGAAGGCGATGCCCCGCGCGTCCGTCCGTCCCCAGCCCTGGACGGCGAAGGCGCCGACCGCGACGAGCAACGCCCCGCGGAACACCTGGTGCTGGGGCCGGCGCGCGTCGAGGAGCGGGACCAGGACCGCGACCACCACCGGCGCGCAGCCCACGAAGACGCCCGGGACCGCCGGTTCCGCGGTGCGCTCGGCGGCGAGGATCGCCAGGTTGAAGCCGACCATCCCGACGGCGGCGAGGAGGGACAGCCGGAGCCAGGCACGTACGCCCAGGCCGCGCAGCCGCTCTGCCGCACCGGGCCCGACGAACGGCAGGAGCAGCAGACAGGCCAGCGCGTAGCGGACGAACTGGCCGCCCGCGTAGGGATAACGGCCCAGCACGCTGTTGGCGGTGAAGGAACCTCCGACGAGGACGTAGGCGAGCGCGGTCAGAGCGGCGCCGCGTGTGGTGGTCGCGTTCATGAGGACGACGCTAGGAACGCGGGCGGTCCGGTTTAAGGTCCACTTCCATGACGTCATCGGGGACCAATCCGGACGGCCTGCCCGGCTCGGCCGCGTGGGAACTGCTGCTCCCGGCCGCCTCGGCACCGGCACGCGCGCGTGGCCGTTCCCTCCAGGCGGCGCTGCGCGAGGCGATCCGCGCGGGACGGCTCGCACCCGGCACCCGGCTGCCGTCGAGCCGGGACCTCGCCAGGGACCTCGGCGTGTCCCGGGGGCTCGTCACGGAGGCGTACGAGCAGTTGACGGCGGAGGGCTATCTGCGCAGCGACCGGGGTGCGGGCACCTGGGTGGGCGGTGCCGTACGGGCGGCGTCGCCCCGCGCGCGGGACCTCGCGCCACGCCCGGCGGGCGTACGGGTGGACTTCGTACCGGGGTCGCCGGACCTGTCGCTGTTCCCGCGCGCCGCGTGGGCCGCCGCCCAGCGCGAGGTGCTGGCGGAACTCCCGCACCGCGACCTCGGCTACCCGGACCCGCGCGGGCTGCCCCGGCTGCGCTCGGCCCTGGCCGAACTGCTGGCCCGGCGCCGGGGCGTGGCCGCCGACCCGGAGCGGATCGTGGTCGTCTCCGGAGTGGCACAGGCGGCGGCCCTGCTCGGATCCGTGCTGCACGCGCGCGGGCTGCGCGAGATCGGGGTGGAGGACCCCGGCAGCCCGCAGCACGACGGTCTCTACGAAGCCGCCGGGACACGCGCCGTACCGCTGCCCCTGGACGACGAGGGCCTCGCCCTGCGCCCGCTGCGCGCGTCGGGCGTGCGCGCGGTGGTGACGACGCCCGCCCACCAGTACCCGACCGGGATCGCCTACTCCGCCGACCGCCGCGCCCGGTTGCTCGACTGGGCCCGTTCGGTGGACGGCCTGCTGCTGGAGGACGACTACGACGGCGACTTCCGCTACGACCGCGCCCCGGTCGGCGCCCTGCAGGGCCTGGACCCGGAACGGGTGGCCTACGCGGGATCGGTCAGCAAGTCCCTCGCCCCCGGCCTGCGGCTGGGCTGGCTGCTGGTGCCGGAGTCCCTGGCGGACGAGGTCGTCGACCGCAAACGGACCATGGACCTCGGGCATCCCTCCCTCGACCAGGCGGCGTTCGCCCGGTTCGTGGCACGCGGCGACTACGACCGGCAGCTGCGCCGCTGCCAGCGCGCCTACCGCGAGCGGCGGGACGCCCTGGTCGCCGCGCTGGCCGAGCACTTCCCGCACGCGCGCGTGTCGGGGATCGCGGCGGGGCTGCACGCGATCGCCGAACTGCCGGAGGGCTACGGGCCGGAGAGCCGTTTCGTACGGCGGGTGGCGGCCGCGGGGGTGGCGGTGCGTCCGCTCGGCGAGTGCGCGCACGCGAGGAGCGACGATTCCACCGTACGGCTGGTGCTCGGGTACGCGCATCTGCCGCCGGCGCGGATCCGGGAGGGCGTGCGGCTGATGGCGGAAGCGGTTGCCGGGTGACCTTCCCGGCCGATCAGTTGTTCACTTGCGGTTTCCGTGCGCGCTGCGGCGCCCCAGTAGTTGTGGCGGTGCACAACTGGCCGGATCCCGCCCTGGAGGCCCTTCCATGTCCCTTTCGCTCCCCGGCCGCCGCAGCGTGCTGCGCGGCTCGCTCGCCGCGTCGGCGGCCCTGACCCTGCCCACGGCGCTCGGTTCGGCGCCGGCGCTCGCACTGTCCGGGCGGCCCCGCGCGGACTGGGGCGTACAGGCGGGCGACGTGACCGCCGGCTCCGGCCTGGTGTGGGTCCGTTCGGACCGGCCGGCCCGGATGATCGTGGAGACCTCGGCCACCGAGTCGTTCCGCGACGCCCGCAGGTGGCACGGTCCGCTGCTCGGATCCGACAGCGACTTCACCGGCACCACCCGGCTGCACGGGCTGCCGTCCGGCGAGCAGATCCACTACCGCGTACTGCTCGCCGACCCCGACGACCCGCGCCGCACCGGCGAGCCGGTCGGCGGCACCTTCCGGACGGCCTCCGCGCGCCGCCGTCAGGGCGTGAAGTTCGTGTGGTCGGGCGACCTGGCCGGACAGGGCTGGGGCATCAACGAGTCCATCGGCGGCTACCGCATCTTCGACGCGATGGCGAAGCTGGACCCCGACTTCTTCCTGTGCAGCGGTGACAACATCTACGCCGACGGCGTGATCTCGGCGACCCAGGCGCTGCCCGACGGCAGCCTGTACCGCAACGTCACCTCGGAGGAGAAGTCGCACGTCGCGGTCACGCTGGACGACTTCCGCGGCAACTTCCGCTACAACCTGCTGGACCAGGCGCTGCGCCGGTTCAACGCCCAGGTGCCGAACGTCATCCAGTGGGACGACCACGAGGTCCGCAACAACTGGTACCCGGGCGAGGTCATCGGCACCGGCACCGCCTACCCGGCCGGCACCAAGCTGGACGACATGGCGCTGCGGTCCCGGCAGGCGTTCTCCGAGTACTTCCCGATCTCCACGATCAGCGGCCGTCCCGACGGCCGGATCTACCGCGTCCACCACCACGGCCCGCTCCTCGACGTGTTCGTGCTCGACATGCGGACCTACCGCAACGCCAACTCGCCCGACAACCAGACGACCGACCCGCAGGGCATCCTCGGCGCCGAGCAGCTGGAGTGGCTCAAGCGCGAGCTGTCCCGGTCGCGGGCGGTGTGGAAGGTGATCGCCGCGGACATGCCGCTCGGCCTGGTCGTGCCCGACCCGGTGGAGGGCAAGGCGAACTTCGAGGCCGTCGCCCAGGGCGACCCGGGCGCGCCGCTCGGCCGTGAGCTGCAGATCGCCGAGCTGCTGCGGTACATCAAGCACCGGAAGATCACCGGCACGGTGTGGCTGACGGCCGACGTCCACCACACCTCGGCCCAGCACTACGACCCGTCGCGGGCCGCGTTCAAGGACTTCGCGCCGTTCTGGGAGTTCGTCTCCGGCCCGCTGAACGCCGGCGCCTTCCCGGCCAACGCGCTGGACGGCACGTTCGGCCCCGACCGGGTGTTCGTCAAGGCGCCGACCGCCTCGAACGTGTCACCCGCGGAGGGCTACCAGTTCTTCGGCGAGGTCGACATCGACGGCGACAGCGGCGAACTGACGGTGCGTCTGCGCGAGTACGACGGCACCGTGCTGTTCACCCAGACCCTGCAGCCGGGCCGGGTCGGCCAGTAACTCCCGTACGCTCTGCACAGGGCCGCGCCCCGGCGTCATCCCCCGGTGCGCGGCCCTGCCGCATCCCCCGAACTCACCCTGGAACAGGGTGTTTTCGCAGGTCAGAGCCGATTGTCAGTGGTCGCCTCTACGGTTTTTCCCATGACGCGATCTTCACAGGCCGTGGCCTATCGCCAACCCTCCGTGCTGCGCTCCGCCGCCGACGGACACCGTCTCGGTCTTGAGACCTCCCGGGGTGCGACACCCACCGGGACGGCGGAGCACCCGCGGTTCTTCGCGGGCTTTCTGACCTCGCCTCAGGTGGCCGCCGCCGGGCTGCTCGCGGTGGCCGACGTGGCGGCCGCGCGCTACTACCAGCCGCAGTTGCGCGCCTCGCTGGACCCGGTGGTGACCGGCAACGGCGACCGGCTGCGCTTCGAGTCCTTCTCCGGCTGCGGCGGGGTGTACGCCCGGCTGGACGTCCTCCGTCCGGGCCTGGACGGCGGCGAGGTCGGGCACGGCACGACGAACGTCGACGTCAACAACCCGCTGCGGGAGGCGCTTTCCCGGCTCGGCACGGACGACCCGCTCCATCTGCGGGTCGGGCCCGAGGAACTGGCGGTCACCACACTGGACGGCCCGGTGGTGGAGAAGAAGGTGCCGCTCCCGGACCGCTGGCTGCGCGGCTTCGCGGAGGCACAGGTCATAGCGGCCGGGTTCGACCTGCGCGCCGAACTCCCGGCGGACGAGGCGGTGCGCTTCCTGCGCTCGCTCCCCCGCGGCGGCACGGGACGCCGGGGCGCGGCCGGTCCCCGCTGGGTGGTGCCGACGGGCCGGGGGCTGCGGCCGACGACCCGCCCGGTGCCGGGCGCGGTGTGCCTGCCGGGCCCGGAGCGGCTCGCGGCACTGCAGCAGGTCCTGCGCCATGCGACGGCGCTGCGGGTGTACGGCCCGCAGGGCGCCCTCGCCGCCTCCGGTACCGCCGCCGCCTGGGAGGTCGTGCTGCCCGGCATGCGGCTCACCCTGACGCTGTCGCCGGACGCGGCCCGCGGGTTCTCCGGCGAGGGCGGCGTGCTGGACGCGCTCGCCACCGACGAGGCCGCCGAGGACGCGGAGCTGATCGCGGTGCTGCTGGCCTGGGAGCCCCGCGTGGACGTCGCCGACCTGGCCGCCTCCTCGGGCCTCGCCCCGGAGCGGGTCCGCGCGGCCCTGGTCCGCCTCGGCACCTCGGGACGGGTCGGCTACGACACGGCCGAGGCCGCCTACTTCCACCGCGAACTGCCCTACGACGCGGGGCGCGTGGAGCGGCACAACCCGCGGCTGCGCTCGGCCCGGGCGCTGGTGGCCGCGGGCGCGGTGGCCGTGGACGGCGATCTGGGGACGGTGACGGCCGAGGACGGTCATGTGCACCGGGTGCGGGACGCGGCGGGGGTGCTGAGCTGCAGCTGTCTGTGGTGGGCGAAGTACCGGGGCGGGCGCGGGCCGTGCAAGCACGCGCTGGCGGTGCGGATGGTGCGGCGGGGCGCCACGGCAGAGCAGGACGCGGGGCAGGACTTCGGACAGGACATGGCGGAGATCGGCGGGGGTGCGCGATGAGCGAGGTGCTGGAAGCGGTGCGGGCGGGTCGGACGGGACTGACGGAGCTCCTGCTGAAGAGGATGACGGATGCCGAACGGCGCAAGCTCCTGCCGGAGTTGCAGAACCTGCGCAAGGAGCTGCGGGCCACGCCCTGGACCGAGCGGAACGACCGGGTGTACCCGGCCCTCCAGGTGGCCGGCGCGATGTGCCACTCGGGGGCCGCGGCCGCCGCGACCTGGATCGCGGGTGCGGACATGCGCTGGCGGCAGACGCCGGCGGAGACGCTGCTGAAGGCGCTGGCGGACCGGGACACCGGCTGGCTGGCGGATGTGGCCCGGCGGCTGGCCGCCCGGCCGGTCTCGGCGGACGTGTCGTTCGAGCTGATGGCGGGGCTGGTACGCACCTCGGGGTGTGAGGTGCCGGTGACGGACGCCTATGTGGTCGGCTGGGTCAGGCACATCGGCCACAGTTGGGGGCGCGTCCCCCTCGTCGACCGACTGCGCGCGGAACCGGATCTGGCGCCACTGGTGGCGGGTCTGTTCGAACTGACCGATCTCAGCAACGTCCGGTGGCTGTTCGGCAACGGGCAGGGGTCGTGGCAGAGCTGCCTCGCGGAGCTCACCCAGGCCGGCACGCTGGACCGCAAGGCGGTCGTCGACGCCTGTGTCGCCCGTCTGCTGCGCGGCGGTGGCCCGACGGACCACCGGGTCTTCCTTCCGCTCCTGGTCCAGCTGGCCCTCACCCGGGACGAGGAGCGCGAGCGCGTCGCCGACTGGTCCGCCCTCGCACGCGACGCCGCCTCCCCCGTGGCCGCCCACGCCCAGTCGGTCCTCGCCGCACTCGCGCTCGACGACGAGCTCACCGCGCGACAGCTGGCCGAGGCCTCCGAAGGGCTGCTGTTCCGGGCCGAGAAGAAACTGGTGCGCGCCCAGCTGGTACTGCTCGGCAAGGTGCTCACCCGCGACGCGTCCGCGGCGCCGGAGCTGCTGCCGGCCGTGGCCCAGGCATTCGGGCACGAGGACACCCAGGTGCAGGAGCGGGCGCTGAAGCTGGTGGAGCGGCATGCGAAGAGGCTCACCGACGGCTCGGCGGCCCAGGTCGAGATCGCGGGCGCGGCCGAGCAGTTGAGCCCGGCTCTCCGCGTCCGTGCCGCCGCTGCCCTCGGGATCGCGCCCGCATCGGCTCCCCAGGCGTACGCGGAGGTGCTGCCGCCGGCTCCGGAGCCGTTCCGGCTCGCGTCGGCACCGGACTCGGTGGTGGAACTCGCGGAGGAGGTCTCGGCCCTGCTGGCGTCCGACGGGGACGTGGCCGCGTTCGAGCGGGCGCTGGACGGTCTGGCCCGGCACGCCCACCGCGACCAGGACGCGCTGCGGGAGGCGCTGGAACCGGTGGCGGCCACCCGCTGGTGGAAGCAGCCCGAGTCCCGCGACCGGTGGCAGACCGAGGAGTACTTCGGCAACACCCGCTACGGACTGCTCGCCGCCCGGGACGGCCTGGAACTGCTGATGGCCACGCTGTACGGGGTCGTGGGCACCCACACCCTGCTCGCCGCTCTGCAGCGCGGTCCGGCCGAGCGCAAGTGCCCGCACAGCGAGTTCTCCCGGGTGTTCGACGTCCGGCTCCGCGAACTCGCCCACCGGATACGGACGGATCCGCAGCCGCTGCTGCTGGCCACGCCCACGTGGAACACAGGGCTCCTCGAACCGGGCGACCTGGTCGACCGGCTCGACGTCTACCGACGCCTGGGTGCCCGGGTCGGTGACGCCGACTTCGCGCAGGCGCTGTTCCGAGTGCGCCGCGAGGACCGTGCGGCGGCGCGGGCGGCGGCCGAGCGGGCGGCCGGACTCGGTACGCGGGAAGGCAGGAGGCTCGCGCGCTGGCTGTCCGCCGAGGAACGCGTCCTGCCCACGTCACAGCGCCTCACCGAGGAGCCGCGGATCCCGGTCGAGCCGAGTGACATCCCGGAACTCCAGGCGGACTTCCCCGAGGAGTTCCGGCGGCTGGGCTGGCCGGTCAAGGTGTTCGGCACGCACCGGTACTGCCACCACTCGGGCCAGGAGAACCACCGGCACTGGCTGGCCACCCTCCCGGAGCGGCGCGAGCTGGTCGCCGTGCGGCTGGTGCACGACCTGTCCCATGCCGCCCTCTACGACCAGCGGGGCATGGCCGCCGCCCTCCCGCTGCTCGCCGAGTCCGGCGGCCCGGCGGGCGAGAGCACGCATCTGTGCCTGGCGTACGGGCTGGGCGCCCGGCATGCGGAGGACCGGCTGACCGCGGTGGACGCGCTGCTGGTGCTCGCCGCGCGCGGACAGCTCGACGCGGAGCGGCTCGGGTCCGACCTGGGCCAACTGGTCCGGCGGGGTGCGGTGAAGCCGCTGCGGCTGGCCGAGTCGGCGCGGACGGCGGCGGCCACCGGGGCGAACACGACGATATGGGAGATGCTCCGGCACACCCTGCCGGTGCAGCTCGCCGACCTCGCGACGGCGGGCACGACCGTGCCGGCCTCGGCGCGCGGGCTCGGGGAGCTGCTCTCGGTCGCCGCCGAGTGCGCCGAGCGGTCCGGGGCACGCGGTGTGCTGCCCCATCTCGCTCAGGCGGCGGCCCGGCGCGGCTCCTCCCGGCTGGTGGTCCAGGCCCGTCGGCTCCGGGAGGCGCTGACCGAGGAGACGGCTGCCTGACGAGGAGCAGCAAAAAAGTACGCAAAAAGAACATAAGCATGCTTTACCCATCGGTCACAGAGCGTTCGTGATCACGCAACACCCTTCCTTCACAGTGGATGCATGACTCGAGACATGTCTGATGTGACACGCGCACGGCACGGACGGCCCGTGCACCACTGGCGGCGGGACGTCGTCGAACTCGCCGCCCTGTTCACGGCCGTCGCGGTGGCGGACGCGGCGGCGAACCTGATCGGCCACGGACCCGGCGGTCCGGCCCTGCTGGTGATCTCGGCGCTGGTGCTGGCGGCGACCGCGGGCTTCCACGTCTGGTGGGCGAGGCGCCCAGGTCACGCACCGCCGGTGACGGATACCGATACCGGCACCCGGCCGACCGTCTCCACGACGGGACAGGCCGGGGCCGGCGGGGACACCACGCTGTGGCGGCTGCGGACGACGGTGCGTGACGAGCCGGGATCGCTGGCCGCCCTGTGCACCGGGCTCGCCGGGCACCGGGTGGACATCCTCAGCCTGCAGACGCATCCGCTGGGCGACGGCACGGTGGACGAGTTCCTGCTGCGGGCCCCGGGTGAGCTGACCGCAGGTGAGATCACCCGGGCGGTCGCGCTGGCCGGGGGCACGGACACCTGGATCGAGCGGGCCGACGCGCACGATCTGGTGGACGCCCCGACCAGGGTCCTCGGCCTGGCGACCCGTACCGCGCTGGACGCGGCGGAACTTCCGCTGGCCCTCCGGCAGTTGTTGGGACGGTGCACCATCCGTTCACTCCCCGCCCATCCGGTCGGCGGGGCCCGGAGCCCCGAGACGGTACCCGTCGAAGGGGTCCTGGAGGACACCGTGATGCGGCTGCGCGCACCGGAAGGCGGAGTGATCACCGTGGAGCGGCCGTATCTGCCGTTCACGCCCACCGAGTTCGCGCGGGCGCGGGCACTGGTGGAGCTGGATGCCCGGCTCGGCCCGCGCATCCCGCGCAGCCAGGACGTGCTGACGCTGCCCGAGGGCAACGCGATCACCGTGCGCCGGGCCGACACCGGTGACCTGGAGGCGGCCAAGGCCATGCACGAGCGGTGCTCGACGCGCACGCTCGGGCTGCGCTACCACGGGCCGGTCGGGGACGCGGACCGTTATCTGAACCACCTGCTCAGCCCGCGGTTCGGCCGGACCCTGGCGGTGCAGACCGCGTCGGGCCGGATCGTCGGCCTCGGCCATCTGCTGTGGGACGGCGACGAGACGGAGGTCGCGCTGCTCGTGGAGGACGACTGGCAGCGGCGCGGTATCGGCGGTGAACTGCTGGGCCGGCTGGTCGGGATGGCCGTCGAGGCGGGCTGCGAGAGCGTGTACGCGGTGACGCAGGCGTCCAACACCGGGATGGTGGCGGCGATGCGGGCGCTGGGGTTGCCGCTCGACTATCAGATCGAGGAGGGCACGCTCGTCATCACCGCGCGGCTGGCGCCGGTTCCGGTGGAGCCGGGGGATGCGGTGGGAGCGATGGGGACGGTGGGGAGGACCGAAGCGCCGTAGGGGGTGGGGCTGCGCGACGGCTGCGGGTGTGTTGTGGCTGGTCGCGCCCGCGCGGCGGTAGCCGCACATGAATGCAGCCCCGCGCCCCCAAGGGGGCACGCTAGAGCGCCCCTAGTGCCCAGTCCAGGTCCGCCCACAGATCGTCCACGTCCTCAAGACCCACCGACAGCCGCAGCAGCCGGTCGCTCACGCCGGCGCTGCGGCGGTCGTCGGCGTCGACGATGCGGTGGCTGATGGACGCCGGGTGCTGGATGAGGGTGTCGACGCTGCCGAGGCTGACGGCGGGGGTGATCAGCCGTACCCGGGAGACGACCTCGTGCGGGTCGTCGTACACCTCGAAGGCGATCATCGCGCCGCCCAGGCGCGGGTAGCGGACGCGGGCGACGCGTGGGTCGGCGGTGAGGCGGCGGGCGAGTTCGGCGGCGGTGGCGGAGGCGGCGCGGACCCGGACGGGGAGGGTGGCCAGGCCGCGCAGCAGGAGGTAGCCGGCGAGCGGGTGCAGGACGCCGCCGGTAGCGAACCGTATCTTCCGGAGCTGCCCGGCGAACTCCTCGTCGCACGCGACCACCCCGGCCAGGACGTCGCCGTGGCCGCCGAGGTACTTGGTGGCGCTGTGCAGGACGAGACGTGCGCCGTGTGCGGCGGGGCGTTGCAGCACGGGCGTGGCGAAGGTGTTGTCGGCGAGCAGCGGGACCGTGCCGCAGGCGTGGGCGACGGCCCGCAGGTCGAGTTCGGCGAGGGTCGGGTTGGCCGGGGACTCGACCAGCACCAGGCCGGTGTCGGGGCGCAGCGCGTCGGTGATGCCGGCCGGGTCGGTCCAGGTGACCTCGGTGCCCAGGAGACCGGCGGTGAGGAGGTGGTCGCTGCAGCCGTACAGGGGCCGTACGGCGACGACATGGCGCAGGCCGGTCGCGGCCCGGGCGAGGAGGACGGCGGACAGGGCGGCCATACCGCTGGCGAAGGCGACGGCGGACTCGGTGCCCTCGAGGCGGGCGAGGGCGGTCTCGAAGCGGGCGACCGTCGGGTTGCCGAGCCGGCCGTAGACCGGGGGTCCCGTGGGGTCCGCGCCGTCGGTGGCGAAGGCGTCGATGCGGGCGGCCTCGGCGCGGCTGTCGTACGACGGGTAGGTGGTCGACAGGTCGATCGGCGGGGTGTGCAGGCCCTGGCGGGCGAGGTCGTCACGGCCGGCGTGCACGGCCTCGGTGGCCAGGGCGCGCGGGGCGCCGGATACGTGGTCACGGATGCTCACGGAGTCCATGGCGGAAGGGTGAACATCGGGCGGGCCATGCGGGCACCACACCGTGTTACGTTCGGGCCATGGCCGATTCCGTCGTACTGGATCCGGTGGATCTGCACTTGCTGCGGCTGCTGCAGAACGACGCCCGGAGCACCTACCGCGAGCTCGCCGCCCAGGTGGGCGTGGCGCCGTCGACGTGTCTGGACCGGGTGACCCGGCTCCGGCGGTCCGGGGTGATCCTCGGGCACCGGCTGGAGCTCGATCCGGCCAAGCTCGGGCGGGGTCTGGAAGCGCTGCTGTCGGTGCAGGTGCGGCCGCACCGGCGGGAGTTGGTGGGGCCGTTCGTGGAGCGGATCCGGGCGCTGCCGGAGTCGCGGACGGTCTTCCATCTGACCGGTCCCGACGACTACCTGGTGCATGTGGCCGTGGCGGACATGACGGACCTGCAGCGGCTGGTCCTGGACGAGTTCACCTCGCAGCGCGAGGTGGCCCGGGTGGAGACCCGGCTGATCTTCCAGCAGTGGGAGTGCGGACCGCTGCTCCCGCCCGTGTCGTCGGCTCAATCCCCGTGACGCGCGGCGGTCCGTCGTACGAGGATGGACCGCATGTCACAGACCAGTAACCCGCTGCCCCGTCAGGTCGCCGACGCCTTCGTCGACGAACTCATCGCCCTCGATCCGATCACCGGTACGTTCCTCGGCGTCAAAGAGAGTTCGAGCCGGCTGCCCGACACCTCGCCGGCGGGTGACGAAGCGGTCGCCCGGCTCCAGCGCGACACGCTCGCCAAGCTAGCGGAGGCCGAGCGGCAGCCCGGTGCCGACAGTGACATCGAGCGTCGCTGCGCACGCCTGCTGCGCGAGCGGCTCACCGCCTCCCTCGCCGTGCACGAGGCGGACGAGAGCCTGCGGTCCGTCAGCAACCTGAGCTCGGTCGCGCACGCGGTGCGCCAGGTGTTCACGGTGACGCCCACCGCCACCGAGGAGGACTGGGGGGCGGTCGTCGAGCGGCTGCGCGCGGTGCCGACCGCGCTGGAGGGCTACCGGCAGTCCCTCGAACTCGGCCTGGACCGGAAGCTGTACGCGGGTCCGCGGGCCACCGCCACCTTCGTGGGACAGCTCGGCGAGTGGGCCGACACGGGCGACGGCAAGGGCTGGTTCGAGCAGTTCGCGGCGTCCGGGCCCGAGGCGCTGCGCGCCGGGCTGGACGAGGCGGCCGGGGCCGCCACCGAGGCCGTGGTGGCGCTGCGCGACTGGATGCGGGACGTGTACGCGCCGGCGATCGAGGGCGCGCCGGACGTGGTCGGGCGCGAGCGGTACGCCCGCTGGGTCCGCTACTTCAACGGCACCGACCTCGACCTGGACGAGGCGTACGCGTACGGCTGGTCCGAGTACCACCGGCTGCTCGGCGAGATGAAGACCGAGGCCGAGAAGATCCTGCCCGGCGCGGCCACGCCGTGGGTGGCGCTGGCGCACCTGGACGCGCACGGCACCCACATCGAGGGCGTCGACGAGGTGCAGCGCTGGCTGCAGTCCGTGATGGACGAAGCCATCGAGAAGCTGGACGGCACCCACTTCGATCTGGCCGAGCGGGTCCGCCGGGTCGAGTCCCGGATCGCTCCGCCCGGCAGCGCGGCGGCGCCGTACTACACGCCGCCGTCGGACGATTTCTCCCGGCCGGGCTGCACCTGGCTGCCGACCATGGGCCAGACCCGGTTCCCGGTCTACGACCTGGTGTCGACCTGGTACCACGAGGGGGTGCCCGGCCACCACCTCCAGCTGGCGCAGTGGAAGCACATCGCCGAGAACCTCTCCCGCTACCAGGCGAGCGTGGGCATGGTCAGCGCCAACGCCGAGGGCTGGGCGCTGTACGCGGAGCGGCTGATGGACGAACTGGGGTTCCTCACCGACCCGGAGCGCCGCCTGGGTTACCTGGACGCGCAGATGATGCGGGCCGCGCGGGTCATCATCGACATCGGCATGCACCTGGAGCTGACGATCCCGGACGACTCGCCCTTCCACCCCGGGGAGCGCTGGACGCCGGAGCTGGCGCAGGAGTTCTTCGGCGCGCACAGCAGCCGTCCGGCGGACTTCGTGGAGAGCGAGCTGACCCGCTACCTGTCCATGCCGGGCCAGGCGATCGGCTACAAGCTGGGCGAGCGGGCCTGGCTGCTGGGCCGGGAGCAGGCCAGGGAGCGGCGGGGCGCCGGCTTCGACCTCAAGGCCTGGCACATGGCGGCCCTGTCCCAGGGTTCGCTGGGCCTGGACGACCTGGTGGCGGAGCTGGCCCAGCTGTGACGGGCCGACGGCACGTCAGTGCCGGAAGCCGCCCTCGGAGTTGACGACCTGCCCGGTGACCCAGCGCCCCTCGTCCGTGGCCAGCCACGCGATGAGCCGCGCCGGGTCGTCGGGCCGGCCCCAGCGCCCGCCCGGGAACCGCGCCGCCACGGCCGCGTGGACCTCACCGGTCGCGTAACCCGTGTCCACGGGACCGGGGTTGACCGTGTTCACCGTGACCCCGCGTCCGGCGAGAGCGGTGGCGAGGGACCGGGTGACGGAGGCGAGGGCGCCCTTCTGGAGCGCGTACGCGAGCTCGTCCGGCATCCCGTCGCCCTGGTCCTGCCCCGAGGTCATCATCACGACCCGCCCACCGGGCCGGGCCTGCCGGGCGTACGCCTGGACCAGCAGCAGCACCGAGCGGGTGTCCACCGCCCAGTGGGCGTCCAGCATGGCCGCGTCGATCGCGTCGAGGGTGCCGTCGGAGCCGCTGAGGGCGTGGTTGGCGACCAGGATGTCGAGACCGCCGAACTCCCGGACCACCCGCTCGACCAGCCGGGCGGGTTCGGCCGGATCGGCCAGGTCACCGGGTCCCGCCACGACCCGCGCGCGGGGATCGCCGAGCGCCTCGCGCACCGAGGCGACGACGTCCTCGACACGGTCGTTGCCCCAGGGCATCGCGGAGTCGTGCGGAACGTGATGGTGCAGATAGACGCTCGCCCCGTACGCGGCGAGCCGCCGGGCGACGGCATGCCCGATACCGGCCCGGCGGCTCGCGCCGGTGACGAGGGCGCTGCGGCCGCGCAGGGGCAGGGGGTCACGGCGGAGCTCTTCGGACGGCATGGCGGATCATGCTAGGGAGGCCGCGGTCCGGGCGGCGACCCAATAAACCCGAGGAACCGAAGGAACCGAAGGAACCGAAGGATCCGAACGAGACGGCCTTCCGGCCAAGCGCCGTCTGCCGTTCGGGTCTGCTCCGGTGGCGGGGGCGGGGCGCAGACGGCTTGCTGGTGGCGGGGGCCACCGGAGACAGGAAGCGAGCCGCGCATGCAGACCTCGACGCCGCCAGGGCAGCCGTTGCAGACCCCACGGGCCGCCGGGGTGGCCGGGATCGTCTTCGCGCTGCTGCTCGCCGCCGCCATGGTGCTGATCCGGCTGGGGGTGCCGCAGGGCGCCGACGCGGTCACCACTCAGGCGCCGGATCCCACCCGGCGCAGCGCCGTGCACGCGGCCCTCATGCTGGTGCCGTTCGCCGGCATCTTCTTCCTGTGGTTCATCGGCGCCGTCCGCTCGCACGTCGGCGACGCCGAGGACCGGTTCATGGCCACCGTGTTCCTCGGCAGCGGCCTGGTCTTCACGGCCACGATGTTCGGCGGCGCCGCGGCGGCCGCGGCCGTGCTCGACACCGCGCATCCGGCGGGTACCTCGCCCTCCCGGCCCGCCTGGGACTTCGGTCAGCACCTGGCGTACACGCTGATGATCGGGTACGCGATGCGGATGGCGGCCGTGTTCACCTGCTCCGCGTCGGTGATCGGGCACCGGCTGGGCATCATGCCGCGCTGGCTCACGGTGCTGGGCCTGCTCGTCACCCTGGTCCTGCTGTTCGTCTCGCCCGGTGTGCCTTGGTCGGAGCTGGTGTTCCCGGGCTGGTCGCTGCTGCTGAGCGTGTACATCGTCGCGGAGAGTTTCCGCCGCTCCGCCGCGGCCCCGGCGGCCCCGGCGACCTGAGGCCCTGGAGGGCTGGGGGGCCTGGGGGGCCTGGGGGCCTGGGGGGCCTGGGGGCCTGGGGGGCCTGGGGGCTCACCCGATCGGATGGCCTCGGCGCGCGGTGGCGGGCGCGAGCTCCCATGCTGGCGTGCGGGGAGTTCTCCGCCGTCCGGGACTGCGATGTCGGGCCGGCGGTACGCACCGGACCTGGCCACCGGAAGGGCGGAGCCATGATGCGCCTTGTCGTCGACCTCAACAGATGTCAGGGGTATGCGCAGTGCGCGTTCCTCGCTCCGGACGTCTTCGCGATGCACGGCGAGGAATCCCTCGTCTACAACCCGCAGGCGGAGGAGGAGCAGCGGGAGCGGGTGGCCCGCGCGGTCGCCGCCTGCCCCGTGCAGGCGATCACCGCCGACGGACTGGACGGGGTGGCGGGAGGGATGTCCGATGCCGCCCACTGACTATCTCGACTGGCTGCGGCGCGAGGGCCGGATCGTGGTCGTCGGCGCCTCGCTGGCCGGTCTGCGGGGCGCCGAGACGCTGCGCGCCGAGGGCTTCACCGGCGAACTCACCATGATCGGCGATGAGCCGTACGAGCCGTACGACCGCCCGCCGCTGTCCAAGGCGGTGCTGCTCGGCAGGGCGGCCCCGCACCACACGGGGCTGCCGCACCGCCGGGAGATCGACGCGAAGTGGCGGCTCGGCGTGGCGGCGACCGGTCTCGACATGGAGGCGCGCCGGGTACGGCTGGCGGACGGCGACGAGGTCGAGTACGACCGGCTGCTGATCGCGACCGGGGTACGGGCCCGGCCGTGGCCCAAGGAGGAAGAGGCCCGGCTGGACGGGGTGTTCACGCTGCGCACCCGGGACGACGGGGCGGCGCTGCTGCGGCGGCTGAAGGCCGGGCCGCGCCGGGTGTTCGTGATCGGCGCCGGGTTCACCGGTTCGGAGATCGCCTCGGCCTGCCGTGAGCAGGGCATCGCGGTCACCGTGGCGGAACGCGCGGGCGCCCCGTTGGTGGGCGCCCTGGGCGGGGTGATCGGCGCGGTCGCGGCGGAGATGCACCGGGAGAACGGGGTGGATCTGCGCACCGGCGTGATGGTCACGGCGCTGGAGGGCGACCCGGCCGGGCGGGTGCGGGCGGTCCATCTGTCCGACGAGTCCGTCGTCGAGGCGGACGTGGTGGTCGTGGGGCTCGGCGCGACGCGGAACACCGAGTGGCTGACCGGCTCCGGTCTCGGGTCGGGCCCCCGGGGCATCGCCTGTGACGCGGGCTGCCGTGCCTTCGACTTCCGGGGCATCGTCACGGACGACATCTTCGTCGCCGGCGATGTCGCCCGGTCCCCGCACGCGCTGTTCGGCTACCAGTTCCTGTCCCTGGAGCACTGGGGCAACGCGGTCGCGCAGGCCGAGATCGCCGCGCACAACATGATCAGCGCGAGCGCGGAGCGGCGGCCGCATCTGTGGGTGCCGGCGTTCTGGTCCTCGCAGTTCGGTGTGAACATCAAGTCGGTCGGGGTGCCGCCGATGGGCGAGCAGATCATGATCACCCAGGGTTCGCTGGCAGAACGCCGGTTCGTCGGGGTGTACGGCTACAAGGGCCGCACGATCGCCGCGGTGAGCTTCGACAACACCCGGTGGCTGGAGTTCTACCAGCGGCAGATCGAGAAGGGCGCCCCGTTCCCGGTGGAGTTCCCGACCGTGGACCGCCGTCCCGAGGGCCGGTCGCCCGTCGACGCCGCCTTCCCGGACCCGGCGCTGCCGACGCACGGCCCGATGGTGACCCTCAGCGGCTACTCGCCGACCGACCAGCAGCTGGTCTTCCACCCCGCCCGCCACTGACCGCCGCCCGGCCCGACGCTCCAAGGAACTGTCATGACGCAGACCTCGATGTTGCGCCAGATCACCGACTTCGCGAACCGCGCCAACCCGTACCCGCTGTACGAGGAACTCCGCAAGACGCCGGTGCTGCACGAGGAGGAGGACGGCCCCTACATCGTCAGCACCTACCACGACATCGAGGCGCTGCTCCACGATCCGCGGATCAGCTCCGACGAGTCCAACGTGCTCATCGGCCGGGACGACGAGCTGTCCGGCCCTGAGGCGACGGGGCTGCCGCCGAGCTTCATCCGGCTCGACCCGCCGGAGCACGACCGGCTGCGCAGGATCGCCAACAGCTCCTTCGGGCCGCCGCACCGGCCGCGCCGGATCGACGACATGCGGCCCCAGTTGGAGGAGATCGTCACCGGGTTGATCGACGGCCTCGGGGACGCGCGGGAGATCGACCTGGTCGACCAGATCGCGTACCCCTTCCCAGTCACCGCGATCTGCCGGCTGCTCGGTGTGCCACGCGAGGACGAGCCGCGCTTCCGGGCCTGGGTCGACCCGATCGTGGCCGGCCTGGACCCCGACACGCGTACGGCCGCCGACTCCCAGCGCGCCGCGCAGGAGGCCCGGCTGCAGCTCGGTATGTACCTGAACGGGCTGGTGGAGCAGCGCGCCAAGGAACCTCGCGAGGACATGCTGTCCGACCTGGCGCACAGCAGTGGCCCGGACGGCGCCATGACGACCATGGAGGTGCTCAGCACCTCGGTGCTGCTGCTCATCGCCGGCCATGAGACGACCGTCAACCTCATCACCAACGGCATGCTGACGCTGCTGCGGCACCCGGAGGTCCTGGAGCGGCTGCGCAACGACCCGGCACTGTCGGTGCGGATCGTGGAGGAACTGCTGCGCTACGAGCCGCCGGTGCAGCTCGTGCCGCAGCGCACCTGCATCGCCGACATCGAGGTGCACGGGGTGACCATCCCCAAGGGCTCACGGATCTGGCTGGTCCTTGCCGCCGGCAACCGGGACCCGCACCGGTTCACGGACCCGGACCGCTTCGACCCGGACCGCCAGGACATCCAGCACCTCGGCTTCGGCAGCGGCATCCACAGCTGCTTCGGCGCCCCGCTGGCCCGTCTGGAGGCCCAGATCGCGCTCTCCCAGCTGGCCCGCCGGCTCGACAACCCGCGCCTGGTCGCGGACCCGCCGCCCTACCGGCAGAACGCGGTGCTGCGCGGTCCGCGCCACCTCAACATCGCGATCGACGGCCTGAAGTGACGAACGGTCAGGACGACAGCCTGCGCAACTGCACCAGGCCCAGCCAGGTTTCCGGGCCGGGTCGGGTGTAGGCGGCGCGCACCGCGTACGTACCGGGCTCCAGCGGGACCCGCAGATGCTCTCCGCCCGCCGCCTCGCCGCCCGGCCAGGCGGAGTCGAACAGGACCACGGGGCCCGGGACCTGCCAGCGGAGCTCGTTCTCCCACACGGCGTTGTCGAGAGCTGCGGGGACCTGGGCCAGGAGCTCGGCCTCGGAGTTCGCGGCGGACCAGCGGACGAAGGTGCCGTGGTCCGGCAGGAAGGACGTCGAGGCGGGTTCGTCGCCGAGGACCAGGGCCGCGCTGTCGCCGACCGGGAGCAGTCCGACGTAGCCGTCGACCTCGCAGGCCCGGTCGTAGTCGGTGGCCAGGTCCTCGCTGTCGGCGCCGGCCCAGAACGGCAGGACCGTCTCCGGGACCGCCACCAGCGGGCCGCCGCCCGACTCCACCCACTCCAGCGCGCCTGGATCCGCGTAACGAGTCATGGGGTGAACCTACACGTACAGCGACGACACAGGTTCACCTCCGGGAATCAGCAACCGCAGTCGCCGTCGACGGGGGCGGTCAGCGGGTCCGGATCCCGGCGCTCGCTGCCCTGCCAGGTCTCGAACTCGAAGCCCTCACGCACCCAGTACTCGAATCCGCCGAGCATCTCCTTGACCCGGTAGCCGAGTTCGGCGAGCGCGAGCGCGGCACGCGTCGCGCCGTTGCACCCGGGACCCCAGCAGTACGTCACCACGGGCACCTCCCGGTCGAGGAGTCCGGCCGCCTGCTCCGCGATGAGCGCGGTGGGGAGATGGACGGCACCGGGGATGTGTCCCTGGTCCCAGGACTCGGTGGACCGGGAGTCAAGGACGACGAAGCCGGGGTCGCCGTCCGCCGCGAGGGCGGCGGCCACGTCGGAGACGTCGGCATGGAAGGCGAGACTGGCCCGGAAGTGGGCGGCGGCCTCGGCGGGGGCGGCGGGGGCGACACGGAGCACGGGGTTCGCGGTGGTGGCGGTCATCTCGTCGGCCTTTCACTGGCTGCCGGGGCAGCGGATCTCCATGACCGGAAATCTACGGCCGGTGACCTGCCGCTTTGAAGGCGTGATCCCCGGCCCGGGTCTTGTCCGGCCGGGGATTCCCTGTTATCCATCCCCCATGACCGTGTTTTCCCCGGACGCCACCGACTGGCGCATCCTCGACGTCCTCCAGCGTGCGGGCCGGGCCAGCTTCGCCGAGCTGGCGCGGGCCGTGGCAATGTCCCCGAGCGCGGTGACCGAGCGCGTGCGCCGCCTGGAGGAGGCGGGGGTGATCCAGGGGTACGCGGCGGTGGTGGACCCGGAGCGGCTGGGCCTTCCGATCCTCGCCTTCGTCCGGCTGCGCTACCCGAACGGCAACTACAAGCCGTTCCACGACCTGGTCGCCGCCACCCCGGAGATCCTGGAGGCGCATCACGTCACGGGCGACGACTGCTTCGTCATCAAGGTCACGGCCCGCTCGATGCGCCACCTGGAGGAGGTCGCCGGCCGGATCGGCGCCCTGGGCTCGGTGACCACGAGCGTCGTCTACTCCTCGCCCCTCCCCCGCCGCGCCGTCGGCACCTAGGAACACAGGAACCCGGGAACCCGGGAACCCGGGAACCCGGGAATCAGACCCCGCGCTGCCGCAGCGCCGAGCCCGATCTCCCCTTCACGACCTCCAGTTGGGCGTGGATCCGGCGGCGCAGGTCGGCGACATGGCTGACGATGCCGACGCTGCGGTCGCGTTCCCGGAGGGAGTCGAGGACGTCGAGGACCTCGTCCAGGGTCTGGTCGTCGAGGCTGCCGAAGCCCTCGTCGATGAAGAGGGTGTCGAGCCGGACCCCGCCGGCCTCGTCGGTGACCACGTCCGCGAGGCCGAGGGCGAGCGCGAGGGAGGCGAAGAAGGTCTCGCCGCCGGACAGGGTGGCGGTGTCGCGTTCGCGTCCGGTCCAGGCGTCGACGACATGCAGCCCGAGGCCGCTGCGGCCGCGTCCGCTGCGGTCGTCGGAGTGGACGAGGGTGTAGCGGCCGGAGGACATGCGCCGCAGGCGTACGGTCGCGGCGGCGGCGACCTGTTCCAGCCGCGCCGCCAGCACGTACGACTCCAGGCGCATCTTGCGCTCGTTGTCGGCGGAGGTGCCGGCGGTGAGCCCGGCGAGCCGGGCGACCCGGTCGTACTCCTCGCGCAGCGGGGCGAGTTGACGCACTCCCGCACTCGCATGGGCGGACAGCCGGTCGAGTTCGGCGCAGGAGCGGGCGGCCCGGTCCCGGGCGGAGGCGGCGTCGCGCAGCCGACGGTCCGCGGCGGTGGCGGTGCGCTCGGCCGTGTCGAGGTCGGCGGGCGGCTGCTGGGCGGCGGCCGCGGTGTCGGCCTCGGCCAGCACCGCGCGCACCGCCGCCTCCTCGGACTGCCAGTCGTCCAGGCGCCGTTGGAGCTCGCGGTGGGCGGCGTCGTCGAGGTGAGCGGCCGCCGCGGCCTGCGGGGTGTCGAAACCGGCCCGGTAGGCGGCGTCGGCGAGCCGGGCGTCGGCGTCCTTGAGGTGCTGGGCGGTGTCCTCGGCGGCGCGGGCGGTGTCGGCGGCGTCGGTGAGCAGCGCGACCTGCCGCTCCAGCTGCCCGGCCCGCACGGCGACACTGGAGGCGCTCCCCCGGACCGCGGCCAACTCCTTCTCCAGGGAGGCCTGTTCGGCGTCGAGGCCCTCGCGCCGGGTCAGCCGCGCGGCGGCCCGCACCTCGGCCTGCTGCCGGCCGGCCAGCCGGCGCTCGCGCTCCTGCTCGGCCAGCCGCAGCTCCTCGTGCGCCGGGTGCAGGGCGGAGGCGGCCCGCCGGACCCGTGCGTACTCCTGCTCCAACTCATCGGCCTCGGCGGCGAGTTGCGCGGTCGACGCGTCACCCGCCTCTGCGGTGGCGGCGGCCAGGGCCTCGCGTACGGTGGCCAGGCGCCGCTCGTCCTGGGCGCGCTGTGCGTCGGCGCGCTGGAAGGCGGCTTCCGCGCGCTGTTCGGCTTCGCCGTCGACATGGCCGGCGAACTTCTCGGCGGGCGCGGGGTGTTCGGTGGCTCCGCAGACGGCGCACGGCTCGCCCGCGGTCAGCTGCGCGGCCAGCTCGGCGGCGATGCCGGTCAGCCGCTGTTCCTTGAGGTCGAGCCAGTGCTCGCGCGCGTCGGCGGCCCGCCTCGCGGAGGCGAGGGCGGTGCGCTGGGCCTCGTCCGTGTCCTGGCCCAGCTCGTCCCGGAGCCGGGCCGCCGCCAGCCGCCGGCGCGCGGGTTCGCGCTGGACGGCGAGCTGCTCGGCCCGGGTCGCGGCCTCCTGGGCGGAGTCGATACGGGACTGGAGCTCGGCCCGGGTGGCGTCCCAGCCGGCGAGCCAGCCGTCGGCCTCGCGCAGCACGTCCTCGTCGTCCCGCTCCTGCCGGTCGAGCCGGCCGCGCTCCTCGACGACCTCGGCGAGCCGTCGCTCGGCCCGGCGCGCGGACTCCAGCCCGCCCAGCTCCTCGGTGACCCGGCGGGCTGCGGTGGCAAGCCCTGCCGCACCGGCACCCGCGAAGGTCTCCGGCAGCAGCGCCCGCGCGCGTGCCTCGGCGGCCGCCGCCCTGCGATGCCCCGCCTCGGCGGCCTCCCGCAGCTCCAGCGCCGGCGCCACCGCCGCCGCCTTCCGCCCCCGCTCCATCCGCGCCTGCGCCTCACGGTGCGCGCCGGCCCGCTCCTCCAGCCGTACGGCCCGCTGCCGCGCCTCGTCGAACCGGCCCTGCAGTCGCGCCAGTTCGCGTACGTCGGCCAGCGCCCGGTCGGCGGCGAACTGGGCGGACTCGGCGGCGGTGAGGCGGCAGTGGGCGACGGTGAGGCGCTCGCGCGCGGTGCTGCGGGCGACGGCGGCGGCACCGAGCACGGCCTCGGCCAGCCCCGGTTCGCCCGGGGTCAGTTCCGGCAGCTCCATCGCGTCGCCGGCTTCCTGCTGCATCCGGTGCGCGTCGGCCAGCAGCGCGGAGTCCCCGTCCCGCACCCGGGCCTCGGTCGCCCGGCGGCGCTCCGCGAGGCGCTTCTCGACCTCGGCGAAGCGCTGGGTGTCGAAGAGCCGCCCGAGCAGCTGGCCTCGGGCCCCGGCGTCGGCGCGCAGGAAGCGGGCGAAGTCGCCCTGGGGCAGGAGGACGACCTGGCAGAACTGCTCCCGGCTCATGCCGAGCAGCTGGGTGATCTCCTCGCCGACCTCCTGGTGCGACCGGCTGAGGTCCTTCCAGACGCCCGCCGTCGCGTCGTACTCGCGCAGCCAGGTCTGGGCCTTGTCGAGGGTGGTACCCGCGCCCCGTTTCTTGGGCCGCTCCCAGGGCGGCTGCCGGGTGATCTCCAACCGGCGTCCGGCGACGGTGAGTTCGAGGCGGACCTCGGTGCGGGCGGTCGCCTCGGCGTGATCGCTGCGCAGGGTGAGTCCCTGGCCGGTCTGGCGGGCGCCGGGGACGGTGCCGTAGAGCGCGTAGCAGACGGCGTCCAGGACGGAGGTCTTCCCGGCGCCGGTCGGGCCGTGCAGGAGGAAGAGCCCGGCGGCGGAGAGGGCGTCGAAGTCGACGCTCTGGGTGCCGCCGAAGGGTCCGAAGGCGGTGACGTCGAGCCGGTGGAGCCTCACTGGGCGACCTCCCGCACCGCGTCGAACGCCTCGCCCAGCACGGTCAGTTCGCGTTCGTCGGGGCCCGCGCCGCGGACATGGGCGACGAAGTCCTCGGCGATCTGCCGGTCGGTACGGCCGGCCAGGCGGCGGGCGTAGGAGACGTCGGGGTCGTCCGAGGCGGGGTCGGGGGCGAAGACCAGGCTGAGCGTGTGCGGGAAGCGCTCGGTGAGGCGGGCCATGGGGTCGGCGGGCCGGACCCCGTCGGTGAGGGTGGCCTCGATCCAGGCGTCCTCGTGCCGGGTCAGCGCGGGGTCGGCGAGCAGCTCCTCCAGGGTGCCGCGGACGCGGGCCAGCGGGCGCGGCACCGGGCAGTCGAGGCGCTCGGCGGTGACGGCGCCGTCGGCGGCGAGGTCGACGAGCCACATGCTCTTGCGGTGGTCGGTCTCGGAGAAGGAATACGCCAGCGGGGAGCCGGAGTAGCGGACGCGCTCGGTGATGGTCTGGCAGCCGTGCAGATGGCCCAGGGCCGTGTAGTCGACGCCGTCGAAGACACCGGCCGGGACGGCGGCCACCCCGCCGACGGTGATGTCCCGCTCGCTGTCGCTGGCCTCGCCGCCGGTGACGAAGGCGTGCGCGAGGACCACGGAGCGGGTGCCGGGGGCGCGGGCGGCGAGGTCGGCGCGGACCCGGTCCATGGCCGCGGCCAGCACCGCCTCGTGACCGGCCTTCTCGACCGCGAACTCGTCCTTCACCAGGGCGGGTTCGAGATACGGCAGACCGTAGAAGGCCACGTCGCCGTGGGCGTCGGCGAGCACGACCGGCATGGCCACCGCCGACGGTTCGGTACGCAGGTGGATGCCCGCGCGGTCGATGAGCCCGGCGCCGACCCCGAGGCGCCGCGCCGAGTCGTGGTTGCCGGAGATCATCACCGTGGGCACGCCCAGGTCGGCCAGCCGGTGCAGCGCGTCGTCGAAGAGCTCGACCGCGGCCAGCGGCGGGACCGCACGGTCGTACACGTCCCCCGCCACGACCACGGCGTCGACGGCGTGCTCCCGCACGGTCGTCACGAGGTGGCCGATGAACTCGGCCTGGGCGCCGAGCATACTCACGCGGTGGAAGGCCCGGCCGAGATGCCAGTCGGAGGTGTGCAGGATTTTCATGAGATCACCCTGTCCTGCACGTTTGCCCCTATTGCACCTGTATCACCGGCACGAACCAGCACAGGGCCCGTGGTCAACGCCTGCCACGCTAACGCATATCGCCCTCTGAACCATCACGTACCTCGGATCGTCACGCGTCCCCGTAGGCCTCCCCGCCCAGTTCGAGGCGTGCGGTGCCCGCCGTCGTGTCGGCGAGCCAGGTGCGGAAGGTGTCCACGTCGGCGTCGGGGAGGGCGATCTCGATGGTGACCGCCTCGGTGTAGCGGACGTCGCGCACCTCGCGGCCGGTGGCGCGGAGGTCGTTCTGGAGCTTGCCGGCCCGCTGGTGGTCGACGGTGACCGTGGCCAGCCGGAAGCGGCGGCGGGTGAGGGTGCCGAGGGTGTCGAGGGCTTCGCCGACCGCCCCGCCGTAGGCGCGGATGAGGCCGCCGGCGCCGAGCTTGACGCCTCCGTAGTAGCGGGTGACGACGGCGACGACGTAGCGCATGTCACGGCGGAGCAGCATCTGGAGCATGGGGGCGCCGGCGGTGCCGCCGGGTTCGCCGTCGTCGCCGGCCTTCTGGGTGGAGGCGTCGGCGCCGATGACGTAGGCCCAGCAGTTGTGGGTGGCGTCGGCGTACTCCTTGCGGACCGCGGCGACGAAGTCCTGGGCCTCCTGCTCGGTGGCCGCGGGGGCGAGGGTGCACAGGAAGCGGGAGCGGTTGACCTCGGTCTCGTGCGTGCCCGCGCGGGCGACTGTGCGGTACTCGTCCTGCATCCGCCCAGCCTATGCGCACCCGTGGGCTACTCCTTCCCCCTGGCCACCGTCACCTCCGTCAGCAGCGCCGTCCCCGGTGCCAGTGCCGCCCACTCCGTCCCGTGCCAGGCCAGTACCGCGATCGCCGAGGTCGGGAACTTCTTCCGCACCTGCTCCAGTGTGTCGTCGAGGCCGTCGCCGGCCAGGTCCAGGACCAGTTCTTCCAGACCCGGGTTGTGCCCGACCAGCAGCAGGGTCTCCACCTCGGCCGGGACCTCGTGGACGACCTCCAGCAGGTCGGGGACATCGGCGGCGTAGACCCGCGAGTCGTAGCGGACCGGGGGCGGGGTGCCCCACTGGCCGGAGGCGAGCTCCCAGGTCTGGCGGGCGCGGACGGCGGTGGAGCACACGGCGAGGTCGGGCAGGCAGTCGGACTCGGCGAGGGCGCGGCCGGCGGCGGGCGCGTCGCGGCGGCCACGGGCCGCGAGCGGGCGCAGCCGGTCGGGGACGCCCTCGGGCCAGGCGGACTTGGCGTGCCGCAGGACGACCAGACGGCGCAGCGGGCCGGCGCCCGCCTGGGCGATCACCCGAGCCTCCCGAGCTCGCGGGTGAGTTCGAGGGCGAGCAGCCGGTCGGCGTGGGCGCAGGTCTCGAAGCGGGCGCCGTCGGGGATCTCGGGCTGGCTCTCCATCCAGTGCAGGACGCCGAGCACCGCGGGCACGTCGAGGTCGTCCTCCCAGGCCTCCCGCAGGCGTCCCCGCACCTTCTCGGGCACCGGCCGCGAGGGGCTGCGCGCCCAGTGGGCCACCGACTGGCGCAGCCGGCCGAGCCGCCCGGCGGCCGCGTCCAGGGCTCCGGCGCCGAGGTGCACGGCCGTGCCGCGCGGGGCGTCGAGCAGGGCGAGCCGGAGGGCGGCGGGGTCGGCGAGCCCGCCCAGGACGTCGGCGTCGGGGCCGCTCGCCGGGGCGACGGCGACGGCCACCCCGGCGCCGGACACGGTGACGCCCTCCGCCGCCACGTGGACGACCTGGGCCTCGCCCAGTCCCGAGGCGAGGTCCCGGCCGTCCTCGAAGGGGCGGATGCCGAGGGCGGTGGCGGCGGCGTGCAGCTCCGCCTGGTGGTGAGCGGCGGTGAGCAGGGGCAGGACCGGGGTGCCGCCGATCTCCAGGGCGCGCAGGAGCAGGTCGGTGGTGAGCAGGACCCGCAACGCCGTCAGGTCGTGCCCGGAGACGTGTGCCTCGACCCGGGTCAGGGCACGGCGGGCGGGGGCGGCGGGGACGGTCTCACCGGTCTTGGCGTCGAGGATGCGCAGCACGAGCTGAGCGTAGGCGCGCGGAGAGCCGTACGCAGGCACCTTGCGACGATTCCGGTCACCGTGGCGGGACATGCGACACCCCCTGCCGCGCGGGCCGGGGAATCAGGGTCCGGCGGGTGCTGTTGGCGAGGGCGGACGTTCCCCCCCCCAGTCAAGGAGGCCGACGGTGTACGGCGACGAAGCGACGGTCCGCAGGATCCTGACCGAGACGGGTGACACCTGGGCGGTGGTCGGACTGTCATCCAACCGGGGACGTGCGGCGTACGGGGTGGCGCAGGTGCTGCAGCGGTTCGGCAAGCGGATCGTGCCGGTGCACCCCAGGGCGGAGACGGTACACGGCGAGCAGGGCTACGCCTCACTGGCGGACATCCCCTTCGACGTCGACGTGGTGGACGTCTTCGTCAACGGCGAGCTGGCCGGTCCGGTCGCGGACGAGGCGGTGGCGAAGGGTGCGAAGGCGGTGTGGTTCCAGCTCGGGGTGGTCGACGAGGCGGCGTACGAGCGGGTGCGGGCGGCGGGGCTGGACATGGTGATGGACCGGTGCCCGGCGATCGAAATTCCGGGACTGAAGCGGATTTGAGCTTTATTTGAGCTTGCCTGTCTTACCCTCTTCTCACATTTCTCAACTGAATACGGACATTCTGTGACCCTCACTGACCTGTGTAAAAGCTTTGGCCAAGACAGGAAAGATCGAGGGTCAAGTTTTGGGCAACACGCTTCAGTCCGTCCGGCACTCGCCCTTAACTTATGGCCTCTTGCTCGTTAAATCTGCGTTCAGAAAATGAGAGGCCACTTGACATGGTGAGTGTCGAGAAAGCCGCGACGGAGGACATCACACCTTCGGGCGGTCTGAGGCGGAACGTCGGGCTGATCGGCCTGATGTGGGCTTCGGTGGGCTCGATCATCGGGTCCGGCTGGCTGTACGGCGCGCACGACGCGGTCATGCAGGCAGGCCCTTCGGCGATCATCTCGTGGGTGATCGGCGCGGTGGCGATCGTGCTGCTGGCCCTGGTGCACGCCGAGCTCGGCGGCATGTTCCCGGTGGCGGGCGGTACGGCCCGCTACCCGCACTACGCGTTCGGCGGCCTGGCCGGCATGTCCTTCGGCTGGTTCTCCTGGCTGCAGGCCGCGACCGTGGCGCCGATCGAGGTCGAGGCGATGATCGGCTACGCCGGCCACTGGTCGTGGGCCCGGCACTTCCAGCACGCCGACAAGACCCTGACGACCAGCGGCCTGCTGGTGGCGATCGTGCTCATGGCGGTCTTCGTCGGGGTGAACTTCTTCGGCGTACGGGCGCTCGCGCACACCAACAGCGCCGCGACCTGGTGGAAGATCGCCGTCCCACTGGGCGCGATCTTCGTCATGGCCGCGACCAACTTCCACCCCGCCAACTTCCACTCGGAGGGCTTCGCGCCGTTCGGCGCCAAGGGCGTGCTGGCCGCGATCAGCACCAGCGGCATCATCTTCGCGCTGCTCGGTTTCGAGCAGGCCATCCAGCTGGCGGGCGAGAGCCGCAACCCCAAGCGGGACCTGCCGCGCGCCACGCTCGGTTCGGTGGCGATCGGCGCCGTCATCTACGTCCTGCTCCAGGTGGTGTTCATCGCCGCGCTGCCGCACAGCTCCTTCGCGCACGGCTGGGGTCACCTGCACTACACGGGCGACGACGGCCCGTGGGCCGGTCTCGCGACCCTGGTGGGTCTCGGCTGGCTGGCGTGGATCCTCTATCTCGACGCGATCATCTCCCCCGGCGGCACCGGCCTGATCTACACCACCGCCACCTCACGCGTCTCCTACGGTCTGGCGAAGAACGGCTACGCGCCGAAGATCTTCACGAAGACCGACGCGCGCGGTGTGCCGTGGTTCGGCCTCATCATGTCGTTCGTGACCGGCGTGATCTGCTTCCTGCCGTTCCCGAGCTGGCACAAGCTGGTCGGCTTCATCACCTCCGCGAGCGTGCTGATGTACGCGGGTGCCCCGCTGGCGTACGGCGTCTTCGCCGACAAGCTGCCGCGCCTGGAGCGCCCGTACCGGCTGCCCGGCGGCAAGGTGATCTCGCCGCTGTCGTTCGTGGTCGCCAACCTGATCATCTACTGGGCCGGGTGGGACACCCTGTGGCGGCTCGGCCTGGCGATCGTGCTCGGCTACCTGCTGCTCGGCGGCTACGCCGTCTACGCGCACGGCAAGAACCTGCCGGACGCGCCCCGGCTGGACTTCAGGGCCGCGCAGTGGCTGCCCGTCTACCTGCTGGGCATGGGCGTGATCTCCTGGCAGGGCGGCTTCGGCGGCCAGGGCAACCTCCCGCTGTGGTGGGACATCGCGGTCATCGCCGTCTTCTCGACGGTCGTCTACTACTGGGCCAAGGCGACCTCGTCCTCGGCCGAGGACATCGAGCGCAGCATCGACGAGGTCGTGGTCACCGACGCCCCCGCGCACTGACCCGCTCCTCCCCCCTACGTCCCGTCAGCCACGTCGGCACTGCCGTGGCTGACGGGACACCGTCATAATGCGGGGGTGACTCACCCCTCCCTCCACCTCAACTCCGGTCCCGAGGAACGCCGTACGGTCGTCGTCGTGGGCGCCGGACCCGCCGGGCTGACCGTCGGGAACATCCTGCGGGCCGCCGCCGTCGACTGTGTGGTCCTGGAGACCGAGAGCAGGCAGTTCATCGAGACCCGGCCGCGCGCCGGGGTGATCGAGGAATGGGCGGTGCGCGGCCTGGAGCAGCGCGGGCTGGCCGAGAACCTGCTGGCCCGGGCGCAGACGCACTCCGTGTGCGAGTTCCGCTTCGCCGGCGAGCGCTTCCGGTTCGACTACCACGAACTGACGGATCGTCACCACTACGTCTATCCGCAGCCGTTGCTGGTGACGGACCTGGTCCGGGAGTACGCCGACGTCCGCGGCGGGGACATCAGGTTCGGGGTGCGGGACGTCACGCTGCACGACGTGGAGAGCGACCGGCCCGCCGTGTCGTACACCGACCCCGACACCGGCGAGCGGCACGTCCTGCGCTGCGAGTTCGTCGCGGGCTGCGACGGGGCGCGCGGGGTGACCCGGGACGCGATCCCCGAGGGGCGGGTGCGGGTGTCGCGGCAGGACTACGGCATCGGGTGGCTGGCGCTGCTCGCCGAGGCGCCGCCGTCCTCGGACTGTGTACTGTTCGGCGTCCATCCGAACGGTTTCGCCGGGCACATGGCGCGCAGCCCCGAGGTCACCCGCTACTACCTGCAGTGCCCGCCGGGCGACGACCCGGAGAACTGGCCGCACGACCGGGTCTGGACCGAGCTGCGCGCCCGCCTCGGCGCGACCGACGCACCCCCGCTGCACGAGGGGCGGCTGATCGAGAAGCGCGTGCTGGACATGCACGACTACGTGGTCGAACCCCTGGTGTTCGGCCGTCTCTTCCTGGCCGGCGACGCCGGGCACCTGACGGCGCCGATCGCCGCCAAGGGCATGAACCTCGCCCTGCACGACGCCTTCCTGCTGGGCGACGCGCTCGCCGCGCACGTCACGAAGGACGACGACTCCGGACTGGACGGCTACTCCCACGCCTCGCTGCGCCGGGTCTGGGACTACCAGGAGTTCTCCCAGTTCCTGTCCGGCATCTACCACGGCACCGCTTCCGGCGACCCGTTCCTCGCGGGCACCAGCCTGGCCCGGCTGCGCAGGCTGTTCACCTCCCCCGCGGCGGCGACGGCCTTCGCCGAGCAGTACCTCGGTTCGGCCGCCGCGTTCTGACCGGTCACGCCGGCACGGCGGCCGGGGTCGCGGTGCGGGTCGCGAAGAGGGCCGTACCGGCGAGGGCGAGCAGGACGCCGGGCAGGTCGAGCCGGTGGGCGCGGCCGGTGCGCAGGTCGTGCACCAGCAGGAAGGTCAGGGCGAGGACCAGCAGCCCGATCGGGACGTTCACGAAGGAGACCCGGCGCCAGCCGACCGTGCTGACCAGCGGCCCGCCGAGGGTCGGTCCGGACAGGGTCGCCACCCCGGCGACCGAGCCCCGGACGCCGAGTGCGGTGCCGCGCCGCTCGGCCGGGAAGACGGCCATCACCAGGGCCATGGTCTGCGGGGTGAGCAGCGCCGCCCCGAGCCCCTGCACCAGCCGCGCGGCGATCAGCACCCCGTCCCGCCGGCCGGCCCGCACACCGCGCTCGCCGCGGTGAACACCGCGACCCCGACGGGGAACGGCGTCCGCTGCCCCCGCGTGTCCCCGAGCCGGGCGGCCGTCACCAGCAGCGCCGTCAGGACGAGGGTGTAGCCGCCGACGGTCCACATCACCTGGTCGAGTCCGGTGCGCAGATCGCTCATCACGTCCGGGATCGCGATGTTGACGATCGTCATGTCGAGCAAGGTCATGAAGAACCCGAAGGAGAGGGTGGCCAGGACGGCCCAGGGGTTGCCCTACCTGCTGGGCCACCGGCTCCAGAAGCTCGCGGAGTCCGCCGTCCCCACCGACGGCATCGGCGAGCACCCGACCAGCACGGGCACGGTGCTGATCGTGACCGCCGACCTGCGGGACCACCCCCGGACCACCGTCACCGAGATCGCCAAGCGCACCGGTCTGGCACAGAGCCAGGTCTCCAACTGCGTGGCCCGGCTGCGCAGCGCCCAAGCGGCCGTGGCCGAACCCGACCCGCGCGACGGCCGCCGCACCCTGCTGAGCCCGGC
The DNA here is from genome assembly GCF_042959465.1 of Streptomyces sp. NPDC007901. Lineage (NCBI taxonomy): Bacteria > Bacillati > Actinomycetota > Actinomycetes > Kitasatosporales > Streptomycetaceae > Streptomyces > Streptomyces sp. NPDC007901. The sequence goes on along the minus strand of NZ_JBIBKW010000019.1, from coordinate 133,036 downwards.
CGGCGAGCCGTCCGGGCGGATGAAGGCCGTCCGGGAGGCGCCCTTGGGACCGGCCCTCGCGGCGGCGACCGGTGATCCCGACGAGCTGCTCGCCCTGCTGGAGAAGCTCAACTCCCTGCTTCGGTGGGCCTGTCGGCGGCGGTCTCGGTCAGCCGGTGGTCCGCCACCTTCAGCGCCTCCTCGACCAGCAGGCGCAGATGGCCGTGGCGCAGCGAGTAGACCACCCGGCGCCCCTCCTTGCGCGTGCCCACCAGACCCGCGAGCCGCAGCCGGGCCAGGTGCTGGCTGACGGCGGGCCGCGCGGCTCCGCACACCTCGGTGAGGGTGCTGACGTCGGCCTCCCCCGTGGTCAGGGCGTGCAGCAGGGTCAGCCGGGTGCGGTCGCCGAGCAGGGCGAGGAGTTCGGCGGCGAGCGCGAACTGTTCCTCGCCCGGGGTGCGCGGATGCGCATGATGCGCAGGTGATAGGTGCATGCGTGCGCTCATACGCACATAATGGCGTGGAGGGCGTCGCATGTCCACGTCCCGCGCACGGAGAGGGGAGCCGCATGAGCGACCGGCACCATCACGAACACGCACACGCGGACGACCGGCACGGTGAGCCCGCCCACGGCCATGACCACGGCCACCAGCACGACCACGGACGCCGGCACGGGCACGGGCACGGACACCCCCGCTCCCCGTCCGGCGGCCTGCGCCATCGCCTCACCCACCTCCTCACGCCCCACTCCCACGAGACGGCCGACAAGCTCGACCCCGCCCTTGAGGCCTCGGCACGGGGCATGCGGGCGCTCTGGGTCTCGCTGGCCGTGCTCGGGGCCACGGCGCTCGTCCAGGCGGTGGTCGTGGTGCTGTCCGGCTCGGTCGCGCTGCTCGGGGACACGGTGCACAACGCGGCCGACGCGCTGACCGCCGTACCGCTGGGCATCGCCTTCGCGCTCGGGCGGCGGGCCGCCAACCGCCGCTTCACCTACGGCTACGGGCGGGCCGAGGACCTCGCCGGGATCGCGATCGTGCTGACGATCACCGCGTCGGCGCTCTTCGCCGCGTGGACGGCGGTGGACCGGCTGCTGGATCCGCGGCCCGTCACCCACGTCCCGGCGGTGGCGGTGGCCGCGCTGGTCGGGTTCGCCGGGAACGAGTGGGTGGCCCGGTACCGGATCAGGGTGGGCCGGGAGATCGGCTCGGCCGCGCTGGTGGCCGACGGACTGCACGCCCGCACCGACGGATTCACCTCGCTGGCCGTGCTGCTGGGGGCCGGCGGCGCGGCCCTCGGCTGGCAACTCGCCGACCCGATCGTGGGGTTGGCGATCACGGCCGCGATCGCGCTGGTGCTGCGGGACGCGGCCCGCGAGGTGTTCCGGCGGGTGATGGACGCCGTGGACCCGGAGCTGGTGGACCGGGCCGAGCGGGCGCTGGGCGAGGTGCCCGGGGTGCGCGCGGTGGGCGAGCTGCGGCTGCGCTGGATCGGGCACCGGCTGCGCGCCGAGGTCGCGGTCGTGGTCGACGGCGAGGCGACCGTACGGCAGGCACACGCCATCGCCGTCGAGGCGGAACACGCGCTGCTGCACGCCGTACCGCGGCTGACGGCGGCCCTGGTGCACGCGGATCCGACACCGGCGCCGGGCGAGGCGGACCCGCACCTGGCGCTGGCGCACCACCTCGTGTCGTCCTAGGCACCCAGCCCGTCGAGCACCACCGCGCCGGGAAGCTGGGCGAACGCCTTGCCGGGGACCAGGAGTTTGCCGCGGCGGCGGCCGCTGCCGACCAGGGCCCAGGGCAGGTCGACGACGGCCGAATCGACCAACAGGGGCCAGTCGCGCGGGAGTCCGATCGGGGTGATGCCGCCGTACTCCATGCCGGTCTCGCCGGTCGCCAGGTCCATCGGGGCGAACGAGGCCTTGCGGGCGCCGAGTTGGCGGCGTACGACGCCGTTGACGTCGACCTTGGTCGTGGACAGCACCAGGCAGGCGGCGAGCGTGCTCTCGCCGCCGCGCTTGCCGGCCACGACCACGCAGTTCGCGGACTGCTCCAGCAGCTCGCGCCCGTAGTGCTCGACGAAGACCGCGGTGTCCGCCCACTGCGGGTCCGTCTCGACGTAGACGATCTGGTCGGCGGGGACGGCACCACTCCAGTGGCGGACGGCGTCGGCGACCGGGGCCGTCAGCTCGTCGAGGCAGTCGGGGGCGGGGGTGGCGGTGTCGAAGTCTCCGATGGGGGCGCGCAGTCCGCACGCTAACAGCCCGGCACGGGCGGCTCAGGGCACGGGCGGGACGGAGACGGTCATCACCATCTCCATCGGCACGTCCCCGGTGTTGCCGTACACATGGGCCGTGTTCGCCTCGAAGGAGGCGCTGGCGCCCGTCGGCACCCGGTAGTCGACCCCGTCGACGGTGAGGGTCAGTTCACCGGCGGTGACATGGACGATCTCCACCGTGCCGGTGGGGTGCGGCTCCGAGGGGCTGCTCTCGCCCGGCATCAGACGCCAGTCCCACATCTCCAGCGGGCCGGGCGCCTCGGTGCCCGCGAGCAGCCGGTTGAAGCTGCCCGCCTCGGTGTGCCAGAGCCGCACGGCCTTCTCGACGGGGACGATCTGGACCTTCGGGCCCTGCTCGTAGTCGAGCAGCGTCGTGATGCTGATGCCGAGCGCGTCGCCGATCTTGACGACCGTGCCGATGCTCGGGTTGGTGCGGGCCTGCTCGATCTGGATGAGCATGCCCCGGCTGACCCCGGCCCGGGCCGCGAGCACGTCGAGGGTGAAGCCGCGCACCGAGCGCCAGTGCTTGACATTGCGGGCCAGGGACTGGGTCAGCAGGTCGAGGTCCGACACGTTCCGTCCATCGTCGAGAGCATCGCGGTCCAATATTCTGAATGACAGAGTTCAGCTTGGTGAACTACGGTGGGGTGCACCTGATCGTTCACCGAACTGTACTGCGAGGCGGGCCGTGACAGCATTCTTCGCCCTGACCACCAGTCTCCTGTGGGGACTGGCCGACTTCGGCGGCGGGCTGCTGACACGACGTGCCCCGGCGCTCACGGTGGTCGTGGTGTCGCAGGGCATCGCGGCGGTGGTCCTCGGCGTGATCGTTCTCGCCACCGGCGGCTGGAGCGAGGCCGGGCCCCGGCTGTGGTTCGCGTTCGCGGCGGGGCTGGTGGGGCCGGTGGCGCTGTTCTCCTTCTACAAGGCCCTCGCCCTGGGCCCGATGGGCGTGGTCTCCCCGCTGGCCACGCTGAGCGTCGCGGTACCGGTCGGCGTCGGGCTGTTTCTCGGCGAGCGTCCGGGGCTGATACAGGTCGCGGGCATCGCGGTCGCCGTCAGCGGGGTCGTGCTCGCGGGCGGCCCGCAGTTGCGCGGTGCGCCCGTCCAGCGCCGGACGATCCTGCTCACCCTGGTCTCGGCGGGCGGCTTCGGCACGGTCTTCGCGCTGATCACGGAGGCGTCGACCAACGTCACCGGCCTCTTCCTGGCCCTGTTCGTCCAGCGCCTGACGAGCGTCGCGACGGGCGGCGCGGCCCTGTGGCTGTCCGTGCGCAAGGGCACGCCCGCGCTGCCGGCGGGCGGCTTCGACCGGTCCACGCTCCCGGCGCTGGGCTTCGTCGGTCTCGCCGACGTCGCGGCCAACGGCACGTACTCGGTCGCCGCCCAGCACGGCCCGGTCACCGTCGCCGCGGTGCTCGCCTCGCTCTACCCCGTGGTCACCGCGCTCGCCGCCCGCGGCTTCCTCAGCGAGCGCCTGCGGGCCGTCCAGGCGGCGGGGGCGGGGCTGGCGCTGGTGGGAACCCTGCTGCTGGCCACCGGCTGAGTCAGCCCTCGGGCTCCAGCGCGGCGAGCCTCGCCACACCCTCCTCGTCCAGCTCGGCCAGCGCACGGAGCTGCTCCGGCGTCGTGCCGTCCGGGATCGGCACCGGCGCGGGGGTGCGCAGCGGCGGCTGCCAGCCGGTCTCGGGGGTCCAGCGCCGTACGACCCGGGCCGGGGCGCCCGCCACCACGGCGTGGTCGGGCACCGTGCCCCGGACCACCGCGCCGGCCGCCACCACCACGTTGCGGCCGATCCGCGCGCCCGGCAAGATCACCGCGCCGGTGCCGATCCAGCAGCCCGGGCCGATCTCCACGGGCTCCATGCGGGGCCACTGCCGGCCGATGGGCTCGTGCGGGTCGTCGTAGGAGTGGTTGGTGGAGGTGACGTAGACGTACGGGCCGAAGTAGCAGTCGCTGCCGATGGTGACCGTGGTGTCCGCGATGACGTGGCTGCCGCGGCCGAGGACCACCCCGTCGCCGATGCGCAGGATCGGGTCGGGGCCGAGGTCGAGGTCGGGCATCAGGCCCGCGGTGAGGGTGACCTGCTCGCCGACGATGCAGTGCGAGCCGAGGTGGATCCACGGCTCGCCGAAGACCGTGCCGAGCGGGAAGGCGAGGCGGGTGGCTTCGCCGAGGGCGCCGAAACGGAGCCCTGCCGGGTGCTCGGCCGTGACCGAACCGGCGCGCTGGGCCCAGGACCAGGCCGCGTGCACCGCGCGTTGGGCGAGGCGGCGGCGCCAGGACGAGAACGTGTTCTTGGGCTTCGGCACGGGGTCACGGTACTCAGCGGGGGCCGTCGGCGAGAGGGCGGGCCGCTGTGATCTTCGCCCCAGCCGGTGGCGTAGGTTGCGGGGACATCGACGACGACGGGAGACCGTGATGACGCACAAGGCGCTGATCGTGGGGATCGGCGGGCGCGAGCCGAGGATCGAGGACGAGGTGTTCGTGGCGCCGACCGCGTCGGTGATCGGGGACGTGACGCTGAAGGCCGGGGCGAGTGTCTGGTACGGCGCGGTGATCCGGGGGGATGTCGAGACGATCACCGTGGGGGCGCAGGCGAATGTGCAGGACAACGCCACGCTGCATGCGGATCCGGGGTTTCCGGTGCGGATCGGGGAGCGGGTGTCGATCGGGCACAACGCCGTGGTGCACGGGGCGACGGTGGAGGACGACTGCCTCATCGGGATGGGGGCGACCGTGTTGAACGGGGCGGTGATCGGGGCGGGATCGCTGGTGGCGGCGCAGGCGTTGGTGCCGCAGGGGATGGTGGTGCCGGCGGGGTCGTTGGTGGCGGGGGTGCCGGCGAAGGTGCGGCGGGAGTTGAGCGAGGAGGAACGGCAGGGGGTGACCCTCAACGGGACCTTGTATGCGGAGTTGGGTAAGGCGCATCGCGGGGTGCATGAGTAGGCGGGGTGGCGGGTGCGGGTGCGTGGGGGCTTGTCGCGCCCACGCGGCGGTAGCCGCACATCGATACCGCCCCGCGCCCCTTGGGTGGGTCTACTCACCGGCGCTTACAGGTTCGGCTTCCTTCTCCGTGACCTGGACCTTCTTGGCCTTGCGGCGGACGATCAGCATGGAGGCCAGGCCGAAGAGGACGGCTGCTGCCAGGCCCACGTACGAGAACCTCTTCAGCCAGTCCTCGGCGACGATACCGACGTAGTAGACGACCGCTGTCGTGCCGCCGGCCCAGCAGATGCCGCCGAGGAGGTTGGCGGTGAGGAACTTCCAGTAGGGCATGTGGAGGACGCCTGCCAGGGGGCCCGCGAAGATGCGGAGGAGGGCGATGAAGCGGCCGAAGAAGACGGCCCACATGCCCCACTTCTCGAAGGAGCGCTCGGCGGTGGCCACGTGGCCCTCGCTGAAGTGTCTCGGGAACTTCGCGCCGAGCCAGGCGAGGAGGGGCCGGCCGCCCTTGCGGCCGATCGCGTAGCCGATGGAGTCGCCGATCACCGCGCCCGCGGTGGCGCAGGCGCCGAGGACGAACGGGTTGACGCCCGAGTGCTGGGAGGAGAGCAGCGCGGCGGAGACCAGGACGATCTCGCCGGGCAGCGGGATGCCCAGGCTCTCCAGCCCGATGACCAGCGCCACCACTGCGTAGACGGCGACCGCCGGTACCGAGTCGAGCCATTCCTGGACGTGCACCGCCGGTTCCTCCCCTGTCGCGTGCTCCTTCCCCAGGAAGGCTACCGGGTCGGCGGGGTACCACAGCGCCCGTGGCACCCACCCGCCCTCCCGCCTTCGGTTTTCGGACATCCGGGTGTCATACGGGACGGGAAGGCTCCCCGGCGGTCTCGCTCGCTCGTGGCTCCCCACCACGGGCCCCCTGTGGAAGGACAACGTCCCCGTGTCCTCACTGTCCTCACTGTCCCCGCCCTGCCCCGACGCGCCGCCCGTGCGTCCGCTGCGGGCGCCCTCGATGGCGGGCCGGCCGCTCCGGCTCGCCCTGTGTCTGTCCCCGCTGCTCATCGCGGCGATCTGGGGGCTGACCAACCAGTCGCTGTTGTACGAGGGCGTCACCCGGCTCGCGCACGCCGAACCGGCGTGGCTGCTGGCCGCGGGCGCCTTCACCTGCCTGACCTGGGTGGTGGCCGCCTGCATGCGGCAGGGCGCCGTGTCCGACCGGCTGCCACCCGGGCTGCTGCTGGCCTCGCAGTTCGCCGCCGGCGCCGCCAACCACGCGCTGCCCGCCGGGCTCGGCGCGCACGCCGTCACCGTGCGGTTCCTGCGTACCCGGGGTGTCCCCCTGGAGCGGGCCACCGCCTCGGTCGCGCTGTACTCGGTGGCCAAGTCGGGCGCGAAGGCGGTCGTGCTGATCGTGTTCCTGCTGTCCTCGTCCGCCTGGCGGCGGCTGGGCGAGCTGCTCCCGGACGGTGTGGTGCTGATCCCCGTCGCCGCGGTGCTCACCCTGACGGGCGTGGCGATGGCCGTCGTGCGACCGCTGCGGCGGCCGGTGACCGGGCTGGTGCGGTCGGCGTTCACCGACGCGCGGACGGTGCACGCGCGGCCCGCCCGGGTGCTGGCCCTGTGGGGCGGGGCCACGGCGATGCCGCTGGTGCAGGCGAGCGTGCTGGCCTGCACCGGGGAGGCGCTGGGGCTGGGGCTGTCGTGGACGGACGTGACGCTGGCGTATCTGGCGGCGGGCACGGCCGGCGGTGCCGTGCCGGTGCCCGGCGGGGTCGCGGTGGACGCGGCGCTGGTGTTCACGCTGGCCGCGTTCGGCTCCCCGCTGGCGGTGGCCACCGCGACCGTGATCGGCTACCGCGTGCTGACCGACTGGGTGCCGCTGCTGCCGGGCGCCCTGGTGCTGTCGGCGATGATCCGGGCGAAGGTGCTGTGAGGCCGCTTCAGTCGCGGCGGGCGACGATGCGGTAGGCGTTGGAGACGCGGAGGCGGTGTGAGAGGGGCCGGACCGCGAAGCGGTCCAGGAGGGTGCCCGCGATCAGGGCCGGGATGCCCGCGATGAGCAGCGTGGCGCGGAGTGTCTTCTGGAGGGTGCCGGGCGGTTTCGGCAGCCAGGGGGCGTCCTCGCGCGGGGCGGTGTGGTCCAGGGCGAGCCAGACGGCCGCCAGCAGGTCGACGGGGTCGTGGGCCTCGGCGTGCTGTTCGGCGACGACGGTGAAGCCGAGTTCGGTGAGGCGGGCGCGGAGGTTGGCGGCCGGGACGAAGTGCAGGTGCTGCGGCTGGAGCCACGGGAGCCACCAGCGGCCCAGGAGGCGGGCGTAGCGGCTCTCGGGGTCCGGGACCTCGATGAGGAGGTGGCCGCCGGGGCGTACCGTCTCGTGGGCGGCGCGCAGTTCGCGGTCCGGGTCGGTGCTGTGCTCCAGGTAGTGGAACATGCTGACCACGTCGTAGCGGGCGGTGAGGTCGGCGGCCAGGTCGGGGAAGGCACCGCGGTAGGCGTGCTCCACGCGGCCCTCGCGGGCGGCGAGTTCGACGCCGTCGGTGAAGTCGAGGCCGTCGAAGGCGGTGCCGGGCAGCACCTCGCGGGCGGCCTCGCAGAAGTGGCCGTGGCCGGTGCCGACGTCGAGCCAGTTCTTGGGGGTCGGATCGTGCGGGACCATCGACTCGGCGCGGCCCTGGTACATCTTGGTGCGGCCGCCGAAGGTGCCGCTCATCTTCTGCTCGCCGAGGCCGTCGTAGAAGTCGCGGTAGTAGAACTCCAGGCCGGCCTCGTTCAGGCGCGGGTTCTGGAAGGTGTGCCCGCAGTCCTGGCAGCGGTCGAGGGCGAAGGCGCCGGGCTTGTGCTGGAGCAGGTCGGTGGTGCGCAGCCGGGTGGTGAGCCGGTCGGAGCCGCACCAGGGGCAGGAGGTGCGCCGGGGCTCGAAGAAGCGGTCGGTTCCCTCGGCCAGGGCCCGCTGGTAGGCGGAGCGCAGCGCCTCGATCTCACTCTGCTTGCTCATCGGGTCTCCTCGGCTGCCAGGGCTTCCAGGTGGGCCGCCGCGGCCGGCGCGCCGCCCGCCGCGCGGAAGGCGGCGCGGATCCGGGCCGCGGCCGTGCGGTGGGCGGGTTCGTACAGGACGGTGTCGAGGGCCTCGCCCAGCCGGTCGGCGGTGACCCGGCCGAACCTGACCCGGATGCCCGCGCCCGCGTCGACGACCTGCCCGGCGATCACCGGCTGGTCGTCGCGGATCGGGGCGACGACCAGCGGGACGCCGTGCCACAGCGCCTCGCACACGGTGTTGTGCCCGGCGTGGCAGACGACCGCGTCGACCCGTTCCAGGAGCGGGAGTTGGGGCAGCGAGGGGAGCACGAGGACGTCTTTGTCGTCGAGTGCGGGCGGCAGGGTGGCACCGGGGTCGGCGACCAGCGCCTGGACCCGGTCGGCCCGGTCGCGTACGGCGCTCACGCACTCGGCCAGGAACCGCGCGCCCGCGTCCGCGTTGGCGGTGCCCAGGGAGACGAGGACCCGCTCCCGGCCCGGGTCCAGCCAGTCCCAGGGGAAGCCGTCGGCGGCCGGGCGGGCGGAGATCGACGGGCCGACGTACCGGATCGCCGGACGGTCGGTGCTGCCCGCCAGCTCGGGGGTGGTGAAGGCGAGCGTCAGCCGCGGCGAGAAGCGCGGGTCGGCGCTGCCCGCCGGGTCCCCGATGCGCTCACGCAGTTCGGCCAGGCGGGCCCGGAGCCACTCGGCGACCTTGGGGATGCCGTCGTACGCCCCGCCGAACTCGGCGGACGTGGTCGCCGAGGTCGCCCAGGGCAGGCCGAGCCGCTCGGCCACCAGGGCGCCGGCGAAGGCCTGCTGGTCGGCGACGACGACGTCGGGGCGGAAGGCGTCGGCGGCGTCCCGGACCCCGGGCGCCATCGCGTCGGCGAGCGGCACCAGGAACCACTCCCACAGGAACCTCAGCGCCTCCGCGCCCCGCAGGTCGGCGGGGCGTTCGCCCTCCACGGCGCCCGCGCACGGGAACACCGTGGCCTCCGGTCCCGCGAGCCGGTGCACCAGGCCGGCGTCCGGGCAGACCCAGGCCACCCGGTGCCCGCGCGCGGTGAGTTCGGCGGCGACGCCGACGGCCGGGTTGATGTGCCCGACCAGCGGCGGGACGACGAACAGGAAGCCGCTCACCGGACCCCGGCCGTCCGCGCCGAGCCGACCGAGTGGATCAGCTCCAGGATGTGGCCGCCGACCGTGCCGGACGCCTCGACCAGCACGGAGTGCTCGTGCCCCGGCAGCACCACGGACCGGTAGTCCGCCAGCAGCGCCTCCTTCAGCGGCACCGCCTCCACGAGGTCCGAGTCGCCGCCGTACACCCCGAGGACCGGGCAGCGAACGGCGCTGATCTGCTCCTCGGTGAGGACCCGGCTGGCGGGGATGTCCCGGCCGAGGCTGGTCTCGCGGGCGAGCCGGGCCGCCCCCTTGGCCAGGCGGGCGGTGTTGTGGCTGCGGTGGGCGGTGATCCAGGCGATCGCGTCCGACTCGTTGTGGGCGAGCTCGGTGACCACCCGGTGCAGGATGCCGCCGAGTTTCGCGGCCCAGGCGGCGGTCGCCGGTTCGGACTCGATGAGGGTCAGGCTGGCCGTGCGCCCGGGGTGGCGGGCCGCGTAGCCGAAGGCGATGGTGCCGCCGTAGGAGTTGCCGACGAGGTGGACCGGGCCGGTGATCGACAGGTGGTCGAGCAGGGCCTCCAGGTCGTCGATGTTGTGGTCGAGGGTGTAGCCGCCGGGCGGACGGCCGCTGCGGCCGTGGCCCCGCAGGTCGTACATGACCACGTCGAGGCCGGAGGCGGCGAAGGCGGGGGCCACGGTGAAGTAGTAGCTGGCCAGGCTGTCGGTGAGCAGTCCGTGGACGAGGACCACGGTGGCGACGGGGACCCGGCCCTCCGCCGGGCCCATTCTCTGCACGTGCAGCCGGACGTCTCCGGTGTCGACGATCGCCATGGCTCAGCCCGCCTCCGTGGCCTTGAGGCTCCACACGACGTACTCGACGAGCCGGCCGACGGTCAGCTCGATGATCTCGTCGAACTCCATCCCGGCCAGGAACTCGGCGAAGTTGACCCGCTTGCCGTACCGCTCCTCGAGCAGCCCGGCGAGGGTGACCAGGTCGATGCTCTCCAGCTCCAGGTCGCGGTTGAAGGTGGTGCTCATGCCGATCTCGGCGTCGTCGTCGCCGTACTCCTCCAGCAGGGTGCGGAGCATCCGGCCGAGATCGGCGAGCACCGCCTCCTCGTCGGCGCGGACTTCGGGCTCGGTGGGGTTCATCGCGGGTCCTCCTCTGGGTCTGCGGCTGCCGGTCCGGTCGTCCAGGCCACGACGTAGTCGCGGTCCGGCAGTGCGGGGGGATTGCGGACCGGCGCGCAGTGCACCGGGTAGGCGCGTTCCAGCCGGCCCGAGACCAGCAGCAGGCTGCCGTCCGGGGCCGCCTCCAGGACGGCGAAGTCCCTGGGCCGGCCGTCGAATCCGGTGCCCTCCGCCTTGGCGACGGCCTCCTTGGCGGCCCAGAACCGGGTGAACCACAGCGCGCCGGTCCCGCCCGTGGAGAGCGTGCGCAGCAGCCGGAGTTCGTCCGCGCCGAGCGCCGCCTCCAGGGTGGCCGGGTCGCGTTCGGTGACCTCTTCGAGGTCGATGCCCGGGCCGGGTCCCGGGGTGTGCGGCCGTACGATCGCCACGGCCGCCTCGGCCCGGTGGGCGAGGGAGACGTCCAGGGCGGGCAGCGCGCGGCCGTGCACGCCGACCACGTACGGGCGGCCCGACGCGTCGTTGCGGACCCGCAGTTCGGCCGGGAAGACGGGGCCCTCGCCGTGCTGCCAGAGCCACTGCCGTACCGCGTCCTTGGCGGCGATCCGGCCGAGCAGCCACTGCCGGCGGCCGCGCGGCGGGCGCTCGGCGTACTCCGAACGCTCCGCCCCGCCCAGCGAGTTGCGCATGATCAGCTCACGGGAGGCCAGGTCCGGCCAGCGTTCGTGGAGCAGTACCCAGCCGCCGGGCCGGGCCTCGGAGAGGGTGTTGCGCTCGGGGAAGCGCTCGACGGGGCGGGTCTGCGGGTCGTTGTCGAAGCGGCGGTCCTGCCAGCCGCCGATGCTCGCCCAGAGCCGGTCGTCGACGGTGAGCTCCACGTCCGCCTCGAGGACGGTGTCGGTGAGCGAGGTGATCCGCACCAGGCAGCCGACCTCGGTGCCGGGGGCCGGGTGCGGGCCGTGGAAGCGCATCTCCCGCATCTGCACGGGGAAGACGACGGTCCGCTCGGTGCGGGTGGCCATGATCCAGTAGCCGAGGATCTGGCCGACGTTGTCGAGGAGCGCGCCCGGGGCGGCGGGCGTGGTGATCACTCCGCGGACGTGCCGGTCGCCGATCGCGGTGAGCTCGGTGACGCCCTGGAACGCCGGGCCGTGGAACATCCAGCGCTCGGAGTAGAGCTGGGCGGCGGTGTGGTCGGGGGTGCGTTCGGGGGCCGGGGGGCGCGCGGGGGCGGCGGAGGGTGGCGCGTATCCCGGGGCGAGTTCGACGACCGCACGGGCGGTGGGGCCGAAGGTGACGGAGACCCGGCCGGGTCCCTCGGGGGTGACGGTGACCGGGACGTCGACGGCGGGGGTGGCGGTGAGCCAGCGGTCGAAGCGGGCCCGGTGCACGGCCACCGCCCGCAGACCGGTGGCCTCCTCCGCCGCGTCCGTCATGTGCCGGACGATCGTGGTGGCGGGGACCACCGGCCAACGGTCCTCGACGTCCGGCCAGTCGGGGCGCTGCGGGAAGAAGCAGTGGTCGAGGAGGTGGGGCATCGCCTCGGGGGACACCCGCAGGGTGCCGGCGCGGGATGGTGGGGCTGCGGCGGCCGGGACGTGGGGGCGGGGGCCGGGGGGCGGGGTGGGGGTGCGGGACGACGTGGCCGGAGGCCCGGATCTCACGGCCGACGGCACGGGTGCCGTGTCCGGCGGCACGGGAATCGCGGCCGACGGCACGGGAGTCCTGGCCGGAGCCGCGGATGTCGTGCGCATCGCGCCGAGTACGGCGGCCGCCGTGTCGGCGGTGTCGCGCAGGAGCGCGCTCAGTTCGGCGGCGGCCGGGATGCGTACGGCGAGGTCGTCGAGCGGGGACGAGCCCGCGGCGGCGTGCCGGGGGACCGGCGTCGCCGTGCCCCGCGCTCCGCCGCCCAGCTCGGCACGGAGTGCGGCGAGAACCGGCCCGTCCAGGGACACCAGCGCGCCGCCGAGGTCCAGACGGACGGGCGGGCGGTGTCGTACGGCCGTGGTCGCGCCGCTCGCCGCCACCGGCACCGCCGGGGCCACCGTGCCGCCCGCCGTCCACAACGCGGTGGCCACGCGCCGGAGTTGGGCCATGCCGGAGCGGTGCGGGGAGTTGGCGGCGACGGCCAGGTGGTCGCGGTCGCCGAGGATGTCGCCGATGAGGGAGGCCAGTTGGCCGGGGCCGGTCTGCACGAAGGTGCGGTGCCCGGCGGTGTAGAGGGCCTCGACCAGCTGCCGGAAGCGGACGGGCTCCAGCAGGTGCCGGACGAACAGCTCCCGCACCGCCGACTCGGCCTCCGGGAAGGGCGCCGCGGTGGTGCCGGACCAGACCGGGACGGTCGGCCGGTGCAGCCGGAAGCGCTCGGCGGCCTCCTTGATGGGGGTCAGGTACGGCTCCAGCATCGGCGTGTGGAAGCCGGACCGGAACGGCAGCACCTGGCACAGGACACCGTCGGCGCGGAAGGCGCGGACGAAGCCCTCCACGGCCCGGTCGGGGCCACAGACCATGGACTGGCCCGGCGCGTTGTCGTGGGAGAGGACGATCCCGGCGTCCGCCCAGTCGTCGTCGAGTGCGGCGAGGACCCGGTCGGCGGGGGCGCCGATCGCGGCGAAGGCGAGGCCGGGGACGGTGACCGCGTCGGGGTCGAACTCGCCCATGAACGCGTCGACCTGCTCGCCCGAGTAGAGCCCGGCGACCGCCATCGCCGTCCACTCGCCGACGCTGTGCCCGGCGACGGCGTCCGGGACCACGCCCATCCGGCGGAGCGCCTTGTCGAGCAGCCGCCCCACGCCGACGACACCGAACCCATGACGGCCTACGTCACCGACCCGCACGCCCTGTGCGACGGGCCCGGCGACGGTGGGGAGGCCGAAATGCGCGGCGATGTCGTCGACGCGGGGAGTGAACTCGCCTTCCAGACCCGGGAAGACGAAGGCCAGTCCGCCGGTGCGCAGCAGCGGGACGGGCCGGAACCACACGTCGTTGCGGCCCTGCCAGGCCCGGCCCTTGCCGACGGCGCGGCGGGCGAGGGCGAGCCGTCGGCCGGTGGGGTCGACGACGCCGAGCCGGACCGGGCCCGCCTCCGGGTGGGTGCCGACGGGGTCGAGACCGGCGGCGAGGAGGGCGGAGTCGGAGGTGTCCAGCAGCTCGGCGAGGCCGTCGGCGCTGTCGGCGGCGAGCAGCAGGATGCGCTCGGGCTCGGTGGCCTGGACGCGGGCGGGACGGGTGGCCTGCTGCCCGCGCGGTGCCTCCTCCAGCACCACGTGCGCGTTGATCCCGCCGAACCCGAAGGCGTTCACCCCGGCCCTGCGGACCGGCCGTTCGGGGGTGGTCTCCCAGGGTTCGGCCCGGTCCAGGGTGCGGAAGCGGGTGGCGGCGAGGGCCGGGTGCGGGTCGTCGCAGTGCAGGGTGGGCAGCAGGGTGGCGTGGTGCAGGGCGAGGGCCGCCTTCACCAGGCCCGCGACTCCGGCGGCCGGCATGGTGTGGCCGATCATCGACTTCACCGAGCCCAGTACGGCGCGCTCGTCACTGAGCCCGTTGGATCCGCTGGGCCCGAACACCTCCGCGAGGGTGGTGAGTTCGGCCGTGTCGCCGGCCGGGGTCGCGGTGCCGTGCGCCTCCAGGAGGCCGACCGAGTGCGGTGCGGCGGGGTCGAGTCCGGCGGCCCGCCAGGCCTGGCGTACGGCATGGGCCTGGCCGCCGGGGTCGGGGTTGACGAGTCCGGCCCTGCGGCCGTCGCTGGCCACCCCGGTGCCCCGGATCACGGCGTAGACGCGGTCGCCGTCCCGTTCGGCGTCGGCGAGGCGCTTGAGGACGACGACTCCGGTGCCCTCGCCGATCAGGATGCCGTCGGCGTCGCGGTGGAAGGGGCGGATGCGCTCACTCGGGGAGAGGGCGCGCAGCTGGGAGAACACGCTCCACAGGGTGATGTCGTGGCAGTGGTGCACTCCCCCGGCGAGCATCAGGTCGCACCGCCCGGCGGTGAGTTCGGTGACGGCCTGGTCGACGGCGACGAGCGAGGAGGCGCAGGCCGCGTCCACGGTGTAGGCGGGGCCGCGCAGGTCGAGGCGGTTGGCGATGCGGGAGGCGGCGAGGTTGGGCACCAGGCCGATCGCCGACTCGGGGCTGGCCGGGCCGAGCCGCTCGGTGAACGCCTCCCGGACCCGGGCCAGTTGGCCGGGGGTGAGGTCGGGCACCAACTCGCCCAGGGTGCGCACGAGTTGTCCGGCGGTCCGGACCCGCTGGTCGAGCCGGACCAGGCCGGGGGTGAGGTAGCCGCCCCGGCCCAGCACCACGCCGATCCGGTGCCGTTCGGGCAGCCGTTCCTCGCCGCCGGCGTCGGCGATCGCGGCGGCGGCCACGTCGAGGGCGATCAGCTGGTCGGGTTCGGTGCCGTCGACGGAGTTCGGCATGATCCCGTACCGGGTGACCTCGACCTCGGCGAGGCCGTCCACGAAGCCGCCACGCCGGCAGTAGACCTGGTCGGGGACGGCGGGCCCGGTCGCGGAGCCCGGCCGGTAGTAGTCCGCGTCCCAGCGCCCTTCCGGCACCTCGCCGATGGCGTCCACGCCGTCGCGCAGATTTCTCCAGTACGCGTCGAGGCCCGCGGCGCCGGGGAGCAGCACCGCCATGCCCACGATCGCGACCGGTGTCTGACGGTCGTCGGTCATGTCACCAGCCCGAGGCGGTGTAGACGACGGCCCGCGCGGACGGCTCGCCCCAGGCGAGCTCCCGCAGCAGCGCGGCGGTGCCCTCCTCCGGGTCGATCAGCCTGACCCCGCGGCGCGCGTACTCGCGCCCGAGCTCGGGGCTGACCATGCCGGTGTGGCCGCCGGTGGGTGCCCAGGGCCCCCAGTGCACGGTCAGCGCCCGGTTGCCGGTGCGCTCCGCCCAGCCGGCGCCGAGGCTCTCCAGGGCGTCGTTGGCGGCGGCGTAGTCGGCCTGCCCGCGGTTGCCGAGGACGGCCGAGATGCTGCCGAACAGCACGGCGAAACCGGGGCCGTTGGGGAGTTCCTCCAGCGCGGCGAGCAGAGTCGTGGCACCGGCCGTCTTGGTCCCGTACACCCGCTGGAAGGACTCCGGGGTCTTCTCGGCGATCAGCCGGTCCTCGATCACCCCGGCCGCGAACACGACCCCGTCCAGGCGTCCGTGGTCGGCATGGATCTCCTTGACCGCCTGGAGCGCGGCGTCCCGGTCACGGAAGTCCACGGCGTGGTAGCGGGCCTCGCTGCCGAGGGCGGCGAGTTCGTCCAGGGTGGCGGTGATCTCCCGCTGAGCGAGGATCAGTTCGGCCTCGCGGCCCACCTCGGCGGGCTTGAGTCCACCGCGGGCGGCGAGGGCCGCGCGGAGTTCGGCGGGGGTGCGGGCGGGGGCGGTGTCCGGGGCCTCCGGGCCGGTGGGCGCGGGGGTCCGGCCGAGCAGCTCGATCCGGCAGCGGCAGGCGGCGGCGAGACCGGCCGCGAACGTCGCGGTGATGCCCCGCGCCCCGCCGACCAGCAGCACCACCGAGTCCCGGTCCAGGCCGAGCGCGGCGGCCTCGGCGGCCCCCTCCCCGGCCGGTCCGGCACCGGTGCCGGCGAGCGCGCCCAGCGGGACCTCGGCCAGTTCGAGCCCCTGCCGTCCGGCGGCCGTGCGCAGCACGACGGGGACCGGTTCCGGGGCGAGCAGTTCCGCGATCAGCGCGTCGGCGACGGCGTCCGGTGCCACGTCCCCGAGGGTCACCACCCGGGCGACCGTGTCCGGGTACTCCCGGGCGACGGTACGGAACAGGCCGTGCAGCCCGGCGGAGCGCGCCGCGTCCTCGCCGTCGGCGGGCCGGGCGGCCAGCAGCCAGCGCGGACCGCTGGCCAGGGCCGCCCGCAGCACGGGGAAGGCGTCCGGCAGCACGGAGGTGTCGCCGCCGGACAGGGCGCCCAGGTACAGCACCCCGTCCACGGTCCCGTCCGCCGCGCCGAGCAGCTGGTCCGCGTCGACGGTCACGGCCTCGGCCCCGTACCCGGCGAGCCGTTCCGCCAGCCGTGCGTTCTCCCCGAGGAGCAGGAACCGCTTCCCGGACAGGACGGCGGCCGGATCGGCCGCCGGGTCCGGCTGCGCCAGGGCGACGGGCCGCAACTCGAAGCGCTTGGGGGCCACTCCGGTGCGGGGTTCCTCCGCCGCGACGGGGGCCGCAGCGCCCAGGGGCTCCGCCGCGACCGGAGCCGCACCGGTGACGGGCTTCTCCGGTTCGGTGGCGGGCCCGCCGACCCGCGCCGTCAGCCACCCCGTCACGGCGGCCGCCGTCCGCGCCTTGGCCAGCTCCTCCAGCTCGCTGTCGTCCAGGGTCTCCGCCCCGCCCGCGATCCCGAGCCGTTTGGCCAGCTCCCCCGCGATCTCGGCCCGTTTGATCGAGTCGATGCTCAGGTCCGCCTCCAGATCGAGGTCGGGCTCGATCATGTCGACGGGGTATCCGGTGCGTTCGCTGATGATCTCCAGGACGACCCGCTCGACGTCGGTGGTCTCCTCGGGTTCGGGCCCGGCCTCCGCCACGGGGGCGGCAGGCAGCGGCTGCGGCTGCGGCTGCGGCTGCGGCTGCGGTACGACCACCTCGGCGGGCGGCAGCTGCTGCAGCAGCACCGGAGCCGCCGGCACCTGGGTCGCCCCGAAGTAGGTGAGCAGCACATCGCGCTGGGCGGCGATCATCTCCCGGCTGGTGCGCAGGAACTCGGAGATCAGCGCGTCCCGGTCGGCCGGGGCGCCGTGCGGCTGGTTCGTCACAGTCGTCGTCTCCACGACTCGTCGGGCCGGTGCCAGGGCACCGGGCAGGAGGTCTCCGGCGGCGGTGCGCACGAGCTGTCCGTCGACCGTCCAGCCGGGCCGTTTCGGCGCCGGGGTCCGGAGCGCGTCCACGGCGTCGCGGCCGTGCAGCAGCCAGGCGGTGCGTACCGGCATGCCGGCCACGGCCAGCCGGGCGAACGCGTCGAGCCAGCCGCGCAGTCCGCTGTCGGCGCGGGGCTCGCAGGCCACGGTGGTGTGCGGGCGGTCGCCGAGGATCTGCCCGACGAGCCGGGTGAGGACGGTGCCGGGTCCGGCCTCGACGAAGACCCGGGCCCCGGCCTCGTACATCGCCTCGATCTGGGCGGCGAAGGCGACGGGCGAGCCGATCTGGGCGGCGAGTTCGGCACGCACCTCGTCGGCGTCCGGCCGGTAGGGGGCGGCCGTGCGGTTGGACCACACCGGGAATTCGGGCGGTCGTACGGCCGTGTCCGCCAGGACCTCCGCGAACCGGTCGCCCGCCCCGGCCACGACCGGGCTGTGGAAGGCGCAGGCCACCGGGATCCGCTTGGCGCCGAGTCCGGCCTCGCGCAACAGCCGTACCGCTTCGGTGACTTCCTCGGTCGGGCCCGAGATCACCGTCTGTTGCGGCGAGTTGTGGTTGGCGAGGACCACGGCGTCCGGGGCTCCGGCCGCGCGCAGCGCCCGCTCGACGTCCCGCGCTCCGGCGGACACGGCGGCCATGGTGCCGGGTTCGTCGCCCGCGGCGGCCAGGATCGCGGCCGCGCGTTCGGCGCTGAGGTCCAGGAGGGTCTCGGGGGTGAGGGCGCCGGCCGCGCTGAGGGCGACGAGTTCGCCGTAGCTGTGTCCGGCGGCCATGTCGGGGCGGATGCCGGCCGCCGTGAGCAGGGCGTGCGCGGCGAGGCCGGTGATGCCGAGGGCGGGCTGGGCGGCCCGGGTGTCGGTGAGGGCGGCCCGGTGGCGCTCGCGGGTGGTGTCGTCGAAGGCGGTGGGCGGGTAGAGGGCGTCGGCGTGGGCCCGGCCGAGCTGCAGGTAGTGCTGGAGTTCGGGGAAGGCGATGAGGACGTCGGCGAGCATGCCGGGCCGCTGGCTGCCCTGGCCGGGAAAGAGGAACGCGACCTTGGCGTGCACGTCCTGCTCCGCACCGGCCAGGTGGATCCCGGCGCGCGGGTCCCGCTCCCCCGCCAGGACCCGCCGCAACTGCCCGGCCAGCCCGGCCACGTCCTCCGCCACCACCGCGGCCCGCACCGGCTCGGGTGAGGCGTCCGAACGACGGGCCGCGGCCAGCGCCAGGTCGCGCAACCGCCAGGAGCCGGACTCGGCCGCCCGCAGGATCTCCTCGACGCCCCGGTGGGCGGCCTTCTCGTCGCGGCCCCGGAACAGGAACAGCTCGGCGGGCCAGGTGTCCAGACCCTGTTCGGTCGGTACGGCGCCGTCGTACGCCTCCAGGACCACGTGGAAGTTGGTGCCGCCGAAGCCGAACGCGCTGACCCCGGCGACCCGTTCGGCGGCCGGGGCCGCCCAGGGGCGGGCCTCGGTGTGGAAGGCGAACGGGCTGTCGTCCTCGGTCCAGGCCGGGTTGGGCCGCTCCAGGTGCAGGGTGGGCGGCTTGACGCCGGTGTGCAGGGCCAGGGTGGTCTTGATCAGTCCGGCGAGTCCGGCGGCGCATTTGGTGTGCCCGATCTGGGACTTCACCGAGCCCAGCGCGCAACTGCCGTTCTCCGCGCCCGCCTCCGCGAACACCTCGCTGAGAATGGTGAGTTCGGTGCGGTCGCCGACGACGGTCCCGGTGCCGTGCGCCTCGACCAGGCCGACCCGCGCCGGGGAGATGCCGGCGTTGCGGTACGCGCGGAGCAGCGCGGCACGCTGGCCCTCGGGGCGGGGCGCGGTCAGGCCCAGGGAGCGGCCGTCGCTGGACGAGCCGAGGCCCTTGATCACACCGTAGATTCGGTCGCCGTCGCGTTCGGCGTCGGCCAGGCGCTTGAGGACGACACAGGCCACGCCCTCGCCGAGCGCGATGCCGTCGGCGGAGCCGTCGAAGGCGCGGGAGCGGCCGGTGGGTGAGAGGGCGTGCACCGAGGAGAACAGGACGTAGTCGTTGATGCCGTTGTGCAGGTCGGCGCCGCCGCACAGCACCACGTCGCTGGTGCCGGCGGTGAGTTCCTTGCAGGCGACGTCGACGGCGGCCAGCGAGGAGGCGCAGGCCGCGTCCACGGTGAAGTTGGCGCCACCCAGGTCCAGGCGGTTGGCGATCCGCCCCGAGATGACGTTGGCGAGCATGCCCGGGAACGAGTCCTCGGTGAGCCGGGGCAGCTGCTCCTCCAGCCCCTCGGGCACCTTGCCGTAGTAGGAGGGCAGCACGGCCCGCAGCGTGCCCGCGTTGGAGAGGTCGCTGCCCGCCTCGGCGCCGAAGACCACGGAGGTGCGCGAGCGGTCGAACCGCCGTCCCCGCTCGCCGTATCCGGCGTCGTCGAGCGCCCGTCGCGCCGCCTCCAGGGCGAGCAGCTGGACGGGTTCGATATGGCCGAGGGAGGCGGGCGGGATGCCGTAGCTCAGCGGGTCGAAGGGGATCGGCGGCAGGAAGCCGCCCCACTTGGAGGTGGTGCTGCCGTCGGCGTGGTGGACGGCCGGGTCCCAGCGCTCGGGCGGGACCTCGGTGACCGCGTCGTGCCCTGCGACCACGTTCGCCCAGAAGGTGGCGAGGTCGGGGGCCTGCGGGAACATGCAGGCCATGCCGACGACGGCGATGTCCAGCGGGGCGGGCGCGGGCGGTTCCGGCCGCTGCTCCACCGCAGACCGCTCCGCCAGGAAGTCGGCCGCGCCGTCGGTCACCGCGCGGTGCAGGGCCGCCACCGTGGTGGTCGCCGAGCGCAGCACGGCGACCTCTCCGGCCATGAACATCCCTTCGTCGAGCTGGCGTTCCTCATCAACGCGCGCCAACTCGCCGCCGTCGGTGCGCTCGACGCCCTTGCTGGCGATGCGCAGCCGGCCGACGTTGAGCCGCTCCAGTTCCTCCCACAGCCGCCGGTCGGGCACTCCGGCGGCCCGCAACTCGGCTTCCCGCTTGTGGTAGTCGAGGGTGAACGGGCTGGGCACACAGCGGGTGGCGTGGCCGGGCGCGGTCTCCAGGAGCGCGGTGGCGGAGGCCGCCTGGACCTGGCGCTGGAAGAGGGGCTGGATGGCCCCCTGGTCCACCGCCTCCTCGGTGAAGAGGTAGGCGGTGCCCATGAGCAGGCCGACGGCCGCGCCCCGGGCGGTGAGGGGCGCGGCGAGCGCGGCGACCATGGCGGCCGAGCGTGCGTCGTGGACGCCGCCCGCGAAGAACACCTCCAGGCTCTCGACGTCCGGGAAGTCCTCCAGGACGGCGAGCTGGGCCTCCCAGAGCGGGAAGCTCGCGCGCGGTCCGACGTGGCCGCCGCACTCGGAGCCCTCGAAGACGAACTTCCGGGCCCCGGCCTCCAGGAACTGCCGCAGCAGGCCCGGCGAGGGCACGTGCAGGAAGGTGCTGATCCCTGCCTGCTCCAGCGCCTCGGCCTGGGCGGGCCGGCCGCCCGCGACGATCGCGTGGCTGGGCCGCAGTTCCCGTACGGCGTCGAGCTGGGCGTTCCTGAGCTCTTCGGGGGCGAAGCCGAGCACGCCGACGCCCCAGGGCCGGCCGTCGAGCACGGCCTCGGCCTCGGTCAGCATCTCGCGGGTGCGGGTGCCGTCCGCGAGTGCCAGCGCCAGGAAGGGCAGCGCCCCGTCGTCGGCGACGGCGGCGGCGAAGGCGGCCCGGTCGCTCACCCGGGTCATCGGACCCTGGGCGACGGGCAGCCGGGTGCCGAGGGCGCGGCTCATGGCGGAGGTCGCGGGACGCAGCGCCTCGGCCGCGCCCGGGTCCGTGCGGATCTCGGCCGTCAACTCCCGTACGGTCCGGCGCACATCGCCCCACCGCTCGGCGAACCGCGCGGCGAGGAAGCCGTCCTGGCCCACCGGCAGCAGCTGGGTGCGCGGATCCTCGGCGCCGAGCAGCGCGGCGACCGCGACCGGGTCGTCGGCGGGCGGCCGTACGGTGTCCGGGCCGCGGCGGTGCAGTACCCGGTGTCCGGCCAGGACGACGGTCTCGGAGCCGTCGAGGGTGCGCAGCGCGGCGGCCGTCGCCTCGGGCAGCCGGGACTCGGCGAGCAGGGCCAGCTGGCTGTCCAGGACGACCCCGACGGCGCCTCCGGCCACAGCCGCAGCCGCCGTACGCGGTCCGATGCCTCCGCAGGCCCAGACCGGCACGTCCAACTCCTGTGCGGCGAGCAGCTGTTGGAGGAGGACGAAGGTGCTCAGCGAGCCGACCCGGCCGCCGCTCTCGGCGCCCCGGGCGATCAGCCCGTGCGCTCCGGCCGCGACCGCCTCGCGTGCCGCGCCCAGATCGGTGACCTCCGCCAACACCCTTGAATGTCGGGCGAGTTGAGCGACGCTCCAGGGCGCTTCGGCGGCCAACACCACCGTGTCGGGTGCCGGGCCCAGGTCCGCCGGGGTGAGCGCGCAGCCCGCGGCCACCCGCACGCCGTACGGTCCCGGTGCCGCCCGTTTCAGCCGGGTCAGCGCCTCCCGGGTTCTTCGGTCACCGGGCCCCAGGTCGAGGACGCCGAGTCCGCCGGCGGCACAGGCCGCCGTGGCGAGCCTGGCATCGGGTTGCCCGAAAGGGGTGATGCAGATGATCAGGTCGACGGCACGCACAGGCAACGTCATGATGCTCCGAATAATCGGGAGGACAGCACGGTGGGGGATGTGTGCGGCGGAAAGCGCGGGGGTGAGGCCACCGGAAACTAGCGAGTTCATTACTCGTGGGTCAATAACGGAGGGGGCCCATGACGTCCGGCAGTATTGATTCGGCCAGCCCGGGGAATTCACCGCAAGAGCCGAAAAACCTGGCAATCCCCTTCGGATCGACGGCCGTTCGGCGTGCCGGCCACCGGCGCCACACCGACACAAGCCCGTCAAAGCACCCCGGCCATTCACCGAGCACTCACGTCGGCGCAACGCGCCGTGCGGGCGCGCCGAGCTCTGTAAATTCGGGATGACTTCGGTCCGCTGGCTCGATCCTGGCACACCGGAAAGCGGTTCCGAACGCCATGGCGCCAACCGTGACCCAAGGCTGACAGAAACCTGACGCCAACTGTATTACTTCAAATGAAACACGCAGTGGGGAAAATTCTCGTAAACCCTTGAAGTAAAGCGGCCGGAGAGCCCTCGCTCCCCGGCCGCTCATTGACAGGAATTCAGCGGTGGCCGCCGCCCACCCGCGCACCGGCGCGCAGCCGCAGGTCACCGGACGAGGCCCCCACCCAGACGGTGCGCCGGCCGGTGCCGAGCACCCAGCGGTGCCGCCCCGCGTCCCACGACGACAGAGTGCGCGCGGCGACCCGCACGGTCACCCGGCGCCGCTCCCCCGCCCGCAGCACCAGCCGCCGGTAGCCGCCCAACACCCTTACGGCCTGGTCGAGTCGGAGGTCGGGCGACGGTCCGACATACACCTGCGACACCGCGACCCCGGTCCGGCGCCCCGTGTTGCGCACGGTGAACGTCACTTCCAGGCCGTCGTGAGTCCAGCGCGTCCCGGGTTCGGAGTAGGCGAAGGAGGTGTACGACAGCCCGTGCCCGAAGGGGAACAGGGGCCGCACGCCCTGCGCGTCGTACCAGCGGTAGCCGGCGTGGATGCCCTCCGAGTACTCCTCGGTGCCGTCGACTCCGGGGTAGCGGCGCGGGTCACCGGCGACCGGATGGTGGTCGTCGTCGGCCGGGAAGGACTGGGTGAGGCGCCCGCCCGGGTCGCTGTCGCCGAAGAGCACGGCGGCGGTGGCGGCCGCGCCCTCCTGACCGGGGTAGTACATCTGGAGCACCGCCCCCGTCTGCGCCAGCCAGGGCATCGAGGTGGACGACGAGGTGTTGAGGACGACGGTGGTGCGCGGGTTGGCCGCGGCCACCGCCCGGATCAGCTGCTCCTGGTGGCCGGGCAGGGCGACGGTGGTGCGGTCGAGGCCCTCGGTGGCGTCCTCGTAGGCGAACAGCACGACATGGCGTGCGGCCCGGGCCGCGCTCACCGCGTCGGCGACGTCCTGGGCGCGCGTCGCGCCGGTGATCCGGCGCAGCCGGAACAGCAGGCCGGCGTCCCCGCCGTCCGCCGTGATCTTCAACGTGTGGGCGCCCGCCGCGAGTTGCAGCGTCTTGCGGCGGACGCCGAGGCCGTCGGGGGCGACGGCGACCAGGCCGCCCGAGAAGTACTCGCCGTAGCCGGCCGCGAGGGGGAAGAGTTCCTCGCCGTCCAGCAGGACCTTGGGGCGGGCGGTGGCCGCGGACGAGAAGTGCAGCACGAAGGTCCACTCGTCGTCCTCGCCGACGGTGAGCGAGCCGTCGTACTCCCAGGTCTTCCCGGCTGCCACCGTCTGCCCCTCGCTGTCGAAGGCCGGGCTGACGGCGGAGGCGGGTATCGCCTTGCCGAACAGGTCCTCGCCGAGGGTGTGGGTGACGGTGCCGCGTGCCCGCGCCCGGATGGCGTCGAGGGGGCTGTCGGCGTGGTCGGGGACGACATGGGCGCTGCCGCCGCCGCTGACGAAGGGCAGTTCGCCGGTCGGTCCGATGACCGCGACAGCGCCGCCGTCC
The DNA here is from genome assembly GCF_042959465.1 of Streptomyces sp. NPDC007901. Taxonomy (NCBI): domain Bacteria; kingdom Bacillati; phylum Actinomycetota; class Actinomycetes; order Kitasatosporales; family Streptomycetaceae; genus Streptomyces; species Streptomyces sp. NPDC007901. The sequence goes on along the minus strand of NZ_JBIBKW010000019.1, from coordinate 109,159 downwards.
AGGGGCAGGGTGCCGTGCTCGTTGCGCAGCAGGGTCGCGCCGGCCTTGGCGACCTCCAGGGCCACCGCGGCGCCCGCCGCGGCGTCGCGGTCGGGGCGGGGCGGGGCGCTGCCGTCGAGGAGGCCGAAGCGGTCCATCACCGAGAGGATGCGGCGGACCGCGCGGTCGACGTAGGCCTCGGCCACGCTGCCGTTCTGCACCGCCGACTTGAGGGCCGTACCGAAGTAGGTCCCGTCGGGCATCTCCATGTCGAGGCCCGCGGTGATCGCGGCGGCGGTGCTGTGCGCGGCGAACCAGTCGGTCATCACCCAGCCCCGGTACCCCCACTGGTCGCGCAGGATGTCGGTGAGCAGGGTCGGGTTCTCGCAGGCGAAGGTGCCGTTGACCTTGTTGTAGGAGCCCATGACGGCGCCGGTGCCGGCCTCCACCGCCGCCTCGAAGCCGCGCAGTTCGAGTTCGTGCATGGTCTGTTCGTCGGCACGCACGTCGATCGAGTTGCGGTCCTTCTCCTGGTTGTTGAGGGCGAAGTGCTTGACGGTCGCGATCAGGCCCTCGCCCTGGATGCCCCGGATCTCGGCGGCGACCAGGTCGGAGGCGAGCAGCGGGTCCTCGCTGAACGTCTCGAAGTTGCGGCCCGCGTAGGGGGTGCGGATGAGGTTGACCATCGGGGAGAGCAGCACGTCCTGGCCCAGGGCGCGGCCCTCACGGCCGATCACCTGGCCGTAGCGGCGGGCCAGTTCGGGGTCGAAGGCGGAGGCGAGGAGTACCGGGGCGGGCAGTGCGGTGGCGTGCTCGGTGATCCGGACGCCCGCCGGGCCGTCGGCGAGTCTGAGGGGCGGGATGTTCAGCCGGGGGACGCCGGGTACATAGCCGGCCTGGCCGAGCGAGCCGGGGTCGGTGGCCCCGTGCAGCAGGGAGATCTTCTCGTCGAGGGTGAGTCTGGCGATCAGCCGCTCGACGCGGGGGCCGGCCCCGGCCCCGGGTCTGCCGGCCGCGGCGGCGGGCGTGAGCGGGAGGAGTCCGCCGGTGGCCGCGGCGGCGACCGCGATGGCGCCGGCCGTCAGACGCAGGGCGGATCGTCGGGAGACGGTTTCGGACATGAGCCGTCACTCCTTCGGTGTGCGGGCACGACGATGTGAACCGCGAGCGCGCCCGGGCACCCGGACCGCGTTCGGCCTGTGAACGCAACACCCGCCACAGGACCTTGACGGCCCGTCATTCGCACCACCGGCGCGTCGGAAACGTAGATCCGCTGGTGACTCGTGTCAACGATCTGAACAGAAATCGCCCCCGAGCCGACAAGAAGCGAAAACGGAGGGCCACTTCGCACCGTGGCCCTCCGACAACCGTCACTCCCGACCCCGACTAACCGAGCAGGCCCCCCACTCCACCGACGAGGTCCCTCTCGGTGGCGGGCAGGGCGGCCTTGACCGAGTCCCTCACGGAGCCGGTCACGGAGTCCACGGCGTCACCGGCCGCCTCGGCGAGCGGGCCGACGGGCTCCCCCGGGTACCCGGGACGCGCGACCGGGGCGGGCCGGTCGTGGGACCCGGCCTGGGCGACCCGGGTGCCGTACGGCTGCTGCGGAGCGCCGGGCGCCTCCCGCGAGTCCTCCGGAACCGGCAGGGGACCGGGGGTGTCCGTCCGCCCGTCCTTCTTCGGCGCGGGTGCCGATGCGGACCGCGTGGCCCCGGGCGTCGCCGCCGCTCCCCCGCCGCCCGGGTCCAGGTCCCACCGCTGCCGCACCGACCCGTTCCGCCCGGCCACGACCACATGCGCGCCGTCCGCGGCCAGCGCCAGACCCTTGTCCCAGCGCAGCAGGAGTTCGCCGCGCACCGTCAGGTCGTACGACACCTCGCCCGCGTGCACCAGACAGCCGGAGACCACCACACTGCGCGTGCCGGGGTCGGCGGCGAGGCAGAGGGTGGGGTCGAGCGGGCTGCGCAGCATGCCGTCGTCCTGGTACGACCACTGCTGGGAGCCGGCGTCCGAACACGGGCCGAGCCGCAGGTCCGCGCCCTCCCGCACCCGGCCGCCGCGCACGTCCAGGCAGAGCCCGGCGTCGAGGCTGCGCAGCCGGCCGTGGGCGATCTCGACGGGCTCGCCCGCAAAGGCCGGGGACGGGGAGGCCGAGGAGGGGGCGTCGGCGGCGGGGCGGGGCCGGGTGGCACCGCCGCCGGGGGCTCCCCAGGTCGTGGCACCGGGGTGTGGGACACCGTTGTCATCCGACCAGCTCTTCGCCACGAGCACGGTGGCGAGCAGCGCGAGGGAGACCAGGCCGACGCCGGCCGCCAGCGCCTTGCGCCGGCGGCCCTCGGAGACGGTGCGGTGCCGGCCGCCGGGCGACGCGGCGGGATCGGGTTCGGCCGCGGACGGCCAGGCCTCGACGACCGCGCCGCGGCCGGGCCGCGAGTCGAGATAGCGGCGGGCGCCCCAGCCGAGCACGGTCTCGGCGAGCAGGACCTCCAGGCCGCCGTCGAAATGGCTGAGCTGTTCGGCGGCGTGCCGGCAGTACCGGCACTCGGTGAGATGCCGTTGCACATCGGGGAGCAACGAGCCGCCCCGGCGTATGGGAACGTCGAGGAGCCGGTTGTAGAAGCGGCATTCCTTGGAGGGCGCGAGTTCCCGGTGGGCGCGTACCAAGCCGGACCTGAATTGTTCACGGGCCTGGTCCAGGGCAGCCGTTGCGGTATCGGTGTCGACACCCAACAGACCAGCTGGTATGTATATGGGTTCGGCTTCGACCTCGATGTGCCAGAGGAGGCATTGCGAGGCTCCGGGAAGGGCTTGGAAAGCACGCTCGGCGAGTTGCCGCCTTTCGGGCGTGCCGGGTCTCGCGGCGCCGAGTCCGCGGCCTCCGGTGGTTTTGCGCAGCTCCGGTGCGACCACCGAAATGGCTTCGTCGGCGGCCCACGCGCGGACCGTCTCCCGTACGGTCACGAGCAGCTGCGGACGAAGGGCGCCCCCGACCGCGCCGCCGGCCAGCCGGCCGAGGACCCGTTCGAAGGCGGCGCTGGCCACCAACTGGGCGGTGGGGGTGGCGGAGGCGAGGCAGACGACGGCGTAGTCACAGGTGGCACGCCAGTGCCGGGTCAGCAGCAGGGCGACGGCGTGGTGGCGCTCGGCGGGGGTTCCGGTGAGACGGGCGACGAGATTGCGGTCGGACTCCGCCGGGGCCGAACCGGGGCGAGGCGGGTAAGGCGGGCGTGGGGGGTAGGGGGATTGCACTGAACCATTTCCTTCCGAGCCGCAGGACGGCATACGAAACGGCGCCCTGAGGAATGCAGTGCCTGATTGGTGCGTACCTTTTCGAGCCCATAAGGACCGGCCTTACGGCCACACCGGCCTCTGGACCCTCCCGCGGGAAGGCTCACCTTCGCACACCGGCCTCACAGGAAACAAGAAGGTGAGGTGACCCAAGTTCAAAGTCGCGGGAATTCAGATAAGTTACCGGCGGTATCCTTGCCCTCGCGTTAATCAGCGGCAGCACAGGTTCAACTTGTGTGCGACAAGGACCCGATGGCACACGAAATCTTCAACTCCCGGACGGCCGCGGTCACGGCCGGCGGAACGTGGCGTTCCACAGCCGTCTCCCATGTTTCTCCCGGCGCGCTCCCATCCCGGTGGGCCAGCATGGGCCGCATGATCGCCCCCCACACTCCGCACGCCTCCCCCGTCCCCGCGTCCCCCAGGTCCGTGCGCAAGGCCGTCGTCCCGGCCGCCGGACTCGGCACCCGGTTCCTGCCCGCCACGAAGGCGACGCCGAAGGAGATGCTGCCGGTCGTCGACAAGCCGGCCATCCAGTACGTCGTGGAGGAGGCCGCGAAGGCCGGGCTCGACGACATCCTCATGGTCACCGGCCGGCACAAGCGGGCCATCGAGGACCACTTCGACAACGCCTTCGAGCTGGAGCAGGCACTGGCCGCCAAGGGCGACACGGTGCGGCTGGACGCCGTGCGCGATCCCGCGCGGCTCGCCGACATCCACCACATCCGCCAGGGCGACCCGCTCGGCCTCGGCCACGCGGTGCTGTGCGCCAAGCACCATGTGGGCGACCAGCCCTTCGCGGTGCTCCTCGGCGACGACCTGATCGACACCCGCGAGACGCTGCTCAGCCGGATGCTCGACGTCCGCGACCGCTTCCAGGGCAGTGTGGTGGCGCTGATGGAGGTCGACCCGTCGCAGGTGCACCTGTACGGCTGCGCCGCCGTCGAGCCCTCCGACGAGGACGGCGTGGTGCGGGTGACCGGCCTCGTGGAGAAGCCGTCCCCGGAGAACGCGCCCAGCAACTACGCGGTCATCGGCCGCTACGTCCTCGACCCCGAGGTGTTCGGCGTCCTGGAGCGGACCGCGCCCGGCCGGGGCGGCGAGATCCAGTTGACCGACGCACTGCAGGAACTGGCCGCGGGCGGCACGGTCCACGGCGTCGTCTTCGACGGCCGCCGCTACGACACCGGCGACAAGGGCGACTACCTCCGCACAGTGGTCCGCCTGGCCTGCGAACGCCCCGACCTGGGCCCCGAGTTCACAACCTGGCTCAAGGATTTCGTCGCGGGCCTGGACAAGAACGGGGCCGAGCGGCGCCCAAGCCGCGCCGCCGCCTGACCGGCCCCTCATGGAGGATGGGGTGAGGACCCTGCGGCCCTCACCCCATCCGGCGCTTCCGGGATCGGCGGACCCGGAACCGGCCGACTCCGGAATTGGCCGGCTCTACGGCCGGCGACCAGTCGGCCCCCAAGCCCCCCTCGATCGGTCAGCCGTTGGGGCGGAGGGTCCAGACCACGGTCATCTCGCCGGTGACCGCGCCGTCCTCGCGGGTGATGGCGACGGTGACCGGGAACTCGGGGCGCTTGCCCTCGTCGAGTTCGGCGACGACGTCGGCGATCGGGCGGCCGAGGGTCGCGGTGGCCTTGACCGGGCCGAGGGCGACCTTCTTGTAGGCGATCTCGGCGCTGACCGCGAGCGGCACCGCCCGGGAGAGCTGGTCGCCGAAGGCGGCGAGGACGATCGCGCCGCTCGCGGACTCGGCGAGGGTGAACATCGCCCCGGCGTGCGGGCCGCCGATGTGGTTGTGGAAGTCGCCCTGGTCCGGCATGGACAGCACGGCCCGCTCCGGAGTGGTCTCCAGGTACTCCAGGTTGAGGGTCCGCACCATCGGAACCGTGGCGGCGAGCATCTCGCCGATCGACATCTGGTCAGTGCTCATGACGGGCATGTTACTCACGGGTAGCAGATTCTGGCCAGAGTGGTGCGAGGGTGATTGCCGTCGCACGGTGCGGACGGCCGCCGGCCGTTTCGGTACGCCTCCGCCGAGGCCCGGTGACCGAATCGTGTCCCCGGCGGCACTAGGGTTACGGGCCATGTGGCCAGAACAGCAGCCGCCAGGGGGCGAGCAGTACCCGCAGAACAACCCGTATCAGCAACCGGGTTACCAGCAGCCGAATCCGTACCAGCAGCCCGGCTACCAGCAGTACCCGCAGCCGGGCGGGTACGGGCAGCAGCCGCAGTGGGGGCCGCCCGGCCCGGCGGGCGCACCGCAGGCACCGCAGGGCGGAGGCGGCGGCGGAGGCGGCGGAGGCGCCAACCGGACGAAACTGGTCGCGATCATCGCCGCCTCGGCCGTCGTCGTGGCGGCCGGGGTGACCGGTTTCCTGGTGCTCGGCGGCAAGAAGGACGACAAGGCGGACAGCGGGAAGGACCGGCACTCCAGCCAGTCGCCGACTCCCTCTCCCACCGCGTCCGCGTCCGCCTCGACGGACGACAGCACGCGCGGTGACGACGACGCCGTACAGCCGACGATCGCCGGCTGGAAGGTCGTCGTGAACCCCAAGTGGGGCACGGCCTTCGACGTACCGGCCGACTGGGAGGTCCTCACCGCGGGCACCTCCGTCGGCTTCGAGGACAAGGACGGCAAGCCGATCATCACGATGTCGGCGCCGGCCCAGTACAAGTCGAAGTGGTGCACGAGCGACGACGACAAGGACGGCCGAACCGAGGACACCGCCCTGGCAGCGGTGGGCACCAAGGGCGAGAGCGGCGCGAAGACCCCGGGCGACGCGGCCGTCCGGGAGGTCCCCTGGTGGGTGTACGGCGGCTACACGTACCCGGACAAGAAGTCCCTCGGCTACGACAAGAAGGCCACCGCCTACACCACCGCGTCCGGCCTCAAGGGCGCCTACGCCTGGGCGCGTTCGACGAACTCCCCCGCGAAGGGGAAGTGCGCGACCGACGGCAAGGCGATCACGTTCGGCTTCGAGAACTCGGCCGGCGACCTGGTGTCGTGGGACTTCTACGGCGCCAAGGGCGTGAACGGCGAGGTCCCCACCGCGACGATCATGAAGATCCTCAGCACGGTCCGGCTGCACGGCACGCCGACCGGAGGCTGACCGGGAGCCGGCCGGAGGCTGACCGGATCGGGCGACGATATGCCCGACAATCGGTTTGGCAAGCCGGGCCCCCGGCGGGGATAGTCGGTCGGTGACCTCCACCTCCGACTCCCCCGGCACCCCCTCCCGCCTGCGCAGACCCGCCTGGGCGGGCCGCAACTACAGCCTGCTGACCGCGGCGGCGATCGTGACGAGCCTGGGCGCCAACGGCTCGCTGATCGCCGCCGCGTTCGCGGTGCTGGACGCGGGCGGCGACGGCGGGGACGTCGGACTGGTGGCGGCCGCCCGCACCCTCCCGCTGGTGCTCTTCCTGCTCATCGGCGGCGCGGTGGCGGATCGTTTCCCCCGTCACCGTGTGATGGTCGCGGCCAACGCGCTCAACTTCCTCTCCCAGGGCACCTTCGCCGTCCTCGTGCTCGCCGGCGAGCCGCGCCTGTGGCAGATGATGCTGCTCACGGCGCTGGGCGGCACCGGCCAGGCGTTCTTCAGCCCGGCGGCGGAGGGCATGCTGATGTCCTCGGTGAGCGGGGAACAGGCGGGCCGGGCCTTCGCGGTGTTCCGGATGGCGATGCAGGGCGCGGCCCTCGGCGGTGCGGCGCTGGGCGGCGCGCTGGTGGCCGCGATCGGCCCCGGCTGGGTGCTGGCGGTGGACGCGGCGGCCTTCGCGATCGCCGGGACCCTCCGCTCCTTCCTCGACGTGAGTCACATCCCGCCGCGCACCCCGGGCGACGGGCTGCTGGCCGACCTCAAGGAGGGCTGGCGCGAGTTCGCCGGCCGCCCCTGGCTGTGGGGCATCGTCGTCCAGTTCTCGATCGCGAACGCGGTGGTGGGCGCCGCCGACGCGGTCTACGGCCCGCTGGTCGCCCGCGACAGCCTCGGCGGACCGGGCCCCTGGGGTCTCGCCCTGGGCGCCTTCGGCGCGGGCACGGTGGCCGGCGCCCTGCTGATGACCCGCTGGAAACCCCGCCGTCTGCTGTTCGTGGGCACCCTGTGCATCTTCCCGCTCGCCCTCCCCTCGGCGGCGCTGGCGGTCCCCGTCCCCATCGGAGTGCTCTGCGCGGTGATGTTCGTGGCCGGCACGACCGTCGAGGTCTTCGGCGTCTCCTGGATGACCGCGCTGCACCAGGAGATCCCCGAGGAGAAGCTCTCCCGGGTCTCCGCGTACGACTGGTTCGGCTCCGTCTCCCTGCTGCCGCTGGCGACGGCCCTGGCCGGCCCCGCCGAGGACGCCTTCGGCCGGAGCCCGGCCCTGTGGGGCTGCGCCGGCCTGGTCGTCGCCGTGACCGCCGCGGTCCTCCTGGTCCCGGACGTCCGCAACCTCACCCGCCGCACCCTCCCGGTCACCGCGTCGGCGGAGTCACCCGATCCCGAACGTGCCACCGGGGGGCTCGGGTGACGGCACGGCGTCCGCGTCCCCGACCGGCCGGGCCCCACCGACGAACTCCCTGAGCACGCTGCCGTGTTCGACCCGCGCCGGAAAGGCGTCGGCGGCGGTGCGGCGGGCCAGCCCGCCCGCATCGAGCGGCCGGTGCGAGGCGATGAGCACCGCGTTCCCGAACCGCCGCCCGCGCAGTACCCCCGGCTCGGCGATGACCGCCAGTTCCTCGAACACCACCGCGAAGGTGGCGAGTTGGGAGCGCAGGAAGTCGAAGGGGGCGGAGTCCGCGAGGTTGGCGAGATAGACCCCGTCGGCGCGCAGCACCCGCTCGGCCTCCCGCGCGTAGTCCAGCGAGGTCAGATGCGCGGGGATCCGGGACCCCCCGAAGACATCGGCGATCAGCACGTCGGCCGAGTCCCGGGGCGCCCCCTCCAGCCAGCCCCGGGCGTCGGCGGCGTGCAGGGCGATCCCCGCGCCGTCCGCCAACGGCAAGTGCTCGGTGACCAGCTCCAGCAGCCCCCGGTCGGCGTCCACGACATCCTGCCGGGACCCCGGCCGGGTCGCCGCCACGTACCGGGGCAGCGTCAGCGCACCCCCGCCGAGATGCAGCACGTCGAGCGGCGCCCCGGCCTCCGCCACGGCGTCCAGCACATGCCCGAGCCGCCGGGCGTACTCGAACTCCAGATGCGTGGGCTCGTCCAGATCGACGTACGACTGGGGCGCCCCGTCGACGGTCAGCAGCCAGGCCCGCTCCCGATCGACATCGGGCATGAGCTTGGCGGTGCCGTGCTCGGTGACACGGACGACGGGTATGGATTCACTCACGGCACCATTGTCGCCCGCCCCAGAGGGCCCCGCGCACTGCCCGACGGCGACAACTGCGCCCCGGCAGGGGCGCTGGGGGTACCCCCGGCCGAAGGCTGGGGGAGGAACTGCGCGACCGGCCCCCACCGGCCCGCAGTCCCCCACCCACCGCGACCTCACTCCACCGCGGTCACGGTCCCCGCCCCCACCGTCCTGCCACCCTCACGAATGGCGAACCCGAGCCCCGCCTCCAACGGCACCGCCCTCCCCAGCTCCACGGTCAGCTCCACCGTGTCCCCGGGCCGGGCGACCGCCACCTCACCGAGGTCGACGTCCCCGACCACATCCGCCGTACGGATGTAGAACTGCGGCCGGTACCCGGTCGAGACCGGAGTCGTACGACCCCCTTCGCGCCCGGACAGCACGTACACCCGCGCCGAGAACCGCCGGGCCGGCACCACGCTCCCCGGCGCCGCCACGACATGCCCCCGCCGCACCGCGTCCCGGGGCACGCCCCGCAACAGCAGCGCCACGTTGTCCCCGGCCTGCGCCTCGTCCATCGGCTTCCCGAAGGTCTCGAGCCCGGTGACGACGGTCTCGACGTCCGCGCCGAGCACCTCGACCCGGTCCCCGACCCGCACGGTGCCCCGCTCCACCGCACCGGTCACCACGGTCCCGCGGCCGGTGATGGTGAGCACGTTCTCCACCGGCAGCAGGAACGGCGCGTCGAGGTACCGCTCCGGCATCGGCACGTACGTGTCCACCGCGTCCAGCAGCGCCTCGATGGACGCCGTCCACCGCGGGTCCCCCTCCAGGGCCTTGAGGCCGGAGACCCGTACGACGGGCACGGAGTCACCGCCGTACCCCTGTGCGGTCAGCAGCTCCCGGACCTCCAGCTCCACGAGGTCGGTGAGCACGGTGTCCTCGCCGTCGTCGACGGCGTCGGCCTTGTTGAGCGCGACCACGATGTGGTCGACGCCCACCTGCCGGGCGAGCAGCACGTGTTCGGCGGTCTGCGGCATGATCCCGTCGAGCGCGGAGACGACGAGGATCGCCCCGTCCAGCTGTGCGGCGCCGGTGACCATGTTCTTGACGTAGTCGGCATGGCCCGGCATGTCCACGTGGGCGTAGTGCCGGGTGTCGGTCTCGTACTCCACGTGCGCGATGTTGATGGTGATGCCGCGCAGTGCCTCCTCGGGGGCCCGGTCGATGCGGTCGAACGGCACGAACGTGCCGGTGCCGCGCTCGGCGAGGACCTTGGTGATGGCGGCGGTCAGGGTGGTCTTGCCGTGGTCGACGTGGCCCATCGTGCCGATGTTGAGATGCGGTTTGGTGCGGACGTATGCCGTCTTGGGCATGGCTCTACCTCAAAGCCTGAACTGCGGTGATGCGTCTCGTCATGGCGGGACGCGGGGACCCCGGGTGATCCGCCGACCCTCCCCCTGCGGGGTCCGCCGGGCGATCCGGGGAGGGTCAGCTTCGGGCGCCGTCGACAGCGGCCGTGAGAACGGGGACGGCAGCCTTCGGCGCATCCGCGACTGCGGATGCTGCGACGAGGAAGGCGAACCGGAACATGACGCAGATCATTGCCGATGCGTCGCCCCACGTCGAACGGTTTTCTCCGGCGCCGGTTCGCCCAATGGACAGCATCCATACGGCGATCACACATCGGCTTCGGTTACTGTCACCGAATGCTCGATGCCAACCGCTCTGGCACCGCCACGGCCGTTCCCCCGGCCGCCGCCAAGGAGCTGCCCCTTGCCCTGCCCGCTCCGGTGAACTTCACCGCGCGCTGCACCCGCGTGCTGCTGTCACCGTGGTCGCGGCTGGCCCTGCTCGTCGCCCTGCTGGCGGCGGCCGGGGCGTCGGTGCTGCTCTTCGAGCCGCAGAGACTGATGACCCGGGGCTGGCCGCCGCAGGTCGAGGGGACCACCGCGGTGGTGATCTTCGCCGTGGCGTACGGCCTGATCACGGTGGCGTTCGTGCCCCGGCCCATCCTGAACCTCGCGGCCGGCGCGCTGTTCGGCTCCGCACTGGGCCTGGGCGCGGCCATGGCGGGCACCCTGCTCGGCGCCTGGCTCTCCTTCGCGCTCGGCCGGATGCTCGGTCAGGAGGCCCTGCGCCCGCTGCTGCGCGGCCGGTTGCTGAAGGCCGCCGACCACCAGTTCAGCAGGCACGGCTTCCGCTCGATGCTGGCGGTACGCCTCTTCCCCGGCGTCCCCTTCTGGGCCGCCAACTACGCCGCCGCCGTCTCCCGCATGCGCTACGCCCCGTATCTGCTGGCCACGGGCCTGGGTTCGATCCCGAACGTGGCCGCGTACGTGGTAGCGGGCGCCCGCGCCTCCACTCCGACCTCCCCGGTCTTCCTGATCTCGGTCGCGGCCATCGTCGTCCCCGCGGTCGCCGGCGCAGTGGTGGCCTGGCGCAAACGCCACCACCTGCGAGCGAAATAAGCCACCTGCCGAACGCCCACACATTTCAACGCCCCGTACTACAGCGCCCCGTAAGGGGCGCGGGGAACTGCGCGACCAGCCCCCACGGCGCCGCCCCCCAACCCAGCCCACCACCCCCGTAGGCGCACAGCACCCCCTACCGAACCGCCTCCAGAATCATCGCGTTCGCCAACCCACCCGCCTCACACATGGTCTGCAGCCCATACCGCGCCCCACGCTCCCGCATCGCATGCACCAGCGTCGTGGTCAGCCGAGTCCCGCTCGCCCCCAGCGGATGCCCCAGCGCGATGGCCCCGCCGTGCACGTTCACCTTGGCCAGGTCGGCCCCCGTCTCCTGCCGCCAGGCCAGCACCACGCTGGAGAACGCCTCGTTCACCTCGAAGAGGTCGATGTCTCCCACCGAGAGCCCGGCCCGCCGCAGCACCTTCTCCGTCGCCGGGATCACCCCGGTCAGCATCAGCAAGGGGTCCGAGCCGGTCACGGCGAACGCGTGCAGCCGGGCCAGCGGCCGCAGCCCGAGCCGCTCCGCGGTCTCCCCGGCCATGATCAGCACGGCGGAGGCCCCGTCGTTGACGGGGCTCGCGTTCCCCGCCGTGACGCTCCACTCGATCTGCGGGAAGCGCTCGGCGAACCCGGGGTCGTAGTAGGCGGGCTTGAGCCCGGCGAGGATCTCGGCAGTGGTCCCGGGCCGTACGGACTCGTCCCGGCTCACCCCGTCCAGCGGCGCCACCTCCGCGTCGAACCGCCCCGCCTCCCACGCGGCCGCGGCCCGCTGGTGCGAGGAGACCGCGAACGCGTCCAGCTCCGCCCGCGAGAGCGACCACTTGGCGGCGATGAGCTCGGCGCTGATGCCCTGCGGCACGAGGCCCTCCGGGTAGCGCGCGGCGACTCCGGGGCCGAAGGGGTCCTTGCCGGGCGGCACGTTGGACCACATCGGCACCCGGCTCATCGACTCGACCCCGCAGGCCACGACGATGTCGTAGGCGCCGGACATGACCCCCTGCGCCGCGAAGTGCACGGCCTGCTGGGAGGAGCCGCACTGCCGGTCGACGGTGGTCGCGGGCACGGTCTCCGGGAAGCCCGCCGAGAGCACGGCGTACCGGGTGGTGTTCATGGCCTGCTCGCCGACCTGGTCGACGGTGCCGCCGATGACGTCGTCGACGAGGGCCGGGTCGACGCCGGAGCGCTCGACGAGGGTGCGCAGGGTGTGGGCGAGGAGTTCGACGGGGTGGACGTGCGCCAGGGAGCCGTTCGGCTTGCCCTTCCCGACAGGAGTGCGTACGGCTTCGACGATGACTGCGTCACGCATCACGGGACCTCGATTGCCATTCTTGATTACCAGTGAGTAGGAAATCCGGACTCACCATAGCTCGACCAGTTGGAAAATCAAACCCACCCAGGAAATGCCTCTAGACTGGCGGACATGGCCGCCCCGAAAGATCCCCGACCCTGCTCGATCGCCGACGCCCTGGCACTGGTCGGAGAGAAGCACTCGCTGCTGGTGCTGCGGGAGGTGTTCCTGGGCAACGGCCGCTTCGACCAGCTGGTACGCAACATCGGCGCCCCGCGCGACATCCTGGCCACCCGGCTGCGCCGGCTCGTGGACGCCGGGATCCTCACCAAGCGCGTCTACAGCGAGCGCCCGCAGCGCTTCGAGTACCGGCCCACACCGGCGGGCCTCGAACTGGAGCCGATCCTGATGACCCTCATGGCCTGGGGCGACCGCCACCTCCGCCAGGAGGGCGACCGCCCCATGGTGATCGAGCACAGCTGCGGGAAGACCCTCACCCCGGTCGTCACCTGCACGGCCTGCGGCGACCCGGTCCGCCACGAGGACCTGACGGCCCACCCGCAGTCCCCCGGCTGGACGATCGCCGGCCCCGCGGCCGACTGACAGCCGCTACCGCCCGCTACTGCCCCTGCCGGTACACGTCGAGCCGCCCGCACATCCCGAACCGACCCTGCTCAAAGGGCTGTTCGGCCTGTACGACGGCCTCGGCCAGGTGCGCGACGTCGCCCCGTCCGAGGCGGTCGAGCTGCTCCCCCGTGGCCGCGGCGGCGGCCCGCGCGCCGCGCCGCCAGCGCTCGCGCCACTCGTCGAGCCGGGGCCGTACGAGCGCCGCGGCGGCCCGGTGGAAGGCGGCCAGCGGCTCCGGTCCCGCGGCCTCGCGCAGGGCGCGGTAGCCCTCCAGGGCGAGGTCGCGGCGGGCGCGGGCGATCCGCTCCCGCTCGGCCTCCGGCGCGTCGGCCGGGACGGTGGTCACGGCCGCGTAGGTCTCCGGGTCGGCCAGGTACTCCGGCGGCAGCGTCAGCACCGCGTCCCCGGCCTCCGGGAGTCCGCTGTTCTGCATCAGGACGGTGATGCGCAGGTCGTCCTCGTTGACGAGGCGGTGGACGGTGCCCGGCGTGAACCAGGCGACCGTGCCGGGCACGAGGGGCGTGACCTCGTATCCGGAGGTGGTGAGCGTCTGTACCGCACCCCGGCCGCCGGTGACGACGTACGCCTCCGAACAGGCCAGGTGCAGATGGGGAGTTCCGCCGCGAACGCCGTCGGCGGCGGGCCAGTCGTACACGCACAGGCGGGAGACCGCGACCCCGCCCGGCAGGCCCGCGAACGCGAACTCCCCGCCGTTTACCACGGATGCGCCTCCAGGTACTTGGCGATGTCCGCGCGCTCCCAGGCGCCGTTCGCGACCACCACCCGGTAGCGGCGGTGCAGGGTGTCGCCGGGGGCCAGTTCGAGTTCGTCGTGGAAGGCCCAGGAGGGGGCGATGCCGGCGAACGGGTCGTTGCGGACGAACCAGTGGGCGGGGTGGGTGCCGGCCGCGCCCGAGTGGTCGTTCTCCGGGGCGTGTTCGAAGACGACGGTGGCATGGCCGTCGGCGCCGTCGTGCTCGCCGGAGAGGGCCAGCCAGGAGGACTGGGAACCCATCAGCTCCGGGCCCTCCCCGTCCGGGCCGATGATCCGGCCGTCCCGGAAGGCGCGCGGGCCGCGCCAGAACAGGCCGGTGTAGCCGGCCTGTTCGCGCCCGGCGGTGGTCGGGCTGCCGAACAGCAGTGGCTCGTCACGGCGGTTGGTGATCGCGCTGTCCCAGGTCAGTGCCCAGGAGCCGGAGTCGAGGTCGACGTCGTGGACCTCGATGCGGCGCCGCTCGTCCGCCCACAGCGTGCCGTCGTACGGGTGCCAGCTCAGCCGTTCCGCGAGGACGAGCCGCTCGTCCGCCGACGACAGCTCGTCGAAGCCGAGGTGCCGCATCGAGCCGACGCGCTCCGGGATGGCGACGTAACCCTGGCCGTGGAGATAGGAGTTGCCACCCCACAGGTTCGCGCCGGACAGGTGCGAGGCGGTCAGGGAGAGGCCCTTGTGCCAGCGGTGGTCGTTGGGCCGGTAGTCGGTGACGACGTCCCCGGCGAGGGTGCGGATCGGGTGGAGGTAGGGCCGCGGCGCCTCCCAGGCCGCCTCCGGACGGTAGACGTACGCGAAGAGCTGCACCCCGGTGACCGGCTCGGTCACCGTGACCCGGTCGCCGTGGGCGTGCGTGATCCGCAGCTCGCCGCTCACGCGGACACCTCCTCGCGCTCGACCGGCGCCCAGCCCGGGGCTCCGCCGTGCAGGGCCGTGTAATAAGGATCACCCGGACCGATCCCGCCCGCGCGCACGGTCGTGTCGGTGAACGCCGACTTGTACAGCGCGGTGATCAGCTCCAGGCTGGTGCGCCCGTCGGCACCGCTGCTGCGCGGCCGCTCCCCCGCCCGCATGCTGGCGATCAGCTCGCGCAGCTGGGCCAGGTGGGAGCTGGGCACGTCCGGGCCGAAGTCCTGCCAGGCCGCCGCCTCCTCGGCGGGGACGCCGGGGGCGGGGGTGATGCGCCAGTTCTCGTTGCGGTGGCCGTAGAGGTGGGTCAGTTCGACGGTGGCGCGCTCGCAGTCGATCCGGATGCGGCTCACCTCGTCGGGGCTGAGCACGCTGTTCACGACGGTCGCCAGGGCGCCGTTCGCGAACCGGACCAGGGCGGTGGAGACGTCCTCGGTCTCCACGTCGTGCACCAGCCGGCCGGCCATCGCCCGCACCTCGCTCCACGGTCCCAGCAGGTCCAGGAGCAGATCCATCTGGTGGATGCCGTGGCCCATGGCCGGGCCGCCGCCCTCCGTCGCCCAGCGGCCCCGCCAGGGCACGGCGTAGTAAGCGGTGTCGCGGTACCAGGTGGTCTGGCAGTGGGCGACCAGCGGGCGGCCCAGCGCCCCCTCGGCGAGCAGCCGGCGCACATGGGTGGCGGCGGAGCCGAAGCGGTGCTGGAAGACGATCGAGGCGTACGGCCCGCCGTCGGTGCCCTCCTCGGCCTCGACCGCGTCGAAGTCGGCCAGGGACGGCACGGGCGGCTTCTCGCACCACACCCAGGCACCGGCCCGCAGCGCGGCCAGCGTCTGGGCCTTGTGCAGGGTGGGCGGGGTGCCGATGGTGACCAGGTCGGGCCGCTGCTCGTCGAGCATCCGGTCCAGGTCGGTGTAGGCGTGCGGAATGCCGGCCTCGGCGCAGAACTCCTCGACGGCCTTGGCATCGATGTCGACGGCGGCGACGACCTCGGTCTCGCCCTCTTCGGCCAGCCGGGCGAGCGCGGGCAGGTGCGAACCACGGCCGATGGCGCCGGCGCCGACGACGACGGCCCGGATGCGCCGGCCGGTGAAGGGAGCTGGGGAGCGGGGCGAGCGGGGCATGGACGTGATCAGCACTCCTCGGGGCGTGTACCGACGATGGGTGCGAACCACCGCCCGACGTGCGCCGCACACGCACCCGGATGTGCGGGAGCAAGCGCTTTCTCCTGGGGAAACGTAAGCGGCGGCACCTCAACCGGTCAACACCCCCTCGGATGTCCGGCCGATCATGTCGATCTTCCCGCCCGCTCCCCACCCGCTTCCCGCCCACTCTCCCGCCCGCCCCTGCCCCCGGTCCGCCCGCCCAACCCCTGTGTCCGGGCTGTCATCCGGGCCCGCTACGCTGCCGTTGCACACGCATGATCACGCGCGCCGCCGCGACCTCCAGCCGCCCCCTCACCCCTGGGACGCCGTACCTTCATGTCTTGGTTTGAATCGCTGATCCTCGGACTCGTCCAGGGGCTGACCGAGTTCCTGCCCGTCTCCTCCAGCGCGCATCTGCGGCTGACCGCGGCCTTCTCCGGCTGGGAGGACCCGGGCGCGGCCTTCACGGCGATTACCCAGATCGGCACGGAGACCGCCGTGCTGATCTACTTCCGCAAGGACATCGGGCGGATCATCTCCGCCTGGTTCCGGTCGCTGTTCGACAAGGCGATGCGGTCGGATCACGACGCCCAGATGGGCTGGCTGGTGATCGTCGGCTCGATCCCGATCGGCGTGCTGGGCGTGACACTCAAGGACCAGATCGAGGGCCCGTTCCGCGATCTGCGGATCACGGCGACCATGCTGATCGTCGTCGGCGTCGTCATCGGCATAGCCGACCGGCTTGCCGCCCGCGACGAGACGGGCGGCAAGCACCGGGCGCCCAAGCAGCGCAAGACCCTGGAGAACCTCAGCGTCAAGGACGGCCTGATCTTCGGCCTCTGCCAGGCCTGCGCCCTGATCCCCGGCGTCTCGCGCTCCGGCGCCACCATCAGCGGCGGCCTGGTCATGGGCTACAAGCGCGAGGCGGCGGCCCGCTACTCCTTCCTCCTCGCCATCCCGGCGGTGCTGGCCTCCGGCGCGTTCGAGGTCAAGGACTCGGTGAGCGAGGGGCATGTGGACTGGGGCCCGACCCTCCTCGCGACGGTGATCGCCTTCGTCTCCGGATACGCGGTCATCGCCTGGTTCATGAAGTGGATCTCCAACAAGAGCTTCATGCCCTTCGTCTGGTACCGCGTCGCCCTCGGCATCGTCATCATCGCCCTGGTCTCGGCAGACGTACTGAGCCCGCACGCGGCGGAGTCGGCGAGCTAGTGCTGCGACCGGAAAGGTTCACCGGCTCGCGACGCCCGGCACGGCACCTCGCCGCGTTGTCGCATCACCCGAGTACGTCCAGTACGCGGGCGATGCTCCGCCTTGCGATGCACCGCACCGGACGCCGCGAGCTTCCCGGCAAACCTTTCCGGTCACTGCACTAGGCGCCGGCGCCGGAACGGCCTCTCCGGGGACCTTCGGCACGCGCGGCGATGGAGCCGCCCTGCCGGGTCGCTCGCATCGTCGGGGTGGACCAGCCCGTCCGTGACGGTGGCCCCACGGACCTCCCGACGCCGTGCGGTGCGGCCGGGCACATGGTCGCCGTCTTCGCGTACCGCCCGGCGGTCTCGCCCGCACAGGCACCCGCCCTCAGGCCGCCGCCCCCGCCCTGCCCTCGCGCACTCCGCGCAGCGCTTCCGCCCAGGCGATGACCTGGTCCAGCATTCCGTGGACCGAGGCGTCGAGGCCCTCGCCGGGGACGAAGGCGCCGGTCGCGAAGGCGGGGATCGCGGGGATGGCCGGCTGGGCGCGGACCGTGGCCACCTGCAGTTCGGCGAGGACCAGCCGCAGCGCCTCGGCGGCCCGGACCCCGGCGGCCCAGCCGCCGTAGCTGACGATGCCGGCGGCCTTGTCGTTCCACTCCCGGTAGACGTAGTCCAGCGCGTTCTTCAGCGCACCCGGGAAGGAGTGGTTGTACTCCGGGACGAGGAAGACGTAGCCGTCGAGGCCGTCGATCACCCGGGACCAGTCGCGGGTGTGCGGGTGCTGGTACTGGCGGAGGTTCGGGTTGCCGCCCTCGTCGAGGTTGCCGAGGCGGTGGTGGGCGAGATCGACCAGTTCGTAGTCGGCGCCGCCGTGGGCGCGCGCCGTGTCCAGCACCCAGGAGGCGATCTGCTCGCCACGGCGTCCGGGGCGCGTGCTGCCGAGGACGATGCCGATGCGAAGTGCCATGTGAAGCACCCTTCCGAGAGGAGTTGATACGTCAACTCCGCCCCATCCTAGGCAAACATGGAGTTGACGCGTCAACTCGCTCCCTCGTACGATTCCGGCCATGGCGGAGACTCGTAAGCTGGACCCCGACGAGTGGGAGTTCTGGGACACCTGGATGCGCGCGCAGCGGCTGCTCGCCCGGGAGCTGGAGCGCGGTCTGCAGCGCGACTGCGGCATCTCCAAACCCGAGTTCAGCGTGCTGGTGACGCTGTGGCGGGCCCCCGGCCGCGAGATGCGCGTCGGTGAGCTCTCCGAGTCGCTCGACTGGGAGAAGAGCCGCGTCTCCCACCAGTTGACGCGCATGGAGAGCCGCGGCCTGGTGGAGACGACCCAGAGCGGGGCCGGCGGCCGTCGTACCGGGATCGGGCTCACCGCCGAGGGCCGCCGGGCCGCGGAGAGCGCCATCGACGGGCACGCCGGCAACATCCGCCGCCACTTCCTGGACTCGCTCACCCCCGAACAGGCCGCGGTCATCCGGGCCTGGAGCGAGCAGACGATCGACCGCATCGAGCCGCCTCGCCCCGACGAGGCCGCCGCCGCCAGCGGGCGCTAGGTAGGGCCCCGGGCGCCCTCAGGCCGCCGGCGTGCCCTGGTGGTAGTACATGCGCCAGCCCGTCCCCGTCAGGCGCCACAGGGAGCTGCGCCACACGCGGCTGCCCTGGTGGTCCGCGAAGTACGTCAGGTGGACGACGCCCGGGGCGAGGACGGTGCCGGACATCCCGGTCACCACGACCGGCGAGTCCGGGGACACCGATCCGCCGCTGGTCACGGTGAGGATCGACCTCGCGTCCCAGCGCCGGCCCGAGGCCCCGACCTCGGTGAACTCCGGGTCGAGCAGCTCCAGGACGAGTTCCGGGCGGGCGCGCACCTCGGGATCGAGAAGCTTCGACTCGGCGTCGATCGCCGCCCGTACCGCCTGATCGTTCTCGTCCGTCATGGGAGGGGAGTCTACGGGCGATCGCCGCGCGGTCCCAGCGAGTTCTCCGGCGCTCAGGCGATCTTGAGCAGCAGCTCGGCGAGTTCGGCGGGCATGGTGATCATGCAGTCGTGGCCGGTGGGGAGTTCCCACACCGGCTGTCCCGCGGGCACCGGGCGGCGGACGATGCCTTCCGGTACGGCGCCCACGCAGTGGATGTGGGTCCGCGGGATCGTGCGCACGGCCGGGTCGTCCAGCCGTACCGGCTGCTGGAAGCAGCGCACCGCGTGGTCGGAGAGGATCGTGCGCAGCCACGCCAGGTCCGCCGGTTCGGTGACCCCGAACAGGCCGTACGGAGGCGGGAGTTCGGGCAGTGGCGGGACCCGCCAGCCGTCGCCGGAGGCCAGGGCGCGGTCGATCAGGGCCCGGGTCACGGGCTGGATGTCGGCGGCGGTCTCGCCGTGCTCCGGGACCATCGCGTCCAGGTGGACCAGGTGGCCGATCCGGCCGGGGACCCGGTTGGCGGCGGCCGAGACGACCAGCCCCGCGTAGCTGTGCCCCACGAGGACGACGTCGTCGAGGTCCTCGTCCGTGATCAGTCCGACGATGTCGTCCACGTGGGTGTCCAGGCCGACGTCGGGGCCGAGCAGACCGGCCTTGTCGCCGTGGCCCGTCAGGGAGGGCGCGTACACCCGGTGCCCGGCCGCGGTCAGCAGCGGGACCACCCGCTCCCAGCACTCCCCGCTGTGCCAGGCACCGTGCACCAGCAGATACGTCGACATGATCGTGCTCCTCGGGTCGTTCGCGGCTGTCGCCGAGCACGCTTCCGGCCCGGCTCCGGCCGCGGCAGAGCCCCGGCGATCCTGGGGGTGACAGGGCCAGGCACGGGCGCGGCGGCCCGGACTACCGTGGCGGGATGACCGACGCACCGAACCTGCTGGGCGCCTATGTGCGGGCCCGCCGCGAGCTCGTCACGCCCGAGCAGGCCGGCATCCCCGTGCTCGGGACACGGCGGGTGCCGGGCCTGCGCCGGGAGGAGGTCGCGATGCTGGCCGGGATCAGCGCCGACTACTACCTGCGTCTGGAACAGGGCCGCGACCGCAATCCGTCCGTACAGGTCCTGGAGGCCCTGGCCCGCGTGCTGCTGCTCGACGAGGACGCGACGGCGTATCTGCTCGGCCTGGTCGGCCCGGGCACCGCAAGGCCCCGCCGGCGCCGCCGCGCCCGCAGGGAGACCGTCCCGCCCGGCATCGTCCAGCTCGTCGCCACGCTGCCGCTGCCCGCCGTCGTCGAGGGCCGCTACTTCGACGTGCTCGCAGCCAACGCCCTGGCGACCGCGCTGTCACCCCGGCTCACGGTGGGCGCCAACCGGCTGCGGGACACCTTCCTCGACCCCGCCGAGCAGGCCCTCCACCCGGACTGGGAGAACGCCGGAGCGGGCATGGTCGCCGGTTTCCGCCGCTCCGTCGGGACCGACGCGGACGATCCCCGCGTCATCGACCTGATCGGTGAACTCTCCCTCGCCAGCCCGCAGTTCAGCCGCCTCTGGGCCCGTCACGACGTGGCCGCCTGCGAGGGTGCCGCCAAGTGTCTGGACCACCCGCAGGTCGGCCGGCTCCGGCTGCACCGGGAGCGGCTGGGCGTCAGCGGCACGGCAGGCCAGACGCTCGTCGTCTACCACCCGGACCCGGGCAGCGACAGCGCGGAGAAGCTGGCCCTGCTCGCCTCGGCGGCGCCCACGGCGTGAGTGCGGCCCGGGCGCCACATCTCGGCCAACCACGAAATCCCCCCGTTTTCCCGGGCGTTGGGCCGTCGTACTCGGCTCCGGTGAGGGCGAAGGCCTGACCAGGGGCCCAGGGCCGGGTCCGTGCCGTGACCACCCGTCCGGCAAATGCCAAGGCGCGGCCACCCGCCCGCCGTATCGCCCGTGACCAACCCCATACGGTCTGCGTAGTGGTCCGGTAGCGCACCGTCAGTTCTTGCCCCTACGCTGTTCCGTATGTCCCCCGATTCCCGAACCCCTGGTTCCGCGCGGTCTGCTGCCGAGGTCAACGAGCACATCCGGGCGCTGTGGCTGCGTGCGGGCGGATCCCTGTCGGCCCAGGAGCGGGCGGAGTACGAGCTGTTGGTGGTCGAGTGGGCCGAGGCGATCCGCGAGCGGATCATCGAGGCGGCCTGACCCGGCGCCGGGTTCAGCGCCCGCCGGAGACCCGCAGCACCGCGCCCGTCGTGTAGGAGGCCTCGGGCGACAGCAGCCAGGCGATGGCGCCGGCGATCTCCTCCGGCCGGCCGGCGCGGCCCAACGGCGTGGTGGCGCCGACCCGTTCGGCCCGGCCGGGGTCGCCCATGGCCGCGTGGATCTCCGTCTCGATCACGCCGGGCGCCACCGCGTTCACCCGCACACCGTCCGGGCCGAGTTCCTTGGCGAGGCCCACGGTGAGCGCGTCCACGGCCGCCTTGGTCGCCGCGTAGTGGACGTACTCGCCGGGGCTGCCGAGCGTGGCCGCCGCCGAGGACACGTTCACGATCGCCCCGCTCCCGCGCGCCGCCATCAGCCGCGCCGCCCGCCGCGAACACAGCAGCGTGCCCAGCAGGTTGACCTCCACGACCTGCCGCAGATCCGCGGTCCCGGCATCCACCAGCCGCCCGAACGGCCCGGTCACGGCCGCGTTGTTCACCAGCCCCGTGACGGGCCCGAGCCGCTCCTCCGCCGTGTCGAAGAGCCGCTCCACATCGGCCTCCACGGCCGTGTCCACCGGTACGACGACACCGCGCGCCCCGGCCTTCCGCACCCCCTCCGCGACCGTCTCGGCGGCGTCGGCGTCCCGGCGGTACCCGATCACCAGATCGTGCCCGTCGGCCGCGAGCCGCAGACAGGTCGCGGCGCCGATACCCCGGCTGCCGCCGGTGACGACCGTGACGGGACGTGTCATACGAACCTCCTGAAGCCGGACCGGACCAAGATCCTACGACCGCCGGCGCCCGAGCCCCCAGAGATACCCGAGCCCCCAGAAATAAAGGAGGGCTTCAGAGCAGGCTCTCGTCCCGGACCTTCCACCCCTCCCCCAACTCCTCACGCAGCGCCGCCAGGGCCGCGCGTGCCCGCTGCTTGAAGGCCTCCCGCTCCTCGTCCGACCACGGCGACGGGTCCGGCGGATACGCCCAGTCGATCGACGACTGGTACCACGCGGACAACCGCGCCAGCTCCTCCCGGGTGGCCGCGCCGATCGGCAGCCTGTCCAGGTCGACGGGATAGCCGTACGGGCTGTCCATGTCCTCCGGCCACAACGGGGTGTCCACGCCGATCTCGAAGAAGAACCTCAGGTAATGGATCACAGGGCATCCTCCCAGGCGTCCGCGAAAACCCGGTTCAGTTCCCGGCCCGACGATCTACTCTGCTGCTCGATGCTCCGAGCCGGGGTAGAGGGCTCGCGTTCCGGAAACAAACGGGTGGGGAAACAGTGGTTCGCCGAAGACGTGCCGGTAGTGGGATTGCCATGGTCATGACCTCGTTGGCGTGGGTGCTCGCCGCTTGCGGAGCCGGGCAGGATGCCCAGGAGGGCGCCTCGGCCAAGCCGTTGAGCAAGGCCGCACTGGAGCAGGCTGCGCTCACGGGTACGGATCTCGACGGCTACGAGGTGCAGCGGGACCTGGCGGCCACCTCCGCGTCCCGCAAGACGGCGGAGCCCGCCGAATGCGCCCCCGCCGTGCAGGCGGTGGGCGGCAGCAGCGGTTTCGCCGCCACCGCGCGTACCGCCCGGATCGTCTTCTCGAAGGCGCACGGACCGAGTGCGCACCTGACCCTTTCGTCGCACGGCTCCGGAGAGGCGGAGCGGGTGATCGACGCGTTGCGGACGGCCGCCGAGCGGTGCAAGACCTTCAAGGACGTCCTGGTGGACTTCGACTACGACGAGGTCCAGGTCCGCCCCGACCCCGGCTACGGCGACGAGTCCGTGTCCCTGCGGCTCACCCAACTGGCGGCCGGCAGCGCGGACGAGGAGCCGGTGCGGGTGCCGTACGCGGTGGTGGCGGTCCGCCAGGGGGCGACGGTCGCCATGTTCACCACCTTCAACCTGCCCAGCGGACCGAGGGGCCAGGAGCCGGCCGCCGTGCCGGAGGCGGTCATCAGGGCACAGCTGAAGAAGCTCGGCAAGGTGCCGGCTGCTGCCGAGTGACCGCGGTGTTGTACCCGTGGCCGAGATCGAACACCCCCCGAAAATCGCCCGTACCCCTTGGCTCGGCCCGCCCCGTGCCCAACACTGTGCCGATGACGCAGCGTGTGGAGCTCGCGACCGTGATGGACCGGCTGGCCGTGGACGAGGTGGTCACCCAGTACGCGGTGGCCGTGGACGACGGTGAATGGGCCGCGTACCGCGGACTGTTCGCCGCGGACGGGCGGGCCGACTACCGGTCCGCCGGCGGGATCGAGGGGGACGCGGAGCAGATCTCCGGGTGGCTCGCCGAGAGCCTCGCGCTGTTCGCGATGCGCCAGCATCTGATCGTCAACCGCCGGACGCGGTTCGGGGTGCTGGAGCACGACACCGGCGACAGCGCCCAGGTCCAGGCCGACTACATCAACCCCATGCGCTTCGCCGGCGGCGACGGCGTCTCCACGGCCCCCGACTTCGTGTGCGGCGGCCGCTACTCCTTCGGGCTGCTGCGCACCCGGGACGGCTGGCGGCTGCGCCGGGTGGTCGTCGAGGAGAAGTGGCGGAAGATGGCCGAGCGCACGGCCGCCCTGACCGACTGAGCCCGCTCCCATGCCCCCTGTCGGAGATCCCGCCCGGTCCCGCACACTGGAAGGACCCGCAGGCAGGAGGCGACGCATGAGGACCGTCGAGCGCTGGCTCACCTCCCCCTGGCGGCGTTCCTGCGCCGGGGCGCTGGCGGGCGCGCTGCCGGTCCTGGCCTTCCCGGCGCCGTCGCTGTGGTGGCTGGCGTATGTCGGGCTGGTTCCGTGGCTGCTGCTGGCCCGCTCGGCGCCGACCGGGCGGCGGGCGGCCTACGACGGCTGGTGCGGCGGGTTCGGGTTCATGGTCGCGGTGCACCACTGGCTGCTGCCGAGCCTGCACGTCTTCATCTTCCTGATAGCCGGGCTGCTGAGCCTGCTCTGGGCGCCCTGGGGCTGGCTGACGCACCGGCTGCTGGGCGGGGTGCCGTCGCCGGCCCGGGCCGCGGTCGCGGTGCTGGTGCTGCCGTCGGGCTGGCTGATGGTGGAGCTGGTGCGGTCCTGGCAGGGGCTCGGCGGTCCGTGGGGCATGCTCGGCGCGACCCAGTGGCAGGTGACGCCGGCGCTGCGGCTGGCCTCCGTCGGCGGGGTGTGGCTGCTGAGCTTCCTGGTGGTGGCCGTCAACGTGGCGGTCGCCGTGCTCGTCTCCGTGCGCGAGGCACGGGTACCGGCGGTGGCCTCGCTGGTGGCCACGGCCGCCGCGACCTCCGCCGCCTGGGTGTGGGCGCCGCGCCCGGACGTCGACGGGCACGTCCGGATCGCCGTCGTACAGCCCGGTGTCGTCGACGGCGGCGACAGCGGTGACCGGCGGTTCGACCGGGAGGAGCAGCTGACCAGGCAGCTGGCCGGACAGCATCCGGACCTGATCGTGTGGGGCGAGAGCAGCGTCGGGTACGACCTCGGGGACCGGCCCGATCTCGCGCGGCGGATCGCGGTCCTCTCCCGGGAGACCGGCGCGGACATCCTGGTCAACGTCGACGCCCGGCGCTCCGACCGGCCCGGCATCTACAAGAGCTCCATCCTGGTGGGCCCGGACGGCCCGACCGGCGAGCGGTACGACAAGATGCGGCTGGTCCCGTTCGGCGAGTACATACCGGCCCGCTCACTGTTCGGCTGGGCCACCTCGGTCGGCAAGGCGGCCGGCGAGGACCGGCGGCGCGGCACCGAGCAGGTGGTGATGAACGTCGGCCACGGGCTGCGGGTCGGCCCGCTGGTCTGCTTCGAGACGGCCTTCCCCGACATGAGCCGGCACCTCGCCCAGGACGGCGCTCAGGTGCTGATAGGCCAGTCCTCGACCTCGTCGTTCCAGCACAGCTGGGCCCCCGAGCAGCACGCCTCGCTGGCCGCGCTGCGGGCCGCCGAGACCGGCCGCACGATGGTGCACGCCACCCTGACCGGAGTCTCCGCCGTGTACGGCCCGGGCGGGGAACGGGTGGGCCCGTGGCTCGGCACGGACGCGAGCACGGCACAGGTCTACACGGTGCCGATCGCCCGCGGTGTCACCCCGTTCGTGCGGTACGGCGACTGGCCCGTGGACGGCGCGCTGCTGGTGCTGGCGGTCTACTGCCTGTCGGAGGGACTGCGGACGGTCAGGCTGCGCCGGGGTGCCGGCCAACCTCTCGTACCACCTGCTCGCACAGCTCATGGGTCGCCAGTGCGTCCCGGGCGCTGAGCACCTTGCCGGCGCGGACGGCGTCGAGGAAGGCGAGCACGGCCTGTTCGATGCCGCGCTGCCGGGCGACCGGCACCCAGTCGCCGCGCCGCCGGACCGTCGGCTGCCCCTTGTGGTCGATCACCTCGGAGAGGTTGACGACCTGGCGCTTGGTGTCCTGCCCGGAGACCTCCAGGATCTCCTCGGCCGAGCCGCTCAGCCGGTTCATCACGCCCAGCGCGGTGAAGCCGTCCCCGGACAGCTGGAGCACCACGTGGTGCAGCAGGCCGTCGGCGACCCGGGCCCGGACGGTGACGTCGTCGACCGGGCCGGGGGCGAGGAAGCGCAGGGTGTCGACGACGTGGATGAAGTCGTCGAGGATCATCGTGCGGGGTTCCTCGGGCAGTCCGATGCGGTTCTTCTGCATCAGGATCAGCTCGCGCGGATGGTCGGCGCACTGCACGTAACCGGGGGCGTGGCGCCGGTTGAAGCCGACGGCCAGCGACACGTTCCGGGCCTCGGCGAGCGTCACGAGCCGCTCCGAGTCGGCCAGCCGGTAGGCGAGGGGCTTGTCGACGTACGTCGGTACGCCGGCCTCCAGCAGCCGGGTGACGATCTCGGGGTGGGCGCCCGTGGGCGCGTGCACGAAGGCGGCGTCGAGGTCCTGGGCGAGCAGGTCGTCGAGGGTCCGGTGCCGATGGGCGGCGGGCAGGTGGAGGCTGTCGGCGACCCGGTCCAGGGTGGCCGGGG
The DNA here is from genome assembly GCF_042959465.1 of Streptomyces sp. NPDC007901. Classification (NCBI taxonomy): domain Bacteria; kingdom Bacillati; phylum Actinomycetota; class Actinomycetes; order Kitasatosporales; family Streptomycetaceae; genus Streptomyces; species Streptomyces sp. NPDC007901. The sequence goes on along the minus strand of NZ_JBIBKW010000019.1, from coordinate 83,153 downwards.
TGCGGGTCTGGAGGTGGAGTTCCAGCCCCGGCCGCGTGCCCAGGACCGGCAGATACGCCTTCTGCGCGATGTCGCCGAGCCCGATGCAGCCGACCTTCACTGGCGCTCCCCTAGCGGTTGTCCACGCGTGCCTGTCCCGAAGCATACGGCGCCGAAAATCCGTGGTGGCCCCGAGCGGACTGAGCGAGGATGCGGGGCATGACGACCGAACGCCACGCGCCCGCCGTCGACGCCGACGAACGCACCATGCTGGAGGGCTGGTTGGAGTTCCACCGGCAGACCCTCGCGGTGAAGTGCGAGGGTCTGACCGACGCCCAGCTCAGGACCGCCTCCGTGGCGCCGTCCCCGCTGTCCCTGATGGGGCTGGTGCGGCACATGGCCGACGTGGAGCGGTCCTGGTACCGCAGGGTGCTCGGCGACGAGGCGGCGCCGCCGCTCTACTGGAGCGACGAGGATCCGGACGGCGAGTTCCACCTCACCGAGGCGGACACCTGGCAGGAGGCGTACGCGGTGTGGCAGGCCGAGATCGAGGCCGCCCGGAGCGCCGCGGCCGGCTTCGGCCTGGACGATCTCTCCAAGGGCCGCCATCGCCGCACCGGAGAGCAGATCAGCCTGCGCTGGATCCACACGCACATGATCGAGGAGTACGCCCGGCACAACGGCCACGCCGACCTGATCCGGGAGCGGATCGACGGCGCGACGGGCGAGTGACGTCAGCCTCGCACCCACCCGCCCCCCGTACGGGGCGCGAGATCACCCGTGCGGGGCACCAAACTCCCGTCGGCGGTGTCAACGCCCGCGCCGAGCCAGCAGAGTTGCGCGGGTGCATCGAACGACCACCACCGCAGCGCTCCTGGCCACCGTGGCCGTCTCGGCCCTCTCCGGCTGTGTGACGGTCCAGCGTCCGGCGGCGCCGGGCCCGCCGCCGGGGACGGCGCCCTCACTGCCGTCGGTGCCTCGTCCGGACGGCAGCGCCGAGCCGAAGGTGGTCCAGGCGCCGGTCAAGGAGGCCCTGGAGATGGTCGGCCCGTCCCGGCCCCCGGCGCGCCCCTCGGCCACCCCGCCGCACCCTCCCGCACCGCCCCCTCCCCCGGCCCACCACCGGCCGCCGGCCGCACGCGCCGCCACCCCGCACCCCCAGCCGCACCGCACGCACACTCCGCGCACCGACCTCCCCGACGTCACCGGCTCCGTACCGAAGGCGCCGGACGTCTGCGCCCTCGGCAAGCAGTACGGCGGCTGGCGCGCGGACAGTCCTCAGGCGCGGATCTGCGAGCAGACGTACGGGCACTGAAGCCGCTGCTGAGGCCCTGGTGAGCCCGCCAGTTCGGGCGCTAGTTCGGGCGCTGCCGTGGCGGGCCCCAGGAGTCGCCGCCCGGTGCGTCGTCCTCCCCCAGCCGCAGCGCCAGTCTGCTGATGGCGGCCCGGACCCCGTCGCCGTAGCCGTCCTCGCCGAGGGCGTCGGACGCGCCGCGGGCCCGGCGCAGGTGGGTGCGGGCGGCCTCGGTGCGGCCGAGCTTGACGTAGTCGGCGGCGAGGTTGAGGTGCAGGGAGGGGTAGAAGCCCCGCAGCCCCGCGGCTCCCTCCGTCCCGTCCGTCGTCTCGTCCGTGGCCTCGTCCGCCGCCGACAACGCCCTCAGGTCCCAGGCGAGTTCGTCGCCCGGGTCGTCCTGGGTGTCGGCCAGGTAGTGGGCCAGGGTGCAGCGGTGCAGGGGGGCGCCGTGCTCGCCGATCTCCGCCCACAGGTCGAGGAGGCGGCGACGGGCCTCCTCGCGGTCCCCGGCGTGGTGCAGCATCACCACCTGGCCGATTCGCGTGAGCACGGCGTCGGGTGCCGTGCGCTCCTGTCGCTCCGCCACGGGGCCCTCCGGGCTGTAGGCCGGTTGTGTGTTGCCGACGTTAGGTGGAGCCGCCTGTTTTTATGGTCAGGCGGCGCCGTCTCGCGGCGGGCCGGTGGGCGGCCGCGGGCCGGTGGGGGCTGGTCGCGCCCACGCGGCGGAGCCGCACATCGACAGAGCCCCGCGCCCCTAGGGGGTTGCCCCCAGGTCGGCTTCGAGGCGCCCTCTGTCGTCGCTCAGCCGAGGTTGGGGATGCGCCAGTCGATCGGGTCGTGGCCCTGGGCCGCGACCGCCTCGTTGATCTGGGTGAAGGGGTGGGAGCCGAAGAACTTCTTGGCGGAGAGCGGGGACGGGTGGGCGCCCTGGACGACGACGTGCCGGGTCTCGTCGATGAGGCGGAGCTTCTTCTGCGCGTAGCCGCCCCACAGGACGAAGACCACCGGGTCGGGGCGCTCGGCCACCGCGCGGATCACCGCGTCCGTGAACTTCTCCCAGCCCTTGTTCTTGTGCGAGTTGGCCTCACCGGCGCGGACCGTGAGGACCGCGTTGAGCAGGAGCACGCCCTGCCGGGCCCACGGCATCAGGTAGCCGTTGTCCGGCGTCGCCTCCCAGCCCAGCTCCTCCTTCATCTCCTTGTAGATGTTCCGCAGCGAGGGCGGGATCTTCACGCCGGGCTGGACGGAGAAGCACAGGCCGTGGCCCTGGCCCTCGCCGTGGTACGGGTCCTGGCCGAGGATCAGGACCTTGACCCGGTCGTACGGGGTGGCGTCGAGCGCGGCGAAGACCTCCTCGCGGGGCGGGTAGACGGGGCCGTTCGCCCGCTCCTCCTCGACGAACTCGGTCAGCTCCTTGAAGTAGGGCTGCTGCAGCTCGTCACCCAGAACCCCGCGCCAGGACTCGGGCAGCATGGCGATGTCGGTCACGTCAACGTCCTCACGAATTGCGGTCACTTGCGGTTCCTGCCGATGACGAAGAACCTACAGGCGACCACTGACAACGGGTGCCGGACCGCCGGTTCACCAGCTGGTCTTGCGGTGCAGCTCCCACATCATCATGATCGTCGACGGGTCGAGCGCCTGTTCGCCGCCGGAGACGTCGTCGCTGGCCGCGACGTACTGCCGCCCCTGCCAGATCGGGATCAGCCGGGCGTCGTTGACGAGGATCTGCTGGGCTTCCTGGAAGTCCTTGACGACCTCGCCGCGGTCGCTCTCGGTGCGCGACTCGGGCAGCAGCCTGCCGGTGATCACGGGCGACGGGTAGGGCGTGCCGAGGGCGTTCTGCTCGCCGACGAACGGGGCGATGAAGTTGTCGGCGTCGGGGAAGTCGGGGAACCAGCCGCGCCCGAACACCGGGTACTCGCCCTTCTGGTAGCCGACGACGTAGGTCTTCCAGGGTCGGCTCTTGAGGGTGATGGTGAACAGCCCGGAGTCGTCCAGCTGTTGCTTGAGCAGCTGGAACATCTTGGCGGTCTCGGAGCCGTACCGGTCGGTGGTGTACCAGAAGGTGAGCGGGACCCGCTGGGTGATGCCGGCGTCGGCGAGCATCTTGCGGGCCTTGGAGGTGCTGCGGTCGCCGTAGTCGTCGAAGAAGCCGGTGGTGTGTCCGGTGAGGCCCGCCGGGACCATGGAGTAGAGCGGGTCGACGGTTCCCTTGTATACGGTGTGGGCGATCGCGGAGCGGTCGACGAGCTGGGCGACGGCCTTGCGCACGGCCGGCAGCTTGGCCCACGGGTCCTTGGGGTTGAACACCAGGTAGCTGATGTCGGTGCCGGTGCCGTCGATCAGTTGCAGGTCCGTCTTCCGCTGCGCCTGCAGGGCGACGATGTCGGAGGCGGCGAGGCCGCGGTAGGTGACGTCGATGTCCCCGGACCGCAGGGCCTTGACCATGGTGGCCGAGTCCTGGAAGTAGCGGATGGTCACCGCGCCGTTCTGCCGGTCGGCGAAGCCCTGGTAGTTGTCGTTGCGGACGAGCTCGGCCTCCTTGCCCTCGTCGTAGGACTTGAGCGTGTACGGCCCGGAGCCGTGCACGGAGGAGTCCTTGCGCAGCGAGTGGGCCGGGTAGTCGTCAGGGTCGACGATCGACATGGCCGGGGTGGCGAGCACGAACGGGAAGGTGGCGTCGGCCTTCTTGAGGTGGAAGACCACCTCGCGGTCGCCGAGCGCCTGCACCCGGTCGAGGCTGCCGAGCAGTCCGGCCGGGCCGCTGGGCGCGTTGATGCTCCGGATCCGGTCGATGGAGTACTTGACGGCCGTGGCGTCGAGGGTGTCGCCGTCGGCGAACTTCATGCCGGAGCGCAGTTCGCAGCGGTAGGTGCGGTTGCCGGAGTCCGTGAAGGCGCACTTCGAGGCCGCGTCGGGCTGGGGGGTGGTGGCGCCGTTGGGGTAGGCGAGCAGGGTCTGGTAGATGTTCCGGAACAGCTCCCAGGAGCCGTCCCAGGAGCCGGCGGGGTCCAGGGTGCTGGGAGCGCTGGTGGTCCCCACGACGATCGGCCCGCTGTCAGTCGTACTGCTGCCGGAGAACACGCCGCAGCCGGCCACCAGGGATATCGACGCGACCGCAGCCGCTCTTCGCAGGCTTCGGTTCCGGTTGAACACGCGCACACTCCTCGATCCGCCGCACCAGGGGTCGGCGGCAGACCATACCGCAGCGTTGCGCGCCTTGAACCACCCCGGAAACACGGGCGTTGATCGAATGTGCTATGACGACGTTGTCATTTGACGGTGCGGATCGGGGACAGCCGTCCGGGCGCCGTTTCGTCTCTCCTGGGACGGAATGTCTGTGACGAAAACGACGCCCGGAGGCGGGTCGGACGACCTGTGGTGCCGTCAGGCGACGCCGGCGTTGAGGAAGATGCCGCCGTCGACGACGAGCGTCTGGCCGGTGATCCAGTCGGACTGCTCCGAGGTCAGGAAGGCCGCGGCGCCGCCGATGTCGGAGGGGACGCCGAGCCGCTTGAGCGGGTAGCCCGCGGCGGCCTCCGCCTCCCGGCCCTCGTACAGGGCCTCGGCGAACTTGGTCTTGACGACGGCCGGGGCGATCGCGTTGACCCGGACGCCGGGCGCGTACTCGTGCGCCAGCTGCTGGGTCAGGTTGATCATCGCGGCCTTGCTGATGCCGTACGCGCCGATGAACGGCGCGGCGGAGAGCCCGGCGACGGAGGCGATGTTGACGATGGCGCCGCCGTGCTCCTTCTGCCAGGCGTGCCAGGTCTTCTGGGCGAAGCCGAGGGCCGAGATCACGTTGGTCTCGAACACCTTGCGGGCCACGTCCAGGTCGACGTCGGCGATCGGGCCGAACACCGGGTTGGTGCCGGCGTTGTTGACCAGGTAGTCGACGCGGCCGAAGGCCTCCATGGTGCGTTCGACGACCTCGGCCTGGTGGGCGAGGTCGTGCGCCTTGCCCGCGATGCCGATGACCCGCTCGGAACCGAGGCTCTCGACGGCCTCCTTGAGGGCCTCCTCGTTGCGGCCGGTGATGGCGACCCGGTCGCCGCGGGCGATCAGCGCCTCGGCGACGCCGTAGCCGATGCCACGGCTGGCGCCGGTGACGACGGCGACCTTGCCGGACAGCTCGGGCAGTTCAGTCATGTGTGTGATCCTCGATAGTCCCGATGGGTCTCTGCTGCCCGCTAGTCCAGCGGCCCGCCGGCCACGTACAGGACCTGGCCGGAGACGAAGCCGGCCGCCTCGTTCGTGAAGAAGGCGATGGCGTTGGCGATGTCCTCGGGCTCGCCGACGCGCTGCACGGGGATCTGGGTGGCGGCGGCGGCCTTGAACTCCTCGAAGCCCATCTTGACCCGCTCGGCGGTGGCCTTGGTCATCTCGGTGGCGATGAAGCCGGGGGCCACGGCGTTGGCGGTGATGCCGAACTTGCCGAGCTCGATGGCGAGGGTCTTGGTGAAGCCCTGCAGACCGGCCTTGGCGGCGGAGTAGTTGGCCTGGCCGCGGTTGCCGAGCGCCGAGGAGGAGGACAGGTTGACCACGCGTCCCCAGCCGGCCTCGACCATGTGCTGCTGGACGGCCTTGGTCATCAGGAACGAGCCGCGCAGGTGCACGTTCAGGACCGTGTCCCAGTCCGACGCGGACATCTTGAACAGCAGGTTGTCGCGGAGCACACCGGCGTTGTTCACGAGGATCGTCGGGGCCCCGAGCTCCTCGACGACCCGTGCGATCGCGGCCGCGACCTGGGCCTCGTCGGAGACGTCGGCGCCGACCGCGATCGCCTTGCCGCCGGCCGCGGTGATCTTCTCGACGGTGTCCTTGCAGGCGGCCTCGTCGAGGTCGACGACGGCGACCGCGCGGCCCTCGGCGGCCAGGCGTACGGCGGTGGCGGCGCCGATACCGCGCGCCGCACCGGTGACGACGGCTACCCGCTGCTCAGTGGTGGACATTCCTGTGTCTCCTCGCCCTTGAGAGAACTGATCGAGAGAGCCCGCTCGCGGAGCCCCTCCGCGGTGAGCGACCGCTTAGTACCTTCAGTAGACGTGACGCTAGAAGCCCTGGCACGCGGTGTCAACGTCACACCGCGCGGGTGTGATCCATTACCTCACCAGGAGGTCCAGCAACCGTGCCGTCTCGGCGGCCGGATCGCGGGTCAGCCCGGTGTGCACCGGCCCGGGCTGTACGACGGTGGAGCGGGGCGCGACGAGCCAGCGGAAGCGTCTGCCCGGGTCGTCCCCGGCCGCGGGTCCCGCCGCCGCCCCGCCCGCGCAGACGCCCTCGACGGCCCCGAGCGCGGCCCGCACCCCGGCGACGTCCGCGTCCGGGTCCAGGGCCAGCAGCCGGGCCTCGTCCAGATGGGTGCGGGCACCGACGTAGGCCTTGGCCCGGCAGTACACGATCACGCCGGCGTTGATGCACTCGCCGCGCTCCACGCGGGGTACGACCCGCAGCAGGGCGTACTCGAAGACGTCCCGGTCGCCGCCCTGGCCGGCCCGGGTGATGTGGCGCTCGGTCACATGCCCGGCCATGTGGATATGGGTCTCGCTCACGGGGTCCCCTCGATGCCGGTGATGCGCTCGTGGATGCCGGCGGCCCGGGCCAGCAGCGGCCGGGCGTAGGCGCGCCGGAGGTCGTCGGGCGTGTCGAAGCCGGGCTCGCCGGCCAGCCAGACGTCCGGGATCTCGGCGGTGACCTCGGCGAGCAGCTCCTCGGTGACCCGGGGCGCCAACTCGGCGGCGGCCGCCCGGACATCGGGGGCGAACCGGGCGAGGGCGTGGTCCGAGGCGTCGTACGGCCGGGCGGCGGAGGTCTGTGCCGACGGCCAGTTGTGCTGCCAGATCATGGTGGCGCCGTGGTCGATGAGCCACAGCTCGCCGCGGTGCACCAGCAGGTTGGGGTTGCGCCAGGAGCGGTCGACGTTGTTGATCAGCGCGTCGAACCAGACGATCCGGCCGGCCTCCTCGGGGCCCACGGAGAACGCGAGCGGGTCGAAGCCGAGGGCGCCGGAGAGGAAGTCCATGCCGAGGTTGGTGCCGCCGCTGCCCCGCAGCAGGTCCTGCACCTGCTGCTCGGGTTCGCCGAGCCCCAGCACCGGGTCGAGTGCGACGGTGACCAGCCGGGGCATCCGGAACCCGAGCCGGCGGGCGAGTTCGCCGCAGACGACCTCGGCGACCAGCGTCTTGCGCCCCTGCCCGGCGCCGGTGAACTTCAGGACGTACGTCCCGAAGTCGTCGGCCTCGACGAGCCCCGGCAGCGAACCGCCCTCCCGCAGGGGTGTGATGTAGCGGGTCGCGGTGACCGCTTTCAGCATGTTCCCAGGCCACCCGTCTCGTGCACCGTGCGCTCCACGACCGGTCCGGAGGTGGGCGAGAAGCATAGTAACGAAGGGTGATCGGCGGCGCGGTGTGCCCCGGTGGCGGGGGACGCCCCCGTTCAGAACCCGACCCGGCCGGGTCACGGCACCGGCACGCCCACGGCGGCCTGCCCGAACGGCTGCCCCTGCCGGGACATGCTCGACCTGCTCGGCGAGGACGCCTGCCGCCCCCTGGCCCACCTGCGCACCTGGGTGGAGGACGACATCGACCGCTTCCCCGCGGCCGGCTGACCGACCGCGCGGAGCGATCCGGAACGCCATGGCCTGAACCAGGTTCCCGGCCGGCGGCACCGACAGGGAACCGACAGCGCCGGTTCATCGAAGCCTCATGTCGGGGTGATGACTATCTGGATGCCGTCTGAACAGGTGGTGCCCGTAGGCCGTACCCCTGGACGGATCAACGAGAAGCTCCGCGGAAGGGAACCCCTCATGACCAGCGCATCGCTCAACCCCTCAACCGGACCGGCCCGCCGTACCGTCATGGCGGCGGCCGGAGCGGCGGGGCTCGCCGCCGCGCTGACCGCCTGCGGGTCGTCGGACGACGACTCGTCGAGCACCACGAACGGCGCGGCCGACACCGGCGCCGGCTCCACCACCCAGGACAGCAACGGCTCGGGCGGCTCCACCGCCGCGGCCGGCGGTACCGCGCTCGCCAAGACCACGGACATCCCCGAGGGCGGCGGCACGATCTACAAGGACCAGGCCGTGGTGGTGACCCAGCCGACGGCGGGCACCTACAAGGCGTTCGCGACGAAGTGCCCGCACGCCGGCTGCCCGGTGACCAGCGTGGCCAACGGCGCGATCGTCTGCCCGTGTCACGGCAGCCAGTTCTCCATCGAGGACGGCAGCGTGAAGAAGGGCCCCGCCACCACGGGTCTGACGGCCGCGAACATCACCGTCTCCGGCGACCAGATCACGCTGGCCTGACGCTCAGGTCCGTCGGCGCGGGCGCTTGAGGCAGCCGAGCACCTCGTCCGTGGTCGCGACCGTGGCGACCAACGCGAGGGTGTTGCGGACCATCGCGGGGGTGTACTCGGAGGGCACTCCCGCGATGGCGTCGGCCGGGACGACAGCCGTGTAGCCCCGGTTCACCGCGTCGAACACGGCATTGGGGATCGCCACGTTCGCCGAGACACCGGTGACGACCAGGGTGCGGCAGCCGAGGTTGCGCAGCAGCGGGTCGACGTCGGTGCCCTGGATGGGCGACAGACCGTGCAGCCGTCGTACGACGAGGTCCTCCTCCGAGACCTCGATGGGGGGCGCCACACGCACCGCCGCGGTGCCGGACAGCTGCTGGACGGGCAGCCGTTCGGCGGCGCGGAAGAGCCGGGCGTTGTGGTTCGCGCCGCGGCCGTCGGGACGGCGTTCGGCGATCGCGTGGATCACCTGGACACCGGTGTCGTGCGCGGCGGCGACCAGCCGGGCGATGTTGTTGAGAGCCCCCGACGCCCGTGCCTCGTGGGCGAGTTCGGGCAGTGCGCTGTCCGGGCCCAGCACACCCTGCTGGCACTCGACGGTGAGCAGGACGGTGCTCGCGGGATCGACGAGCTCCGCGAGCCGTTCGTACGACGACGGCATGGCGCCCCCTTCCGCCTTGGTGCGGGGCGGGCGACACTAACCGCCATCGCGCGGGAACGGAAGAAGAGAAGAAGAGGGGGGCCGCATGACCGTCACTCAGCGCCGGGGCCGGAAGATCATGATGACGCCCGGTGAGCTGGACGAGTTCCTCACCACACAGCGCACCTGCCGGGTCGCGACCGTCTCGGCGTCCGGCGCGCCGCACGTGAGCGCCCTGTGGTTCGCGTGGGACGGCACGTCGCTGTGGCTGTACTCGGTGGTGCGCAGCCAGCGCTGGAAGGACCTGACCCGCGATCCGCGGGTGGCGGTCGTGGTCGACTCCGGTGAGGAGTACGACAGTCTGCGCGGGGTCGAGCTGCGCGGGTCCGTCGAGTTCGTGGGCGAGGTCCCGCGCACCGGCGAACTGGTCGCCGAACTCGACTACGTGGAGACGCTGTTCGCCCGCAAGAACTTCGGCCTGGACGAGATGCCGCACGACGGCCGGCACGCCTGGGCCCGGCTGACCCCGACGAAGACCGCGTCCTGGGACTTCCGCAAGCTGGGCGGGGCGTAGGCAGGTTCAGGCGATCGTCTCGGCCGCGCCCCGCAGGGCCTGCGCCGCCGCCCGGATCGAGGGGCGGCGGTCGGCGTCGGCCCGCCAGACGACGTACACATGGCGGCGCACCCGCTGCTTCAGGGGCACCATGACCACGCCCCCGGGCACCGGGTGACGGCCCAGCAGCGGGGCGATGCAGACCCCGAGGCCGGCGGCGACCAGGTTGAGCTGGGTGTGCGTCTCGGCCGCGCGGTGCCCGACGATCGGCTCGATCCCGCGCGAGCGCAGGGTGAACATCAGCCATTCGTGGCAGAACTCGCCCTCGCCCCAGGTGATCCACTCGTCGTCGGCGAACTCACCCAGGTCCACCTCGTCCCGGTCGGCGAGCCGGTGCCCGACCGGCAGCGCCACCTCGGCGGGGTCGTCCAGGAGGGGCGCCTTGACCAGTCCGTCGGGCAGCGGCATCGGCTTGTTGTACCAGTCGAGGACGACCGCGAGATCGAGGTCACCGCGGACGACTCCGGCGATGCCCCGCTCCGGTTCCAGCTCGGTGGAGCGGACGCGCAGCGCCGGGTGCCGGCCCCGCAGGTCGGCCAGCGCGGTCGGGAACAGGCCGCGGGCGGCCGTCGGGAACGCGGAGAGTCTGAGTTCGCCGACGACCTGACCCCGGTGCGCCTCCAGGTCGGACTGGGCCAGCTCCACCTGGGAGAGGATCCGGGCCGCGTGCTCGGCGAGCAGCCGGCCCGCGTCGGTGAGCCGCACCCCGCGCCCGTTCTTGGCCAGGAGCTGCTGGTCCACCTCGCGTTCCAGCTTGCCCATCTGCTGGGAGACCGCCGACGTCGTGACATGCAGGGCCTCGGCGGCCCCGCTGACCGAGCCGTGCCGGGCGAGGGCGTCGAGGGTACGCAGGCGCTCCATGTTCAACATGTAAGTGATTCTACGAGATACCGGGTGGGAAATCTCGATTGTGCTACGACGTCGGCTCCCCCAGGGTGGAGGGCATGAGCACCGTCACCACTGCCACCACCACCGGTCGGCCGGCCCTCGGCACCGACCGTTCCCGCCCGCGCCTCGACTGGCGCCTCCGCTTCGGCGCCCTGTCACTGATCTGGGGCTTCAGCTTCCTGTTGATCAAGGTCGGGACCCAGGGGTACGCGCCGTTCCAGGTCACCCTGGGCAGGCTGGTGTTCGGTACGGCGGTACTGGCGGCGGCGATGGCGGTGCAGCGGGAGCGGCTGCCGCGCGGGGCCCGCACCTGGGGCCGGCTGGCGGTCGCCGCGTTCCTGCTCAACGCGCTGCCGTTCTCCCTCTTCGCCTACGCGGAGCTGACCATCCCGTCCACGCTGGCCGGGATCTGCAACGCGACCTCGCCGCTGTGGGGAATGGCGCTGTCCCTGGTCGCCCTGTCGGAGGACCGGCCGACCCGGGTCCGCTTCGCCGGGCTCGGTCTGGGCTTTCTCGGGGTGCTGACGGTGCTGGGGGCCTGGGAGGGGTTCCACGGCCTCGACGCCACCGGGACGGTGATGGCGCTGCTGGCGTCGCTCAGCTATCCGATCGGCTGGATCTACGTCCGGCGGACGCTGGCGGGCACGGGCGAGTCGCATCTCTCCATGACCGGGGCGCAGTTGCTGCTGGCGACGCTGCAACTGGCCGTCGTCACACCATTGTTCACCTCGTTCCCCGGGCAGGTGTCCTGGGTGCCGCTGCTGGCGATCGCCGCACTCGGTGCGCTGGGCACGGGACTCGCGGTGCTGATCCAGTACGGCCTGGTGGCGGAGGTGGGACCGACCACCGCGCAGATGGTCACCTACTTCATTCCGGTCATCGCCACGGCGGCGGGGGTCGCAGTGCTGGGCGAGTCGCTGCGCTGGAGCACGCCGGTGGGCGCGGTCGTGGTGCTGGCCGGGGCCGCGCTCACCCAGGTGCGGCCCCGGAAGAACGGCCGCGCCTAGGCCTGGACCCGCCCCCGCGCCGGGACCACCGCCGCCGCCACCGCGTCCGCCAGCGGACCGGTCTCCTCGGGCGTCAGCGTCGAGACCGTGATGCGGATGCCCGGCGGGGTCGCCAGCCGGTAGCGCGCGCCGGGGGCCACCGCCCACCCCTCGTGCAGCAGACGGGACACCACGCTCGTCTCGTCCGGGACCGGCACCCAGACGTTCATGCCGCTGCGGCCGTGGGCCTCGACACCGTGGTCCGCCAGCGCGCCGATCAGGAGGTCGCGGCGGTCCCGGTAGGCCGCCGCCACCGCAGGCCCGTCCACCGCGCCGTCCGTCCAGAGCCGCACCACGGTGCGCTGCAGCAGACGGCTCACCCAGCCAGGCCCCAGACGCTGCCGGCCGCTGACCCGGTCGACCGTGGTCTCGTCACCGGTCAGGGCGGCCAGCCGCAGGTCGGGTCCGTAGGCCTTGGCGACCGAGCGGACGAAGGCCCAGTGGTGGGTGCCGCCCACCAGGGGGTGCAGGGGGAGGTCGACGATGCCGTGGCCGTGGTCGTCCTCGATCAGCACGGTGTGCGGGTGCTCGCGCAGGACGGCACGGAGCGCACGCGCGCGTGCGGCGCTCACCGCGGCACCCGTGGGGTTGTGCGCCCGGGCCGTGACGATGAGGGCGCGCGCCCCGGACTCCAGCGCCCGGCGCAGACCGTCGGGGCGCGGCCCCTCGTCGTCGACGGCCACCGGGACGGTGCGCAGCCCCAGCGCCGGGATGAGATCGAGGGTGCGGCCCCAGCCGGGGTCCTCGACGGCCACCGGGTCGCCGGGCTTGAGGTGCGCCAGCAGCACGCGTTCGACGGCGTCCAGGGAGCCGGAGGTGACGGTGAACGGCCCCTCGGGCACGCCGTCGGCGGTGAACTCGGCACGCGAGATCCGCTCCAGCTCGGGCTCGACGGGGTCGGCGCCGTAGAGGACCGGCGCCCGGTCCCCCTCGGCCGCCACGGCCGCGAGGGCCGGTGCGAGGGACGGGAGCAGGGCGGGGTCGGGATTGCCGGAGGACAGGTCGCGCACCCCGGCGGGGACGTCGATCCGGCTCTGGTCCCGCCCGGTGGTGGCCGGTTTGGGGCGGATACGACTGCCCCGCCGGCCGGCGGTCTCGATCACCCCGCGCTCGCGCAGGGTGCGGTAGGCGGCCGCGACCGTATTGGGATTCACCCCGAGCCGGGTCGCCAACTCCCGCATGGGCGGAAGCAGTTGCCCCGGCTCCAGCTCTCCGGAACCCACCGCGCGCTCGACGCTGGCCGCAATCTCTGCTGCGCCACGCCCTTCGATCCGATATTCTCCTAGCACAAAGCATATTATGCACTAGTGCAATGGAGATGTCACATGGAGACCGCCGTCCAGGGCACCGTCCCGGCCCAGCCCGCCGCCTACCCCAAGACCGACCGCACCGTCCCCACCCGCTCCGCCGAACGGGCGTCGTACGACAGGGAAGCGGTGCACTCGATCCTCGACGAGGCCTACGTCTGCCACCTCGGCTTCGTCCGCGACGGCGCGCCGGTGGTGCTGCCGACGCTGTTCGCCCGGGTCGGCGAGGTGCTGTACGTGCACGGCTCGACGGGCTCGCGGCCGCTGCGGATGACCGGGCAGACCGACCCGGGGCTCCCGGTGTGCGTGACGGTCACCCATGTCGACGGCCTGGTGCTGGCCCGCTCGGCCTTCCACCACTCGATCAACTACCGCTCGGTCGTGGTGCACGGCGTCGCCCACCAGGTCACCGACCCCGAGGAGAAGCGCCTCGCGCTGGACGCCCTGGTCGACCACGTGGTGCCGGGCCGCTCCGCCGACTCCCGCCCGGCCGACAAGAAGGAGCTGGCCGCGACCGCGGTGATCCGCCTGGACCTGAACGAGGTCTCCGCCAAGACCCGCACCGGCGGCGCCAACGACGAGCCCGAGGACATGGACCTCCCCTACTGGGCGGGCGTGGTCCCGCTGCGGAAGGGCTACGACGCCCCGATCACGAACGACGACGTGGCGGCGGACATCGCGGTCCCGTCGTACCTGAAGAACGGCGCCTGACCGGAGTCACGGCAAGGACAACGGACCGACAGCCGACACCGCTCAGACAGCCGGCTCCCGTACGACACCCTCACTCCGCGCCAAGGGCTCGGCAGAGCCCTTGGCGGGCGCCGACGACTGCGCGATGAACGCCCCGACCAGCACCACCGCCCCGCCCACCACCTGCGGCGCCGACAGGTGCTCCCCCAGCAGCACCCAGGCCAGCACGGTGGCCACCACCGCCTCCAGACAGGCCACGACCCCCGCCACCTGCGGAGACAGCCGCCGCACCGACACCACCCCGGTGATGTAGGCGACGACCGTCGCGACCAGCACGATCCACCCCAGCAGCGCCACCGCCGGCACCGTCGTCCCGTTCATCCGCGCCGAGCCGCCCAGCACCGACCAGTCCAGCTCCCACGGCCGGGCCACCACGGTCAGCAGCCCCGCCCCGACCAGCAGCCCGTACGCGATCACCCCCAGGGGATCGGCCCCCTCGCCACCGCCGTGGTCCGACAGCACGAAGTACCCCACCTGGCAGCACGCCGCCCCCAGCGCCAACAGCAGTCCCAGCGTGTCGAAACGCAGCCCCGACCACACCTCCACGACACACGCGAGGCCGCCGGCCGCGAGGACCACCCCGAGCGCGGCCGCGCGGGTGACCGGCCGTCGCTGCACGAAGCGGACCCAGCCGAGCACCAGCGCCGGAGCGAGGTACTCCACGAGCAGCGCCACCCCCACCGGTATGCGGGATATCGCGGCGAAGTAGCAGGCCTGGACGCCCGCGACGGCGAGCAGCCCGAACCCGGCGAGCAGCGCGGGCCGGCGGCGCGGCAGGTCCCGGTGACGGACGGCCAGCGGCAGCATCACCAGTGCGGCGCCCGCCACCCGCAACCACACCACCTGCAGCGGCGTGAGTCCGGCCTCGATGAGGGGTTTGGCGGCGACGCCGGAGCCCCCGAAGGCGAGCGCCGATCCGAGGGCGAGGGAGAGCCCGAGGCCTTTGCCATGGCTGCTGTCAGTGGTGTGCACCGGCACATGATGGCAGGGGGCGACATGAGCGTCACCCCCAATGGCACCTGTCTCAGCGGCTGGACGTGCGGCGCTCCGCCCCGGCGTCCCGGATTTCGCCGTCCCCGTCGATCCTTACGGCCAGGGCACGGGCGGCCACACCGGCCCGCTCCAGCACCTCCACGGCACGCGACTCCGGGTCGACGACGAGTCCCGCCAGCAGGTCGATGCCGTCCGCGGGGCCGTCGCCGCGGTGCCGGGCGCGGCAGCGGGCGTACTCCAGGGCGGCCGCGGCCACCGGCGACCAGGCGCCGTCGGCCCTGCCCGCGGCGTGCGGGACGGCCGGCAGCGCGCCGGAGTCCTCGACCCCGCTCTGCCAGCGCAGCCCGTAGCCGATGCTGCGCTGCACGAGGTAGCCAAGAAGACGGGCGAGTTGCGGGGCGTCGCCGATGACGTCCCGGACCTCGGGGTCGTACTCGATGAGCGAGTGCAGCAGATGGGCGGTGTCGACCTGACGGTCCCCGTCCCGCACGGCCCTGCGGCGGGCACCGGCCACCACCGCTGCCAGCTCGGCACCGAGCCCGGCATCGTCGTCCGCGTGGATACTGCCGTGGTCCTGGGCGGGCTGGCGGGGAATACGGGGTTGCACATCCCCCACCTCATCAACCCCCGCGGCCTGAGTCATCGGCGGAGGGAAGCATTTTCGCGTCCCACGCAGAGTGGACGGCGACGGCCCAAATCTCCTCCTTACGGATGAGATCAGGCCGAGGTGCCACCTGGGGCGCGCGCCGCCTTGCCGTGCGCCCCTCGCGCAACCGCCGCGCACCGGTCGTACGTCCCTCACCGATGTGGAGAGCGGGTGCGGTTGCCGGCTGGTCGCCCTGCCGGCGGTCGACGGCAGACAGTACGTGTACCGGGTGTACGCCCCGGAGGACGCGCTGCTCGCGGACCTGTTCTGGGAGGCGTGGCACTGCCATGACGAGAGCGCGTTCCCGCGCGCGTGGGACCTGTTCGACGCGGCGGAGATACGGCGCGTGGGCTGAGAAGCCGGACCCGGCACGGATCGGGGCCGGACGCACACATTTCCTGACGGTTCATCAGTATTGAATGTTCGAGGCCCCGGGGCTACGTTCCGCGACACCGTAGCCCGACACGAAGGGGTGGCCCGATGGCCGAAGTCAGCGCGGAGTCACGCATCCAGGCACCGGCCGAGAAGGTGTGGGCACAGCTCACCGACTGGTCGGCGTACGGCGAGTGGAACGCGACCCACACCAGTTTCCCCAAGGGCGGCCCCGAGACGCTGGCAGTGGGCGGGACCTTCCAGGAGAACATGAAACTGATGGGGTTCCCGGCCGAGGTCGAGTGGACCATCGAGGAGCTGGAGCCGGCCCGGGTACTGGCGATCCGCGGCAAGGGACCGATGGCGGTGACCGTCGCGACGCGCTACACCCTGACTCCCGAAGGGGACGCGACCGGGGTGCGGATCGACGGCGAGTTCACGGGCGCGGCCGTGTCGCTGATGGCGGGCAAGCTCAAGGACTCGGCGACAGCGGCCCTCAACGAGTCGCTGCGCAAGCTGGGCGGGCTGGTGGCCTGAGCCCCCACGCATGGAAAAGCGCCCCCCGGAGTGATCCGAGGGGCGCCCTGTGCGCTGGTCAGTCCTCGTCGGCGAGGATGAGGTACAGCTTCTTGCGGGCCTCGTTGATGACGGCCAGCGCCTTCTCGCGCTGCTCCTTGCTGCCGGTCTTCCAGACCTGGCCGAAGGCCTCCATCAGACCGAAGCCGGCCTGGCGGATCTCGTTCAGCGCCTCGAAGTCGACACCGCGGGAAGCCTCTTCCCAAGGGGCGTCCGGGCCTTCGTCGGCGGCCGTGCGGCCGCTGTCGGTGAGGGAGAACAGCTTCTTGCCGCCCTCGCTCTCGCTGGTGATCAGGCCCTCGTCCTCCAGCAGCTGCAGGGTGGGGTAGACCGAGCCGGGGCTCGGCTTCCACGCGCCGCCGCTGCGCTCGGCGATCTCCTGGATCATCTCGTAACCGTGCATCGGACGGTCCTTCAGCAGGGCCAGGATCGAGGCCCGTACATCACCGCGCCGCGCCCTTCCCCTGGGACCGCCGCGCCCTCGCGGCCCCCAGGACCCCGGTCCGAAGCCGGGTCCGCCGGGACCGAAACCGGGCCCGCCCGGGCCGAAGGGCCCGAACGCCGCACGGCGACCGTCACGTCCTCCGAAGCCGCCCCGGCCGTGCGGGCGGTCCTGGCCATGTCCACGCTCGAATCCGTGGGAACGCATGACAACCACTCCATTCCATCGTTGATCTGTCGCGTATCGTTCGCGATGCCTCAACGATATATCGGAAGCATTCGGATGGCAAGCCCCTCGGAAGAGCCCGGATGATCTGTGACAGTGGAGGTGGCCCGTTTGTCACCGAAGTTGGACCGACGGCCATCTGTGTCACCGAAGATGGGTCACTGCATGGTTTGTGACAGTGAAGTTGGACCGATAGTGACTCGCGTTGTGCGGTCGCGGAGCTCCGCTCGCCAGCGGATCGCCCTCTGCCGACAGGCGCCCGAGCACCACTTGCGACCCGTAACCGGCTTGCGTTGGGCCATGGAGGTGCCGCAGGCTGCGCATTCCTGCTGGTCGGATCGAGCGAGGGCTTCCTGGTCAAAGCACTGATACGAGCACCAAGGGTTGGGTCTGAGGGGCTGGTAGCTGCGGTGGCAGCCCCGACAGGTCGGCGGGCGCGGCTCTGGCCGACCTTCGCAGACGCTAATCATCAACTGGGCTCGGGCCCGAAATTCCGCTTTCCAGTTGATGGCTCTCTGGCGACATGAGATCGAGCACCAGATGCGGGCAGTTCGCTGCTTGAGGTGGGCCATCGAGGCCCCGCAGCCCCCGCATTCCTGCAGTTCAGCGCGTTTCAGCACCTCGTGCCCCAGGCAGTCGCGAGAGCACCAGGGGTTGGGCCTGAGGGGCCGGTAGTACCGCCTGCAACCCCGACAGGCTGTCGTGCCGAAGGGGCCAGAGGTCTCCAGTCCAGCCGGATCGAGCTCGACTTCCGCTCCCTGGGACGGGATCGCGGCGTCGACCGGGTTCCGCTGGCCGCGCCGTTCCTTGGTTCTGCAGTCGAACGAGCACCACTCGCGGGGCCGGCCGTCGGCTCTGGGAAGGAGTGGTTCCTGGCAGTGACGGCAGGTCGCGGTCGGGAGCTGGCTGCGGGTCCAGTGGGAGATCCTGACACTGCAGCGTTTCGAGCATGCTTTTCGCCTGGTGGCGATGTTCATCGGTCTTTCGCAGACCGGGCAGCGGCCTGTGAGTTCGTCCTCGTCGGCGGGCCCGGCGTCGGCCTTGGAGTTCGGCGGCCTCGGCAGTGGTTCACCGCGCTGGCGGAACTGGAAAGCGACCCGTCGACAGTGCGAGGAGCACATGTGGCGGCGTTGTCCGAGCCGCTTCATCATCTGCCCGCAGACGCGGCAGGGGACCTTCTTCCAGTCCGCCGCTGGGATGCGTCGGCGGTATCTCTTCTGCCGGCAGGCCTTCGAGCAGGTTCGAGGCTTGACGCCGAAGCTCGCCATCGGCCGCATCGGGGCGCCGCACTCCTCGCACTCGATGGTCTCCAGGACCTGCCGCAGTTCGACCAGATCGCGCCCAGCAGCTGCGGCGATACGGTCCCAGCTCGGGGTGCCGCGGTGCGAGGGCGGCTCGGCGAGGTATTTCCGCAGGTAGGCGGGCGGAAGACAGTTCGCATGAGCGAGCCGGGTGATGAACAATCGGGCTCCTTCGCCGCTCTGCGGACGGACCTGGAACGGCAGCCGGACGACGGGGCTTTCCCCGGCCGGCGGGATCACCGGCCTGCGTCCGGGCGCTTGCGGCGGGACGCGATGTCCAGGTCGACGGCCAGCAGGCCCGCCTTGTTGATCTTCTCGGTGCGGCCGAGGATGGCGTCGACGGCGGCTCCGCGGATCTGGTGGGAGAGGGTGCCGATCATGCCGCCGGTGCGGGTGTGGATGAAGCGGTCCAGGCGGGTCAGGGTGCCGCGTTTGTGCTCGTGCAGCATGAGGTTCGCCTCCATCTGAGCGACCAGCGCCTTCCACTCGGTGTTGTAGGGGAAGGGGTGGGTGGCCATCGAGGTGAAGCGGGCGGCGATCTGGTCTCCTCGGGTGCCGGAAAGCAGGCTGCCGGACTCGACGTCGATGCCCGCGTAGGCAAAGGTCGCTGGGATGCGCTCGGAGAAGTACTTCAACGTGTCCGAGGCTTCGGCTCCGTGACGTGTCATCAGCGAAATGTTGTGGATCTCGTCGACCAGAATCACGCCGGTCCGGGCCTTGGTGCAGACCCCGACGACGGCTTCGGTGAGGTCGGTGATGTTCGAACGCCGCAGGACCGGCAGGCCCAGGAAGCGGGCGAACTCGGCGGCGATCATGCGGGGTGTCGCGGCCGGCGGGACGGTGATGTAGATGACCGGGATGCGGTCATCCTGTCCGGGGTGCCGACGGCGGTCCTGCAGCTCGTGGGCCAGGCCGAGCTGGGTCAGGGCGATCGTCTTGCCGGTGTTTGCCGGACCAGAGACCATCAGGCCGCGGCGAGCGCTGATCGCCCCGCGGTTGAGGATGGTCAGTCGGCGCCCGCAGGTGACGGTGGAGCGGACCGTAGAGGTGGCGACCACCTGGAGGCGGGCATGGTGGTCGAGCCGGTCGTCGTCGTAGGCGTCCTGGCTCTCCGCCTCCAACGCGTCGTACTCGGCCTTCGTCAGCGCCGCCATGGGTTCGCTGAGGGACGCGCCGACGAACTCGCGCCAGCCGGGCAGGGTGGTCAGCTGCTGTCCGAAGTCCGCGTCCGGATCGTCGGCAGGCAGCGTGGTCACGAGCGTCCCCAGGGGTCTTCGAGCGGGTTGAACAGTCCGAGCGGGATCACCTCGGCGAGATCGTCGTCCTCGGCGGGTGCTTCGGCCTCAGGTTGCTGCGGGGGTTCGGGCGTCGGGGAAGGGACGGTGGCCGGGGCGGCCTTCGTCCGGGCGGCGACCCGCCGCTCGGCCTTGACCGCCTTGCCCGACCCGACCTTCCTGTCCTTCTTCTTCGCGGCCGGCCGGTCGGGGCCGGCGTGGGCGCGGGTCAGCAGGTCGGCGACGGCCTGGGCGAGCTCTTCCTCGGTGGCTCCGGGCAGTTGGTGGCTGACGTGATCCCAGGCCAGGTCTCCGAAGGGGACCGGCGCCCGGTTCAGGTATTTCCAGGTCGCCTGGACCCACTCGCCTTCGCCTCGGCGGTTGCGTACCCAGACGTAGGAGACGTCGTAGGGGTCGCGGTGGACCTCCCAGAGCCCCCGCTTCGCGGTGACACCGGAGTCACGCAGGCGCATCGGACCGAGGTCGGGGCTGTCGTAGGTGCGGTTGTTGATCCGGATGCCGTAGGAGTTGACGGCCCGCCAGGCCGCGGGCAGGAGCTCGACGTAGTCCTGCCCGCTGAGCGCGACCGGGACGTAGCCGCATGCCTCGACCAGGGCCGCGTACTTCTGGTTCGGGGTAAACAGCCGCCCCGGGTGGTCGGGGTCACGCAGGCCCTCGTGCGGGCGGTTCTGCCAGTGCGCGACGATCCACTCGTCCAGCAGGTCCTGCAACTCGGGCAGCGACCACAGGTTCTCCTGCTCGGGGTGCCTGCCGCGCTGGTCCGTGTTGCGGCCGGTGTGGCCCGGCAGGAACTGGGCGAACATCGTGGCCACCGAGCCCAGCATTTTTTCAATGTGGCCCTTCTGGAAGGGCGAGCCCTTGTGGGTGGGCTGGAAGTCGATCTCCAAGAACCGGCAGGAAGCCCGGAAGTTACGGGAGATGAATGCCTTGCCGTGGTCGCAGACGATCATCTCCGGGACGATGACCGGCTTGGCCGCCGCGTACTCCAGCCGCTCGTCCAACGTCAGGAGCCTGCGGTGTGGCAGAACCGACCGGGACATCCTCAGCGCCTCGACCCAGCCCGGCCGCATCAGCTCAGGGGTGACGGTGCGGGCGAGCAGCACGCTTGCGTCCACCGATTTCGTCGTCGGCCGCAGCACCGCCGCCGACAGTGTCCGGGACGCGACGTCGATCATGCCGGTGAGCTCGACCTTGCCGACGACCCCGTTGTCGAGGCGGACCATCACATCCAGCGGGGTGGAGTCGATCTGCATGACCTCGCCCGGAGCCGACACCGTCAGCTCGCCGAACGGGGCCGCCGCCCCGTGGGCCTTCGAGCGGCGCGTGACGGCCGAGCCGGTCGTGTGGGTGCCCTTCGTCAGCTTCGCCAGCAGCCGGTAGAGGGTCCGCCGGGCCGG
The DNA here is from genome assembly GCF_042959465.1 of Streptomyces sp. NPDC007901. Taxonomy (NCBI): domain Bacteria; kingdom Bacillati; phylum Actinomycetota; class Actinomycetes; order Kitasatosporales; family Streptomycetaceae; genus Streptomyces; species Streptomyces sp. NPDC007901. The sequence goes on along the minus strand of NZ_JBIBKW010000019.1, from coordinate 62,093 downwards.
CAGTTCGACCGGTTCACCGCCCGATTCCCGCAGGATCTCCCCGGTCCGCCAGATCAGGTAGGCCCCGTTGCGGGTCGAGGTGTCGACGCCCTCCTTGATCGCTTTCCGCATCGCCTCGACGACGGCCTCGGGCACCGAGCCGAACTCCGCGCGCCTGCGGACCGGGCGATGGTCGGCCAGCCCGACCAGGCCCTGTTCCTGGTAGCGGCGACGCCGGTTGCCGATCGTCTTGGCCGCGACATCGTGCCCGGCGACAGCCAGTTCGGCCGCCTTCACCCGCTGCCGCGACGTCACCGACGAGCCCGGTCCGTAACCCGGCCGCGGTTCCGTGCCGGGCTCCGCGTCAGGCGCGATCCCGTGCAGAACCTCAAGGATCTGCCTCTCCCACCACAGCGCCTGCTTCACCACCTCGGGCGGGAACGCCTCCAGCAGCCCGACCTGGGGCAACGGCATCCGCCCGGGCTGGAACAGGACCTCGAAGTCCGCCGCCTCGAACAGGTCGATCAAGGCGACCACCCGGTGCGGAGCCTCCGCGTCCTCCAGCGTCACCACCTGGGCAGTGACCTCGAGAACCCCCCTCACCTGACCCTCGAACCGGATCCTGTGGCCGACCGCCAGGGCCGGCGGTCTCCTCAACCCGCTCACTTGCCTCCCTCCGTCCAGACCAGGCTGTCGGTCTCCATCAAGCCGCCCACCAGGTCCGTTCCCAATGCGCCGGACCACAGCAGGTGGAACAGCACCGGCAGGACCCGCAACCGGTCCCCGACCAGACCGGCGCCCTCCCACAACCCCTTCGGTTCGCGGAAGACGTCCAACAACCGGTCGGCCACCACCGCGGGCCGACCGCAGCGCGTCCGCCGGTAGCGGGCTAGCCAGCGGATGTTCGCCATGAACACCGGATCGGGCCGCCCGACCCAGGCGAACTCCCAGCCCACCGCCTCGCAAGCGCGCTCAGTCGCGGTAAAGGACTCCCGCGTCTCCTCGTCCATGTCGTCCTCGGCACGGACGTCGACCACGCGGGCCCGCCCGTCAGCCAGCCGGACAAAGTAGTCGGGAGCGTGCCGACGCTTGCGGACACCGTCGTGCCAGTGCAGCCAGAACGGCTGCGAGGCGATGACTGTGACCTGCGGGTCCCGGTCCAGCAGGACCAACCGGTCCCGCTCCAGCCACGACTCGTAGCCGACGTGATCCCGTACGGTCACCGAGTAGTACCAGCCCGCGAAGCCCCGGCAGTACTTGTGCCAGGTGAACTCACGGACGGGCTCCACCGCCTCGAACCGGACATCCCAGCTCGTCTGCAGCAGCCGACGCCTACGCACCCCGTCGACAGAGAAGTCCAGCTCAAAGCCCGTGAGCACAGCCTGATCGACTGCACGGACAGGTAACTCCACCGTGTCCCCCGCCTGACGATTTCCCCACAGGCCCAACTTCGCTGCCACAAACTAGCGTTGGCCCGACTTTGGTGGCAAATGGCCCAACTTCGCTGTCACAGGTCACCGGAGAGGCGGCTAGCGTGCGGCCCGCAACCAGTCGCCGACGACCGTGAGGTCCGCGGCCGTGAGGCCGGTCATGGGGTCGACGCGGTGCAGGAGAACCCGGCCGCCCCGGTGGTGCGCCGAGACCCACGCCCGGTCCAGGTCGGTGATCGAGTCGTCGACCCAGACGAACGGGCGGCCCGCGGCCGCCCGGACGAGGGCCTGGGTCTTCCAGTTGAGCGTGTCGGCCGGATACTCCTCCGGCGCCGGGGGCAGATCCGCCACCGGCAGCACCGGCAGGCCGAGCCGCGGAGCTATCACCGTGTTGGCGTCCGTCATCCACGCGGTGGCCCACATCAGCACGCAGGGCAGCGCGAGCAGACGGGGACCGTGCCCGCGGTCGATGCGCGCCAGCTGGGGATTGGACGCCGGCTGCCAGTCCGCCCACCCCTGCGGGGTCGTCGGAAGCCGCGCTCCCGCACAGGGCAGCAGCGTGCCGTCGACGTCCAGGAACAGCAGTGGGCGCTCCGCGCGATCGGTCACGGGCGCACCCTATTGCCGATCGCGGTCAGGGTGTCCGCGATCGGCGTGCGCAGCCAGCGGTGCGCGGCGTCGCGGTCGTGGCGGGCCTGCCAGGCCAGGACGGCGGGGACGGCCGGGGTGTCGCACCGGCACAAACCGGGACCGCGCGTTGCGGCGGGCACGGAACCTGGCCGAGGCGGGCTGACACGACGACCTGCCGCGGATGATCGCCGAGACCACCGAGGAGGCCATCCTGGAGAACCAGATCATGTACGTCCCCCCGCCGGCACGCTGGACCAGCGAGCGGGTCGCGCTGATCGGGGACGCGGCGCACGGGCTGCCCCCGCACATCCCGGCGGGCGGCACCCTCGGCATCGAGGACGTGGGCGTCCTGCGCGCGTCCCTGACGGACGAGCCGGACACCGCGAAGGCGCTCGCGCGGTACGAGGCCGCGCGCGCCGCCCGCCTCGAGGAGGTCCGGGCGCACGCGGACGCCGTCGAGCGGGCCGCCGACGGGGAGGAGTTCGCAGAGCGGTACGCGGCCTTCAGCCACTGGATGATCACCACCGCGCCGGCCGCCTGCGCCGGACCGGGGCGGTTCCAACAGGGACGTTGCATGACCATGCGGTCTCATGCATAATCTTCCTATGTCCAAGGTCCTCACCTCCCTTCCCGCCGGCGAGCGCGTCGGCATCGCCTTCTCCGGCGGGCTCGACACCTCGGTCGCGGTCGCGTGGATGCGCGACAAGGGCGCCGTCCCGTGCACCTACACCGCCGACATCGGCCAGTACGACGAGCCCGACATCGCCTCGGTGCCCGGCCGCGCGCACACCTACGGTGCCGAGATCGCGCGCCTGGTCGACTGCCGGGCCGCGCTGGTCGAGGAGGGCCTCGCCGCGCTCACCTGCGGTGCGTTCCACATCCGCTCGGGCGGGCGGGCGTACTTCAACACCACCCCGCTGGGCCGTGCCGTCACCGGCACCCTCCTGGTCCGGGCGATGCTGGAGGACGACGTCCAGATCTGGGGCGACGGGTCGACCTTCAAGGGCAACGACATCGAGCGGTTCTACCGCTACGGCCTGCTCGCCAACCCGCACCTGCGGATCTACAAGCCCTGGCTGGACGCGGACTTCGTGACCGAGCTCGGCGGCCGCAAGGAGATGTCCGAGTGGCTGGTGGCCCACGGGCTGCCCTACCGGGACAGCACCGAGAAGGCGTACTCCACCGACGCCAACATCTGGGGCGCCACGCACGAGGCGAAGACCCTGGAGCACCTGGACAACGGCATCGAGACCGTCGAGCCGATCATGGGCGTGCGGTTCTGGGACCCCGAGGTCGAGATCCTGCCCGAGGACGTGACGATCGGCTTCGACCAGGGCCGCCCCGTCACCATCAACGGCAAGGAGTTCGAGACCGCCGTCGAGCTGGTCATGGAGGCCAACGCGATCGGCGGCCGGCACGGGCTCGGCATGTCGGACCAGATCGAGAACCGGATCATCGAGGCGAAGAGCCGGGGCATCTACGAGGCGCCGGGCATGGCGCTGCTGCACGCGGCGTATGAGCGGCTGGTCAACGCGATCCACAACGAGGACACGGTCGCGCAGTACCACAACGAGGGCCGGCGGCTCGGTCGGCTCATGTACGAGGGCCGGTGGCTGGACCCGCAGGCACTGATGATCCGGGAGTCGCTGCAGCGGTGGGTCGGCGCGGCGGTCACCGGCGAGGTGACGCTCCGCCTCCGGCGCGGCGAGGACTACTCGATCCTCGACACCACGGGTCCCGCATTCAGCTACCACCCCGACAAGCTGTCGATGGAGCGGACCGAGGACGCGGCGTTCGGTCCGGTGGACCGGATCGGCCAGCTCACCATGCGGAACCTGGACATCGCCGACTCCCGCGCGAAGCTGGAGCAGTACGCCGGGCTGGGCCTGATCGGCTCCGCCAACCCGGCGATCGGTGCGGCGCAGGCGGCGGCGACCGGTCTGATCGGCACCATGCCGGAGGGCGGCGCCGAGGCGATCGCGTCCCGCGGGGAGGCGGCGCCGGACGCCGACGAGCTGCTGGACCGGGCCGCGATGGAGCTGGGCACGGACTGAGCGGGCAGCTGCCGTAAGGGGCCGACTCGATACCGGGTCGGCCCTTTTCGTTGCCCGGGTGGCTGGTTGGGCAGGAGCGCCGGGGGGGGCGGACGGTCGGATGGCCGGTGCGGCGCCGTGGTGCGGTTTCGCGCAGTTCCCCGCGCCCCCGGAGGGGCGCGCCGTCGTCACCCACGGTCCCATGCCCCGTGCCGCGCCGTCGTGAGACTTCGCGCTGTTCCCCGCGCCCCCGGAGGGGCGCGCCGTCGCCACCCACGGTCCCATGCCCCGTGCCGCGCCGTCTCGGAGGGGTGTGGTCGCGGTCAGGAAGTGGTCAGTAGTGCGGTGATGACGTGGCGGGCGTTGTGGGCCATGGAGGGGTTGGTGGTGCGGTAGTAGGGGAGGGCGATGAGGGCCTGGGAGAGGGTGCGGCCTTGGGCTCGGGTCCAGGTCGGGTCGTCTATGGACAATGTTTCGCGGAAGACTTTTCTGGCGGGCGGCGGGAGGAGGTTCCAGGCCGGGAACAGGTCGCAGGCCGGGTCGCCGGTGCCCGCGCAGCCGAAGTCGATGACTGCGGCCAGTCTGCCGTCGGCGTCGAGGAGGACGTTGCCCGGCATGAGGTCGGCGTGCAGCCAGACGGGGGGTTCTTGCGAGGCCGGGGCCCGTAGGGCCTGCTCCCATACGGCGGTGGCGGCGTCGCAGTCGACGTTTTCGGCGGGGAGCGCGCGGAGTTGGTCGATCGCCGCTCGGGTCGCCGCGTCGAGGGAGGCGACCGGGCCGCCCCGGTAGGCGGGCGGCGCCGCCGGCAGGGTGACGCTCCGCATCGCGGTCACGAACGCGGCCAGGTCCTCGGCCAGCGCTACCGGCCGGGTCAGCGCGCCCGCTTCGGCGGGCCGTCCCGGCAACCAGCGGTACACCGACCACGGCCACGGATACCCCTCGCCCGGCTTCCCGGCGCCGAGCACCTCGGGGATGCGCACGGGCAGGTGGGGGGCGAGGCGTGGCAGCCACTCCTGTTCCCTGGACACGTCCGGCGCCCCGCTTCGCACCAGCGGCAGCCTGACGACCATGTCGTCGCCGAGCCGGAACATGGCGTTGACCGTGCCGCCGGACGGGCACCGCGCCACCGTCAGCCCGGCCCACCGGGGGAACTGGGCGGCGATCAGCCGTCGTACGAGATCGTCGTCGACGGGATGCATGTCGGGGTGCATCTGTCCTGTGGTCATGGGGGTTGATCCGAGCAGCGGAGGGCGACGGGCGTCAAACGCCTTTCCGGGCCGCCCCCCCCTGAGCCCAGAGGGTGGAAATCGGGCCAGGACTCCGGGATTGGACCGGGCCGGGGGGCGAGTGGGGGGCCTAGCGTCTCGGGTATGCGGATTCGAATCGTCGATGCCTTCGCCGAGCGCGCCTTCTCCGGGAACCCGGCCGGCGTCGTGCTGCTCGACGCCTTTCCCGAGGACGACTGGATGCAGAACGTGGCCATGGAGGTGAACCACGCCGAGACCGCGTTCGCGCACCCCCTGCCCGCGGGCGGGGACGCCGACTGGGCGTTGCGGTGGTTCACCCCGGTCGCGGAGGTCGCGATGTGCGGGCACGCCACCCTCGCCACCGCCCATGTGCTGAGTACGACGGGGGCACGCAAAGGGCCCGTGCGGTTCGCCACGCGGAGCGGGGTGCTGATCGCCTCGCCGGGCGCGGACGGGGTGCTCACCCTGGACTTCCCGACCGCCCCGCTCACCCGCGTCGACGTGCCCGACGGGGTCGCCGAGGCGCTCGGTGCCGAGCCCGTCGCCGGCTTCGACACCGGGCCGAACGTCGGCGACCTGCTCCTCGAACTCGCCGACGAGAAGACCGTGCTCGGCCTCTCCCCCGACCACCGGGCCCTCGGCACCTACTCCACGCGCGGGATCATCGCCACCGCCCGCGCCCAGGACCCGGCCAAGGGCTACGACTACGTCTCCCGCTGCTTCTTCCCCAACGTCGGCATCGACGAGGACCCGGTGACGGGGAGCGCCCACACCGCCCTCGCCCCGCACTGGTCCGGACGGCTCGGCAGCGACGACCTGACGGGGCTCCAGGCCTCCCGCCGCGGCGGACTGGTCCGCACCTCGCTGCGCGGCGACCGCACCCTGCTGAGCGGGCGCGCGGTCACCGTGATCGACGGGGAACTGCTCACGCCGTAGGCAGCCAGCCCACCTTGCCGGCGAGCAGCGCGTAGCCGACGAACGCGCCGATGTCGAGGAGGGAATGCGCCACCACCAGGGGACCGACCCGCCCCCACCGCCGGTACAGGTAGACGAAGACGACGCCCATCACCATGTTGCCGACGAAGCCGCCGATCCCCTGGTACAGGTGGTACGACCCGCGCAGTACGGAACTGGCCACCAGCGCCGTCCCCGCGGTCCACCCCAACTGGTCGAGCCGGCGCAGCAGATAGCCGACGACGACGACCTCTTCGAGGATCGCGTTCTGCATCGCGGAGAGGATCAGCACGGGGTACTTCCACCACACGTCGGGCAGCGCCTCCGGCACCACCGTGAGGTTGAAGCCGAGGCCGCGTGCGGCCAGGTAGAAGGCGATCCCGGTGCTGCCGATCACCGCCGCGACCCCCGCTCCGCGCCCGAGGTCGGGCCACGGGCGGGTGCGGTCGAAGCCGAGCGTGCGCAGGCTCGCGCCCTCGCGGAGGAGGAGGTGCGCGACCAGCAGTACGGGGACGAGCGCGGACGCGATACCGAACAGCTGCCAGGCGAGATCCAGCCAGGGGCGGCCGGGCGCGGCCGACGCGTTGAGCGTCGCCGCCTGGTCCTTCAGGCCGCCCGGTTTGGTGACCGATCCGACAAAGCTGATCAGGGCGGACACTCCGCTCGCACCGAGCGAAAGCCCCAGAACGAGCAGCGTCTCGTCCCTGAACATACGTTGCGAGGGCCGCTCCAGTGGATATGCACCGGCCACCTGATCCGCCTCCACCTGCACTCCTGCCTCCAGTTGGACAATCCCGCCCCATGCCCATCTTCGCGCCGCTAGTGTCTCGAAAGCAGTTACGAAAACCGTGCGCGCCGGGCTGTCGGGGGGACAGGGAGGGGCACCACCGTCATGGGACGTCACAGCTTGCCCGATCATCATGGGGCGGGCGCGGCCGACCCCCGTCCCCGTGCCCGCCGCCGCACGGTGGCCGTCACGACCGTCCTCGTCCTGGTCGTCGCGGGAGGCACGGCGGCGGCCGTGCAGAGCGGTCTGCTCTCCTTCGGCGCCTCCTGCCAGGAGGACCCGGTACGGGTGACCGTCGTCGCCTCCCCCGACCTGGCGCCCACGCTGACGGCAGCGGCGAAGCAGGCGCGGGCCGAGGACGTCACCTCCGACGGGCGGTGCATCGCGGTCACGGTCAGCGCGCAGGAGTCGTACAAGGTCACCGACACCCTCCAGGCGGGCCGGAAGCCGGACGCGCAGGTGTGGGTGCCGGACTCGTCGCTGTGGCTGGACCGGGTCGCGGCGGACGGTTCGGCGGCCCAGGTGACCTCGGTGGGCCAGGTGGCCGAGACACCGGTCGCCGTCGCGATGGTGCCGGCCGCCGCCAAGTCGCTGGGGTGGCCCGACAAGACGTACAGCTGGCTGGAGCTGGTCGGGGCCGCGATGCAGGGCGACTCGCTGAAGCTGGGCGCGGCGGATCCGGCGCGCAGTGCGGCCGGGCTGCTCGCGCTCACCCAGCTCGGTACGGCCGCGGCGAAGGTGAAGGGCGGGTCCACCCAGGCCGCCGCGATGATGAAGACGCTCTCGCAGCGCGTCTCCGACACGGACGCCCAGGTCGTCGACACCCTGCCGCGCGACTCCTCCGGCACGGAACAGGGCAACCCCAAGCGCAACCAGGCGCTGGTCCTCACGGAACAGGCGGCGTACGCGTACAACGCGACGGCCGGCTCCGACCGCCGCCTCGACCTCTTCTACCCGAAGGACGGCTCACCGGCCCTCGACTACCCCTACGCCCTCGTCGACGAGCCGGAGTTGAGCACCGACGAGAGCCGGGCCGCGCTGCGGTTCATGACGTACGTGCAGCAGCCGGCGCAGCGGAAGCTGCTCGCCAAGGCCGGTTTCCGCACGGACGAGGAGACCGCGTCGGACACGCTGGTCGAGGCGGCCGGGGGCAGCAGCCCGCAGCCGTACGCCGAGCCGGCCGTGGAACCGGCCTCGGACACGGCCGTCCGGGACGCGCTCGGTACCTGGACGATCACCGTGCAGAGTGCCCGGATCACCACGGTGGTCGACGCGTCGGGGTCGATGTCCGAGCCGGTCTCCGGGGGCCGCTCCCGCATGGACGTCACCAAGGCGTCCCTCCTCCAGGCGCTCGCGACCTTCACCCCGGAGGACGAGATCGGCCTCTGGGAGTTCTCCACCAAACTGGACGGCGACAAGGACTACCGCGTCCTGGTCCCCACGGAACGCCTCGGCGACCGCAAGGCCAACGGCACCCAACGCGACCTCCTCTCCTCCGCGTTCAGCAACCTCCAGCCGGTCCCCGACGGCGCGACGGGCCTCTACGACACGACACTCGCCGCCTACAAGGAAGCGACGTCCACCTACGCCAAGGGCAAGTTCAACGCCCTGGTCATCCTCACGGACGGCGAGAACCAGGACCCCGGCAGCATCTCCCGCACCGCTCTGATCGCGAACCTCCGCCGACTCGCCGACCCGGAGAAACCGGTCCCCCTCATCGTCATCGCCGTCGGCCCTGACGCCTCCAGGGAAGAGGCCCAACAGATCGCCGAGGCCACCGGCGGCTCCGGCCACCAGGTCGACGACCCGTCCCAGATCCACACGGTCATCCTCCAGGCGATCGTGGCAGCGGGCGCGACTGAATAACGCCCCGACTGGACAGCGCCCCCAAGGGGCGCTGGGGGTACCCCCGGCCGAAGGCTGGGGGAGGAACTGCGCGACCAGCCCCCACTCCGCCGCACCCGACACACCGCCCCACGCACCCCGTCAGCACTCACCCCGTCAACACCGGCTCCAACAACCCCACCGGCCACGTATGCACCGGCTCCCCCGCCGCCATCAGCTCCGCATAGCGCCGCGTCATCGCGGCCAGCGCCGCCTCCCGCGACAACCCCTGCTCCAGCGCCCGGTGGAACGTCGCCGCCTGCCAGGACGCCCCGTTGACCCTCCGCCGGCAGCGCTCGTCGATCACGCCCAGATAGAAATCGCGGTCGGCCGGCTCCACGCCCCACGCGTCCAGCCCCGCCTCCGCCAGCGGCAGCAACTCGTCGCGGACCAGAGTGACCGCGTCCACCTCCGCCGTGCCGCCGCCGTACCGCGCCCGCCGCGGCCAGACCAGGCGCGCGTCGATGCCGTCGCGGCACGCCGCGTCGAAGTTGGCCTCGGCGACGGCGAACGGCAGCCGGGTCCACACCGGTCGTGACTCCTCGGCGAGCGCGCGGACGAGGCCGTAGTAGAACGCCGCGTTCGCGATGACATCGGTGATGGTCGGTCCGGCGGGGAGGACGCGGTTCTCGACGCGGAGATGGGGGACGCCGTCGGCGATGCCGTACACCGGGCGGTTCCAGCGGTACACCGTGCCGTTGTGCAGGACGAGTTCGGCCAGCTTCGGCACCCCGCCCGCGTCGAGGACGGCCAGCGGGTCCTCCTCGTCGCAGATCGGCAGCAGCGCCGGGAAGAAGCGCAGGTTCTCCTCGAAGAGTTCGTACGCCGAACTGATCCAGCGCTCGCCGAACCAGGTGCGCGGCCGTACCCCCTGGGCCTGGAGTTCCGGCGGGCGGGTGTCGGTGGCCTGGAGGAACAGCGGGGGGCGGGACTCCCGCCACAGTTCGCGGCCGAAGAGGAACGGGGAGTTCGCGCCGACGGCGATCTGCGCGGCGACCGCCGCCTGCGCCGCGTTCCACACGTCGGCGAAGCGGGCCGGGGTGACCTGGAGGTGCAGTTGCACCGAGGTGCAGGCGGCTTCGGGGACGATCGACTTGGAGGTGCACACGAGGTGCTCGACGCCCTCGATGTCCAGCTGGAAGTCCTCCCCGCGGGCGGCCACGATCTGGTCGTTGAGCAGGGTGTAGCGGTCCACCTCGGAGAGGTTCGCGGAGACCAGGTCGTCCCGCTCGAGGGTGGGCAGTATCCCGATCATCACGATTCCGGCGTCCACCTCGCGCGCCTTGCGGTCGGCGTACGCCAGCGAGGTCCGCAGTTCCTCGTCGAGCCGGTCGAAAACCCGGCCGCCGAGCCGGTGGGGAGCTATGTTGACTTCCAGATTGAACATGGCGAGTTCTGTTTGGAAATCGCGGCTCGCGATACGTTCCAGAACCTGTCCGTTCAACATTCTCGGCATACCGTCGACACCGGCGAGATTCAATTCGATCTCGACGCCCATGAGGTTCTTGGGACGGTCGAACCGCTTCTCCACCAGCAACCGCTCCAGTCCCGCAAGACAACTGCGGAGCTTTTCGCGGTAGCGCCGGGGATCGGACAGGTCGAACCGGCCCGCCACGACCTTCTCCCCCATCGAAGTGTCCCTCCTCGAATGGGCGGACCGAGGTTCCGGCCGCCGGTGTCCCGGGTCCACCGGGGATGATGCCCCGTCGCGGCGATCGATAACGTCGCGCGCGGGACGGGCACCCGCTACTCTGTTGGAATGTGTCCCGCGGCACATTCACGGGGCATGGAGCAGCCGCATCTTCGGGTTCCCCGTTCCCCTCGTGAAAAACGCCGACGACATTCGGCCGACCCCGACAGGTTCGAATCCCGAGGTCAGCGGGGTTCCGGCAGGCGGGAAACCGGGAGGATTCCCCGCGAATCGACGGCTGAATTGCGCCTTGTTCCGTTCTGTGAAGCGGCCCGGTGAAACACCGGCTGAACAGGCGTCGTATAAACTCCGCGAACAAGGCAGAAGGCTGGCGCCCACGGTCCTGGTTCCTGCCGTCTGAGTGACGTGCGGCAGGCAACGCCCGCACCTCTCTTCACCTGACCGGGCCCCCGCCTCTCTGACCCCCCGTGAGCTGACAGCGCCGTCCGCCCCTGCCCTCGCGCCACCGCGCCTGTCGAACGAGAGGCGACCCACCATGCCCCTGCACGTCCCTCCTGCCCCCGCGCCCGCACTGCGTTCCGTCCTCACCGCCCTCGGTTCCCCCACCGCGGTCCGTGAGGCCCGGACCCCCTCCCTGCGCGCCGCCCAGGGACCCGCGATCCCCGAACTCCCGTTGCCCGTGCACGTACTGGACCGGATCACCCCGGAGGGCATGTCCGCCACCCGACTGGCCGGCTGGCGTTTCCTGATCCGCTGCGGCGAACGGGTGGTGGCCGCGGCCGACACGATGCTCACCCCGGACGGCTGGGCCTTCTCGCACTTCTTCGAGGGGCCCTACATCACCTCCACCGAGCGGGCCCTGCACCAGGCCGAGGCCCTGCAACAGCCCTACCAGCCGCGCCTGTTGTCCCTGCCGGGCCTGTACATGCTCACCCTGTGGCTGCACGGCGACCGCACCGCGGACGGCGCCGAGGGGCACCCGGCGGCCACCGATCTCCTCATCCCGCTGGCACCGGCCCCGCCCGGCATCGCCGCACACCGGCCGCACCGGGTGGAGGACCTGCTTCCGGTGCTCACCCACCGGGTCACCCCGGCCCCCTTGCTCATCACGCCCGCCTGAGGCTGCCCGAGGCCGTCACCGAACGCACCCCGTCACCCGGGAACGAGTGACGGGGTGCGTTCGTGTTTGCGTGAGTCATTGTCCGGGGCAGAAAGTCATCGCCCGGGAAGTGAGTCATTGCCCGGGGCACCGGAGTCCGCTCGTACGAGCAATTTACCGCTCTTAAGAGCCCTTTTGCCGTTTCCCGCCGTGCGGACTAGCCCTATCCGGCCATGGAAAACCATCCGAATTGGCAACCCGGTCGGGATGAACCGTCCGCGCGGGTGACGCGTCTCCAACCTGTGAGAAGCGGTGCAGCGAAATCCCTGCGGAACTACGCCCGGAGGGCAAGACTGGTTTCCGACCGACTCATCATCACGGGGGACGACATGACCACGACCGAGCGAGAGACCCCACCCATGTGCCAGCACCAGCCGCCGTGTCCGACAGCCTCATCCGCCGACCGGGAGTCCGCCCGCCTCATGGCGCACCACCCGGAGCAGGGATGGAGCCTGCTGTGCAACGGCGTTCTCCTCTTCGAGGACACCGGTGAGCTTCTGCCCGACGGCCAGATCATCGCTCCGCACCGCCCGGTCGGTGCCGGCAGCGTGATGACCGCCGCCTGAGCGAACACCCGCAGTACCCGGGCGGCCCCGCCGCTCCGCCCGGTGACCAGCAGGGGCCGGACGCACACCCATGGTGCGCACCGGCCCCGACGTGTGTCCGGGGGTGATCACCCCCTGTAGCCGAGTGCTGCGCGCAGCGCGAAGTAGGCCGGTTTGGGAGCGAGCTGCTCGTCCCAGGGCAGGGCCGCGCCCTCGCCGGGGAAGAACGCCGGGATCCACGAGTACTTGTCCGTGTAGTCCCAGACCGTGATGCCCACGCACCGGCGCACCGCGAGGCACGCCCTGGTCAGGTCGGCGTACCAGGTCGCCTGCTCGGCCAGCTTCTCGTCCGTGGCCGGCAGCTGCATGCGGACGTCCACCTCGGTGAGCGCGGTGTCCAGGCCGAGTCGGGAGAAGCGCCGGAGGTTCTCCTCCAGGGTGGCCGGATAGCCGTACTGGAGGGCGAGGTGGGCCTGGAAGCCGATGCCGTCCAGCGGGACGCCCGCGGCCTTCAGTTCCTTCGCGAGGGCGTAGTAGGCGTCGCTCTTCGCTCCGACCGACTCGATGTTGTAGTCGTTGAGGTAGAGCCTGGCGTGCGGGTCGGCCTGGTGGGCCCAGCGCAGCGCATCGGCGATGTAGCCGGGGCCGAGCGTCTTGTACCAGAGGGTCTCGCGGTAGCTGCCGTCCTCGTTGAACGCCTCGTTGACGACGTCCCAGGAGTAGACCTTGCCCCGGTAGTGCCTTACCTCGGTCTGGATGTGCTTCTTCAGGACCGCCCGCAGTTCGCCGGCCGTCCAGTCCCGGGAGGTGAGCCAGCCCGGCAGCTGGCTGTGCCAGACCAGGGTGTGGGCGCGGACCTGCTGGTGGTTCGCGCGGGCGAGGTCGACGATCTGGTCGCCGTTGGTCCAGTCGAAGACGCCCTGTTGGGGTTCGGTGGCGTACCACTTCATGCCGTTGCCGGGCGTGATCATGTCGAACTCGCCGCCGAGCAGCGCGGTGTAGGCGGTGTCGGTGAGTTCGGGGTTGTCGGTGGCGCTGCCGAAGTAGCGGCCGTGGCGCTCGGCCAGTTCGGCGAGGGTGGCACCACCGTGGTGCTGCCGGTCGTGGGCCTGGGCGGCCGGTCCGGCGGCGACCGAGGCCGCCACGAGTACGGCCGCGAGGGCTCCGGCGAGTCTGAGACGTGTGCGGGACATCGTGCGACTCCTGTTCGTGGAAGGGGTGTTCAGCCCTTGGTGGCGCCTGCGGTGAGGCCGCCGACCAGCTGACGTTCGGCGACCGTGTAGAAGGCCAGGGCGGGAACCATGGCAAGGACCAGATAGGCGAAGACCCGGGCGGTGTCGGTGGAGTACTGGCCCTGGAACTGCTGCACGCCGATCGGGATGGTCCACCAGGTGGAGTCGGTGAACACCAGCAGCGGCAGGAAGAAGTTGTTCCAGCTGGTGACGACCGCGAGCACGGAGACCGTGCCGAGCGCGGGCCGGGCCATCGGGAGCAGGATCCGCCAGAAGAAGCCGAACGGCCCGCAGCCGTCCAGCGTGGCCGCCTCCTCCAGCTCCCCGGGGATCTCGCGGAAGAAACCGCGCAGGATGATGATGGTCATCGGCAGCCCGAACGCGGCCTGCGGGAGGATCACGCCCAGCGGGTTGTCCAGCAGGTGCATCGACCGCAGCAGCAGGAAGAGGGGCAGCGCGGCCACCGCGAAGGGGAACATCAGCCCCATCGTGAACACCGTGAACAGCACCTCACGCCCACGGAAGGCGAACCGCGCGAAGGAGAAGGCGGCGAGTGCCGACACCGCGACCACCAGCACGGTGGTGGCCACCGCGATGAGGGTGCTGTTGCCGACCAGCCGCCAGAACGTGCCGGAGCCGAGGATGCCGGTGTAGTTGGCGGTCACCCAGGACCTGGGCAGCCCGACCGGGTTGCCGGACAGCTCGTCCGTCGTCTTGAACCCGGACAGCAGGGCGTAGAGCAGGGGTACGACCATGACCGCGCCGACCACGACGAGGATCACGTGCAGCGGAAGGTTCCGTACGGTCGTCCTGCGGCTGCTGCTCATGCGCCGTCTCCCCTCATGGTGGTGGTGGCGCCGGCCAGGTCGCGGCGGAGCACGAACCGCTGGTAGGCGAGGGCGAAGACGAGGCTGACGGCGAACATGGCCACGCTGATGGCGCTGGCGTAGCCGACCTGGTAGCGCTTGAAGCCGTACTGGAACATGGTCACGGCCATGGTCTCGGAGTGGTGGTCGGGGCCGCCCGCGGTGACCACCCACACCAGGTCGAAGAGCTGGATGGAGCCGATCACCGACAGGAAGACGCTGATCCGCAGGGTGGGCGCGAGCAGCGGCAGGGTGACATGGCGGAAGCGCTGCCAGGCGCCCGCGCCGTCGACCGTCGCCGCCTCCGTCAACTCGGCCGGGATGGACTGGAGTCCGGCCAGGTAGAGCATCATGTGGAAGCCGAAGTACTTCCAGGTCATGACCAGGAAGAGGGTGGCCATGACGGTGGAGGGGTCGGAGAACCACTTGCCGCCGAGCGCGCCCAGGCCGATGTCGCTCAGCAGGTGGTCGGCGAGCCCGTCGCCGGGCGCGAAGATCATGCCGAACAGCACACCGGTGATCGCCTCGGAGAGCACGTACGGCGCGAAGAACAGCATGCGGTAGACGGCCCGGCCGCGGATCCGCTGGTTGAGGAGGACCGCCATGGCGAGCGCGAACGGCAGTTGCAGCGCCAGCGACAGCACGACCAGGACCAGGCAGCGCCACAGGTCGCCGAGGAAGACGTCGTCCTGGAAGAGCCGGGTGAAGTTGTCGGTGCCGGTGTAGTCGGAGGGCATGCCGAAGCCGCCCCAGCGGAAGAACGAGGCGTACAGCGCGAACAGGATCGGCAGCAGGACGAGGACGCCGAACAGGGCCAGGGCGGGCAGCTGGAAGCCCATCGCGGTGAGCCAGTGCAGCAGCCGGCGCCGGGAGCGCGCGCGGCCCGCGGCCGGGCCCGGCCGCGGCGCGGTGTCCGGGCCCGGCCGGGTGCCGGGCAGGTAGGTCGAGGTCATCGGGCGGCCTACTGCTCTTCCTTCGCGGTCTTGGTGATCGCCTGGGTGACCTGTTCCGGCGACTTGGAGCCGGCGATCAGCCCGGCCACGCTGTCGTTGATCTGCTGGCCGACGGCGGGCGCATACGCCTGGTCGAGGTAGAGCTGGAATCCGGTGGCGCCCTTCAACTGCGCCTGTACGGCCTTGGTGTTGGGGTCGCTCAGCGCCTTCTCCGCGCCGGGGACCACCGGGAGAGTCTTGGTCTTCTCGACGAGCACCAGGTCGGTGGTCTCGGAGGCGAAGAACTTCAGGAAGTCGACGGCTTCCTTCGGAGCACCCTTGCGCAGGGCATGCCCGCCGCCACCGCCGAAGACCTCGGTGATGGCGCCCTTGCCGCCGTCGACCGCCGGGAACGGGAAGAAGCCGAGGTCCGAGCCGAGGCCCTTGCCCGCGTCCGCCTCCACCACCGGGGCCCACTGGCCCATCAGCTCCATGGCCGCCTTGCCGTTGCCGACGGCGGCCGCTTGGCCGGTGGGCGCGGAGTAGGCCGCACCGAGGAAGCCCTTCTGGAACGGCTGGAGATCGACGAGGTCCTTCAGGTGCTGTCCGGCCTGGACGAACCCGGTGCCGGTGAAGTCCTTGTCCTCGTCTGCCTTCTGGAGGGCGTCGAGACCGGCCGTGCGCATCGCCAGGTACGCCCAGTAGTACATACCTGTCCAGCTCTCCTTGCCCGCGAGGGCGAGCGGGGTGATGCCGGCGGCCTTGAGCTTCCGCACGGCGTCGAGGAATCCGCTCCACGTGGTGGGAGGTTCGCTGATCCCCGCCTTCTTGAAGTGTGCCTTGTTGTACCAGAAGCCGATCATGCCGATGTCGAACGGAATGCCGTACAGCTTCTGGTCGATGAGGTACGGCTGCTTGGCGACCGACAGCATCCCGTCCGCCCAGGGCTTGGTGCCGGGGGTGAGGTCCTCGACGAGGCCGGCGTCGACCTGCTGCTTGAGGACCCCGCCGCCCCAGGTGTGGAAGATGTCCGGGAGTTTGCCGGAGGCTATGAGCGCCGTCATCTTGGATTTGTAGGCGTCGTTCTCCAACTGCACGATCTTCAGCTTCACGTGCGGGTTCTGAGCCTCGAACTTCCTGGCCAGGCCCGCCCAGACGTTCTTGGTCGGCTGGGTGGTGGAGATGTTCCACCACTCGACCGTGACCTTCCCCGACGACGAGGACCCGCCGTCACCCGAGCCACAGCCGCTGAGGGCGGTCATGCCCAGACCGGCGGCCGCGGTGGCCGCCAGGAACCCGCGACGGGACAGTGCCGGGTCGCCCATGATGCGCTCCTTGGGGTTACGGGACGACCGACGCCGTCCTGGTTTCACGCCGTTGGATCAACCGAGTCTGCTGCGCGTTCGAAACATTCGGTGTTTTCATCGAACGTTCCGAACGGCGACTCTAGAAAGGCGGATCAGGAGCGTCAAGGTGTCGCGCATCAGCTGATGGGCGTGTAGTCGAACCAGTCGAAGGCGGCGCGGTGTTCGGTGACGTACATGCCGATGACCCGGCCGGTGAAGCCGCCGGCCACCTGGGTGGAGAGATAACGGCCGTCGAGTTCGACCAGTCGGACGACACTTTCGGGCGTTTCGATCGAAAGGGTCACGGCATCGGGGCCGGCGGCGCGCAGTCCCGGCACCGTCTCGCCGGGCGCGGTGGCGGTGGGCGGCGGCACCGGGGTCGTACGGATCTCGACGACGAGGGTGACCGGCCCCGGGGGCACGGGGTGTGCGGCGAGGCGCTGCCGCAGCGGCCCGATCCGGGCGATCACGCTCGCCACTCCGCCGCTCACCTCCAGGTCGTAGTGGTGGGCCTCGTCGATGCGCACCGACAGGCCGGCGCGTCCTTTGCCCGGGTCGAGCAGCGCGGCTGCACGGCAGTCGGGGTGCTGCTGGCGGCGGCCGACGAAGGTGTGCCCGGGCCGGTCGAGGCTGTCCCCGGTGGCCGTGAGCGTCAGCCATCCGGGCCGGTCGGCCAGCGACCAGGAGCCGTCCGGCCGGCTGCGCGGGGAGATCCAGTACGGCGCGAGGACGGGGGCGGTGAAGTCGTCGCGGACGGGTGGCGGTTCGACCGGGTGCCAGGCGGCCGGCGCCGGATGGCGGTCCCGCACCGATCCGGTGCGCGGCCAGCCGTCCACCCAATCCACCGGCACCAGGAAGGTCTCGCGGCCGAGGACGTGGAACTCCGGGAACCAGCCGCGCGGCCGGGTGCCGAGCAGTACGGCCCACCAGCTGCCGTCGGCCGCCTGGACGAGGTCGGCGTGCCCGGTGCACTGGACCGGCTCCCAGGTGCCCCGGTGGGAGAGCAGCGGATTGCCGGGGCCCGGTTCCCAGGGCCCGCGCGGGGAGCGGGCCCTGGCCACGGACACCCCGTGCCCGAGCGCGGTGCCGCCCTCGGCGACCAGCAGGTACCACCAGTCCCCGATCCGGTAGAGATGCGGTGCCTCCGGATCCCGCAGCCCGGTCCCGGACCACATCGGCAGCGGCCCTTCCAGCACCTTCCCGCTCCGGGTGTCGATCCGGGCGACGGCGACCCCCGCCACGGCGCACCAGCAGTCGCCGTTCTCGTCCCAGGCCAGGTCGGGGTCGATGCCGGGCAGGTCGATCCATACCGGGTCGGACCACGGCCCCTCGGGCCGCTCGGCGGTGACGAGCAGGTTGCCGCCACCGCCGACCTCGGTGGTGACGACGTGGAAGAGCCCGTCGTGGTACCGGATCGTCGGGGCGTACACCCCGCCCGAGGCCGGTGTGTCCCCGGGCAGCGGCCGGTCGAGGACGTTGCCGAGCTGCCGCCAGTGCACCAGGTCACGGCTGTGGAAGAGCGGAACGCCCGGGACGTATTCGAAGCTGGAGCACACCAGGTAGTAGTCGTCCCCCACCCGGCAGACGCTCGGGTCGGGGTGGAATCCGGGAATGACCGGGTTGTCGTACGTCCGCATGCGCGTGTGCCCCTCCCCGAAGGAACTCGCCGACGCAGGCCGCCGAAAGTTTCGGCGAGTTCGGCGAACTTTACGGGCGCACTGTAGGGGGCGGCCGGAGACCCGACAAGGCGTCCGTCAGAGCTTCAGCCGGTACGGCAGCATGCACACCACGACGTCGGTGCGGGCCCGCAGCACGGTCGCGAGGAGCAGGCCGCGCTGGTTCTGGAGGATCTCGTAACGGCGGTGCCGGGGTTCCACCTCGGGGATGAGGACGGCGACCTGGCGGCCGTCCGCGGCGGCGCGCTGGACGTAGTCGACGACCGGCTGGACCAGGGAGCGGTGCGGGCTGTCGATGACGTCGAGGCGGACGCCGGGGTTCCAGCGCTGCCAGGCCTCCTCCAGCGCACGGCAGGTGCCGGGGTCGTCGTGCACCGCGACCGCGACCACCTCGTCGCCGAGGGCGAGGGCGGCGCCGAGGGCGTGCCGGGCCAGTTTGCTGACCTCGCCGATCGGCACGATCACCAGGCTGGTGGTGCGCCGCGGCGGCGGCTCCGGGATCCGGCCGAGGCCCAGTTCCTTGCCGACCTCGGTGTAGTAGCGCTGGATGCGGGCGAACAGCAGCATCATCAGCGGTACGGCGATCACCACCACCCAGGCGCCCTCCAGGAACTTGGTGAACAGCAGGATGACGCCGGCCAGGGTGGTGAGCAGGGCGCCGGTGCCGTTGATGAGCGCGCGGCGCTTCCAGCCGGCCGGCCGGCCGGTCGCCCAGTGCCGGACCAGGCCGGCCTGGCTGAGGGTGAAGCCGATGAAGACGCCGATGGCGAAGAGCGGGAGCAGCCGGTGGGTGTCGGCGTCGGTGGCCAGCAGCAGCAGCGCGGCCAGCAGGGCGAGGGCCACCACGCCGTAGCGGTAGACGGGGCGTTCGGCGCGCAGGCCGAAGAGGTGGGGCAGCCGGTGGTCGCGGGCGAGCAGGCTCATCAGCACGGGCAGGCCGCCGAAGCTGGTGTTGGCGGCGAGGCCCAGGACGAGGGTGACGAGGAGGTTGGTGGCGTAGTAGGGCCAGCCGGTGCCGTAGGCGCCCGCGGTGAGCTGGGCGAGGACGGTCACCCCGCCGCGCGGGGCGACATGGTGGCGGTGGATCAGGACCGCGAGCCCGACCAGCATGGTCCCGAGCAGCGCGCCGAGCATCAGCTCCGTGCGCTGGGCACGTCTGACCCTCGGGGTGCGGAAGGTCGGTACGGCGTTGGCGATGGCCTCCACACCGGTCAGGGCGGAGCAACCGGACGAGAACGCCTTGAGGATCACCAGCGCGGTCAGCGCCTCGGTCGCGTGCACGGGCTGGGCGGTGCCGACGACGGCGACCGGGTGCGGGCGCAGCAGGCCGAGCAGGACGACGCCGAGGATCGCGACGACGAACAGGACGGTCGGCAGCATCAGCACCCGGGCGCTGTCGGAGACGCCCCGCAGGTTCACCGCCGTCAGCAGGGCCAGGGCGATCAGACAGACGATCAGCTTGTCGTGGGCGAAGACGGGGAACGCGGAGGCGAGCGCGTCGGCGCCGGCGGCGAGGCTGACGGCGACGGTGAGCACGTAGTCGACGACCAGACTGGCGGCGGCGAGCAGGCTCGCGGTGGCCCCGAGATCGGCCTTGGCGACGGCGTAGGCGCCACCGCCGTCCGGGTGAACGGCGATGACCTGGCCGTACGACACGACGAGCGCCGCGAGCAGGAAGGTGATCGCGAGCGTGATGGGGAGGGTGGCGGACAGCGCCCCGGTGCCGGCCACCACCAGGGCGAGCACGATCGCCTCCGGACCGTACGCCACCGAGCTGAGCGCGTCCAAGGAGAGCGCGGCCAGCCCTTCCAGGCTGGTCAGATGGTGCTTCTCGCCTTCACCGGGGCGTAGCGGGACGCGCGGTCGCAGTTCACGACGTGCCAGGCCATACGCCATCGGGACCTCATCACGGCCGGGGGGGACAGGTCGCCACCAGTCTCAAGGGCCGACCGGTCCCGCGCAGCCCGCGGACCGCCCCACGGTCCTACAGCCCCACGTCCCGGCGGCGCATGTCCTCCAGGGACTCGCGGCGGACCAGCAGCCGGGCGTGGCCGTCGCGGACGGCGGTGACCGGTGGGCGGCCGACCAGGTTGTAGCCGGAGGCCATGGAGAGGTGGTAGGCGCCGGCCACCGGCACCGCGAGCAGGTCGCCGGGGCGCAGGTCGGAGGGCAGCTCCACGTCCGCCGCGAGCACGTCCCCCGCCTCGCAGTGCCGGCCCACGACGGTCACCGGCGCGGTCGGCGCGGCGCTCGCGCGGCCGACGAGCCGGGGTGCGTAGCGGACGCCGTACAGCGCGGGCCGCGGGTTGTCGCTCATCCCGCCGTCCACGGCGACGAAGGTGTGCGCGCCGGTCCGCTTGACGGCGAGGACCCGGTACACGGCGATCCCCGCGGGCCCCACGATCGCCCGGCCCGGCTCGATGACCAGGCGGGGCACCGGCAGTCCGGCCATCGCGCAGGCGTCGGAGAGTTCGGTGCGGACCCGCCGGGCCAGGGCGGTGAGGTCGAGGGCCTGCTCGCCGGGCCGGTAGGCGATGCCGTGGCCGCCGCCGAGGTCCAGCTCGGGCAGGACCAGTCCGTGCTGTTCGTGCAGCCGGGTCATGAGGCCGACCAGCCGGCGCACGGCGGCGAGGTAGGGCTTCACGCTGGTGATCTGGGAGCCCAGGTGGCAGTGCAGGCCGGTGAGTTCGAGCTGCGGCTGGTCCAGTATCCGGGCGATGGCGTGCTGGGCGTAGCCGTCGATGGGGGCACCTCCCGCTCGAGCGAAGCCGAGAGTGGGGGAGGAGAGCCCGAACTTCTGGTGGTCCGTTCCGGTGCGGATCTTCTCGTGGCCGCCCGCGCTGATCCCGGACACCGCCCGGACCATGACCTTCTGATGGCCGTGCGGTCCGACGGCGGCGGCCAGCCGGGCGATCTCCGACGGGCTGTCGATGACGATCCGCCCGACGCCGAGCCGCAGCGCGGTCTCCAGGTCGCGCGGGGACTTGGCGTTGCCGTGCAGCACGATCCGCTCCGGCGGGAACCCGGTGGTGACCGCGAGTTCCAGCTCGCCGGCCGAGCAGACGTCCAGGCCGAGGCCCTCCTGTGCCGTCCAGTGGACCATCGCCCGGCACAGGAACGCCTTGGCCGCGTAGAGGACTTCGGCGTCCGGGAAGGCGTGCCGGTAGGTGCGGCAGCGCTCGCGGACCTCGTTCTCGTCGAGGACGTAGACGGGGGTACCGAAGCGGTCGGCGACCTCGGCGAGCGGGACTCCGCCCACGGCCAGGGCGCCGGGCCGGGGCTCGGTGGTGGAGGCGGGCCACACCGACAGCTCGGCGGGTGTGGCGGTGACGACGGGTTCGTGCAGGGTGGTCATGGGGCACTCCCCTCTCGGGCGATGCGGACGGTCCGCTCTCAGACGGTGCGGACGGTCCGCGGGGACACGGCGACGGGCGCGAGCGGCGGTACCGGCGTCGGGGCGGGCGCCGACAGCTGGGGGTCGACCGTGACGGTGGTGACGCCGAGCGGTGCGGCCAGCGTGCGCAGCACGGGTTCGGCGAGCCGGATCCAGGCCTGGTCGGGGCCGAGCGTGACGGCGAGTCGACGGGCCGAGGTGAAGGCGACGGCGGTGCGTTCGCCGAGCGGGGTGCGGAACAACCGGGCCGCGTACCCGACGGGTCCCGGCCGGACCGGTACGAACAGGGGTCCGGCCGGGGAGCGATCGGAAGGCTCCGGATCGTCGCCGCAGAGGAGTTCTGACATGGGGTGCCTCCTGGCACAGGAAGGAGCTGGAGCGCCCCGGCGGCGGGGAGGCCGACCGGGGCTCTGCTCAGACGCTATGCCCGTTCCCGGCGCTCCCGAGATGCCTCATGACGGGACGCTGACGGTGATCGCGGCGACGTTGACGGGACGCTGACGCGAGCGCCGTCCAGGCAGGTCTCGCACGTCAGAGGCGTGCCAAGAAGCCGCCGCGGGGCTGGCCCGTGCCCCGGCCCGGGGGTGTCACGGAGGCGGTCCGCCACCGGGAGACGCCCGGCGGCCGCCGCGGAAGTACGGTGGATACATGTCCGGTTACGACACCTGCTCATCCGGTCGGGTCGTCGTCGGTGTGAGCGGCTCCCTGGGCAGCGTCACGGCCCTGCGCCGGGCGGCCCTGGAGGCCCGGCGCCGGGAGGCCGAGCTGTGGCCGGTGCTGGCCTGGGAACCGCCGGGCGGCGAACTGGCCGCGCGCCGCTCCCCGGCCCCGGCTCCGCTGGTCCAGGAGTGGCAACAGATGGCCCGCGAGCAGCTGGCCGACGTGCTCGACCAGGTCTTCGGCGACACCGGCGCCGGTATTCCGCTGCACGGCGTGGTGGTGCGCGCCACCCCCGGTCTGGCCCTGGTGGAGACCGCCGACCGGGACGAGGACATCCTGGTCGTCGGCGCCGGCCGGCGCGGCTGGCACCGGCCCTTCTCGGGCCGCGTCACCCGCTACTGCCTGACCCACGCCCACTGCCCGGTCCTCGCGGTGCCGCCGTCTCCGCTGGCGGACGCGCTGACGTCCGCGCACCGCCGCAACACCTGGCATCTTCCTCTGGACGTACGGCAGTTGCCGTCCTGAGGAGCAACGACTGTCGTCCTGAGGGCTACCGCGTCACCGCGCCCGGCAGATCCGGCCGCTCCGGTCCGCGCCCCCGCGCCGGCGGCAGGCTCAGCACCATGGTGAGGCCGCCGCCCGGGGTGTCCTCGGCGGTGAGCGTGCCACCCGTCGCCTCGGCGAAACCGCGCGCCACGGCCAGCCCCAGGCCGACCCCGACACCGCGCGGTGAGTCACCGTGGCGCTGGAACGGCTCGAAGATGCGCTCCTTGGCCTCGTCGGGGACGCCGGGACCGCGGTCCACGACCCGCACCTCCACCCGGTCGGCCAGCGAACTGGCCTTCACCAGCACGGGGGTGCCCTCCGGGCTGTACTTGACGGCGTTCTCGACCACGTTGGCGACGACCCGCTCCAGCAACCCCCGGTCGACGTCGACCATGGGCAGCGTCTCCGGGATGTCCAGCTCGACGCTGTCCTCGGGAACCCCGCCGAGCGCCATCGGCACCACCTCGTCCAGGTCGGTCTCGCGGACGATGGGCGTGACGGTGCCGGTCTGCAGCCGGGACATGTCGAGCAGGTTCCCGACCAGGTGGTCGAGCCGGTCGGCGCCCGCCTCGATGGCCTCCAGGAGCTCCGCCCGGTCCTCCTCGGACCACTCGACGTCGTCCGAACGCAGCGAGGACACCGACGCCTTGATGCCGGCGAGCGGGGTGCGCAGATCGTGGCTGACGGCGGCCAGCAGCGCGGTGCGGATGCGGTTGCCCTCGGCCAGCTCCTTCGCCCGGCCGGCCTCCTGCCGGAGCCGCTGCCGGTCGAGGACGACGGCCGCCTGGGCCGCGAACGCGGCGAGCACGCGCCGGTCGGAGGCGGGCAGCACCCGTCCGGAGAGCGCCAGGGTCAGGTGGTCGCCGACCGGCATGTCGACATCGGCGTTCTCCGGCGTCCGGCACGGCCGTGGCCCCACGCTGCCCGCGCAGGTCCACGGCGCCACGTCGTCCGCCCGCTCCAGCAGCGCCACCGACTCCATGCCGAAGGTCTCGCGCACCCGTTCCAGGAGCGCCTCCAGGCTGGTCTCCCCTCTCAGCACGCTGCCCGCGAGGAAGGACAGGATCTCCGACTCGGCGCGCAGCCGGGTCGCCTGCTGGGTGCGCCGGGCCGCGAGGTCCACGACCGACGCCACCGACACCGCGACCCCGACGAAGATCGCTATGGCGACGATGTTCTTGGGGTCGGCGATGGTGAGGGTGTGGACCGGCGGGGTGAAGAACCAGTTGAGCAGCAGGGAGCCGACCAGCGCCGAGGTGAGCGCCGGGAGCAGACCGCCGAGCAGGGCCGACGCGACCGTCAGGGCGAGGAACAGCAGCATGTCGTTGGCCAGGCCCACCTCGGGTGCGGCGCCGGTCAGCAGCCAGGTGAGCAGGACCGGGCCGAGCACGCCGGCGAGCCAGCCCCAGATGATCCGGGACCGGCCGAGCCGCGCCGAACGCCCCAGCGGGAGCCGCCCCTTGCCGGCCTCGTCGTGCGTGATGAGGTGGACGTCCAGGTCGGGTCCGGAGTCCCGGGCGACCGTGGCGCCGACGCCGGGTCCGAGGACGTACTGCCAGCTCCGCCGCCGGGAGACCCCGAGCACGATCTGGGTGGCGTTGACCCCGCGCGCGAAGTCGAGCAGGGCCGCCGGGACGTCCTCGCCGACGACGTGGTGGAAGGTGCCGCCGAGGTCCTCCACCAGCGTGCGCTGGACGGCGAGTTCCTTCGGCGAGGCCGAGGTCAACCCGTCGCTGCGCGCGATGTAGACGGCCAGCACCTCGCCGCCGGCGCCCTTCTCGGCGAGCCGCGCGGCCCGTCGTATCAGCGTCCGCCCCTCGGGACCGCCGGTCAGACCGACGACGATCCGCTCCCGCGAGCCCCAGATGGCGGAGACCCGGTGCTCGCTGCGGTACGCGTTCAGGTACTCGTCGACCCGGTCCGCGACCCAGAGCAGGGCGAGTTCGCGCAGGGCGGTGAGGTTGCCGGGGCGGAAGTAGTTGGACAGGGCCGCGTCGACCTTGTCCGGCTGGTAGATGTTGCCGTGCGCCATGCGCCGGCGCAGCGCCTGCGGGGACATGTCGACCAGCTCGATCTGGTCCGCGCGCCGGACCACCTCGTCGGGCACGGTCTCCTGCTGGCGCACGCCGGTGATGGACTCGACGACATCGCCCAGCGACTCCAGATGCTGGATGTTCACCGTCGAGACGACATCGATCCCGGCGGCCAGCAGTTCCTCCACGTCCTGCCAGCGCTTGGCGTTGCGGGAGCCCGGGATGTTGGTGTGCGGGAGTTCGTCGACGAGGGCGACCCGGGGGCGGCGCGCGAGGACGGCGTCGACGTCCATCTCGGTGAACACCGCGCCCCGGTACTCCAGTTCCCTGCGCGGGATCTCCTCCAGGCCGTGCAGCATCACCTCGGTGCGCGGTCGCCCGTGGTGCTCGACGAAGGCGACGACGCAGTCCGTGCCTCGTTCGGTCCTGCGGTGGGCCTCGGAGAGCATGGCGTAGGTCTTGCCCACGCCGGGTGCCGCGCCGAGGTAGATCCGGAGCCTGCCGCGTGCCATGTCATCCTTCGAAGCGGTAGCCCATGCCGGGCTCGGTGATCAGGTACCGGGGATGTGAGGGGTCCGCCTCGAGTTTGCGGCGGAGCTGGGCCATGTAGACCCGCAGGTAGTTGGTCTTGCTGCTCTGCGAGACACCCCACACCTCGCGCAGCAGGTGCTTCTGCGTGACGAGCCGGCCGGGGTTGGTGACCAGGATCTCCAGCAGATGCCACTCGGTGGGGGTGAGCCGGACGTCGTGGCCCGACCGTACGGCCTTCTTCGCGAGCAGGTCGATGGTGAAGTCGGCCGTCTCCACCCGGGTGGTCCCGGGCACGGCCGGCACGTCCTCGGTACGGCGGACCGCCGCGCGCAGCCGGGCGAGGAGTTCGTCCATGCTGAACGGCTTGGTGATGTAGTCGTCGGCGCCCGCGTCCAGCGCGGCGACCTTCTCGTCGGAGGCCTGCCGCGCGGACAGCACCAGGATCGGTACGCGGGTCCAGCCGCGCAGCGCCCTGATGACGTCGACCCCGTCCATGTCGGGCAGTCCGAGGTCGAGCATCACCACGTCCGGCTGACGCGCGGCCGCCAGCCGGAGGGCCGTGGCGCCGTCGGGCGCCGCGTCCACTCCGTACTGGCGTGCCTGCATGTTGATCACGAGTGCGCGTACGAGCTGGGGGTCGTCTTCCACGACCAGCACTCGGGTCATCGGTCGGCCTCTCAGCTGCCCTTGGTCAGTTCCTTGAGCGCGATGTTGAGTTGGAGGACGTTCACCCGGGGCTCCCCGATGAAGCCGAGGGTGCGGCCCGTGGTGTGGTCCTTCACCAGCTTCTCCACCTGGGCGACCGGCAGGTCGTTCCGCGCGGCGACCCGGTGGACCTGGAGCTCGGCGTAGGCCGGGGAGATGTCCGGGTCCAGACCGGAGCCGGACGACGTGACCGCGTCGGCGGGCACCTCGGACACCCTGACCGTGTAGCCGGGCACCGAGTTGTCCTTGACGACGGCGGCCTGGGCGTCCTTCACCTGCTGGATGAGCACCTTGTTGTCGGCGGCGAGGTTCGTCGCACCCGAAAGGATCAGCTTGTACTGGGTGTTGACGCTGTTGGTGCCGAGCCCGCCCGCCGGGCGGCCCTGGAAGTAGTCGAGGCCGTAGCCCTGTTGGCCGATCAGGGACGACCCGACGACCTTGCCCCCCGCCTTGACCTCGGAGCCGTTCGCCTTGCCGTGGAACGCGGCCTGGGCGACGCCGGTGACGACCAGGGGGTAGACGACGCCCGTCACCAGGGTCAGCACCAGCAGGGCCCGCAGGCCCGCCCAGAGCAACCGGGCGGTGTTGGTTACGGAGTTGTTCATGGCGCTCAACCGATTCCGGGGATGAGGGAGATGAGCAGGTCGATGATCTTGATGCCGACGAAGGGGGCGATCAGCCCGCCGAGGCCGTAGATCCCGAGGTTGCGGCGGAGCATCTTGTCGGCGCTGACCGGCCGGTACTGCACGCCCTTCAGGGAGAGCGGCACCAGCGCGATGATGATCAGGGCGTTGAAGATGACCGCGGACAGGATCGCGGAGCTGGGCGAGGACAGGCCCATGATGTTGAGCTTGTCCAGGCCCGGGTAGACCACGGCGAACATGGCCGGGATGATCGCGAAGTACTTCGCCACGTCGTTGGCGATGGAGAACGTGGTCAGCGCACCGCGCGTGATCAGCAGTTGCTTGCCGATCTCGACGATCTCGATCAGCTTGGTCGGGTTGGAGTCGAGGTCGACCATGTTGCCGGCCTCCTTGGCGGCCGACGTACCCGTGTTCATCGCCACGCCGACGTCCGCCTGGGCCAGCGCAGGTGCGTCGTTCGTACCGTCACCGGTCATCGCGACCAGCTTGCCGCCCGCCTGCTCCCGCTTGATGAGGGCCATCTTGTCCTCGGGGGTGGCCTCGGCGAGGAAGTCGTCGACACCCGCCTCCTCGGCGATCGCCTTGGCGGTCAGCGGGTTGTCACCCGTGATCATGACCGTCTTGATGCCCATCCGGCGCAGTTCCTCGAACCGCTCCCGCATGCCGTCCTTGACGACGTCCTTGAGGTGGACGACACCCAGGATCCGGGCGCCCTCGGCATCCTCGACCGCGACCAGCAGCGGGGTGCCGCCGGCCTGCGAGATGGCCGCCGCGAGGGTGTCCGCGTCCTCGGCGACCGTGCCACCCTGCTCGCGGACCCAGGCGATGACCGAACCGGCCGCGCCCTTGCGGATCTTCCGCCCGTCGACGTCCACACCCGACATCCGGGTCTGGGCGGTGAAGGCGATCCACTCGGCGTGCGCCAGCTCGCCCTGGTGCCGCTCCCGCAGCCCGTACTTCTCCTTCGCCAGTACGACGATGGAGCGGCCCTCCGGCGTCTCGTCGGCCAGCGACGACAGCTGGGCCGCGTCGGCCACCTCGGCCTCGGTGACCCCCCGCACCGGCACGAACTCGGAGGCCTGACGGTTGCCGAGGGTGATGGTGCCGGTCTTGTCCAGCAGCAGTGTGGAGACGTCACCGGCGGCCTCGACCGCACGACCGGACATGGCGAGCACATTGCGCTGCACCAGCCGGTCCATGCCGGCGATACCGATCGCCGACAGCAGCGCGCCGATGGTGGTCGGGATCAGGCAGACCAGCAGCGCCACCAGGACCACCATGGTCAGGTGGGTGCCCGCGTAGTCGGCGAACGGCGGCAGCGTGGCGACGGCCAGCAGGAAGACGATCGTCAGCGAGGCGAGCAGGATGTTCAGCGCGATCTCGTTCGGCGTCTTCTGCCGGGCCGCGCCCTCGACGAGGCTGATCATCCGGTCGATGAAGGTCTCGCCCGGCTTCGTCGTGATCTTGATGACGATCCGGTCGGACAGCACCTTCGTACCGCCGGTCACGGCGGAGCGGTCACCGCCGGACTCCCGGATGACCGGGGCCGACTCACCGGTGATCGCCGACTCGTCGACGGAGGCGACGCCCTCGACGACGTCACCGTCGCCGGGGATGATGTCGCCGGCCTCGCAGACGACCAGGTCACCGATCCGCAGTTCGGTGCCGGGCACCTGCTCCTCGGTGTCACCCACCAGGCGGCGGGCCACCGTGTCGGTCTTGGCCTTGCGCAGGGTGTCCGCCTGGGCCTTGCCGCGGCCCTCGGCGACCGCCTCCGCGAGGTTGGCGAAGATCACGGTGAGCCAGAGCCAGGCGCTGATGGTCCAGCCGAACCAGTCGCCCGGGTCCTTGAAGGAGAAGACGGTGGTCAGGATCGAGCCGACCCACACCACGAACATCACGGGCGACTTGACCATCACCCGCGGGTCGAGCTTGCGGCAGGCCTCGGGGAGGGACCTGACCAGCTGCTTGGGGTCGAACAGGCCCGCGCCGACACGGCCTTCGGCCGGCTTGTGCCCGGTGGGCGCGTCCTGGTGGGGCGCAAGGGTGGGAGTGGACATGGTGTCCTCGTGGGCTTCCGTTCGGGTGGTCATGACGCCAGCCCCTCGGCCAGCGGACCCAGCGCCAGGGCCGGGAAGTAGGTCAGACCGGTGATGATGAGGATCGCGCCCACCAACAGGCCGGTGAACAGCGGCTTCTCGGTGCGCAGGGTGCCAGCCGTGGCCGGGACGGGCCGCTGCTCGGCGAGCGAGCCGGCCAGCGCCAGCACGAACACCATCGGCAGGAAGCGGCCGAACAGCATCGCCAGACCGGTCATCGTGTTGAACCAGTCGGTGTTCGCGTTCAGACCCGCGAAGGCCGAACCGTTGTTGTTGGCCGCCGAGGTGAACGCGTACAGCACCTCGGAGAACCCGTGCGCCCCGGGGTTGAGCATCGAGTGCGGCGGAGTCGGCAGCGCCATGGAGGCGGCCGCGAAGACCAGGGCGAGCGCCGGGGTGATCAGGATGTAGATCGCCGACAGCTTGATCTCGCGGGCGCCGATCTTCTTGCCCAGGTACTCGGGCGTACGACCCACCATCAGACCGGCGATGAACACCGCGATGATCGCCATGATCAGGATGCCGTAGAGACCGGAACCGGTGCCGCCGGGCGCGATCTCGCCCAGCATCATGCTCAGCAGCGTGATCCCGCCGCCCAGACCCGTGAAGGACGAGTGGAAGGAGTCCACCGCACCCGTCGACGTCAACGTCGTCGACACCGCGAAGATGGACGAGCCGCCGATGCCGAAGCGGACCTCCTTGCCCTCGTAGGCGCCGCCCGCGAGCTGAAGTGCGGGGCCGTGGTGGGCGAACTCGGTCCACATCATCAGGGCCACGAAGCCCACCCAGATGGTGAACATCGTCGCGAGGATCGCGTAGCCCTGCTTCACCGAGCCGACCATCACACCGAAGGTGCGGGTCAGCGAGAACGGAATGATCAGGATCAGGAAGATCTCGAACAGGTTCGTGAACGGCGTCGGGTTCTCGAACGGGTGGGCCGAGTTGGCGTTGAAGTAACCACCACCGTTCGTCCCCAGCTCCTTAATCGCCTCCTGCGAGGCCACGGCCCCGCCGTTCCACTGCTGCGAACCGCCCATGAACTGCCCGACTTCATGAATGCCGGAGAAGTTCTGGATGGCCCCGCAGGCCACCAGGATGACGGCGGCGACGGCGGCGAACGGCACCAGGATGCGGATGACACCCCGCACCAGATCGGACCAGAAGTTGCCGATCTCCCCGGTACGCGAGCGCGCGAACCCGCGCACCAGCGCCACCGCGACGGCGATACCGACGGCCGCCGACACGAAGTTCTGCACGGCCAGACCGGCGGTCTGCACGACGTGCCCCATGGTCTGCTCGCCGTAGTACGACTGCCAGTTCGTGTTGGTCACGAAGGAGACGGCCGTGTTGAACGACTGCGCCGGGTTCACCGACGAGAACCCCAGCGAGCCGGGCAGGACGCCCTGGAGCCGCTGCAGCAAGTAGAGGAAGAGGACGCCGACGAGCGAGAAGGCCAGCACACCGCGCAGATAGGCGGGCCAGCGCATCTCGGTGTCGGGGTTGGCTCCGATGCTCTTGTAGATCCACTTCTCGACCCGCCAGTGCCGGTCGGAGGAGTAGACCTTCGCCATGTAGGTGCCGAAGGGGATGTAGCAGAGCGCCAGCGCGCCTATCAGGGCGAGCAGCTGGAGCACGCCTGCGAGTACGGGACCCATGACTGTCTCAGAACCTCTCCGGGAAGATCAGGGCGAGGACGAGATAGCCCAGCAGGGCGACGGCCACGACGAGGCCGACGATGTTCTCGGCGGTCACAGCTTCGTCACCCCCTTGGCGACGAGCGCCACCAGCGCGAAACCCGCGAGCACGGTGACGACGAAGGCCAGATCGGCCATCGTGAACTCCTGGATGAGGTGCGGAACGGACTCGGACGGTTAGAGCAAACAGCCTTCGTGGCCGGTTTCGACCGCCGTTGACGGCTCCCTTACGGCCGTGGACACGGCTTTGACGGGACTCTTACGGCAGGACGATCACGCAGGTCGGAGGCGTGCCGGGCTCAGAACAACCGGAACCGCAGCCGGCAGATCACCGCGTCGGTCTCCCGCCGCACGGCGTGTGCGACGAGGGCACCGCGCTGGTTCTGCAGCAGCCTCCCCGACGCTCCGCGCGGGGGGACCCCCAGCCAGAGCCGCTCCGGCTCGGCCTCCGGGATCAGCACGGTCACCCGGGTGGCCGGCTCGGCCGCGCTCACCTCACGGACGTACGCGGCGATGGGACGGCCCAGGGAGCGCCGCTCGCAGCTCACCCGGACCAGTGGCACCCCGGGGTCCCACGCGGCCCAGGCGCGCTCCAGGGCGTGCAGCTGGGCCCGGTCCTCGGGGTCGGGGTGGCAGACGGTGACGGCCCGGACCTCGTCGCCGAGGGAGGCGGCCGCGGAGAGCGCCTCGGAGGTGAGCCGGGACAGCGACGACACCGGCACGAGCACGACCGACCGCTCCCGGTGCGGCGGCTCGGGAATCCGCCCGAGCCCCAGCCGCTCCCCGATCCGCGCGTAGGCGCGCCGCACGGCGACGAACGCGGCCACGAGCAGCGGCAGCATCACGACGACGAGCCAGGCGCCCTCGGTGAACTTACTGGCGGTGACGACGACGGTGGCGACCCCGGTCAGCACGGCCCCGAACCCGTTGAGCAGCGCCTTCCCCCGCCACCCGGCACCCCTCTCCAGCCGCCAGTGCCGCACCATGCCCACCTGGGCGATGGTGAACCCGACGAAGACCCCGATGGCGAACATCGGCACCAGCGTGTTGGTGTCACCGCCGGAGAACACCAGCAGCCCGGCCGAGACCACGGCCAGGGCGAGCACACCGTGCCGGTGCACCTGACGGTCGGCCTTCAAGGCGAACACGTGCGGCAGGTAGTTGTCGCGCGCCGGCAGCTTCAGCAGCACCGGCAGTCCGCCGAACGACGTGTTCGCTGACAGCGCCAGCAGGATCATCGTCGCGAACTGGACGACGTAGAAACCCCAGTTGTGGCCGAGGGAGGCGTCGGCGAGCTGCGCCAGGACGGTCACACCCGCCACCGGCTGCAGATGGAACCGGGAGATCAGTACCGACAGGCCGACCAGCATCACGCCGAGCACGGCTCCGAGGGCGATCTCCGCATGCTGGGCGCGTTTGACGCGCGGCACCCGGAAGGAGGGCACGGCGTTGGCGATGGCCTCGACACCGGTGGCGTTGTCCGCGAGCACGGACGCATGCCCCGCGGCGGTGACGGTACTGGCCGGCGAGGACCGGAAGAGCCCCACGACGATCAGCACGAGGATCGACCCGACGAACACCGCCGTCGGCACGATGAACGCCCTCGCCGACTCCACGATGCCGCGCAGGCTGACGCCCGTGACCAGCACCAGCACGGCCAGACAGAGCCACAGCCGGTCCGGGTACAGTGCCGGGAGGGCGGAGGTCAGCGCGGCGACATCGGCGGTGACCGCGACGGCGACGTTGAGGACGTGGTCGAGCACCAGGGACGCGGCGGCCACGAGGCTGGTCCGGGCCCCGAGGTGGGTCCGGGCCACCGCATAGGACCCGCCCCCGTCCGGGAAGGCCGCGATGACCTGCCGGGACGAGGCGACGAGCACCGCCGGCAGGGCAGCGATCGCGAGCGTGACGGGCAGCGTGTAGCCGAGCCCGTGCGCACCGGCCGCGGCCGGCACCAGCACGATGCCCTCCGGCCCGTACGCCACCGACGCCATCGCGTCCAACGACCGCGCGGCAAGCCCGGTGGCAGCGGTGAGCCGATGCCGTTCCCCACTGTCGGGCCACACCCGACGACTCCTTGCGCGTTCTTCGCGCGTGAGGCATCGACTTTGATGCCTTCCTGACGTGGGTGACGACAGCGCCCCGTCAGGGGCGCGGGGCTGTATCTGATGTGCGGCTGCCGCCGCGTGGGCGCGACCAGCCCCCACCGCCCCGCAGCGACCCACAACCCGTCAGAGTCCCATCAAAGACACGCCACCCCTGCTGACGCCGTAGGCCCCCGCTCCCTACCGTCACCCCATGCCGCCCTCCGAGGACCGCCGCTGGTCCAAAGACGTCTCCGCATCGGCCCGTTGCGCAGGCGCGCTCCTCGCCCTGCTCCTCCTCATCGACGTGGGGTCGGGGACGCTGACCTGGTGGCGCGGCACCCTCTGGACCACCCTCGCCCTGCTCCTCTTCACGGTCCTCTGCCCCGCCAGGGTCCGCGCCGGCGACGGCTGGCTCACCTCCCGTCGGCTGCTGTGCACCCGCAGGGTCCGCACGGACCGCCTCGTCTCCGTCCGTCGCCTGGACGGCATCTCCCCCCGGCTGCTGTTCCACGACACCTTCGGCGACCGCCTCGCCCTCGACCCCCAGGTCCTCGTCGACAACCCCGAACTCTGGCTGCGCGTGGACGAGGGCGCCCGCAAGGCCGCCACGGCCGGCACCCTCCTCTGCGGCTCGCTCGCCCTCAGCCGCCTCGGCGAACAGGTCGAGCGCGAGAACGCCCTGGGCGTGTTCAAGGCGTCGGGCCTGGAGTAGACCCCGTCAACACGTCGAGCCCCCGCCGGGTGGTGGCCATCACCACCCGGTCCCCCGCCGCCAGCACCCGCCCCTGAGCCGGCCGCCAGTCGAAGGCCCCCGTCCCCGAGGCCCCCGCGTCCCCGCCGACCGGCCCGACCGCCAGCACCCGCCACTCCCGCCGCCGGAACGCCTGGTGCACGGACCGCCCCTCCAGCTCCGGATGCCCGGCCACGTCCACGCAGGTGAACAGCAGCGATCCCCGCTCCACCGGCATCACGCCCAGCACATGGCGCCCCATCATGGCGGCGGCGAACGAGGGCGCGGCCAGGGCGGAAACGCTCCGGCTCCGGGTCAGCGCGTCCGGGTACGACGCCCGCAGGGTGCGCTGGACGGTCGCGGCGAAGTCGTCGTCGTAGAGCCGGGCCACCACCCGTACCCCGGGGTTGTACTCCCTGACGGCCATGAGGATGTCGAGGTTCTGGCCGTCGTCGCGGGTGAGGACGAGCAGGGAGCGGCACTGCCGGACCCGGGCGAGTTCGAGTACGCCGGGGGCGGCCGCGTCCTCCAGGATCAGCGGGACGCCGAGTTCGCGGGCGAGGGCGACGCCCCGGGCGCGGGGGTCGCGCTCGACGGCGACGACCCGGTGGCCGGTGGTGCGCAGCCGGTCCAGGACGCGCGTGCCGACCATGCCGAGGCCGACCAGGACGATATGGCCGCTGACGTCCTCGCCGGGCGGGTGGTTCGCGGAGGCGGTGCGGAACGCCTCGGTGGCGTTCATGGTCGCCGCGACGACGAGGGGCAGTACGGCGAGTCCGACGAAGCCGGCGACGAGCTGGAGTATGCGGCGGGCGGGCGACTCCTCGGTGGCCGGGTCGCCCATGGTGAAGATGTCCAGGAGCGGCAGGTAGACGTTCTTCCACCAGGGGTGCTCGTCGGCGAAGAGCGCGGTGGCGGTGGCCAGCGCGACGACCACGGCCGCCAGCGAGCCGTAGACCGCGGCCAGTTGGCGGGAGAGGAAGACCCGCCACGGCAGATGGGCGAACCGCGCCCGCACCCAGCGCACCGGCCGGAAACGCCAGCTGCGGCGGGCCGGTTGGGCCGGGTGGAGGTGGACGACCTCCTCCAGCACCAGCCGGCCGTGGGTGAACTGCCGGTGGTACGCCGTGTGGTCGTCCGGCAGCAGCTGGGTCCCGTCCTCGCCGGCCGTCTCGGCGCTGTCCTGGCTGGCCGGGTCGTCCTCGTGGGCGCCGGAGAGCACGGCGAGGGTGGCGAGGTCGGTGGCGTGCTGCGGGGTGCCCGCCGGCCGGACGACCCCGCGGAAGACCTTTCCCTCGACCTGGAGTGTGTGGCCGTGGCCGACGGCGGCGGCCGCGACGAGTTCCGGTACGGCGGTGTCGGCGTCGGAGAGGACGGTGGTGGAGGTGTCCGCCGCGGGCGCGTCGCACAGGCCCGCCGCCCGGTCCAGGAGCCGTTCCAGATGGCGGCCGCGCTCCCGGTTGAACATCCGCACCACCAGCCGTACGGAGGGGTTGACGGCGCGGGCCAGCAGGGCCGCGGTCACGTTGACCTGGTCGTCGCGGTAGGTGAGGGCGAGCGCGGCGGCCCGTTCGACGCCGGCCGCGCGCAGGGTGGCCTCGTCCGGGCGGGCGGAGACATGGAGCCGGACGGCGGAGTCCGGGTCGCGGTGCAGGGCGGCGACCTGGGCGCCGTGCACGTCGTCGGCGGACGGCAGCACGACGGTGACGGCCTCCCCGCACACGGCGTCCAGTTCGACGGCGAGCCGGTGCGCGAGCCCGTCGTCGCCGCAGATCACCATGTGCCCGGTGCGCTCTCCGGATACCGCTGGTACGGGCAGGGTTGACGTCACATCAGCCAGAACGGCACCGGCTGTGACACCGGTTCCTGCCGGGCCCCTGACACCCGTTCAAATATCCGTCAAGAACATGCCAAGAAGACGCGGCCCCCACGAGCGGAACCGGATTCCCTGCTCAGCAGGCACCTCCCACCCGCTGCGGTGTCCGGACGGGTTGCGTCCGGTCGGCCAGCGGCAGCGAGACGACCATGGTCAGTCCCCCGCCCGGGGTGTCCTCGGGCGTCAGGGTGCCGTCCATCGCCTCGGTGAGTCCGCGGGCGAGGGCGAGTCCGAGGCCGAGACCGGTGGTGTTGTCGGTGTCGCCGAGCCGCTGGAAGGGCTCGAAGAGCCGGTCCCGGCCGTTCGCCGGAAGCCCGGGTCCCCGGTCGACGACCCGCAGCTCCGCGCGGTCGCCCAGCGCGCTCGCCGTGACCAGCACCCGGGTGCCGGGCGGGCTGTAACGGGCCGCGTTGCCCACCAGGTTGGCGATCACCCGCTCCAGCAGCGGCGGGTCGGCCAGCAGCGGTGGCAGGTTCTCCGGCTCTCCGTGCACCTCCACCGCCGGGGTGTCCGCCAGTGCCGCCGGGAGCACCTCCTCCAGGGCAGTGGCCCGCAGGTTGAGGGTGAGGACACCGGCCTCCAGACGGCTGAGGTCGAGGAGGTTGTCGACGAGCCGGCTCAGCCGGGCCATGGACTCCTCGGCGGTGGCGAGGAGTTCGTCGCGGTCCTCCGGGGTGAACTCCACCTCCCGGCTGCGCAGCGAGGTGACCGCGGCCCAGCCGGCCGCGAGCGGGGTGCGCAGGTCGTGGCCGACGGCGCGCAGCAGGGCGGTGCGCATCCGGTCGGCGGCGCGCACCGGCTCGACCTCGGCGGCTGCCTGGGCGAGCCGGGCCCGTTCGACGGCCGAGCCGACGTGCGCGGCGAACGCGGCGAGCACCCGCCGTTCGGAGGCGGAGGGGGTACGGCCGCGCAGGACCAGGTGGTTGCCGGGTCCGGCGGGCACCGCGGTGGCGTCGGCGCCGTCCGGCGGTGCGTCGACGAGTTCGACGGAGTCCATGCCGAAGGTCTCGCGGGTGCGTTCCAGCAGGGCCGGGATGGTCTGGCCGCCGCGCACGATGCTGCCGGCCAGCGACGACATGGTCTCCGCCTCGGCGGTGGCCCGCGCCGCCCGCCGGGAGAGCCTGAGCGAGCGGTCGACGACCCCGGCGACGGTGGCGGCCACCACCGCGAACACCCCCAGCGCGAGCAGGGCGTTGGGATCGTCGAGGGTGAAGGCGCCGATGGGCGGGATGAACCAGTAGTTGAGCAGCAGGGACGCGGTGACGGAGGCGATCAGGGCGGAGGTCACCCCGCCTATGCAGGCCACGCCCACCACCGCGAGCAGGAACAGCAGGGCCTCGCTGGTCAGGTTGACGGTGCCGCGGACCTGGGCGAGGGCGACGGTGAGCAGCACGGGGAGGACGAGCCCGGCGACCGGACCGGCGATCAGGCGCCGGGTCGACAGGGTCCGGCGGCGGGAGGGCAGCAGGGTGCCGCGTCCGGCGCGTTCGTGGGTGACCCGGTGGACGTCGATGTCCCCGGAGAGCGCGGTCACGGTCTCCCCGGTGCCCGGCCCGGTCAGGAAGCGTTCGAGGCGGCCCCGGCGGCTGGTGCCGAGGACGAGCTGGGTGGCGTTCTCGGCGCGCGCGAACTCCACCAGCGCGGTGGCCACGTCGTCGCCGACCACCGAGTGGTAGCTGCCGCCGAGGTCCTCGACCAGCCTGCGCTGCCGGGTCAGCGAGGCGTGCGAGACACCGGCGGCCAGGCCGTTGCTGCGGGCCACGTGCACGGCGAGCAGGTCGCCGCCGGCCGACCTGTCGGCGATGCGCGCGGCCCGTCGTACCAGGGTGTCGCCCTCGGGACCGCCGGTCAGCGCGACCACCACCCGCTCCCGGGTCTCCCAGACCCCGCCGATGGCGTGTTCGGCGCGGTAGGACTGGAGTGCCTCGTCGACCCGGTCGGCGACCCAGAGCAGGGCCAGCTGGCGCAGGGCGGTGAGGTTGCCGGGGCGGAAGTAGTTGGCGAGGGCCGCGTCGATCTTCTCGGGGGTGTAGATGTGGCCGTGCGCCATGCGGCGGCGCAGGCCCTCGGGCGGGATGTCGACGAACTCGATCTGCTCGGCCCGCCGGACCACCTCGTCGGGCACCGTCTCGTGCTGCGGCACCCCGGTGATCTTCTCGACGACGTCCTTGAGGGACTCCAGGTGCTGGATGTTGACGGCGGTGATCACGTCGATGCCGGCCGCGAGCAGGTCCTCGACGTCCTGCCAGCGCTTGGGGTGCCGGCCGTCACCGGGGATGTTGGTGTGCGCGAACTCGTCGACGATCGCCACCTGAGGGCGGCGCGCCAGCACGGCGGCGGCGTCCATCTCCTCGAACTCGCCGCCCCGGTAGCCGCAGCGCAGCCGCCCCACGGCCGCCAGTCCGCCGGTCATGGCCTCGGTCCGCAGGCGTCCGTGGCACTCCACGAACCCCACCACCACGTCCGCGCCCCGGGACGCGCGGCGCTGGGCCTCGTCGAGCATGCGGTAGGTCTTGCCGACCCCTGGGGCGGCCCCGAGGTAGACCTTCAGTCGTCCGCGCGGTACGTCGTTCATCACCCCAAAGAGAAGCGCGCGGCACCGCCCCGGGTACGCCGTCTTGACGCGTCTCTGGCGCCGCCGACAAGGACGTTGACACTGTCTTGACGGCGCCTGGGCCGGATAGGGTGAAGGTGGTGTGCCGGGAAGTCTGGTCGGCCGGGAGTCAGGGTGGCTCCCGTCGGACCCCAGGGGGACGGCATGCGCGGCGTGGGTACGGTTCTCGCTCTCGTGGTACTGGCCACGGTGGTGGCGACCTTCGCCCGGAGGTGGCGGATACCGGCCCCCTCCCTCCTGGTGGTCGCGGGCCTGGCCGTGGCCCTGCTGCCGGGCACCCCGCAGATCCGGATCAGCCCCGAGGTCATCGGCCTCGTCGTCCTCCCGCCGCTGCTCTACGCCAGCGCCGAGGAACTCTCCTGGCGCGAGCTGCGCGCGGTCTGGAAGCCGGTCGGGGTGCTGGCCGTCGGCCTGGTGCTGGCCTCGGCGGCGGCCGTCGGCGCGGTGGCCTCCCTGGTGACCCCGCTGTCCTGGCGGATGGCGCTGGTCCTGGGCGCGATCCTGGCCAGCACCGACCCGGTCGCCGTGACCGCGCTCGGCCGCCGGCTGGCGCTGCCGCCGAAGGTGCAGATGCTGGTGCAGGCGGAGAGTCTCTTCAACGACGCGACCTCCCTGGTGCTCTACCGGGTCGCGGTGAGCGTGGCGGTGGCCTCGGCGGCGGCGAACTGGGGAGCCGCGGGGGGCGAGTTCCTGCTGCTCGCCGGGGGCGGCACGCTGATCGGCGGGCTCGTCGCCGCCGTCGTCGCGGTCATCAGGCGGCGCACCGAGGACCCGGTCCTGGAGACGGTGATATCGCTGGTGACGCCGTATGCGGCCTACGTCCTCGCGGAGGCGGCCCACACCTCGGGCGTCACCTCGGTGGTCGTGGCGGGCGTGGTTCTGGGCGGCCGCGGCGACCGGCTCACCGACGCCCGGATCAGGCTCCAGCTGCACGCCGTGTACGGAACGGTGGTGTTCCTGCTGGAGAGCGTGGTCTTCAGCCTGATAGGGCTCGCGCTGCCCGCCCAGGTGCGGGCGCTGTCCGACGGCGACCGGGCGTGGCCGCTGTACGCCCTCGCCGTGGCCAGCACGCTGATCGCGGTACGGCTGCTGTGGCTGGCGCCGCTGTCGGCGGTGGTGCAGCGCAAGGGCGGCGTCCAACGGCCGAACTGGCGGGTGCCGGTGGTGCTGACCTGGGCCGGCACCCGGGGCGTGGTGCCGCTGGCGGCGGCGCTGTCGATCCCGGTGGCGGCGAAGGACGGCTCCGTGCTCACCGAACGCCCGCTCGTCCTGGTCCTCACCACCTCGGTCGTGGTCGTCACCCTGGTCGTCCAGGGCTTCACCCTGGCCTCCGTCGTGCGCCGTTCCGGCATCGCCCTGGAGCCCGACCACACCGAGCGCGAGGAGGCCGCCGCCCGCTGCCGGCTGGCCGACGCGGGCATCCGGCGTCTGGAGGAGCTGTCCGAACTGGAGGCGGTACCGGACGTGGTCCTCGACCGGCTCCGGCGCGGTCTCCACGCCCGCCTCGACGACGCCCGCGACCGGCTGGCCGACCGCAGGGCCGAGCCGACCGAGTCGGCCGACCTGGTCTACCGGCAGCTGCGCCGCGACCTGATCGCGGTGGAGGCGGCGGAGCTGCGGCGGCTGTACGACGAACACACGATCAGCGACACGACACGACGGCGGCTGCAGCGGTCGCTGGACCTGGAGGAGGCACGGCTGGCGGACGCCTGACGGAGGCGACCCGTTCGTGCGGGAACGGCGGGGCGCGCGGCCGTGCGAGGGTCGGGACATGACCGTCGTAGGGGATAACGCTCGGTGTCCGGTTTCCCTCGCCCGCTCGCCGTCCCCCGTACAGCCGAACGCCTCGTCACGTCCTCCGGGCCGCCCTTTCCCGATGCTCGGCCACCGCCTGCCAGGCTGTTCTTAACGCAAGCTTGACGCCCAGCCCGCGCCTATCCGTGGGCCCACGCGTCACTCTCTGCTTACGCTGGTGCCGCCGTCCGCGTGATGGCCGGAATCGAACTGCGCCGCACCCAGACCGCGCCGGACACCAGGAGCCCACCCCATGGCCACGACCGAACATCCCCCTCCCAGCCGCCTGCGCGCCTGGATGCTGGAGGGGCTGTCCGACATGGGCAAGGGCGGCGGTCACACCGGGCCCGACGCACAGCCCGAGGCCGCGCACAAGGGCCAGCGCTGGTGGCGGGTGATGTGCCTGACCGGTGTGGACTACTTCTCGACCCTCGGCTACCAGCCGGGCATCGCCGCCCTCGCGGCCGGTCTGCTGTCGCCGATCGCGACGATCGTGCTCGTGATCGTCACCCTGGCCGGCGCCCTGCCGGTCTACCGCCGCGTCGCCGAGGAGAGCCCGCACGGCGAGGGCTCCATCGCGATGCTGGAGCGGCTGCTCTCCTTCTGGCAGGGCAAGCTCTTCGTGCTGACCCTGCTCGGCTTCGCCGCCACCGACTTCCTGATCACCATCACGCTGTCCGCTGCGGACGCCTCCACCCACCTCATCGAGAACCCGCACCTGACGAGCACGCTGCACGGCCAGCAGATGATCATCACCCTGCTGCTGGTGGCCTTGCTCGGCGCGGTCTTCCTCAAGGGCTTCCTGGAGGCCATCGGCGTCGCCGTCGCCCTGGTGGCCGCCTACCTGGCGCTCAACACCATCGTGGTCATCGTCGGCATGTGGCACGTCCTCACCGCCGGGCACGTGGTCACCGACTGGACCAGCGCCCTCACCACCGAGCACGGCAACATCTTCGCCATGATCGGCGTCTCCCTGCTGGTCTTCCCCAAGCTCGCCCTCGGCCTGTCCGGCTTCGAGACCGGTGTCGCCGTGATGCCGCACGTCCAAGGCGACCCGGACGACACCGAGGAGAACCCCAGGGGCCGCATCCGCGACACCAAAAAGCTGCTCACCACCGCCGCGCTGATCATGAGCGTCTTCCT
This sequence comes from Streptomyces sp. NPDC007901, assembly GCF_042959465.1. Classification (NCBI taxonomy): domain Bacteria; kingdom Bacillati; phylum Actinomycetota; class Actinomycetes; order Kitasatosporales; family Streptomycetaceae; genus Streptomyces; species Streptomyces sp. NPDC007901. Next base: position 21,192 of record NZ_JBIBKW010000019.1, on the reverse strand, counting down.
GATCGCCACCAGCTTCATCACGACCGTGCTCATCCCGGAGAACGAGTTCAAACCCGGCGGCCAGGCCAACGGGCGCGCGCTCGCCTACCTCGCGCACGAGTACCTGGGCAACGCCTTCGGCACGGTCTACGACCTCTCGACCATCGCCATCCTGTGGTTCGCCGGCGCCTCCGCGATGGCCGGCCTGCTCAACCTCATGCCCCGCTACCTGCCCCGCTACGGAATGGCTCCGCACTGGGCCCGCGCCGTGCGCCCGATGGTCATCGTCTTCACCCTGATCGCCTTCCTGGTCACCTGGCTCTTCGACGCCAACGTCGACGCACAGGGCGGCGCCTACGCCACCGGCGTGCTAGTCCTGATGTCCTCCGCCGCGATCGCGGTGACCATCGCCGCCCGCAGGGCCGCGCAACGCGGGTGGACCATCGGCTTCGCGGTCGTCTCGGCGGTCCTGCTCTACGTGACCGTCGCGAACGTCGTCGAGCGCCCGGACGGTGTGAAGATCGGTGCCTGCTTCATCGTCGGCATCATCCTGGTCTCCCTCCTCTCCCGGCTGGCCCGCGCCTTCGAACTGCGCGTGACGAGCGTGACGCTCGATGACATGGCGGAACGATTCGTCCGCGACATGGCCAGCCGCAAGATCCGGTTCATCGCCAACGAGCCGGACGCCCGCGACAAGGCCGAGTACCGCGACAAGATCGACCAGATCCGCGCCGACAACGACATGCCCGAGCAGGAGGACTTCGTCTTCGTCGAGGTCACGCTCACCGACCCCTCCGAGTTCGAGGCGGGCCTGACCGTCCGCGGCGAGGTCCTGCACAACCGCTACCGCGTCCTCACCCTGGAGTCGGCCTCCATCCCCAACGCCCTGGCCGCACTGCTGCTGCACGTCCGGGACGAGACCCGCTGCATCCCGCACATCTACTTCGAGTGGACCGAGGGCAACCCGTTCGCCAACTTCCTGCGCTTCTTCCTCTTCGGCCAGGGCGAGGTCGCCCCGGTCACCCGCGAGGTGCTGCGCGAGGCGGAGCCGGACCGCCCCCGGCGGCCACGCGTCCACACCGGCTGAGCGCTGGCGGGCCCGTCCTCGTCGTAAGAATCCCGTCAATAACCGGTGGGTCCGCATAAGAACCGTGTCAGCGGCCGGTCCTGCGCGCCCACCGGCCCCTACCGTCGGCCTCATGGAGGACATAAGACGCAGGGGCCGGGCGGCGGGCGACCGCACCTGGCGGGACAGCGCACGTCTGGCCGTCGGCTGTGCCCTCGGCTTCGGCGGGCTGACGCTCCTGGTGGACTGGGACGCCGGCACCCTCACCCCGGCCCGCGCCCTGCTCTGGGTCGCCCTGTCGGCCGCGATTCTCAGCATGCTGCTGCCGGCCCGCGTCACGGCGGGCCCCGGCTGGCTGGCCGTCCGCAGCCCGCTGCGCCGCCGTACCGTCCGCACCGACTCGCTCGTCTACGTCGGCCAGTACGGGGACGTCGCGGCGCATCTGGTCCTGCGCGACACCCACGGCAGCCGCCTGGAACTCGACCTGGGCGTACTGCACGCCAATCCCCTGCTCTGGCACGAGCTGGACACCGGCGTCCGCCGCTCCGTGGAGCGCGGCACCCTGCGCCGGGGCGCCGACGTGCTGGCGCGGCTCGGCCACGAGATCGACGACACGAACGCGCGCGCGGTCCTCGACGCGTCCGGACTCACCTGACCGCCGCCCCACGTCCTGCTCCCCCGCCACCTGGCCCTATCGTGAGCGCATGCCCTCCTACACGATCGGCCAGGCGGCACGGCTGCTCGGCGTCAGCCCGGACACCGCCCGCCGCTGGGCCGACGCGGGCCGGATGGCCACCCACCGTGACGAGGGCGGCCGGCGGCTCATCGACGGCACGGACCTCGCCGCGTTCTCCGTCGAACTGGCCAAGGCGGGCTCGGGCGAGGAGGACGCCTCCTACACCTCGGTCCGCAACGCCTTCCCGGGCATCGTCACCGCGATCAAGCTCGGCGACGTCGCCGCCCAGGTCGAGATCCAGGCCGGCCCGCACCGCCTGGTCTCCCTGCTGACCCGGGAGGCCGTGGAGGAACTGGGCCTGGAGGTCGGCATGGAGGCCACCGCCCGGGTGAAGTCCACGAACGTGCACATCGACCGGGTCTGACCGTTTCGCGCCAGGTCCGACCGGGGTGACTCAGCGGCACAGCAGCGCCGCCCACAGGTCCAGCCGGTCGCTCAGCCGGGACAGGTCGCACCCGGTGAAGTGCGCCACCCGCTGCATCCGGTAGTGCACGGTGTTGACGTGCAGATGCAGCGCGTCGGCGGTCCGCGCCCAGGAGCCGTCGCAGGCCAGGAAGGTCTCCAGGGTGCTCAACAGCGCCGCGGTGGCGGCCCGTTCGCCGGTGAGGAGCGGGCCGAGGACGGTACGGCGGTAGGCCTCGCGGACATCGGCCGGCACCCCGGTGAGCAGCGCCTCCAGGCTGGTGAGCGCGGCCGCGTCGGTGAGGGCGGAGGCGTCCGGGGCGGTGGTGCGGGCGGAGGCGAGCGCGTAACGCGCCTGCGCCGGCGGCCGGTCAGGCCGGCGGTCCCGGCCGCCGCGGTACCGGTACCGCCGTGCAGCGGGACGCCGGGCTCACCGCCGGCGACCAGCGCCCAGACGTCACCGAGGCCGCCCGCCGGCAGCGCGGCGAAGGCCGTTCCGTCGGGCGGCCGGCCCACCGCCGCCGTCGCCGCCGCATGCCCGGCGACCTCCGTCAGCGCCCCCTCGGCGAGCCCCGGCCGGCGCGCCCCGGTGTCGGCGACGATCACCCGGTAGGGCCCCTCGCCCGGCAGCCCGCACTCCCGCACCGCGGCCTCGACCGCCGCCTCCCCGGCCCGGCCAGCAGCGCGCCCAGTTCGTCGGCCGCCTGGTGCTCGGCCGCCCGGAGCCGGACCACCGTCTCCTGAGAGCGCCCCAGCGCGGCGGCCACCTCGTGCAGCATCCCGGCCGGCGCTCCGTCGGGGTCGGGCAGGTACAGCAGCCGGCGCTCGTACGGCGAGACGCTGTCGGCGGCCACGGACACGGTCATCCCGCGCCCGTCCGCGACCAGCGCCGCCGCCTCCCGCGAAGGCAGGCCCGCCGCGGCCGGCGTGGCCGCCACGGTCCGCCCCGACGCCGTGAACACATACGCGGCGATCCGGTCCAGATGCGCGAAGGCCGCCGCGAGGACCTCCGCCGGGCTCGCCTCCTGGGCCAGCAGCCGGCTCAGCCGTACCCGCGCGTTCTCCGGCAGCGCCTGCCGCCGGCTCAGCTCGCCCCACTGGCGCAGATACACGGTGTCCGTGATCGCCCGGAACATGATGTGCGCGGAGCTGCCGCTGACGCGCGACCGGGTGCGGCGGGCACTGGATGCCAGCCGCCGTAGGCCCCGTCCACCCGAATCGCCGTGATGCCGCTGATGTGCCGGGCCCCGCAGCGGTCCTGCGGCAGGACCAGTTGCGGGGCCGCCCGGTCCAGCGAGGTGTCGTCGATGCTGACGCCCAGCAGAACCGGGGCATGGGCGAAATCGGGGTCGATCTCGGCCCAGGAGAGCAGGGCGTGGTGCCCGTCGGCGCCGGTGACCGCGATGAGGAAGCGCAGCCGGTCCTTGCGCCGGACGGGGTCGAAGCCGGGGCCGGCGTCGGTGAGGACGTCGTACAGCCGCGGTCCGGTGAAGCCGTGGTGCTGGGTGCCGCTGGTGGCGCACTCGAAGCTGACCCGCACCCGGTGCTGGGGCCGGCGCAGGAGGTCGGGCACGGTGAGCCGGGCCGGCCGGGCCAGATCTCCGGTGAGCGCGAGTTCCCCGAGCGTCATGTGCGGCCACCTCCGGGATGACGGTACCCACCGCGCCTCACCGTACAAACGCACATGCCAGGCCCACGTCATAAGTATGCAGCTCATGCGATGTGACAGAAGACTTACGCCTGGCAAATGCGGCAGTATCATCGCCTGGCGGCTGATACACAGGTCGCAGCAGGGCGCGACAGCTTTTCCCCATGGATTCAGAGGAGTTCACTCGTGACGACCCGTTCCGTCCGCCGGACCCGGCGGACGCTCCAGCTGGCCGGTGCCTCGGTCGCGGCCCTGCTGGCCCTGAGCGCCTGCTCGTCCTCCGGCGACGACTCGTCCGCGACGACGAAGTCGGACACCTCGTCGTCCGCGTCGCCCAAGCTGTCGGGCTCGATCACCGTGTTCGCCGCGGCCTCCCTCAAGGAGAGCTTCACCACGCTGAAGGCCGACTTCGAGAAGGCCCACCCCGGCACCACGGTCAACTTCAGCTTCGGCGGCAGTGACACCCTCGCCGCGCAGATCACCAGCGGTGCGCCGGCCGACGTCTTCGCCTCCGCGAGCCCCAAGACCATGGCGATCGTGACGGACAAGAAGGACAACGCCACCACCCCGGCCACCTTCGTCCGCAACCAGCTGGAGATCGCCACCCTGCCGGGCAACCCCGACAAGATCTCCTCCCTGAAGGACCTCACCAACTCCTCGTTGAAGGTCGTGCTGTGCGACAAGGCGGTGCCGTGCGGCGCCGCCGCCCAGAAGGCCCTGGACGCCAGCAAGCTCAAGCTGACCCCGGTCTCCTACGAGGAGGACGTGAAGTCCGCCCTCAACAAGGTGGTCCTCAAGGAGGCCGACGCGGCCGTCGTCTACAAGACCGACGTGAAGGCCGCGGGCAGCAAGGTCGCGGGCGTGGAGTTCCCCGAGTCCGCGAACGCCATCAACGACTACCCGATCACCCTCCTCAAGGACGCCCCGAACCCGGCCGTGGCCAAGGCGTTCGTCGCCCTCGTCCAGTCCGCCGAGGGCCGGCAGGTCCTGACCGACGCCGGCTTCCTCAAGCCGTGACGAAGTACGACGCGCCCGGCGCCGCGGCCGACACCCTCACGGGCGGCCCGCGGCGCCGGCGCGTCCGCACGTCCGTGCCGCTGCCGCTCCTCCTCCCCGGAGCGGCAGCTCTGGCGTTCCTGCTGCTGCCGCTGGTCGCCCTGCTGGTACGGGCCCCCTGGAGCAGCCTCCCGTCCCTGCTGACCAGCACGGAAGTCTGGCAGGCCCTCCAGCTTTCCCTGTTCAGCGCGACGGCGGCGACGGCCGTGAGCCTGGTGCTGGGCGTCCCCCTGGCCTGGCTGCTGGCCCGCACGGAGTTCCCCGGCCGGGGCTTCGTCCGCGCCCTGGTCACCCTCCCCCTGGTCCTCCCCCCGGTGGTCGGCGGCGTGGCCCTGCTGCTCGCCCTGGGCCGCAACGGGGTGGTCGGCCAGTGGCTGGACGCCTGGTTCGGCATCACCCTCCCCTTCACCACGGCCGGTGTGGTGGTCGCCGAGTCCTTCGTGGCCATGCCCTTCCTGGTGATCAGCGTCGAGGGCACCCTCCGGGCCGCCGACCCCCGCTACGAGGAGGCGGCCACCACCCTGGGCGCCTCCCGCTTCACGGCGTTCCGCCGGGTCACGCTCCCCCTCATCGCCCCCGGCATCGCGGCCGGCGCGGTCCTCGCCTGGGCCCGCGCCCTCGGCGAGTTCGGCGCCACCATCACCTTCGCCGGCAACTTCCCCGGCCGCACCCAGACCATGCCCCTCGCCGTCTACCTCGCCCTCCAGAACGACCCCGAGGCGGCCATCGCCCTCAGCCTGGTCCTGCTAACCGTGTCGATCGCGGTCCTCGCGGGGCTGCGGGACCGGTGGATGACGGCATCATGAGCACGATCCGCCGGACGACGGCACCCTCGACGACCTCCCGCTGGACATCCCCCCGATGACACCCCCCGAGCCCGAAGCTCCCGACGGCGCACGTCCTTCCCGCGCACTACCCGCGGCCGCCGACGGCGCGCAGCCCCCACAGGGGCCACCACCCGCCCCTGATACCCCCACGTGCGGTGCGGGTGGGAACCCCAACCCCACGCACCCGCACCCGCACCCGCACCCGAATCACACCGGCCTGCACGCCCACCTCGTCGTCACCCGCCCCGCCTTCCGCCTCGACATCACCCTCACCGCCGCCCCCGGCGAGGTCGTCGCCCTCCTCGGCCCCAACGGCGCCGGCAAGACCACCGCCCTGCGCGCCCTGGCCGGCCTCACCGACCTCACCGCCGGCCATCTCCACCTCGACGGCACGGACCTGGACCGCACACCCCCCGAATCCCGCCCGGTGGGCGTCGTCTTCCAGGACTACCTCCTCTTCCCCCACCTCACGGCCCTCGACAACGTCGCCTTCGGCCCCCGCTGCCACGGCGCGACAAAGGCCGAGTCCCGCGCCCAGGCGGCCATATGGCTGGACCGCATGGGCCTCACCGAGCACGTCGGCGTCAAACCCCGCCGCCTCTCCGGCGGCCAGGCCCAGCGCGTAGCCCTGGCCCGCGCCCTGGCCACCCGCCCTCGCCTCCTCCTCCTGGACGAGCCCCTCGCGGCCCTCGACGCCCGCACCCGCCTGGACGTACGGTCCCAACTCCGCCGTCATCTGGCCGAGTTCGAGGCCGTGGCCGTCCTGGTCACGCACGACCCGCTGGACGCCATGGTGCTGGCCGACCGGCTGGTCGTCATCGAGGAGGGCCGGGTCGTCCAGGAGGGCACCCCCGCCGACATCGCCCGCCACCCGCGCACCGACTACATCGCCCACCTGGTCGGCCTGAACCTCTACCGGGGCCGGGCCGAGGGCCACACGGTCAAGCTGGACCCGGGCCCCGCGATCACCACCACCGAAGACCTCACCGGTGAGGTCTTCGTCGCGTTCCCGCCGAGCGCCGTCACCCTCTTCCGGGACCGCCCGACCGGCGCCAGCGCCCGCAACCTCTGGCGCTGCGAGGTCGCGGGCCTGGAGACCCACGGCGACCAGATCCGCGCCGACCTGACCGGCGAGCTCCCCCTCGCCGCCGACCTCACCACGGTCGCCGCCGCCGACCTGGACCTGCATCCGGGCGCCCCGGTCTGGGCGACGGTGAAGGCGACCCAGACGCACGCGTACCCGGCGTAGACGCACGGGAGGCCCCGCCGAAGCGGGGCCTCCTCGGTTCGTCCGTACTGCGACTCAGTCCTCGTACGCGTCCAGCGGCGGGCAGGAGCAGACCAGGTTCCGGTCACCGAAGGCCTGGTCGATCCGGCGCACCGGCGGCCAGTACTTGTCGGCGGCGGACACCCCGCCCGGGAAGACGGCCTCCTCACGGGTGTACGCGTGCTTCCACTCCCCGCCCAGCGCGGCCGCGGTGTGCGGCGCGCCCCGCAGCGGGTTGTCGTCGGCGTCCCACTGCCCGGCCCCGACCTTGTCGATCTCCGCGCGGATGGCGATCATCGCCTCGCAGAACCGGTCCAGCTCGCCGAGGTCCTCGGACTCGGTCGGCTCGATCATCAGCGTGCCGGCCACGGGGAAGGACATCGTCGGCGCGTGGAAGCCGTAGTCGATGAGCCGCTTGGCGACGTCGTCGACGCTCACCCCGGTCGCCTTGGTCAGCGGCCGCAGATCGATGATGCACTCGTGCGCGACCAGCCCGCCGGGCCCGGTGTAGAGCACGGGGAAGTGCGGCTCCAGCCGCTTGGCGACGTAGTTGGCGCTGAGCACGGCCACCTGCGTGGCCCGCTTCAGCCCCTCGCCGCCCATGAGCCGGACGTAGGCCCAGGAGATCGGCAGGATCCCCGCGGAGCCCCACGGCGCGGCCGAGATGGGCCCGACGCCCGTCTCCGGCCCGGCGGCGGGCTGCAGCGGGTGGTTCGGCAGGTACGGCGCCAGGTGCGCGCGCACCGCGACCGGACCGACGCCCGGCCCACCGCCGCCGTGCGGGATGCAGAAGGTCTTGTGCAGGTTGAGGTGCGAGACGTCTCCGCCGAAGTGCCCCGGCTTGGCCAGTCCGACCAGCGCGTTGAGGTTGGCGCCGTCGACGTACACCTGGCCGCCGGCCTCGTGCACCTGAGCGCAGATGTCCGCGACGTGCTCCTCGAACACCCCGTGGGTGGACGGGTACGTGATCATCAGCACCGCCAGCTCGTCCCGGTGCTGCTCGATCTTCGCCCGCAGGTCCTCGACGTCGATCTCGCCGTCCTCGGCGGTCTTCACGACGACGACCTTCATGCCCGCCATCACCGCACTGGCGGCGTTGGTGCCATGGGCGGACGACGGAATCAGACACACGGTCCGCTGCGCGTCGCCGTTGGCGCGGTGGTACGCGCGTACGGCGAGCAGCCCGGCCAGCTCGCCCTGTGACCCGGCGTTGGGCTGCAGCGAGACCTTGTCGTACCCGGTGACCTCGGCGAGCCGGTCCTCCAGCTCACGGATGAGGGTCAGATAGCCCTCGGCCTGCTCGGCGGGCGCGAAGGGGTGCAGCTGACCGAACTCGGGCCAGGTGACCGGCTCCATCTCGGTGGTCGCGTTGAGCTTCATGGTGCAGGATCCGAGCGGGATCATGCCCCGGTCCAGGGCGTAGTCCCGGTCGGCGAGCCGGCGCAGGTAGCGCAGCATCGCGGTCTCGGAGCGGTGCTGCTGGAAGACGGGATGGGTGAGGTAGTCGTCGCTGCGCAGCAGCGCCTCCGGCAGGGTGTCCTCGGCGACCGCGTCCAGCGCCTCGACGTCGCCCTCGACTCCGAAGGCCGTCCACACGGCACCCAGCTGGGCGCGGGTGGTGGTCTCGTCGCAGGCCATGGAGACGTGGTCGGCGTCGACGAGCCGCAGGTTGACACCGCCCGCGCGGGCGGCGGCGACGGTCTCGGCGGCCTTGCCGGGCACACGCGCGGTGAGGGTGTCGAAGTAGGCGCCGTGCACGATCTCGACCCCGCCGGCCTTCAGTCCCGCGGCGAGGATCGTGGCGTACCGGTGGGTCCGCTGCGCGATCGCCCGCAGCCCCTCGGGCCCGTGGTAGACGGCGTACATGCCGGCCATCACGGCGAGCAGGACCTGCGCGGTGCAGATGTTGCTGGTGGCCTTTTCCCGGCGGATGTGCTGCTCACGGGTCTGCAGCGCCAGCCGGTACGCCTTGTTCCCGTCCGCGTCCACGGACACGCCCACGAGCCGCCCGGGCAGGCTGCGGGCGAACTTCTCGCGGACCGCCATGTACCCGGCGTGCGGCCCGCCGAAGCCCATCGGCACACCGAACCGCTGGGTGGTGCCGACGGCGATGTCGGCGCCCAGCTCGCCCGGCGAGGTCAGCAGGGTCAGCGCGAGCAGGTCGGCGGCGACGGTGACCAGGGCGCCCAGCCCGTGCGCCTGCTCGACGAGCGCCTTGATGTCGCGTACGGCCCCGGAGGCGCCCGGGTACTGGACGAGCACACCGTTGATCTCCCGCGCGGCGAGGTCCGCCGGAATGCCGTCGGTGAGGTCGGCGACCACGACCTCCACACCGGTCGGCTCCGCGCGCGTCTGGATCACGGCGATGGTCTGCGGGAGGGCGTCCGCGTCGATGACGAAGACGCCCTTCTTGTTCTTGCCCATGCGCAGCGACAGGGCCATGGCCTCGGCGGCGGCCGTGCCCTCGTCGAGCAGCGAGGCGCCGGAGGTGGGCAGCCCGGTGAGGTCGGCGACCACGGTCTGGAAGTTCAGCAGCGCTTCCAGGCGGCCCTGGGAGATCTCCGGCTGGTACGGCGTGTAGGCCGTGTACCAGGCGGGGTTCTCCATCACGTTGCGCAGGATGACGGGCGGCGTGAAGGTGCCGTGGTACCCCAGTCCGATCATGGAGCCGAGCACCTGATTGTGATCGGCCAGCGAACGCAGCTCGGCCAGTACCTCGGCCTCGGTGCGGGCGCCCGGCAGCTCCAGGCGGTCGGCGTTCTTGATCACGTCCGGCACGGCGGCGGCCGTCAGCTCGTCCAGCGAGCCGTACCCGACCTGCGCGAGCATCTTGGCCCGCGCCTCCTGGTCGGGCCCGATATGACGCTGCTCGAACGGAATCCCCTGTTCGAGTTCGGAGAGCGAAGGGCGGTGGACGGTCATTGCGGAGGCCTCCTGGTCTGAAGCGACCTTCGAGGGGTACCCCGGCGCGGGTACCCCGACGGCCTCCCCCTCTGTCATCTCAACCTGAGAGCTTCACCGGGCGCCCTGCGGACTCCCGGCTTTCACCGTCGGTGAGAGCGAACGTGTCGACATCCGCCCTGCTTTCCAGAGTGACCTCGTCCGTGCGGTACGTGAGCCTGAGAGATTCCGGGGAGGAGTTGCTCCTTCGGCGCCCCCGGAATGTCCGGAGGACTCTCCCGCACGGGGTCAGCAGCCACTTGTCAGCCTACCAGCGAGGGCAACACCGGGGCCTTCGAGTGGCCGCCTCCTTGAATGTGCTCTTTTGTAGTGCTTACGGATGAGTTGCGACCAAGTGGAGGGCCCGTGCAGACCGACATCGATCCGCGCAACCTGATCGGCCGCAAGGCGTTCGACCGCAACGGCACGAAGATCGGCACGATCGACGAGGTGTACCTCGACGACGCGACGGGTGTGCCGGAGTGGGCGGCCATACGCACCGGCCTGTTCTCCCGGGACGCCTTCGTGCCCCTGGAGCCCAGCGAACTGGTCGAGGGCACCCTCCAGGTCCCCTTCGACCGCGCCCTGATCAAAGACGCCCCCGACTTCGGAGTCGGCCGCCATCTCTCCCCCGAACAGGAACTCCAGCTCTACCACCACTACGGCCTCGACACGACCACCCCACCCCCACCCCACCCCGACCACCACTTCGGCAAACTGGCAGGCACGGAGGACGCGGACGCGTAGGAGCAGACCCGGCTGCGGGCATGCGCGCCTCCCCCAGTGCCTGAAGGGCCTGGGAGGTGCCCCCAGGGCGGCACGGGTGGGCATGGGGGGCACCCTGCCAGCGCCGGTAAGCGAAACACCCGCCCCAGCCCCCCACCCGGGTCACGCACCAACCCCGTCCACCGCAACCCCCCGTCTCCCCCCTCCCGCCACCAACGGCAACGCCTCCGCAGGCTCCAGCGCAGGATCGTCGACCCGAAACGTCCGCACCCTCCCCGGCCCCACCGACGTCGGCGTCTCGAACCGCACCGTCACCCGCCCCAGGCCGCTCCCCTGCACCCATCCGTGCCCGTACTCGGCATGCCGCACATCGTGCCCCGCGGGCCACCGCCGCTCGGCCGCCGCCTCGTGCTCGGCGACCGGCTCCGCGACGTCCTCCTCCATCACCGGCTCCCCCGCCTCCCCGGCCGCCGCCTGCGCGAACAGATCCTCCTGCGTGTAGTCGGCCAGCCCCGACACCCCCACCCCCAGCAACCGCACACCCCCCGTCGTGTCCACCGAGTCCAGCAGCCGGGCGGCCGCTTCCCGCACCACCGCCGGATCATCGGTGGGCCCCCGGAGCGTCTCGGACCGGGTCAGCGTCGAGAAGTCGTACCGCCGCACCTTCAGCACGATCGTCCGTCCGGACAGCCCGGCCCCCCGCAGCCGCCGCACGCACCGGTCGGCCAGCCGCTGCACCTCAAGACCCACCCGCACCCGGTCATGGATGTCGACGTCGTACGTGTCCTCGACCGACACCGACTTGGTCTCCCGCTCCGCGACCACCGGCCGCTCGTCGTGCGCGAGCGCCATCGCGTACAGCGCGTGCCCGTGGGCCTTGCCCAGCAGCCGTACCAGCTCGTCCTCCCCCGCCTCGGCGAGTTCCTCGACCGTGGTGATCCCGGCCCGCCGCAGATGGTCCCCCGTCGCCGGCCCCACCCCCGGCAGGGTCCGCACCGGCATCGGCCCCAGCATGGCCCGCTCGGTGCCGGGCTCGATCAGCACCAGACCGTCCGGCTTGGCCTGCTCGGAGGCGATCTTCGCCAGCATCTTGGAGGCGGCTAGGCCGACCGACCCGGAGAGCCCTGTGACGGCCCGTATGTCCGCGCGCAGCCTCTCCCCCGCCAGGCGTGCCGACGCCGCGTCCGAGGCCGCCTCACCGGCCTCCAGGTCCACGAACGCCTCGTCCAGGCTCAAGGGCTCCACCAGCGGCGACAGCTCGCGCAGCAGTCCCATCACCTGCTCGCTGATCGACCGGTAGAGGGCGAAGCGGGGCACCAGATACGCGGCGTTCGGCGTCAGCCGCCGCGCCTGGGCCATGGGCATCGCGGAGTGCACCCCGAACACCCGGGCCTCGTACGACGCGGTGGCCACCACACCGCGTGGTCCGAGCCCGCCCACGACCACGGCCTTCCCGCGCAGGCTCGGCTTGGACGCCTGCTCCACCGAGGCGAAGAAGGCATCCATGTCGAGATGCAGGATCGTGGGCGCGTTTCTCACATCTCCGATGCTGCACCACGCCACTGACAATGCCCCGGCACGGACCCGTGCCGGGGCATCACAAGGGGCTCGGAGGGCCCAAGGGCCTTCGGGCCAGGCTTTCAGACCGCCCGGTTGCGCCGCCGGGCCAGCTCGTCCGCGGGGTTGTGCCCGACGAGCGTCTCGCCGGTGTCGACGCGCTCGCCGTGCAGCTGGGAGAGAGCGCTCTCCACGTCCCGCCACACCACGCCGACCGCGATCCCGAAGATGCCCTGACCGCCCTGGAGCAGCGCGTGCACCTCGTCCGGGGAGGTGCACTCGTAGACCGTGGCACCGTCGCTCATGAGGGTCATGCGCTCCAGGTCCCGGAAACCGCGTTCCCTCAGGTGCTGGACCGCGGTGCGGATGTTCTGGAGCGACACCCCGGTGTCCAGGAACCGCTTGACGATCTTCAGGACGACGACGTCCCGGAAGCTGTACAGACGCTGCGTACCCGACCCGTAGGCCGGCCGCACGCTGGGCTCGACCAGGCCGGTGCGGGCCCAGTAGTCGAGTTGCCGGTAGGTGATGCCGGCCGCCGCACAGGCCGTGGGCCCGCGGTAGCCGATCTCCTCGGTCGCCATGGACGCCGCCCCTCCGCCGCTCGGCACTGCCGTCGGCCGCTGCGGAGCTTGACCGGCGGTGTTGCTGTGAAGCGGGTACGGACCAATCTCCCCGAGACCGTGCCCCGGGGCACCCCCAGCCGTACCGTCGCCGCTGCTTCTCACGCCGACCTCCGTCCTTGACCTGCCTTCTCGACGGTAGGCAGTCACCAGGGGTGCGTCAACGATCGCCACACTCGGCACGCCGAGTGATAATCACCCTAGGAGTGGTTTCCCGTGCCCCACCGCGGGGAAAGGCTAGCCGAATGCTCTGGCGGGAAGCCGTAGGACGCTCTCAATGGCCGCTGGCAATTGCCCATGAATCGCGGCTTTGACCGGTCACGAACCGGCCCGTCACCGACCTTCCGGTAGGTAACGGGCCGCTCCCGGTGCCTCACTGACTGCTGGTGCCGAAGTCCTCGGGCGAGATCTGGTCGAGGAACTCGCGGAACTTCTCCACCTCGTCCTCCTGCTCGTCCGGGATCGCGATGCCCGCGTCGTCCAGCACCGTGTCACTGCCGTAGATCGGCGTTCCGGTGCGCAGCGCCAGCGCTATCGCGTCGGACGGACGGGCGCTCACCTCGACGCCGCTGGCGAACACCAGCTCCGCGTAGAAGACGCCCTCACGCAGGTCCGTGATGCGTACTTCGGTGAGTTCCTGACCGACGGCCTCCAGCACGTCCTTGAACAGGTCGTGGGTCAGCGGTCGCGCGGGGGCCATGCCCTGCTGGGCGAAGGCGATCGCCGTCGCCTCCCCCGGCCCGATCCAGATGGGGAGGTAACGGTCGCCTCCCACTTCGCGCAGGAGCACGATCGGTTGGTTGGAGGGCATTTCCACCCGGACACCTACGACATCGAGCTCGTTCACACAGCAACCCTAGGCCGTGCCCGGGACGTTTGGGTAGTCGGGCCCGGAACGCGCGCCCGATCCGGCCTCAGCCCGGGTCCTGTCGTGGTACTCACGGCAGCCGCACCCCGAGTGCGGTCTGCACCAGTGCGGCGTGCAGCTTCACCGTGAGCGCCGCCAGCTCCTTCGTGCGGGCCTCGGCATGGGCCCTGGTCTGCGGGTTGCGGTGGCGTTTGAGCGGCGCCACCACCTGGTCCACCAGCCCGGCCTCGCGGTCGGCGGCGGCCTTCATCACCCGCAGATGGCGCGGTTCGATCCCGAACCGGCCCAGCTCCGCGACGAGCACGGCCACGGTGACCGTCTCGGCGTCGTACACGCCGTCCTCCAGGGGAGCGATCAGCCCGTACGACTCCCACTCCTCCAGACAGCTCTCGGAGATCTCCGCGGCAGCGAGCAGCTCGTCCCGCCCGATCCGCGCCACCGTCGGCACCTCGGGAACCATCGGCACGGCCTCGCCGTCCCGCTGCCGCCCCACGACGGGCAGCGGGGCGGCCTCACCGCGCTCCATGGCGTCCAGGTGCTCCCGGATGACCTTGAGCGGCAGATAGTGGTCCCGCTGCATCCGCAGGACGTGTCCGAGGCGTTCCACGTCCTTGGCGCTGAACTTCCGGTACCCGGAAGGGGTCCGGCGCGGCTCGATCAGCCCCTCCGACTCCAGGAAGCGGATCTTGGAGATGGTGACTTCGGGGAACTCGTCGCGCAGCACGTTCAGCACCGTGCCGATACTCATCAGCCCGGTTTCCGTGGCGGCGGTGCCGTGACCGGTACCGCCGCTCGGCGTGTGCAGCATGGGCCTTCTTCCCTGGGATCCCCCGGACGAGGTCCGGAGGGTCAGATGCCCTGCCGGCTCGCGTAGAAGACCAGCCGGTACTTACCGATCTGGACCTCGTCGCCGTTCGACAGAGCGACCTGGTCGATGCGCTCCCGGTTGACGTACGTGCCGTTGAGGCTGCCCACGTCGGCCACCGTGAACGAGCCGTCCGGCTGGCGGCGGAACTCCACGTGGCGACGAGAGACCGTCACGTCGTCCAGGAAGATGTCGCTCTGCGGGTGGCGGCCGGCCGTGGTCAGGTCGCTGTCCAGCAGGAAGCGGCTGCCCGAGTTGGGACCGCGGCGCACGACCAGCAGCGCAGAGCCCAGCGGCAGCGCGTCGACCGCGGCCTGCGCCTCGGGCGAGAGCGACGGCATCTGGGTCTGCCCGGTGACCTCGGCGTCGTAGGCCTCCAGGCCGGAAATCGAGATCGTGGACGTCGTCTCCGACGCCCGCTCGGGGACGGCACCCGCGCGCAGCGGGGCACCGCAGTTGGAACAGAAGCGGGCGTTCTCCGCGTTGCGGTTACCGCACCTCGTACAAACCAGGGCCGACATGGACGGATCCTCCTGCCGCGGCTGCCCCGCCGGGGCGTTGGACGCGTACGGGTCGGAGGCAAACCCTCCACCCGCACCTGAGGTTGACGGTTGCCCGAAACCTATGCCGCCGGACTGGGACGGGTCAACTGACGGCGCGCCCTGACCTCCCGAAATGTCACCCCCCGGACCAGCCACCTGGTCCCGGAACAGCGGGCGCTGGCCCTCCGCGTCGGGCTGTGCCCGATGGCGAGCGGTCGCGTTGTCGCTACCCTCTCGCGCGCTCTTGCCGAACAACTTCGCAAACAACTTCACGGGCGATTCCCCTTGACCGAAACAGACCCGCCCGTGGGGCAGGACGAACCCTGACTGAATAAACCGGCCGACCCGGACAACCACACAACGTCCGTATCCACCAGACAGTTTCCACCACGCACCGGCTCCCCGGTGCGCCGACCCCCCGCATCCTCATGCCCCCGCCCGATGTCCCCCATGCACCGCCGGTTCACTGTGAGGACGACCGAGCGTAGTCAGGCTGCTTCGCCGGTCGCAAGGCATCCACGACGATCTTGGCCGACCGCTCGACGCTCACAGTCGCCTGTTCCTTCTCGAGGGTCTGCACCACGCCTCCGGGGATGTTGAGAGCCGGTTCGAGATCCTGCGGCTTGCCGATCACCTTGAAAACGAACGGTTGGGTGATCTTGTTCCCGTCGACGCTCACACTCTTCCCGGAGTCGGTGAGGTAGGTGCCGGCGATCACTCGCACCCCGTTGACCTGGATCGCCTCCGCGCCGGCCGCGCGCAGTTCCTGGATCGCGTCGAGCAGCATGTCCGCCTGCACCGTGCCCTTCGGGTCGTCGACCGTCATCGTGATGCCAGGACCCTGCGCCGCGACGGTGCCCGCCAGAATGCCGAGTTGCCTCTCCTTCTCGGCCGTCTGCTTCCGTGCCTCCGCCGCCTGGTCGGAGCTGCTCTGCAACTCCTGGCGCTGCTTCTCGAGTCCTGTCTTCTCGTCCTCAAGACGCTGAGTACGGGAATCCAGTTCATCGAGAATGCGGACAAGATCCTCCTGACGGGCCCCGCGCAGCGCGCTGTCGCTGTCACTGTTCGACGCCACCTGCACGGCGAGCCCGAATCCGAGCCCGAACAGCAGCACGGCGACGATCAGTTGCGCGCGGCTGACCCGCGGCGGCCACAGCCCCTGGACCAGCCGGCGCCGGCCGGTGAGCCCGGCGTCCGGCTTCGCCTCGGCGGCGGCATCGGGGTTCGGCGCCGCGGGTGCCACCTCGGCGGGAAGTTCTCTGCGCAGCCCGTTCTCCGGCCGCTCGTCGTGCTCGCTCATGCCGCTCACGCCCGGAAGACGTGTCGCCGGATCGCCGCGGCGTTGGAGAAGATACGGATACCGAGGACCACGACGACCCCCGTGGACAGCTGCGAGCCCACACCCAACTTGTCGCCCAGGAAGACGATCAGCGCGGCCACCACCACGTTCGACAGGAACGACACCACGAATACCTTGTCGTCGAAGATCCCGTCGAGCATGGCCCGCAACCCGCCGAAGACGGCGTCGAGCGCCGCGACGACGGCGATCGGCAGATACGGCTCGACGACCGCCGGAACCTCAGGACGGACCAACAGTCCGGCCACGACGCCCACGACGAGGCCAAGTACGGCGATCACGATGTGCCCTTCTCAGTCTTCTCCGTGTACGGCTCTGCCGTACGTACGATCACACTCGGTGCGGCGGGCAGCCGGACGTCGCTCTCCGTGGAGATCGTCGCCCTGATGTCGAAGTTCTGCTCCAGAGCGTGCAGGTAGAGCCCGTCCGGGCTGTCCTGGAACCTGGAGCCGAGCCTCTCCCCGTCCCCCACCGCCAGCACCGTGTACGGCGGTACCAGCGGTCTGTTGTCGACCAGTATCGCGTCTCCCGCGGCCCTGATCGCGGACAGGGCCGTCAGCCGCTGCCCGTTGATGGAGATCGCCTCGGCGCCCGAGGCCCACAGCCCGTTCACGACGCGCTGCATGTCGTGGTCACGGACCCTTCCCGTGTCGGAGAAACCGGAGGTCTCGCGAGGGTTGGTGCCGCCACCGCCGGAGGACGCCTCCTTGGCGTCGTTCACGACCAGCTTCACCCCGGGGCCGTGCACCGCGGTGGCGCCGGACAGGATGCCCATCAGATCCGCCTGGCCGCTGCCGCCGCTCTCCTTCAGTGCCGCGCGCTGGCGGGCGCTGACGTCGTCACGCAGCTTGTCGACGCTGGTCTCCAGCTTGTCGGCGCTCGCCGTCTCGCGGTCGATGCGGTCGATGAGCTCCTGGCGCTCCTTGGCCACGACGGGTGCCGTGACCCGCGCCTGCGCCGCTCCCACGGTCACCACGAGCGCCGCCAGCACCAGACCGCCGGCGAGGCCCAGCCTGGCCCGGAGGGTCTTCGGCATGCCGCTGTCCTCGCCCCGCGCCCGCTTGCGCGCGGCCGCCTCGGCGTACCCGTCGTCCAGGCTGTGGTCCATGACGTTGGTGATCAACGACATGGAGGCGTCCGGGCGCGACGGCCGGGAGGCGCTGCTCCGAACGGGGGGTTGCTGCGGCATGCCGCACATCGTCGCACGTTGCGACCGGTACCTCCGAATGGCCCCACCGGCGTGCCGGACCGGCCCCCTGGGGGACACTTGTCCGGCACGCACGCGTGCAGCGGTTTTACCGTCCGGCGCTGTCCACGATCGCCGACCATTCGTCCAACAGCGCCTGCGCGGAGGCGTCGTCGGGCCCTTCCGCCCACAGATGGGTGACCGCCTCCGCCGGGTCGGGCAGCACCATCACCCAGCGCCCATCGGTCTCCACGACCCTCACTCCGTCGGTCGTGTCGACGAAGCGCTCACCGGCCGCCTCGACGACACGCCTCATGACCAGGCCCTTGACAGCCCAGGGAGTCGCCAGGTCCTTCTTGAGGACATGCGCCCGCGGGATCCTCGCGTCGATCTGGCTGAGCGTGAGCTGCGTCCGCGCCACCAGACCGATGAGCCGTACGAAGGCCGCCGTACCGTCGTACACACTGCTGAACTCGGGGACGATGAAACCGCCCTTTCCGTCACCGCCGAAGATGCTGCCCTCCTCACGCCCGACGCGGGTGAGGTCGTCGGGCGAGGTGGTCGTCCACTCCACCTGGGTGCCGTGGTACGCGGCCACCTGCTCGGCGATCCGGGTCGTGGTGACCGGAAGCGCCACACGGCCGCTGCGCCGCTCGGCGGCGACCAGGTCGAGCATCACCAGCAGCGCCCGGTCGTCCTCGATGATGCGGCCCTTCTCGTCGACGAGCGAGAGCCGCTCGCCGACCGGGTCGAACCGCACGCCGAAGGCGGCCCGGGAGGACGCCACGATCTCGCCGAGGCGCACCAGACCGGATCGCCGCTGATCGGCCGTCTCCGTGGGCCTCGCCTCGTTCAGACCGGGGTTGACGGTCAGCGAGTCCACCCCGAGCTTGCCCAGCAGGCTGGGCAGGACGAGCCCGGCACTGCCGTTGGAGGCGTCCACGACGACCTTGAGGCCCGAATCGGCGATCCCGGTCGTGTCGACGTTCCGCAGCAGCGACCCGGTGTAGGAGTCGAAGACGCTGGCCGGGAAGTACAGGTCGCCGATCTCGCCGGGGAACGCGCGCCGGTACTCCTGCCGCGCGAAGATCCGGTCCAGCTTGCGCTGGCTGGCCTGCGAGAGGTCCGCGCCCTGCCCGTCGAAGAACATGATGTCGACGGAGTCCGGCACCCCCGGCGAGGTCCGGATCATGATGCCGCCGGCGCTGCCCCGAGCGGTCTGCTGCCGGGCCACGGGCAACGGCACGTTCTCCAGGTCGCGTACGTCGATCGCGCTGGCCTGGAGCGCGGAGATGACCGCCCGCTTGAGCGCACGGGCACCACGGGAGTGGTCACGGGCCGTCGTGACGGTCGAGCCCTTCTTCAGCGTGGTCGCGTACGCACCGGCCAGCCGCACCGCCAGCTCCGGCGTGATCTCGACGTTCAGGATCCCGGACACACCCCGGGCACCGAACAGATGCGCCTGCCCGCGGGACTCCCAGATCACCGACGTGTTGACGAACGCGCCGGCCTCGATGGTCTTGAAGGGATAGACCCGGACATTGCCCTGAACGATCGATTCTTCACCGATCAGGCACTCGTCACCGATGACGGCGCCGTCCTCGATCCGGGCGGCCCGCATGATGTCGGTGTTCTTCCCGACGACACAGCCCCGCAGGTTGCTGTGCTGCCCGACGTACACGTTGTCGTGGACGACGGCCCGGTGCAGGAAGGCGCCGCTCTTCACGACGACATTGGACCCGACGACGGTGTGCTCGCGGATTTCCGCGCCGGCCTCGACCTTCGCGTAGTCGCCGATGTACAACGGCCCGCGCAGCACGGCGTCCGCATGCACCTCGGCGCCCTCGGCCACCCACACGCCCGGGGATATCTCGAAGCCGTCGATGTCGACGTCGACCTTGCCCTCCAGGACATCGGCCTGTGCCTTCACATACGACTCGTGGGTACCGACGTCCTCCCAGTAGCCTTCGGCGACATAGCCGTAGACCGGCTTGCCTTCCTTCATCAATTGCGGGAAGACGTCGCCGGACCAGTCGACCGGAACATCGGCCTCGACATAGTCGAACACCTCGGGCTCCATGACATAGATGCCCGTGTTCACCGTGTCGGAGAAGACCTGCCCCCAGGTCGGCTTCTCGAGGAACCGCTCGACCTTCCCCTCTTCGTCGACGATGGTGATGCCGAATTCCAGGGGATTGGGCACACGCGTCAGGCAGACCGTGACGAGCGCGCCCTTCGCCTTGTGGAAGTTGATCAGTTCGGTGAGGTCGAAGTCGGTCAGCGCATCGCCGGAGATGACGAGGAAAGCATCGTCCTTCAACGCCTCTTCGGCGTTCTTGACGCTTCCGGCAGTACCGAGTGGCTTCTCCTCGTTGGCATAGGTGAGCTCCATGCCGAGCTCCTCGCCGTCCCCGAAGTAGTTCTTGACCAGTGATGCCAGGAACTGAACGGTGACAACGGTCTCGGTGAGCCCATGCCTTTTGAGCAGCCGTAGCACGTGCTCCATGATCGGGCGGTTCACCACCGGAAGGAGCGGCTTGGGCATGCTTGAGGTCATGGGGCGAAGGCGTGTGCCTTCACCACCGGCCATCACGACGGCCTTCATGTCGGAAGCGTCCTCCTCTAAGAGACGACGGTCTAGCCGACTTCACCCGTCCAGATTGTCCCGCACTTTTCCGCCGCGGGCCATCGAGAGCAATCGAGGGCCACTACGTCCGGACAATCGCCGAGCTCAATCGGCTGTGGCGTCCGCGCGAACCAGGCGACGGACCTGCACCACGTAGAGCACTCCTGCCCACCAATACAGCGTTGTACCCCATCCGGCGAACGCCCATCCGAAAATAGCAGCGAGTGACGAGATCCAGCCGCTTCCGTCACTCAGCAGCAGGAGCGGGAACGCGTACATCAGATTGAACGTGGCGGCCTTGCCAAGGAAGTTCACCTGCGGCGGCGGATAGCCGTGCCGGCGGAGGATCCCCACCATCACCAACAGCATCAGTTCGCGCAGCAGGAGCGCTGCCGTCAACCAGAGCGGCAGAATCTCCCGCCAGGTGAGTCCGACCAGCGTCGACAGCACATAGAGCCGGTCCGCGGCGGGGTCGAGGATCCGGCCCAGGCTGCTGATCTGGTTCCAGCGCCGGGCGAGCTTGCCGTCCAGGTAGTCACTGACGCCGCTGAAGAGGAGCACCAGCAGGGCCCAGCCGTCGCTCTTCGGCCCGCCGAACTCGGGCCTGAGGATCAACCACAGGAAGACGGGTACGCCGACCAGGCGCGCCATGCTGAGGATGTTCGGGATGGTGAGGACCCGGTCCGTCTGGACACGCGTCTCCTGGACCTCCACCCGGGGGCCTCCTGTGGTGGGAAACGAGCCAACTTTGCTCCCTGACCCTACCTCAACGCAAAAAAGCTCTGGCTCTTGGGCTTGTTGCCCAAGAGCCAGAGCTCTAAAAGGAGTTCGGCGGTGTCCTACTCTCCCACAGGGTCCCCCCTGCAGTACCATCGGCGCTGTAAGGCTTAGCTTCCGGGTTCGGAATGTAACCGGGCGTTT